>JABJKS010000011.1 GCA_018660265.1 Rhodospirillaceae bacterium | reverse complement strand
CGTCGCTAATGACAAATCGATCCGTGTTCATGAAAACTCCCCTCAAAAGGAAGTTTGAATCACATTTCAGAGTCTGTGGGAATCCCTTAAATGTCCACGGACCCTAATCAGCTTCTGGCACATATGTCGGTTGGCGTGATGATGCATGATCTTGCCGCGGTGGCACGTCCCGTTGCCTCTGCCTTGGTGGGTGAAGTTTGGAAATCGTTCACAGGGGCCCTGCATTCCCTGGGCGAAGGACTGGGCCTGACTTCAGGCGCTCATAGAAAAGTGCAGGAAACGGACAAGCACCTGATCGCCCGCATGGCCGCGTCCGGTGCCAATAAGGCGCAGATTACCAAGGCGCTTGAGGCCCGCAGCGCAAACAAGGCGGCGCTTTTCGAAATGTTGGTCGAGGACGGCACCAACCGGCCGGGCGAAGACGTGGGTTGTCTGGAAGAGCTGCAAACGGTGCAATACCGCGCCCGCCCCCTGAACGGAATTTGGTCAACCGGGCCGTTTCTGCATAACGGTTCCGTGCCCAATCTGACCAGCCTGCTTGAAGCACCGGCAAACAGGCCGGTGACCTTTAACACAGGTTCGCCCCGTATTGATGCTGAAAAGGTCGGCTTCATGGACGTGGCGGATACCAACACGATGAAGTTTGACACCCGCAAACCCGGCAACAGCAACGCCGGGCATCTCTATGGCGTCAAGCTAAAAGCAGCGGACAAAACTGCGTTGTTGGAATATCTAAAAAGCCTCTGACCGATAGGTGACGTCACCTTACGTCAGGCATGGCCCCTCTGGGCTTGGCTTTTGCCGGTTATTCAGCCCGGCGATAGCCCAGGCGGTGCATGCATTCGGAATAGAGGCGGTTGCGTTTGGCGTTTTCTTCCAGCTTGTGGGCGCTCTGGGCGTTTTGTGTGGTGTCGCGAATACGGTTTTGTCCGGTGCGGACGTCGATCTGTGAGCCCGTGGCGCCGCCTCGATTGGCCATTTGCCGCTCCGCCTGCTGGCTGGCACCGCGATAACAGGCGGAGCTGTCCTGTTTGAAGATCTCGGCGTTGCCGCTGGGTTTGCTCCACACAGGCTCCTGCGCGCAGGCAGCGACAAAGAAAATACCCAACATACAAGCCGGGCGCAGAATTTGGATGGGAGACATGTATTTTCCCTCATAAATTTGCCGATTGGCTAATATATCAGTGGTGAATGGTATATGGTAGCCTGCAAAATTATGCGTAATGTATCAGTGTAGGCTGGGAGTTGGATATGTTTCATACCGAGATTTGCGATCTGCTGGGCATTCGCTATCCCATCCTACAAGGTGCCATGCAGGGGGCGGGCGGACCGGATCTTGTTGCCGCAACATCCGAAGCGGGCGGCCTGGGCATTCTACCTACATTTGGCGGTACGGAAGAGGCGCTGTATGGCGATATTGAAGCTGCGCGCAAGTTGACGGATAAACCCGTCGCTGTGAACATCACCCCCATGGGCCGGGCCTTTACGGAATCCCGGGCCAAAATATGCGTGGAGATGGAGGTACCCATCGTCACCACCGGTCGGGCCGATCCGGGTGAGGCCGCCGTGGGCACCATGAAAGATGCCGGCATCATTGTCATTCCGGTGATCCCCACTGTGGAACATGCCCTGCGGGTTCAGGCTGAAGGGGTGGATGCTGTTATCGCCTCGGGTAACGAGGCGGGCGGCCATGTCGGCGGTGTGGCGACCCTGCCATTGGTGCCGCAAGTGGTGGATGCCCTGGATATCCCCGTGTTGGCCGCAGGCGGTATTGGCGATGGCCGGGGCTTTTTGGCCATGCTGGCACTGGGTGCTGTGGGTGTGCAGTTGGGTACGGTTCTGGTCGCGACCAAGGAGGCGGCGGTGAATGAGTGGTATCGCAACGCGGTCCTGGGTATGAGCGCCACGGATACCATTGTTTCGGCTGTTTTGACCGGGGCGACGGTGCGCTGTATTGCGACGCCTGAAATTCGGGCTTACGAGGATGCGCGTATGTCAGGCGCCTCGAAAGAGGAGCTGAAGCGGTTGCGTCAGATCGCCCGGCAGAACTATGGCCATTCCGACAAAACCGATAAAGGCAAGCGGGACCAGGGTACCGCAGGCCAGGTCGCGGGCATGATCACGGAGATTAAGAGCACGGCGCAGATCATTGAGGAGATGATCCAGGATGCCGCCGCCCTGAGCGCGGATTTGGCGGCTCTGGCCCGAGCTTCCGCGATTGCAGCGGAATAAGACTTCCCTAACCGGACAGGTGTAAGATATCTAACCAGAAGCCATGAAACCACGCATATTACTCATCGTTCATCAACTTACCTCCAACCCGGGCCGGATCGGCCAGTTGGTGGATGCCTATGGCTGTGAGGCGGTGATCTGCCGGCCTGCCTGTGGCGATCTATTGCCCGAAAGCATGGACGACTATGCCGGCGCGGTGATGTTCGGCGGGCCCATGAGCGCCAATGACGATCACTTGCCCTTTATCCGGGATGAGCTGGATTGGATGGATGTGGCCTTGCGGTCGGGCAAGCCGTTCATGGGCATCTGCCTTGGCGCACAAATACTGGCGCGCTTTTTAGGCGGTACGGTTGAAGGCCACCCGGAGGGGTTTCACGAGATCGGCTACTACAAAGTAACGCCGTCGCCTGCGGGTCAGGGTCTGTTCGATGATGAGCAGCATTTTTATCAATGGCATAGTGAAGGTTTCACACTGCCCAATACCGTAGAGCATCTGGCCCGGAGCGAGCTGTTCCCCAATCAGGCCTTTCGTGTCGGCAACGCTTATGGACTGCAGTTTCATCCCGATGTGACGGCCGAGATGATGCAGCGATGGAGCACCAAAGCGGCCCACCGCATGGTCCTGCCCGGGGCCCAGGCCCGTGATCGCCAACATGCGGGCCAGGCCACGCACGGGGACCGCATTGATGCCTGGTCCCACCGTTTTTTCGGCCATTGGCTGGCCCCGTCTTTGGCAACTACGCAAACGGTCATGGCCGGCAGTGATTAGCCGCGACATCTTCTAAAGCGGCCCAAAGTTACCCTGGGCGCGGCAAGTTATACACCGCCAGGGTTTCGCCGTAATAGCGGTCCGTCTCTCCCTGGTAGAGCATACCTAATTTTTCCATAACCCGGCGGGACGCCGTATGTTCGGGGCGGGTGAAGGCCTGAATTTCCCGTACATCCAGGTTCGAGAACCCCCATGCTAAAACCGCCTCTGCCGCTTCCGTCGCCAGACCCTGGCCCCAACTGCTTTGCTGCAATGCGTAGAGCAATTCGACAGCGCTAATCCGGTCCGGCAACAGGCGCAGGCCGCAATAGCCGAAAACCGGCCCGCCTTCAGGGGAGGTCAGCGCCAAGGCACCGCAATTTCCTTCGCGCCATTCATTCTGATTTGCCGTAATGAACCTGCCGGCAAACGCCGCCGCGCCGTTCTTGCTCAACGGTCCAACAGCTAAGTGCCGCCGCACCGCCTCGTCTGCGAATAATTCACCCAGGTCCTGCCGGTCGGCGGCAACGAAGGGCCGCAGTGTTAGTCGGGCTGTATGAAGTTCAACTTTCATGGCGTTCAGGCTATCCTAAATCTGTCCTATATCGGTGTGCGGCAATATGCCCCACTCACGATGAATTGAGGGTCCTTTTTGTTTCCAACCCTTACAATTTCAGTCAACGGGGCATATATTATGTCTAATATCGACCCTTCGCCACGCTGAGGACAACAGGCGACGGTTTGATTGATGCCCTCTATTTTTGGGCATCAGGCGCAATTTCTGATTGCCCGGAAACGCTTATGCAGCCAAGAGCATGTTTTTTTAAACATGCTCAAGCTCTTAAGGATCGAGCAATTGAACCAATCACTTAGATCGCACAAGCGATTCTAATTATTTGAAAATTGCTCTCGGTAATCTGTTCGGTTACGCCACTTTGAGCGACCGAGTGTTTCCGTCGCGGAAATGCTCAAGGGCCCCGATTGCCGCCATAAGCAATGCCCCCTCCTCTCCGGCAGCGGCATCGGGGTCCTTCCTTTGTCCTGTCGTGACGCACAGTCCGGCGGGCCTTGGATAAAGGGGTGATACATATCCGATTAACCTGACTGCGATATTTTTCACTGTATGATCCGTACTGCTTTGGTTAATATTACAATTCATAAAGTGTCCTGTGGGGGGATCTGAGTTGTGATCGGCAGTTGAGGGGAACCACTATGGATATGACGCAAACCTACGAAGAGCCGTCTTCTGGCGGCGGTTGCGGGCGGCGAAGCTTATCCGCAACGGATCAGGCCTGCCGTGATTGTGCGGTCCATTCCCGGGCGTTTTGCGCCGTACTTGATGACAAAGCCCTGTTGCAGCTGGAAGCGCTGCACAGTTTCCGCGACCTCTCTGGCGAAGACAGCCTGTTTATGGAGGGGGATGACGCGACATATTTTTACACCATATTGTCGGGTGCCTTCCGGCTTTCAAAACTTCTGCCTGATGGCCGGCGGCAAATTATCGGTTTTGCCCTACCCGGCGAATTTATGGGGTTATCTGTTGAGGACAATTATATCTGTAACGCCGAGGCCCTGACAGGTTCCAGGCTGTGCCGGTTTTCCGTGACCGATTTAAAACGAATCGGTCGGAAGAATCCGGAAATGGACCGCCAGCTTTTGACCATGACCAACGCCACGCTTAGTCAGGCACAAGACCATATGTTGTTATTGGGGCGAATGAATGCGAAAGAGAAAATTGCCTCTTTCCTATGCAGCTTGATGAAACGGGCTGCCGCTGCCGATCAGCCCAAGGATCCCATCGCGCTGCCAATGAGCCGGGCCGACATTGCCGACTATCTGGGATTGACCATTGAAACTGTAAGCCGCACCTTTACCCGATTGAAAACCGACAAGATCATTTCGCTGCCGGACCATGCGCAGGTTAAGGTTGACGATATGGCGGCGTTGGTCAGTTTGGCGGAAGGCTAGCACCTAAGCCTACTGCATAACCGCTGGGTAAATGGATGGGTGCGGGGTGAGGCTGGCTGCGTGAACGGACAACAAAATTCCCATAGATCTGATCCGGGTGACCCAACTGCGGGGCAGCGACCTGGTTTGCCGCAATTGCCGCAATTGCCGGAGTGGGCCTGGCTGTGGTTGCCGATTGCCGCCATTGTCATAGAACTTGGGTTTCGTATGATTAACGAACCCCTCTACCGCGCTTTGTGGCAAAGCGAACTGGGACCGGTGGAAACCGGCACGGTCGTGGTTTTGGTGCCGGGCGTTATAGCGGGGCTGTTGGCCTTGCGTTATGCGGGACTGTTGCCAGTGCGCTGGCTGACGGTATGGCTGGTCGTGATGATCCTGGGCAGCACCTATTTTGGCGGCGAGGAAGCGTCCTGGGGGCAGCATTGGCTGGGTTGGGAAACCCCTGAGGCGATGAGCAATCTGAACGACCAGGGCGAAACCAACCTGCACAACACATCGTCCTGGCTGGATCAAAAGCCACGCCTGGCCCTGGAACTCGGGGTCTTAGTTGGCGGTCTGTTGTATCCTCTGTTCCTGTTTGTTACGCGACGGTCCCGACCAATCCACGCTACGGATCCGCAATTTTGGCTATGGCCGACGCAACAGCTTGTGCCCACCGCCGTGCTGGCCATTGCCATTGGCCTGCCCCAACGACTGGAAAAATTGTTCGGCTGGCCCATACCCTATCCCCTGGATATCAGGGCGTCGGAGACGCAGGAGTTTTATTTCGCGCTGTTTTTGGCGTTGTATCTCGTCTCTTTCCAACGTCGTCTTTATGCGGAACGAGGCTGACGTCCTCGCCCTGATTGCCGCTGATCCATGGATGATGGCGGCCTTGGCGGCAGCCCGGCAGCTTGACCTGGCTGATTGCTGGATTGGTGCGGGTTTTATCCGGGCCAAGGTGTGGGACCATTTGCATGGATACGACCAGGCAACCGCCCTTGATGATGTCGACCTTTTGTATTTCCAGGCCGACGATATTACCCGGGAAAGCGAACAGGCGTTGCAAGCCCGCCTGTGCCGCGCCCTGCCCGGTCCCTGTTGGTCGGTGAAGAACCAGGCCAGGATGCATCTGCGCAACGGTGATCGGTCCTACACGTCCACTACGGATGCCATGAGGTTTTGGCTTGAAACCCCGACCTGTGTCGCTGTCCGCCTTCGGGGCGATGGCGAATTGGAGCTGACGGCCCCCTACGGCATTGAAGATTTACTGGCTATGATCATCCGTCCGACGCCTATCGGACAACGCCGGATGGCGGCTTTTAAGGATCGCTTGGCACGAAAAAATTGGTTGCAAAGCTGGCCCCAAGTCCGTGTAATCTGGTCTCCGTGATCTGGCCCGTGAGATCTAGTTGAGGAATTGCCATGTTGATATCAACCGCCACTGAAACCGCCATGACGCGGGAGTCGATACAACTTGTCGATGACCAGCCCTATACGGGCCGGGAATACATCGGTTCTGCGCCAAAGCCGGGGACCCGGGACTATGGCCAGGATATAGCGGGTGATGACGCGCCACAGGCCTATCTGGTTATGCAGCCGGCCCATTCGACGACCCGGCCGCATTTTCATCAGACCAATCAGTTCCAGCTGTTTGTCGGGGGCGGTGGCCGGGTTGGGAAACTGCGCGCTGATCCTTTAACAGTGCAATATGCCGGTGGTCACACGCCCTATGGCCCGATCATCGCGGAAGATCAGGGCATCCATTATTTTACCCTGCGTCAGGCCTGGGATTCAGGCGCGAAATATTTGCCCGCCAACAACGATCTGCTGGATAAGGGACGCCAGCGTCAGGTCGTTGGTGTGAAATCGGTTGGGGGTGGGGGCGAGAATTCCAATGATGCCAATTCCGAAGATACCAACATGGTACAAACAGAATATCTGATCGAACCGACAGCAGACGGCCTGTATGTGAACTGGTTGGCGTTGCCATCCAACGGAAAATACCTGTTGCCCGACACGGCAGAGGGCGGGGGACAATATCATGTTGTCGTATCGGGAAGCTTGCTGCGCGGGGATGCCGCTTTGCCGGCCCTCTCGGTCGAATTTGCCTCTACGGATGAGGGGGCGATAGAGATCCAGGCCGGTGCGGAGGGGTTGGAGCTGGTCGCCCTGCGCTTCCCGAAAGCTTGATAGGGCAAATCGCAAAATCCGCCTAAATGCTTAAAATAGACCGCTTTTTGGCCTTAATAACCTATTAACCAGGGTTTAATATAGTTAACCTGCTTGACGTGAACCGGATCGAAAGATAGTTTCCGACCCCATGACGCGGTCTTACCACATAGCGGGCCTTGCCCTGCGACTTAGCGACCCGGCCCTTGAGGGGCGCCGGGATGCCGCATTTTTTGCGCGCACGCTAAGGGACCATGCGTCACATGCACGATTTCAAGACTAGAACTGAACACCACTGTTATTTTCGTCTATTGCCTGCCGGCCTGTGCCGCAGCGCTTTTTTGTCTTATGCAGATTATCTGTCGGCAGAACCAGCGCGCGACGGGGGCACTAAATTGTTGGGCCGGCCGGTCGATAGCCGCATTGAGGAGCTAACGTTATGAACACTATGGCAATCCATAAATACCGTGCCTTCCCACCCATTGACCTGCCGAACCGGCAATGGCCCGGCAACATTATCGAAAAGGCACCGATCTGGTGCTCGGTCGATCTGCGGGATGGCAACCAGGCCCTGGTCGATCCCATGGGCCGGCAGAAAAAGATGCACTTTTTCAATCATTTGCTGAAATTGGGCTTTAAGGAAATTGAGGTCGGCTTTCCCGCTGCCTCTGACACGGATTTTGATTTCACCCGACACATCATCGAAAACAACCTGATCCCCGACGATGTCTATATTCAGGTCCTGACCCAATCCCGCCCGGAATTGATCGAGCGTACGTTCGAGGCCCTGGATGGCTGCAAGAACGCCATTGTCCATCTGTACAATTCCACGTCCGAATTACAGCGCCGGGTGGTTTTCGCCCAGGACCGGGACGGGATCAAAAAGATCGCCACGGACGGTGCGGCCTGGATCAAGGAAAAAATCCCCGCATTAGAGGCCGGCGGCACCAACGTGCGTCTGGAATATTCGCCGGAAAGCTTCACCGGTACGGAACTGGATTACGCCCTGGATGTCTGTCATTCGGTGATGGATATCTGGCAGCCCACAACTGAGAACCCGGTAATCTTCAATCTGCCGGCGACGGTCGAAATGGCCTCGCCCAACTACTGCGCCGATCAGATCGAATGGATGCACCGCAATTTCAAAGACCGGGAGAAGGTCATCCTGTCCCTGCACCCTCATAATGACCGGGGCACCGCGGTTGCGGCGACGGAACTGGGCCTGATGGCCGGTGCGGACCGGGTAGAAGGGACCTTGTTTGGTAACGGCGAGCGGACGGGCAACGTGGATGTCATCACCCTGGCCCTGAATATTTTCAGCCAGGGCGTGGATCCGGAGTTGGATTTCAGTAATATTCAGGAATCCATCGACGTTTCGGAATTTTGCACCCAGCTGGACGTACCCGAACGCCACCCCTATGCGGGTGAGCTGGTCTATACAGCCTTTTCCGGCTCGCATCAGGACGCCATCAAAAAAGGCATGGCGGCCAACAAATCCTCCAACGACCCGGTCTGGGAAGTACCTTATCTGCCCATCGATCCCATGGATGTAGGCCGCTCTTATGAGGCCATTATCCGGGTCAACAGCCAGTCCGGCAAAGGCGGCGTGGCCTATATTATGGACACGGAATTCGGCATCGATATGCCCCGTGACATGCAGGTGGAGTTCTCCAGGGTGATCCAGAATATCGGTGATCAGACGGGCAAGGAAATCACCCCGGTCGAGATTTGGAGCAGCTTCAAGGAAACCTATCTGGACAGCATCGAGCCTTTTGAATTGGTCGACTATCGCATGAACTCCACCGCCGAGTCCGCCGACGTCATCATGTGCACCGCCACCGTGCGGGCCTATGGCGAGGTGCGCGATATTGTTGGCCGCGGCGATGGCCCCATAGATGCCTTCTTTGGTGCCCTAAAAGACAGCTGCGGTGTCCAGGCCACCTTCAAGGACTATACCCAACGCGCCATGGGTGCGGGATCGGACGTGGAAGCGGTCTGCTTCATTCAGTTGGAGGGAGAGGACGGCGAAATCGCCCACGGTGTCGGCGTCCACCCAAACACCAACTCCGCCTCGTTGCGCGCCATCGTCTCCGCCGTAAACCGGCTGTTGACCCAGTAAAAGCCGGAATGCGTGACGGATGGGAAACTATCCTGGCGGGCGGGCGGTCTAAATACCGTTCGCCCGCTTGACACTTACCCCCGATAGACCTAAAAACCGCCGCGACCCAGGTTCGCTGTTGTTTTTCATACGCGGCCCGGTTTTGCGTGCAATTTTGATAATCTTTTGACGGCCCCAGGGCATTTTGCTTTGTGGCATTTTGTGGAACGGCAGCGGCGCTATGTTTGATAGCCTTACAGACCGTCTAGGTTCAGTATTCGACAAACTTACCCGGCGCGGCGCGCTGAGTGAGGGGGATGTCGATGCGGCCCTGCGCGAAGTTCGCCAGGCCTTGCTGGAAGCCGATGTCGCCCTGCCCGTGGCCCGCGACTTTATCGCCAAGGTGCGCGAACGCGCGGTTGGCCAGGAAGTCGTCAAATCGGTCTCGCCTGGCCAGATGGTGGTCAAAATCGTACACGATGCCCTGGTCGATACCCTGGGCAGCGAAGCGGTTGAGATTAATCTGAATGCTGTCCCGCCTGCTGCCATTCTGATGGTTGGCCTGCAGGGTTCCGGCAAAACCACGACCACGGCCAAGCTTGCCAAGCGCTTGGTGGCGCAGGATAAGAAAAAGGTCTTGATGGCCTCTCTCGATACCCGCCGCCCTGCTGCTATGGAACAGTTGAAAGTTCTGGGCGAACAGATCGATGTGCCGACCCTGCCGATAGTCGAGGGTCAGAACCCCACCGACATCGCCAAGCGGGCCATGCAGGCAGCCCGCTTGCAGGGCTATGACGTGGTCATGCTGGATACTGCCGGGCGTATGCATGTGGACGAGGCCCTGATGGCCGAGGTTCAGGCCATCGGCGGCGTTGCCCAACCGGTGGAAACCTTGCTGGTGGCTGACAGCCTGACCGGCCAGGATGCGGTCAATGTGGCCGAACAATTTAACAAGCGCCTGAACCTCACGGGCATTGTCCTGACCCGGGTGGATGGCGATGGCCGCGGCGGTGCCGCCCTGTCCATGCGCGCCGTCACCGGCTGCCCCATCAAGCTGTTGGGCGTTGGCGAAAAGCTGGACGAGCTGGAGACCTTTCATCCCGACCGCATCGCGGGCCGTATCCTCGGCATGGGCGATGTGGTCAGTCTGGTTGAAAAAGCTAGCGAAAGCATCGACGAAGAACAAGCGGAAAAACTTGCCAAGAAGGTGCAAAAGGGTCAGTTCGACATGAACGATCTGTTGGACCAACTGCGGCAGATTTCCAAGATGGGCGGTTTGGATGGTCTGATGGCCATGTTACCCGGCGTCGGCAAGATGAAAAAACAGATGGCCGAAGCGAACCTCGACCCCAAACTGATCAAGCGGCAGGAAGCGATCATCCTGTCTATGACCACGGCCGAACGGGATTCGCCGAAATTGATTCATGCCAGCCGCAAAAAGCGTATCGCGGCGGGTTCGGGCACTTCGGTGCAGGAAGTAAACCGTCTGTTGAAACAGTTCAAACAGATGTCTGGGATGATGAAAAAAGTCTCCAAAATGGGCAAAAAGGGCATGATGCGTCAGGGTCTGGCAGGACTGGGTGGACCCGGTGGATCTGGTGGTCAGGGAGGACTTATGCAGGGTATGCCCAAAATACCTGGCATGCCGGGTCAGTAGCCCCCGGTGAAAGACGGAATTCGATACGATTTTAGATGCAGTTTTAAATACAGATTAGATACGGCGAAATTAGAGCTTAAGTTGAGAATAGGAATACACGAATGTCATTGAAGATCAGACTGGCCCGCGGCGGCGCAAAAAAGCGGCCCCATTATCGTATTGTGGTTGCCGACAGCCGCATGCCCCGTGATGGCCGCTATATTGAGCGTCTGGGCACCTACAACCCTTTGCTGGCGAAAGACAGCGATGACCGGGTGGACCTGAAGGAAGAGCGCATCCGCTATTGGCTGGACAAGGGCGCGAAGCCGACCGACCGGGTCGCAACCTTCCTCGGCAAGGCGGAGATCATCCCCATGCCTGCACAGCGCAACAACCCGGAAAAGGCCAAGCCCAAAGCCAAGGCGCAGGAACGCCTGGCTGAGGCGGCGGAAGCTGCAGAGGCCGCAAAGGCGGCTGTTGAAGCTCCAGCTGTTGAAGCGCCAGCTGAGGAAGCGCCTGCCGAAGAGGCACCCGCCGAAGCATAAGCTGTCGGCTGGGCTGGGTGCGGGCAAATGTCGGACGAACGCCTTTTACTAGGTGAAATTGTCGCCGCCCACGGCATCAAGGGCCTGGTTAAGATCCGCAGCTTTACCGAAACGCCGGAAGATATTCTGGCCTACGGCGTGCTGCGGAACGAGGCTGGAAAGGTAGTTGAGTTGTCCCTGCGGGGGCCGGTGAAGGGTGGTCTTTTGGCCGCCATCCCCGGGGTCAACGACCGTAACGGGGCTGAAGCCCTAAAGGGCACGAAACTTTATGTGCCGCGCGATGTTTTGCCGGAATTAGCGGCTGCGGCGGAGGAATTTTACTACGCTGATCTGGTTGGTTTGCGGGTGGAATTGACGGATGGCACGGTCTTCGGGTCCGTGAAGGCGGCTCATGATTTTGGTGCCGGCGATTTGTTGGAATTGCAGCCGCAAAGTTCGGACGGCCGCATTCCGGAAACGATCATGGTGCCGTTCAATCACCATGCGGTTCCCGTGGTTGATGTCACTAATGGACGTTTGGTGATTGTTGATCCAACAGAAAATGATGGCGGCGATGAAGACGATGACCGAAGCGTCTGACCAAAAAAACTGGTCGGCGACGGTCCTGACCCTGTTTCCGGAGATGTTTCCCGGTCCCTTGGGTCTAAGTCTGGCTGGAAAGGCCTTGAAAAAGGGCATTTGGCAGCTGGAAACGGTGGACATTCGCGACTTTGCGCGCGATAAACACCGCTCCGTGGACGATGCCCCTTTCGGCGGCGGCCCGGGAATGGTTATGCGGCCGGATATTCTGGCAGCGGCGGTTGATCATGTGGCGATATCGTCACCTGGGCGTCGTGTCATTTATTTGAGCCCCCGGGGGCGGCGACTGGATCAGGCGCTGGCCCGGGAGTTGGCGGACCAAGATGCGGGTGGGGGTGGTGTCACGCTGATCTGCGGGCGTTTTGAAGGGGTCGATGAACGGGCCTTGGAGGGACGCGAGATTGAGGAAGTCAGCGTCGGTGACTACGTGCTGTCGGGGGGAGAGACGGCGGCACTGGTGATGTTGGATGCGATAGTGAGATTGCTGCCCGGTGTGATTGTTGAAGGGTCGGCGTTGGACGAAGAAAGTTTTGCCCAAGGGTTATTGGAATACCCCCAATATACCCGACCCCAGGTTTGGGAAGGGCGGGAGGTGCCGGAGGTTTTGACATCCGGTCACCACGAGAATATCAGGGCTTGGCGGTTACGTCAGGCAGAGGAATTGACCAAGGCGCGGCGACCGGATCTTTGGGATCTGTATCTCCGCTCCGCTAAATCGCGAGGCTAGTGCGATGAACTTGTTGCAGAAATTTGAAGCGGACCAACTACAGGCCCGAAAAGCGGATTATGATACACCGGAATTTGCCCCGGGCGATACGGTCCGCGTCAACGTGAAGGTGATTGAAGGCACGCGGGAGCGGGTGCAGGCCTATGAAGGCGTCTGCATCGCGGTCAAGCGAGCCGGGATCAATTCATCCTTCACCATCCGCAAGATTTCCTATGGCGAAGGTGTGGAGCGGGTCTTTCCCATGCATTCGCCGCGCATCGACAGCATCGATGTGGTGCGCCGTGGCCGCGTTCGCCGGGCCAAGCTGTATTACCTGCGTGGCCTGACGGGCAAACGCGCGCGTATTGCCGAAAAGCAGGACCATCGCCGGGTCGTGCGTGCCAAGGGTGAGAGCAAGGCGAAAAATCGGGAAGCTAAGGCAGCAGCAGCTTCTGCTTCTGGTGCCGAATAAGGATTCCGATTTATCTGAGGGGGGCGTAACGGCAATAAATAGCCGCGCCTAGAGCATTTCCGACGAGGACATTTCCAATTTGGGAAATGCTCGGATTCTTAAATGAGAGAGCAATTGAACCAATCATTTGGATCGCAAGAACTGCTCCAATTGATTGAAAATTGCTCTCATGTGTGGGGCGAGCCTGTTCTCGGTAACGCCCATTTCTGAAAGGATGGGGCGGTATGGCTACGGAAAGTTCTGGCGGCAAAACTTTATATGACAAGATCTGGGCTGCGCACCTGGTCGACCAACAAGACGATGGCACCTGCGTCATCTATGTGGATCGCCACCTTGTCCATGAAGTAACCTCGCCGCAGGCGTTTGAAGGTCTGCGCGCCGCCGGGCGCAAAGTGCATCGCCGGGACGCAACCCTGGCCGTGGCCGATCACAATATCTCCACCACCAATCGTGATGAAGAGATCAAAAACCCCGAGAGTAAGCTGCAGGTCGAAACGTTGGAGCGCAACGTCGCGGATTTCGATGTTCCCTATTTCCCGGTAAAAGATGCCCGCCAGGGCATTGTGCATATCATCGGGCCGGAACAGGGTTTTACCCAACCGGGCATGACCATTGTCTGCGGTGACAGCCATACAGCCACCCATGGTGCCTTTGGCGCCCTGGCCTTTGGCATTGGCACATCAGAGGTGGAACATGTGCTGGCCACTCAAACCCTGATCCAGCAGCCATCCAAGAATATGCGGATCAATGTTGTCGGCGATCTTCCCCTTGGTTGTACGGGCAAGGATATGATCCTGGCCATCATCCGGAAAATCGGCACTGCCGGCGGTACGGGCTGTGTCGCCGAATTCTCCGGCGAAGCCATTCGTGCCCTGTCCATGGAAGGCCGCATGACGGTCTGCAACATGGCCATTGAAGGTGGCGCCCGCGCCGGTCTGATTGCCGCCGATGAGGTGACCTTTGAATATATGAAGGGCCGCGCCTTGGGGCCAAAGGCGGGCCAGTACGAAGCGGCGGTCAGTTATTGGAAAACCTTCCACACGGATGCGGATGCGGTTTTTGATATCGACGTCACTTTGGATATCAGCGAATTGGTGCCTCAGGTCACCTGGGGTACAAGCCCGGAAAATGTTACCGATATTACCGGCAATGTACCGACCCTGGACATGGCCCGGGACGGCGACCAGCGCGCCGCCTGGGAACGTTCGTTGGAATATATGGACCTTAAGCCCGGCATGGCGATGACGGATGTGGTCATCCAAAAGGCCTTTATCGGCTCCTGCACCAATGGCCGGATTGAAGATATTCGCGCCGCCGCAGCTGTTGCCAAGGGCCGCAAGGTGGCCCCGGGGGTAAATGCCCTGGTCGTGCCTGGTTCCGGCCTGGTGAAGCATCAGGCGGAAGAAGAAGGTCTGGACAGGATATTGCTCGACGCCGGTTTCGAATGGCGCGAGGCGGGTTGTTCCATGTGCCTGGCCATGAACGAAGACCGGTTGGAGCCGGGAGAGCGTTGCGCTTCCACCTCCAACCGCAATTTTGAAGGCCGCCAGGGTTATGGTGGGCGGACCCATCTGGTCAGCCCGGCCATGGCCGCTGCCGCCGCCATCGCCGGTCATCTGACCGACGTGCGTGATTTGGACCAGGTTTGATCGGGAGGGTTGGAAAAATGGAAAAATTCGAAAAAGTCAGTGGTGTTGCAGCGCCCATGCGTAGCATCAATATTGATACGGATAAGATCATTCCCAAACAGTATTTGAAAACCATTCAACGGGCCGGCCTGGGCCAGCATCTGTTTGCCGAAATGCGCTTTAACGAAGACGGCACGGAAAAGCCGGATTTTGTTCTCAACAAGCCGGCCTATCGTCAGGCGCAGATCCTGGTTGCCGGCGACAATTTCGGTTGTGGGTCGTCCCGGGAACATGCCCCCTGGGCCATCAAAGATTTCGGTATTCGTTGTGTGATCTCCACCTCCTTTGCCGACATTTTTTATAACAATTGTTTCAAGAACGGCATCCTGCCCATCAAGGTAACGCCGGAACAGCTGGAACTGTTGTTCGATGATGCGGATCGGGGTGCCAATGCCACCGTATCAGTGGACTTGGAAAAACAGGAGATTACGGGCCCTGATGGCGGCGTCGTTAATTTCGAGATGGACCCCTTTCGCAAACAATGCCTGTTGGAGGGTCTGGACGATATTGGCCTGACCATGCAGCGCAAGGGCAGCATCGACAGTTTCGAAGAAAAACAAAAGGTCGGGCAACCCTGGCTGTACGGCGCGGCTGCTGAATAAGCCGACTGCGTCGATCGAAAATCTTATTCATCAGTTAAAAGCGAGCGGACAAAAACATGGCCTCGAACAAAAGAATGTTGATCCTGCCGGGCGACGGTATTGGCCCCGAAGTGATGCGCGAAGTGCGCCGGGTCATTGATTGGATGGATCACCGCCGGGCGGTTTCCTTTGATATATCCGAGGGCCTGGTCGGCGGTTCCGCCATTGATGCGGACGGCACGCCTCTGACGGACGAGACCATGGCCGACGCCATGGCGGCGGACTCCGTATTGTTGGGCGCTGTCGGCGGCCCGAAATGGGATGACCTGCCGTTTGAGCAAAAGCCCGAACGCGGCCTGTTACGCCTGCGCAAGGAAATGGATCTATTTGCCAATCTGCGCCCCGCCATGTGCTTTGACGCCCTCGTTGATGCCTCCACCCTGAAGCCCGAGGTCGTGTCGGGTTTGGATATTCTGATTATCCGGGAATTGACATCCGGTCTGTATTTCGGCGAGCCACGGGGTATTGAAACCCTGCCCGATGGCCAGCGCCGGGGCTTTAACACGCAAACCTATACCACTTCGGAAATCCGCCGGGTCGCCGTGGTGGCGTTTGAGCTGGCACGCAAGCGCAGCAACAAAGTCTGCTCTGTCGAAAAAGCCAATGTCATGGAATCCGGCGTCCTGTGGCGGGATGAAGTGACCAAGTTGGGCGCGGAATCCTTCGGCGACGTGGAATTAAGCCATATGTACGCCGACAACTGCTCCATGCAGCTGGTGCGCGAGCCGAAACAGTTCGACGTTATCGTCACCGATAACATGTTTGGCGATATGCTGTCCGACACGGCGGCTATGTTAACCGGTTCCCTCGGCATGCTCCCCTCCGCCTCCCTCGGCGCAGTGGATGCGACCGGCGCACGTAAAGCCCTGTACGAACCGGTACACGGTTCCGCCCCGGACATCGCCGGTCAGGAATTGGCCAACCCCATCGCGACATTGTTAAGCTTTGCGATGAACCTGCGTTATTCATTCGATTTGGCTGAAGATGCCGATCTGATCGAACAGGCAGTAGAAAACGTCCTCGCCGGCGGCCTGCGCACAGCCGACATCATGCAGCCCGGCAAGGCCAAAGTTTCCACCACCGTGATGGGTGAAAGCCTGGTACGTGAATTGGATAAATTAGCTGCCTAAAGCGCATTTAGTCAAAATGCGCTTAGACTCTTTAAGACAGAGCAATTGAACCAATCACTTGGATCACTAAAGTTACTCCAATTGATTGAAAATTGCTCTAATAGTGGCTTCTTATCATTGACCCAATCCCAGTCGGCGCTATTATGCCGCCCGGGCCCCTGTGGCGGAATTGGCAGACGCGACAGATTCAAAATCTGTTGTCCATAGGACGTCCCCGTTCGAGTCGGGGCAGGGGCACCAACAAATTCAAGGGGTTAGCGGCATTAGCCGCTAACCCCTTAATTGTTACAATTGCCGGGTAAGCGAGGGGTAAGCAGCAGGGCGGCTGACCCCGGTGCCTTGAATGCCCTAAGGCGGCTGCTTGCCCTGATCCTTGAACATCTTTGGTGGTCCATCGATCCCATCACCGCCGAAGTACCGCCCGCCCAGATCGGCAAAGAGGCCATCCAAGCGGCAATCCACCTAATCGACGACTATTTTGCGCCTATGACCGTGCGATGTTATGGCGATGCCAGGCACCACCAGCATGATGCCAGCGTGCTAGCCCTTGCCCAAGCGATCTTGGTCAGGAACCCAGAAACGGTAAATGCGAGGGATGTCTATTCGACCTGGGGTATTGCGAGTATCGGTTCTTCAGTCGCATTTGAAGCAGCGTCGGCAGCGCTTGAAGCTGCCGATTGGCTGAGGCCGGTTAACAGTGATAGCGGAGCAAAGGGCGGCCGTCCTAGGAAAGACTACGCGATCAATCCAAATCTATCTCAAAACCCACAAAACTAACAAAACTAGACCTAGTAGGTTTTGATGGTTTTGTGGGTTTTGATGACGGGAGCGACAGTCGATACGGTCAATCCAAGCCACCCATTGCGGAAAATCATTAATATATAGCCTAGCGTTGTGGCCCAGATCTTTTTAGAATAGCGTTTTGACTTAAGCGGGAACTGTTATGCATTTTTGCTCGGAGTATGGGCTCGTCAGATGAGTAAGACACCGACGGCAGCAGATATAAGCGTGACACAAACGCTTCAACTGCTTGATACTCGGTTTAAGACATTTGCGCAGGGAATTGCCGATGGCCGATATGCTTTCTGGCTAGGCTCCGGGATTTCACGTGGCAGATTTCCCATGTTGGAAGAGCTCATTGTAAAGGTCCTGGAATACTTGCGCGTCCGAATTACGGTCGATGACCCGAATTGCAGCTATCGAGAGGCCTTGGCCCGTGCATTGGATAACGCTGCCCTTAGCGCAGAAGAGCGGGATCAGATCGATTTTGCCCAGCCCGTCAAGAAATGGCTGGAGATCAAACGGATTACTAGAACTCTTTCCACGAATTACTCAACATTCTTGAACATTCGTGTCGGTGACGAGGTCAATGATATCCTTGTCTGGGAGGGGGTTGATGTTGCTGGCACATATGGCGACGACACGGTTGAACCCGACGCTGAACACTTATGTTTGGCGATGATGGTTAGGGAAGGGATAGTGGATGAACTCGCTTCAGCCAATTGGGACGGGCTGGTCGAAAAGGCCACCGCCGCCATTAGCAATGGAAATACTTCGCTGGTCGTTTGCGTAAAGTCCGAGGACCTGCAGAACGCGCAACAGAAACCCAAATTGCTAAAATTTCACGGTTGTGCTGTGCGTGCTCGCAACAATGAGAATGAATATCGTCCCTACATTGTTGGGCGCGAAGCTCAGCTTGCAAGCTGGAGCCACGAAGATAAAACAAAGGGCATATTCAGCCATCTAGTTACAGTAATCTCAGAACGTCCGACCCTGATGCTAGGCCTGTCCGCTCAAGACTTTAATATTCAACATCTATTCGGAAAGGCAGAAGACACTCTTGCATGGCAATGGCCCGGCGAGCGACCGAGCTACGTATTTTCCGAAGAAGAAGTGACGGACGGTCAGCAGAGCCTTTTAGAAATCGTCTATAAGGGCGATTATCAGGGTGCCAAGCGTACCGAGATCAAGGGACAATCTCATATACGAGCATTTGCGAAACCTTTGCTGCTCGCGCTACTATTTTTTTCTATTGCTGAAAAGCTGGGCCGACTATCGAAATTAGCCGACGTCAGCCAAGACGGAATGACCGAATGGATCGATAATGGCCTTATAGCATTGCGCAATGATTTGGCTACGAAGGGCAGTTGTGATCATCTAGCATTTGCCAGCGATTTGGTTGAGTATGTCAGTCGGACAAGAACATTGGTGACCTCTGGTAATGATAATGGGGGAAGCGCAGTTTATCAGCCCATAACATCACGTCCGGCCTCGGCGATTGAGGCTGATATCGATATGCAGGCCAATGGATTGCCTGAAGCGGCAATTGCTGCGGCGGCTATCGGAAATGGGATAGAGCAAGGTCTTTGGACACTAGAAGCGCCTGGCAATGTGATCGACCGCGCTGGTATCGCTGTGGTTAAATCTGGAAAAAGGGAAACTCGTCTGTTTGTGGCCGCGTCAACACACGCTGCCAGTATGCTTTTTGCGACAGGCCGCGTTGAGTTGGAGGACGACGCCGTCCTCATCCACAGCAAGCCTATTCATTATACGCAACAAAGGGCCCCGTTGAAGGCGCCAGGACGGACTGGTAGATTACAAATACGCGAAGTCTGCGTCGAAACTTTGCTGGAGAAAAACGCCACTCCGGCGGCTTTCCTGGAACAGTTCAAGCAGGAGACTGCCTTATGAGCATGAGTGCACCGGTTGTGAAGGTGATTGAATTTCTTGTGCCGCATGGGTATCAGGTTTTGCCGCCGCCGCTTTTGATTAGTGGTATGCAGTTTAGATTTCCTGCAGTTTTGTTCGGTCCCGCGAAGTCCAGCGATCTCATTCTCATCGCGGACACCGCCGAAATAGAAAATAATGGCGAGATTGTCCGGCAAGTATTGGGTGTTGCGCGTGCCCTTGATGTAGCCCGCGCACGAAATCCTTTAACGACGATCATTGTTGGTCCTCGTCCTTCTCAGGCTGAAATAGCGGATATGATGTCAGTTTGCCGAGTATTACCGCTCGGAGCAATGTCGGTCGAGGAAACTGATGGTTTGTTGGCAAATTGGTTGGCCATACTGACACCGCTGGGGTTGGTTACGAGTGACAACTTGGTAGTTGATCCATTGACTGAGCTTCAAACTGAGCTGGCGGGATTGCGCGACGACATTGCGGCACTTGCGCCTCTAGCAAATGAAGGCAGTGGGGCGGTGAAATCGGCAATAAATGCCATCATGACAGCCGAACTTGAACAGGCTTGGGAGGATGAGGCATGACCTCTCGCATTACCAGCCTACAGGTTTCGAATTTTCGCTCTATTCGGGGCACGCTCGATTTAAATTTGGACGCGCCCATCGTGTTAATCCACGGGCCTAATGGCAGCGGAAAGACGAGCCTGCTTTCTGCGATTGAATTGGGGCTCACAGGTGCTGTCGCTTCGCTTCGTCGGTTCGATCCTAACTATGAGAACCATCTGGTGCATCGTGACTCAAAAGAAGCCTCACTTACGATTAGATGTGAGCATCTGCAAGTAACATCAAACCCCTCAGAAATTTTCATAAGTGGATCAAGGATCAGCGGAGAGCCTTTGCTAAGGAAGGCACAAGCTTTGTTCTATACAGAGCGTTGCTTTCTTGCTCAGGCGACATTGGGGCGTTTGCTCGAAATTTACGAGACAAGCGATGCGCGGGATGATGACAGTCCTTTGACCCTATTCGTCAAGGACATGCTTGGGCTTGATCATTTAGACAATGTGATCGACGGGCTGCATCATCTCGGTCATGTGGCGCGGTTAAGGAAGTCTCTGCCTCTATACTCCGAAGTAGAAGATGAGAAAAAGCGCCTTGAAAATCAGTTTGATCTGGCAATCGCTAATCTGGATGAGGCGAAATTAACGTGTCAATCGGCACACGATCTCTTGTTGGAAGCGCTCGCACCCTTTGACGTCGAAAACGTTCCCGACCTGGATGAGCTGATCAGGCAAATTTCAGATCAAGGTGATGAAGGTACCGAAGCGGAAAAACTGTCGATTATGTCCCGTGAGGTGTCAGCAGCGCATTCATTGTGGATCTCTACAGCAAATACAGTCGATCTATCACGGCTTGCTGAGGCTGAGAGCACACTGGCAGCACGACGCACGCAATTGCATGCGTGGTTGACTGATCACGAAGCGACTTTAGAGACCGCATTATCGGCGGCATCCACCTTGGTCAGGGACCTACCATCGATAAGCCGCGTCGGTGCGATCTCCGCTCACGAATCTGCAGAAGCGGCTGTTGAGGATGAAATTGCACGGTGCCGTCGACAGGTCGAACAAGACACCTTGAACCGAACAGCATTCAATACATGCCGCGAGTCGCTGCAGAAGTCGATGACGAGAGCGCAACGTCTCGATGAGAGATTGGCCACCCTTGCCAAAGAAAGCGGGCAGATAGCAAGAGCGCTATCAGAAGTATCTCCCTTTATTGACGATAATACTTGCCCCATATGCGATCGTGATTTTGGCGAAGTTTCTGATGTGCCATTGCATGCGCATTTGACCATGCATATTGCAGGCCTGTCGCAGACAGCAACCGAGTTGCAAGAAGTCACAGCTGAGCGGCAGGTCGTTACGCGTGCTATTGGTAGGGAGAGGGCGGAGATCGAAGATTTAGAAAGTCGGCTTCTCTCAGAGTCAGATCGCACCGCCGTGATGACGCGCACGGCAAACTTGGCAGAGGCCGAGCAAGGCTTAAAAAGAACACGGGAATTCGCAGGCGAAGGTGAGTTGCTAAAAAAGGCGGTGGATTCAGCAGCTGAAACCTTGAGCGAGCTTCGCCAAAAGCAAGAAATTCTGGTGGGTTTACGTGCATCGGTGTCCGATTTTCCTCAGCGGCTGGGAATCGATTTACCGAAAGAGAGCGAATCTATTTCTGACAGCTTGACGAGGTGCCGAGCCGAGATTGACGAACGACGGGCTGGGATTGCGAAGCGCGAATCTAATCGTCAACGCGCCTTAGAGGCGGCGCGCCTTTATTCAGATCGGCGGCAAGAGGAAGCATTTAAATCAAAAGCGCATAAAGAAATTCAGAAGAGATTGGCGCGTGTTGGCGCAGCTTGGGACCAGGTCGCCAACACAAGGGAAGATGCAAAATCTCTATCCGACAGAGCTGTGCACGTTCGGACAGATATTGTGCGGCGTGTTTTCAATGACTCCCTCAATGAAATTTGGAAAGACCTATTTATCAGGCTCGCACCGGAGGAGCCCTTTATTCCTGGTTTTGCTATACCGGAACACGGGCGCGGCCCAGTGCAGGCTATATTGGAAACGCGATATCGGGACGGCGGCCTTGCCGGTAATCCACGATCTATGTTGAGCGCCGGCAATCTTAACACAGCGGCGCTTACACTTTTTCTTTCGCTTCACCTTTCGGTGGAGCCAATATTGCCTTGGTTGGTTATCGATGATCCCGTTCAAAGCATGGACGAAATTCATATTGCACAATTCGCTGTCCTTCTTAGGGCATTGTCGAGGCAAAAAGGCAGGCAAACCATAATCGCGGTCCATGAAAAACCGTTATTCGATTATTTGACGCTAGAACTTAGTCCCGCATCGGAGGGTGATCGTCTGGTAACGATTGAACTGTCTAGGGCGGGCGACCTTTTGACAGAATACAAACATGAGATGAGAATCTGGGAACCCGACTCGGTCTTTGTAGCGGCTACCGTTGGCTAGCATACCCGAATTAGGCCACCGGACCTTAGATTTACCTGAAGGCTTCTGGTGCTCAACTTGGAAGTTTCCTCCCAAATCGCAACTTGGCGAATGAACGCGACCTGGCATCAGATAGACACCAAAATATTCAAGGTGAGTTGTCGTCATGGATTCGCCAGTGCCGCCGCCAGGGTCTCGCTCACCGTGTCCGCAGCCTGCCGCAGCGGATCGGCGGCAAGATGGGCGTAGCGGCTTGTGGTTTGTGCTGAGGCATGGCCGAGTAAGCCACCCGTCATGTAGAGGGTTTGGCCGCTCATGACGGACCACGACGCGAATGTGTGGCGCAGGTCGTGCAGCCGGACGTCGGGCAACTCTGCTTTCAGTCGAATGCGTTTCCAGGCTTTTTCCACGGCGTGCTTGGATAGGGGTTTGTCGTCATCACGGACGGCGTTGAATAGATACCCCTCTGATCCGGGAACGCCGCTAATGACGTCCAAGGCTGCCTCGCCAAGGTGGATGGTCTTTGCGCCGGTCTTGCTGTCCGGCAGACGGGCCGCGCCTCTGTCTATGTCGATATAGTCCCATCGCAGGGCGCAGATTTCGGACAGACGGCTTCCCGTCAGTAATAGCAAACGGATGACGGCGATGAATACGGGCTGTTCGGTGCCGTCCTTTTCGGCCTGGTTCAACACCTTGCCAAGGGCCTTGGCTTCTTCCACCGACAGGAAACGCTCCCGCTGCTTTTCTTTGTACCGCTGGATATGACGGCAAGGGTTGCTGCCATCCGGGCGCAGGCCCCACAGTTCGGCCAGGTTGAATATTTTCCTGATCAGGCCCATGGTCCGGTTCGCCTCGTAAGGGGTGTTTCGCATTTGGTGGTGGATTTTGGAAATGTCCGTGCGGTTGACGGTTGCTACCTTGGAAGTGCCCAGGGCGGGGATGATCTTGTTATTGATCAGGCGTTGGTCTTCTTTGGCGCTGGACGGCTTCTTATGGGGGGTGGCGTGCTCCCGCATATAACGCTCACACAGGCTTGTCACCGCGGCCGCGTCCCGTGCCTCCCTGTTGTCGGTGACAGGGTCATCGCCGTCCTTGGTTCCCGACAACATTGCGCGCGCCCGGTTGCGGGCTTCTTCCGCTGTGAGGACGCCGTGACGGCCCAATGTCTTGCGCTTGGACTGGCCCACGCGGTTACGATATTGAACGATGTAGCTGCGCACGCCCGTTGGGCGAAGTGGCTGGCGGTCGACAGATTACCATGGCTGGCGACAAGGGTTATGACGTCGAAGCCTTCGTCGATGAGCTGCGCCGGACCACGCGACATCCAGGCTATGGCATCAGCCAGATCGTCCGTAAGCGGATCGAGGAAATCTTCGGCTGGATCAAGCAGGGTGCGGGGTTGAGGCAGAGCAAGTTTCGTGGCTTACGGCGGGTTAACGCTCAATTCACCCTGGCCTTGGCGGCCTACAATCTGATCCGCCTACCCAAACTGCTTGAAGCACCGCCATGAAATACGCCCGGAGTCCGTCTAAAGGCAGCCCAACCCATCCAAATCCAGCCAAAAAGACCAAAAGTCCGTAACCTCGAACCAATCCCACTGCATCTCGTGACCAAATTCCTCGACAAATCAAATCTGCTATGCCTTTTTCAGCACCCTGTTAGAGTATCCGTTATACGCAAGGTCTGATTTCGGACCAAGTTCGATTATCTTTTATGAGTGCGTTTGCGAGGATTATTAGCTTACGCATGATGGCCGTTATGGCGACCTTTGGTGGTTTTCCGTTTTTGATGAGGGCCTGATATTTTCGTTTCATATCGGGGTTGAAGCGGGTCGCGACGAGGGCGGCCATGTAGAGAGCCTGGCGCAGCTTTGCCCTGCCGCCACGGATATGGCGCTTGCCTTGGAATGCGCCGCTGTCGCGGGCGATGGGCGCGACGCCCAGCAGGCTGGCGACTTGTTTGTCATTGAGCTCGCCCAGTTCCAGCATTTCGGCCAGTACGGCCATGGCCGTGATCTCTCCGATGGATGGTATGCTTAGCAGGATTGCGAGCCGTTGGGCCAACACCGGGTCCGAGGCTGTGATCTCACGGCATTCTTTGTCGATGGCCTTGATATGCCGCTCCACTTGAGCGCCCGACTGCTTGAGCTGCCGCTTCAGCAGGGGGATGATCGTGGTTTTGCTTCTGTTGGCGACACGGGTCCCCTGCTGTATCAGGCCACGGCGGGCGGCGACCAGTTCCTTGATTTGCTCCAGCGCCGGACCGGATAAGGCCGTTGTCGCCGGCTTCAGGAAAGCCCCGAATTGGGCCAGAACGCAGGCATCGACCAGGTCCGTTTTGGCTTGCACGCCAATGGCCTCGGCAAAGCGTCTGGCGCGGCGCGGCGCGGATCGAGGCGGGCGATGGGCAGGCCATGGCCGCCAAGGTATCGTTCAAAACCCTTATGATAACGCCCCGTGGCTTCATAGACCACATGCTCGGGTTCCGCTTTAGCCAGCCAATCCCGGTGTGCCCGCCAGCCGGTTTTGTCATTGTTGAAACGCCGGCGTTTGCC
This sequence comes from Rhodospirillaceae bacterium, assembly GCA_018660265.1. GTDB lineage: Bacteria > Pseudomonadota > Alphaproteobacteria. The sequence goes on along the minus strand of JABJKS010000011.1, from coordinate 69,096 downwards.
TTCCGGGTGAAGATAGACATCGAGATGGGCTTTCGAGACGTCAATCCCAGCTACAACTGGTGCGGCGATTGGTGTATAATGTTTCATCTTGACCATTGTCCTGTGCTTGTCATGCGGGGCTTGCCCCATGAGAGCAACCCCTTGTATCCGTTCAGACCATTGGAAAAGAAATGGGCGATCAATCTCTAACTCGGCCCTGCAAAGGCCCGCATGTCAACGATCCGTCCCATTCCACCACCAGGGGGTGGCCACCCCCTGGTGGTGATCACTTAAACCACAAATGATCGGGATATTTATAAGACAAGCATTTCCGACTAGGAAATGCTCCGACTCTTAAGAATAGAGCAATTTTTCCAATCACTTAGAATCGCTCCAGTGCTTCGAGCGATTCTCTTTTGATCGGAATTGCTCTACGCCGCCAGGGTTTTATCGATCTCATCAACCAGGTCACGCAGGTGAAATGGCTTCGAGAGGACTTTCGCGTCTGACTGCGAGGTTTGCCGATTACGTAGGGCAACGGCGGCGAAGCCGGTGATGAACATGATACGGATGCCGGGATCAACAGCAACGGCGCGCCGCGCCAGTTCGATACCGTCCATTTCAGGCATGACGATATCGGCCAACAGCAGGTCGAAGCGGCCTTCGGCTAAAACCGGCAAGGCCTCATCACCCTGACCCACGGAAAACACTTCATGGCCGGCCCGTTCCAGGGCGCGCCCCAGGAAATGCCGCATGGAATCATCGTCTTCCGCCAATAGAATTTTCGCCATAACCATCCTCTGGACCGCTCTCATTGCCGCTCGTTGAGAGCCCTCGATCATCATAATTGTCAGTCACAATAATCCGACATGCCTAGCAAAGTGTAAAGATACCCTAGCAAAGCCTTAAATTTTACCGATGCAGCATTGGTTCCCATACAGCAGCATTCTGGAACCGAAATAGATCATTTTTTGGACACTGGCTATATTGTATCTCGCCGACCCCATGTTAGAATCTTGGCAATGTTGCCTTGGACAACCTAGAGCATTTCCGACTAGGAAATGCTCCAACTCTTAAGAATCGAGCAATTTTTCCAATCACTTAGAATCGCAAAGCGATTCTCTTTTGATCGGAATTGCTCTAGTGGGGACTGGTGAATGACGATTACTGATGCAGAGACCGCGCCATTGCCTTTTGATGTAATCAGGCCGGTTAAGCAATCGGCACCCGTTATCTTCGCCTCACCCCACAGCGGCCGGCACTATCCCGATGACCTGATGGCGGCGACTGGCTTGCCCGAACTGGTATTGCGACGATCCGCCGATAATTTCGTCGAGGAATTGTTTACCGCAGCGCCCAGCCATGGCGCGCCCCTGATACATGCCGCCTATGGCCGCGCATATCTGGATCTGAACCGTGAACCGTGGGAGCTGGACCCCCGTATGTTCGCGGAGGAGCTGCCCAGCCACGTAAATACGACGTCACTGCGGGTGGCAGGGGGATTGGGCACAATTCCGCGCCTGGCAGCCGATGGACGGGACATCTATACCGACCATTTGGATTTTACCGAGGTACGCCAACGCTTGAGCCGGATTTATTTCCCCTATCACCACTGCCTGGCCCGGATGATAGAGGATTGCCAATTGACCTTTGGCCATTGCCTGTTGATCGACTGCCATTCCATGCCGTCGAGCAGTGGTTTGAACCTGCATTCCAACCCAGGCCTGAACAACAAAGCTAACCAGGCCGCCGCGATTGGCGACCGGCGCGCCGATATTGTCCTTGGTGATCGCTTTGGTACCGCCTGCGCCCCGGAATTAATCGATTGCGTTCACCGCACCTTGTCTGACCTGGGTCTGCGGGTTCAGCGCAATAATCCCTATGCCGGCGGCTTTACCACCTATCACTATGGCCGTCCCGGGACCGGCGTTCATGCGCTGCAAATCGAGATTAATCGACGCCTCTATATGGATGAGCAGGAAGTCGTTCGTCTGCCCGCCATACAGCGGGTGCAGGCGGCCATGACAGGGGTTATTGCCGCGGTCTGCAACCTGCCTATGACGTATTTCGCCGCCCAGGACGCCGCAGCCGAATAGTAGAACAGCCTGATACGGACCGATTCACGGAAAAACCTCGTCTGGCACAGCTTTTGCATCGCATTTTGCAGAAAATGAATGCTGGAGCATGATCTATCATGGCCGAAATTCGGAAATTGCGTCCTGTAATTGCGTTGATGTTTAGCCTTTGCTGGCTTTCCCCGGCGTCGTCTGTCATGGCGCGTGGCACATCGTCAATGGCGGAAAACCAACAAATTCCGCCGAACCCGGCTCCCCTTCAAGAGGTGGGGAAAGAACTGGATTGCCGCGACATGGTGGCCGATGCGGAACGCCGTCATCGCATCCCAGGGCAAATGCTGACAGCGATCACTATAGCGGAATCCGGCCGTTGGATGGCGGACCGCAAGGTATTTATTGCCTGGCCATGGACCGTTTATGCCGAGGGCAAGGGGCGTTATTTCGAAACCAAAGCGGCAGCGGTCGCGGCTGTACAAACTCTGTTAAAGGCGGGCGTGCGCAATATTGATGTGGGCTGTATGCAGGTCAATCTGCATTATCATCCCGATGCCTTCGCCAATCTGGATATGGCCCTGGAGCCTGCCGCAAATATCGAATACGCCGCAAAACTGCTGCGAAAACTCTACGAACAACGTAAATCCTGGTATCAAGCGGTGGCTCTGTATCATTCCGCGACCAAAACTTTGAACCAACCCTACCGTCGCAAAGTGATCGGCCTTTGGCATAAGGAAAGACGCCGGGCCAATGTCAAACGCCGGCGGCTGATACAGGCCGCAGTGGAGCAGCGTCAGATCGCCCGCAGATCGCGTTTGGGACGGATCAAGTAATTGCGTCGATTTGTTCGATACTTAAGTTACCAGGAACAACTGTAACGGGAACCTTCATATTCGCCGACATGGGACCTGCCAAGGCACTGACCAGGGGGCCGGGGCCCTCTTTCTCAGCCGAAGCACCGAGAACCAACAGCCGGATCTCCGGTTCATCTTCCAACAAGGTAATGACCTCGTCCTGTTTCCGGCCCTCCCGAATGGCGAATTCAGGCATGATGCCCGACCATTGGCTGACTTCATCGGCCAGAGTATGCAGGACTTCTTCCGCCGCCTCACGCGCTTCCTCACGCATCAGGTTTTCCACGGCGACCCAATGCTGAAAATCAGCCGGCTCAATCACATATAACAGTATGACGCCGCCACCTGTACGTGCCGCCCTGCGAAAGGCGAAACGTAACGCCAATCGACATTCCGGAGAATCATCCACCACGCACAAAAATTTCGTCCGCGTTAAGACGCTCTGCTGTAACTCTTCCATGGTCCTGCCCTCACTATCGTCAATATGGTGACAGCACCACGGCGTCAGGGCAACAAATATACGTCAGAACGCCGCGACGCTTATTTCAGCAGAATATTCGTAATTTCGCGTAATTTGGTGCGCGCGCGCAACAGGTAAAAGCCTTGTGCGGCTAAGTGGCTGGGCATTGCCTGGGCATCAGGGGTGCCGTTGACAACCACCATCGGGGACAATTCCGCTGTATGACGCAGGCTTTCCAACATATTGCTCCAGGCATTGGTCAATTCCCGTTCCGACAGGACATGGGCATAGTCCAGGCCCAGGTCACGGATGATCAGATAGTAGGCATAGCTTTGCCCCTTGATGCCATAGAAGACATCATCGGAACGCAAATCGATGAAATCACCGGCATGTTCTGCAATATGGCGATCCAGGGTGGCGGACGATGCCCCCATGTCCAAGGCAAACCGGTCCAATGTGGCCATCAGGTTATCGGCCCGCTTTTCGAAGATTGCATTCCCGGCGGAGAGGCGTTGATTATAGTTGCGCAGGGATCTCGCTGCCTTGCGATAGCGGGCTTCGGACGTCGTGGTTGGTGCCAATGACGTCGACAGGTCAAAGACCCAAACGTCACCGGCATATTGCAACTGGCCGGCAGCTTCCTGTAGATCTTTATCGGTCTGGGACGTGCCCCTTGTACGACCGATCTGATCGGTCAACTCAAAGGCAAATCGGGCCAGGGCGGAAATGATGCCCTGCTGATAGTTGGGCATATTGTCGAGCGCCGAAGGCGGCAGAAAAAAGGGATCATTGGCAACCCAGCGGTTTTCATCAACTTCCCGGGTGATGAGGCTGGCAGCCATCGCGACGGCGCGGCTGCCGCCTTCGGGCAGCGCGGCGTCAGCTATCTTATAGTCCACATCGTCATCGATGCTGTTAGTGATCACCATGCCAACCGGATAATACAGCAGGACCGCTACCAAAATGGCGATGCCAATGCCTCCCGCCGTGCGTTTACCGGTGCCGCTAAAGTCCGGCAACAGCCGCCGGGCCTGTCCCATCAACCGATCGGCCACCATATTCCTCGTATCCCTATAGTTATCCGTGCGCAGAAATGCGACGGTGTTGACCTCACATAAGGTGCATTGAGGGGGCAATCAACCGTGCAGGCACCCGGACAGTGATCCCCAATATCCGGATACTGCTATCCGGATACCGCTAAATTGCCGACGGCAGGGTAAAGCTAAAGGTGGAACCTTGACCAAGGGCGCTTTCCACTGACATGGCACCGCCCTGCAGTTCCACCAACTCCTTGCATAATTGCAGGCCCAGGCCGGTACCTTTTTCACCTTCGGTGCCGGCGGTGGAAAGGTTGGTTTCGAATTGAAACAATCGCGCCAGACGGTCGGGCGCAATCCCGATACCGTTGTCCCGAATGGATATGGAAATATCGCCGCCATCCCGGACAGCATGCACTGATATGGCACCGCCCATGTCGGTAAACTTAATGGCATTGGCGATCAGGTTCCGCAGCACGGTATCAACCATCTGTGGATCGGCAAGGACGCTCAACAAGGCCCGGTCAGCGCATTCAACGGTAATATTCTTGTTCGTTGCACTGGCACCATTAAAGGCCAAGGCCGTTTTGATGGCGACGATTATGTCGAAGGGGCGCGGTTCATTTTTCAGCCCGCCCATTTGCAGGCGCGACCATTCCAATAGAGCCTCCAACAAGCTATTCGCCTGGAGAGCGGAGTCATGCATCATCGCGGCATATTCGCTGATCTCAGCCGGAGACAATGTTTCAACATTTTGGCTGAGAATTTCCGAAAAACCCAACAGACTATTGAATGGGGTTCGTAAATCATGCGCGATAATGGAAAACAATCGGTTTTTTTGCCCATTGAGCAGTTGCAGCTGATCGCGCTGCTCCGCCAACGCGCGTTCAGTTCGCAACTGTTCCGTAACATCGTACGCAACGCCGGATACACCAACCACCGAGCCGTCGTCACCAAGAATTGGGGACATCCGTAGGGAGATGGAAAAAGTGTGGCCATCCTTGTGGGTGCGTTGCCCGATGGTTTGCTGTGGTTGTTCTCCACGCAAGGCGCGTCGCAAAATCGATTCTTGATTTTCGGATTGTACACTGTCGCCGGTCAATAATTGAAACGGCTGTCCAACAGCTTCCTCAGCCGTGTAGCCATAAAGTTTTTCCGCGCCTGGGTTCCAGGATGCGATGATACCGTCGGTTGAGAGGCTTAAAATCGAAGAGTCGGACGACGCCACAATTGCCGCCAATTCCTTGGTCGCGCTTTCGGCCCGGCGCTGTGCCGTTACGTCCTGTGAAATATAGACGTAGCCCCCTTCAGGTGCGTGGAAACCCTTTAGCTCCAGGATCCGTCCGTCATTGAGCCTGCTTTCCCGGGTCAGGTCGCCTTCAACCAATTGCCGACGACGCTGCGCGACGAGTTGGTCGCTTTCGCCCTCACCGTAGAATCCCATCGCGAACAAATGCGCAATCAAATCCGTTACCGGCATGTCATTGCGCAACAAACCCGGTGGCGTGTCCAGAATCTCCTCAGCCGTGCTGTTCCAGGTCAAAAGGCGGAATTCCGCATCATAGACCGTGACGCCGATAGGCAGATGATCCAGGCTTTGCTCCAGGAGCATCAGGCGTTCATGGGCTGGTATATTTGGCGTGGCAGGGGGCGCTGTCCCTTCGACACCGTCGATCGTTCCCTTCACGGAATGATTCATCGTCCCATCCTGTATGACCTTGAAACTGCGCAAGTCTCATACCGACCTTGCCGAGACCTTACTATGCGCGATAAATGGTTAATGCGGCGTTACCAGGCAGCCAGTCGGGCTGTTGATCGGGCTGCAGATCAGGCCGCCGGGGCAACAAACCTTTTGCCCGATCCACCATCGACAGTCATTATTGCAAAAAATCAGAGGAGAGCCCCAAAATGATTAAGGCCATCACCTGCATCAAGCGGAAGTCCGGCATGTCCGTGGAAGATTTTCAGACCTATTGGCGGACGGACCACGCGAAGGTGGTCAAACGCCTGCCTGGCCTGCGCCGCTATATCCAGTCCCATGCATTGCTGGGAGGCTATCGTAAGGGCGAATTGATTTATGATGGCATTGCCGAGATCTGGGTTGATGACGTTGCGGCACTGCGGGCCATGGCGGGAACAGCGGCCTATGGCGCGGTGCAGACAGACGAAGAAAACTTCATCGACCGGGCCAAAATGGCCCTGATCCTGACCCAGGAACACATTATCAAAGACGGTGCCGTGCCCGACGGCGCCCTGAAGAATATCGAATTCGTACCGCGCAAGGCCGACATGGAGGTTGAAGCCTTTCAGACCTATTGGCGGGATGTGCATGGTCCCATCGCAGCGGAGATCGAGGTTATCCGCCGCTATGTGCAAAGCCATACGTTGTTGGGCGGTTATCGGGACGGTAAGGTACCGGCCTGGGACGGCTGTGCCATCACCTGGTTCGACGACATCGCCGCCATGCGTCAATCGGCACAGTCCGCCGCCTATGATCGCGCCCGGGAAGACGAGCCGAAATTCCTCAATACCGAGAATGAGATCGACTTCATCATCAGCAAAGAACACGTGATTATCGCGTAGTCATTTAGAAATCTGGAACAGTAAAACATTATGCGTAAAGACGTAGAGACTATCCGTGCGCTGCATGCGGGCAACCTGGACGCCGCCCGCCCCGAAGCAGTTGCAAAGCGGCGCAAGACCGGCCATTGGACCACGCGGGAGCAGATTGACGCCTTTCTGGACCCAGGCAGTTTCGCCGAATATGGCGGCCTTTCCCGCCCTGTACGCAACGATATGTCAGGTGCCGCCGACGGCCTGGTCACCGGGACGGGGGAAGTTGACGGACAATCCTGCGCCATCATGGCCTACGACTATACGGTCTACGCCGGCACCCAAAGTCTGATCAATCATAAGAAACATGACCGGATATTTGAGGTGGCGGAAAAATTGCGCCTGCCCATGATCTGCTGGCTGGAGGGCGGCGGTGCCCGGCCCCATGACCTGTCCGCAGGTACCGGCCTGGGACTGGACCTGACCACTTTCATGGCCTTTGCAAAGCTGTCGGGCAACGCACCCGTGGTTGGCATCGTGGCGGGGCGGTGTTTTGCGGGCAATGCCAATCTGGCCGGCATGTGCGATGTTCTGATCGCTACGCCGAAAGCCAACATCGGCATGGCCGGCCCGCCTTTGGTGGAGGCGGCGTTGGGCGAGACCTTCACGCCGGAAGAAATCGGCCCGGTAGAGGTTCAGGAGCCTAATGGCGTGATCGATATTCTGGCCAAGGATCAGGGCGAGGCGATTGAGCTGGCGAAAAAATATCTCAGCTATTTCCGCGGCCCCTCAGATACCTATCAGGCGCCTGATCTGGAGGCGTTGCGAGAGATCATCCCCGATAACCCGCGCCGGGCCTATAACGTGCGCAAGGTCATTGAAGGTATTGCCGATATCGACTCGGTGTTGGAACTACGCGCCAAGTTCGGGCGCGCAATCGTCACCTCCCTGATCCGTATCGAAGGTCGCCCGGTCGGCGTCATTGCCAATCAGCCCATGTTCCTGGCCGGCGCCATCGACAGCCCGGCTTCCGACAAAGCCTCCCGCTTTATTCAGCTGTGCGATGCTTACGACATACCCATGTTATTCCTGTGCGACACGCCGGGCCTGATGGTCGGGCCGGAGATTGAGAAGACGGCCCTGGTGCGCCATTCCGGGCGCTTGTTGTTGAACGTATCGGCGGCCACCGTGCCTTTCATGACCATTGTTCTACGCAAGGCCTATGGCTTGGGCGGCTATGTCATGGGGGCCCGTGGCCTGGACCCTGCCCTTTGTGTCGGCTGGCCCACGGCGGAGTTCGGCGGCATGGGCTTGGAGGGAGCGGTGAATATCATTCACGGCAAAGAACTGGCCGCCGCGCCGGACGAGGCGACGCGCGCCGACATCCACGCCCGTGCCACGGCCGAACTGAAACGCCAGAACACAGGCATCGCGGTTGCGGAAAAATTCGAAATTGATGATATAATCGACCCGGCGGATACCAGGCATTTTTTGAGCCAGACCCTAAAGGCCATGCCCACACCCCTCGCCCGCAGCCATCGCAAGCACGCCATTGACGCCTGGTAGTCGTTGGAATTTGACGATTTGTAAGAGGATCAGATAATGAGCATCACCTTTAGCACCCTCAACACCGAGGCCGGGTTCGCGGCGGACGTCGGCGGTGTTGATCTAAGCCAGCCCATGGATGAAGCGACATTCCTGCCTATCCGGGACGGCTTGGACCAATACGGCGTACTGGTGTTTCATGATCAGGATCTGGATGAGGAGGCCCAAATCGCCTTTTCCCGCCATTTTGGGGAGCTGGAGGTATCCATCCGCCGCCACCGCGCCCGGGCCGTGGCCCACGATGAAATCTCCGACATCACAAATGTCGCCCCGGACGGTTCCATCTATCCCATCGACGGGGAGCATATGTCCTACAATCTGGGTAATCAGTTGTGGCATGCAGACAGCTCGTTCAAGGCCATTCCTGCCTTGGTCTCCCTGCTTCACGCCAGGGAAGTGCCGCCAGAGGACGGCGCCACGGAATTTGCCGATCAGCGCGCTGCCTGGGATGGCTTGTCGGCGGAAACCCAGGCCCGGATTGACGGCATGGTCGGGATGCACAGCCTGGCCCATTCCAGGGCCGCCATGGGTTATGATGCTGAAGACAAGTTCCTGGCTGCGGAAAAGGCCGAGGTGCCCCCCGTGCCCCAGGCACTGGTACAGACCAACCCCCGCACGGGACGCAAGGCGCTCTACGCAGGGGCCCATGTTGCCAGCATTGTTGGCCTGAACAAAGCCGACAGCGATGCCCTGTTGGAGGAACTGCGCGCCCAGGCCACCCAGGACAGCCTGTTGTATCACCATGACTGGCAGCCCGGCGACCTGGTCATCTGGGATGACCGCGCCACCCTGCACAGGGGCCGCCCTTTCGACAACAAATACCGCCGGGTCATGCGCCGCACCACGGTGGCAGGAGACAGGCCCACAGCCTAAACCATAGCGGATAGGATCAGCATCAATGACAACAACCAAGGAAGCCAAATAATGAACACGCAGCCTCTGTTGGGTCGTACGGCTTTGGTGACGGGCGGGTCGGGTGATATTGGTAGTGGCATTGCCACCTTGCTGGCCAGCGCCGGGGCCGATGTCGCGATCACCTATATGGGCCATACCGCCGGCGCGGACGCCACGCTGGAAGCGGTTGCCGGCCATGGCCGCAAAGGCATCGCGATCCAGCTGGATCAGCGCGACCCTGCGTCCATCGATGCCTGTGTGCAAAAAATGGCAGATGGCATGGGGGCTCTGGATATTCTGGTCAACAATGCGGCCTGGAACATCGGTATTGCTTTTCCTGATCTTGAGGCCCTGAACGGGGAGATCTGGGATCAGGTTTCGGAAACCAATCTGCGCGGCCCATATCTGTTGGCCCGTGCTTTCGCGACAATGCTGAAATCCAACGAGGCCGGGCGTATAGGCCACATTGTGAATATCGCCTCCGCAGCCGGTATCGCACCGGGTGGCAGCAGCATTGCCTATGCCGCCAGCAAGGCCGGCCTTATTCATCTGACACACTGCCTTGCCGTCGCCATGGCCCCGGACGTCGCCGTCAATTGCGTCGCCCCGGGTCTTGTAGAAGACACCCGGATGGCCCAGCGCGTGCCCGACGATATGGCGCAACTTATCAGGCAGGAAGCGGTGCTGGGCCGGGTCGGCCAGATCGAAGACGTCGCAGCGCAAGTTCTCACGTTCGTTGCCTCCACCTCCATATCAGGCCAGGTCATGACCGTTGACGGCGGCATGCCCGTTGCCATGCGCTAAATCAACTCTTATCAAGGTGCCGGCGCAAAGGTGCTGGTTGGTTGACAACGGATCATGACGTAGACAGGATCGCGCCCCCAACTAAATCAAGGAGCACAATATGTCGGCCTGGATAAAGATGATCCCGCCCGAGGCCGCCGAAGGCCCGCTGACCGAGTTCTATGAAATGGTGACAACCCCCAGCGGTACCGTTGATAACGTCATGCGGGCCCATTCCTTGCGGCCCCACACAATGGAAGGCCATGTGGTCCTGTACCGCAGCGTCCTGCATAACCCGGACAATGTTCTGCCCTTTGTGTTTTTGGAAGCCGTCGCCTCTTACACCTCTATTGTAAACGACTGCGAATACAGCCTGACCCATCATTTCGCCAATGCGCGCCGGTTGATGGATGATGAGGCCCGCGCCGATGCGGTCTTTGTGGCCTTGAAAGCCGGGCGTCCCGAAGATGTGTTCGCGGGCAAGGAGCTGGCCTTGCTGCGCTATGCGGCCAAGTTGACCCGGGATGTCGGCAGAATGACAAAATCTGATATCGACGTTTTGCATCAAGCGGGCTGTGACGATGGGGAGATATTGGAAGTCAATCAGGTCTGTGCCTATTTCAATTATTCCAACCGTTTGCTAAATGGCCTTGGCGTCACGACAGAAGGCGACGTGATCGGGTATTATCAGGAAAAATCGTAAGCAAAGGGAACACCACGTGGCCTACGCAGAGGTAAAACATATTGATATCGATGCGATCCCGGTGATTGATCTGTCGCCGCTGTCCGATGGCGCGGCTGGGGAACGTTTCGTCGGCCGGCAACTGCGCGACACCGTTCAGCGCATTGGGTTTTTCTATGTGAAAAACCATGGCGTCCCGCAACAGAAAATCGACCGTGCCATTGAAACCGGCGCACAATTTTTCCATATGGACCGCGCACAGAAAGAAACCGTGCGCGTGGCCGATTATCACCGTGGCTTCCTGCCCATTGGTGAGGCGACCATGTCAGGCGCCAGCAAACCGGATAACAAGGAAAGTTTCATTTGGGGCTGGGAGGTAGACCCCGGCGATCCCGACATCGAAAGCAGCAACCGCATCCTGGCACCGAACCGCTGGCCCGATATCTTGCCGGAACTTCGCGAGGCCCTGGATGATTATATCAGAACCATCAACGGCCTGGGGATATCCCTGTTGCGCGCTTTTGCCGCCGGGCTGGATCTGCCGCACGATTATTTCGTCCGGCATTTTGATAAACCGCTAACCCGCGCGGCGGTCGTCTATTATCCACCACAGCCCGAGGACATGGGCGAAAGTCAGTTCGGCGTCTCGCCCCACACGGATTATGGTTGCATTACTATTTTGTATCAGGATGCCGTCGGGGGCCTGCAGGTGATGGACCGAAACGGTGATTGGTTGACCGCCCATCCCATGCCCGGGACTTTTGTGGTCAATGTGGGGGATCTGTTGCATCGGTGGAGCAATGACCGCTTCATATCCAACCCGCACCGGGTCATCAACGCCTCGCCGGGCGAGCGGTTTTCCGTTCCGGTTTTTGTCGACCCGAACTGGGATACGGTGATCGATCCCGTGCCCGCGCCAGGCGGGACCGCGCATCACGCAGCCATTGGCTGCGCCGAATATATCTATGGCATTTATCAAAAATCCTTCGCCTATCGGAATGAAGATGCAGATTGAACCATTGCCCAAGCACCGCGCCGCAGGCGAAAAAAGCCGGTTAATGAAGAACGATTGGTCCTATGCGGTACCCGTCAGCCTGGATGATTTCGCGGCCCGGGATTGGGCCCTGCTGGACAGTCAGCGTGGCCCTTACAGTGCGGCGCAACGGGCCAAACAGGCGTTGGAGATGTTGGCCGCACAAGCGAATGCGCCGACCTTCGGTTATCAGATCAACAATTATGAACATTGCCTGCAGACCGCCACCCTGGTGCTGCAGGACGGCGGGGGGGAGGAAGATATCGTCGTCGCCCTGTTCCACGACCTTGGCTTTGTCACCAACAACGAGAACCATGGACAGTTCGCCGCCAGCTTCCTGGCACCCTATGTCTCGGACCGGAACGTTTGGATGTTGGAGCGGCATATGTATTTCCAGGCCCTGCATTGCGCCACCCACCCGGACGTGGACCCCAATATCCGTGAGCGCTGGCGCGGCCATCCGGACTTTGAATATACCGCCAATTGGGTCGCTAAATACGACGTTCCCTCGATCAACCCGGCAATGGAAAACGCGCGCCTTAAAACCTTCGCCCCCATGGTCGAACGCCTGTTCGCAACGCCCCGAAACGATATACCAATCCCGAAGTAAGCGCGGACGCTGGAAACCAGAGCCACTTGACGCGGCCCTATCGGTAAGGCGCTAATGGGACAAAATCTGACCCAAGAACAGCTTGGTCCGCTCATTCTGAGTATTGGCGAAGAATTCTTCCGGCGGGCCTTCCTCGATGATCCGGCCTTCATCCATGAAAATCATCTTGTCCGCGACCGTGCGGGCAAAGCCCATTTCGTGGGTGACGCAAATCATCGTCATGCCTGTCTCCGCCAGATCTATCATCACGTCCAGCACTTCCTTGATCATCTCCGGATCCAGGGACGATGTGGGTTCGTCGAACAACATCACCTCGGGCCGCATACACAACGACCGCGCGATGGCCGCGCGCTGTTGCTGACCGCCAGATAGCTGGCTGGGATATTTTTCGCCCTGTTCGGGGATATGCACTTTCTCCAGATATTCCATGGCCAGCTGGTTGGCCTCGGCCCGGCTGGCACCGCGCACTTTCATAGGCCCCAGGGTGCAGTTTTCCAGCACCGTCAAATGGGGGAACAGATTGAACTGCTGAAAGACCATGCCGACCTCGGCCCGGATTTCCGCTGTCTGCCGGTTCTCTTCCCCCAATTCAACACCGTTGAAAACAATGCGGCCTGCCTGATGATCCTCCAGGCGATTTATGCAACGGATCAAGGTGGATTTGCCAGAGCCCGAGGGGCCGCAAATAACCACCCGCTCCCCCCGCCTGACGGAAAAATCCACGTCCTTGAGGACATGGAAATCGTCAAACCATTTGTTGACGCCGGCCATGACGATGACGGGATCGCCATCTATGTCGGTGGCTGCATCCCTGGCTGCTTTGCCGGTCTTACTGCTCATGCTACGTCCCTTCCACTCAACGCATATGCACGCCGATACGGCGTTCCAGTTGCCCAAACATCAGGGCGCAGGCATAGCACACGACAAAATACATCGCCCCCGTGACGATCCAAACCTCAAAGAAACGCTGCTCTGATATGGCGATCTCCATAGCCATGAACGAAAGCTCCTGGATCGATATCAGCGCGACCAGGGAAGAATCCTTGATCAGGGTGATAAACTGCCCGGCCAGAGGCGGCACCACACGGGCGATGGCCTGAGGTAGCACCACATAGCGCATTAAAGCGAGGCGGGAGAGGCCGATACTTTGGCCCGCCTCACGCTGGCCCTTGGGTACCGCCTGAATGCCGGCGCGGATAATCTCGGCGATATAGGCCGCCGACATCATGGACAGGCTGATCACGCCAGCGGCGAAATTGGTCATCAGGTTGGCCGGCCCGAAAAGGAATTCGGCAACTGCCAGGGTACCCGGCGAGGCGCCGTTGATCGCCTCGTCTATACCCAGCAGCGGCATGATCTGGCTGGCAATGAAGAAATAGAACAGAAACAGGAACGGCACCGGGGGTATGTTTCGGATGAACTCCACATAGGCCCAGCTGACCAGACGGGGAAATAACCTGTTGGAGGTTCTGGCAACGCCCAGGATGATGCCAATGATCGAGGCGACAAGCATGGTCCAGATGGCGATCCGGATGGTGGTCGCCAGCCCTTTGATCAACAGGTTGGGGACGTAACTACCCTGCCCCTCATCCCAGCGGAACAGGTAGTTCGGGATCACCGACCAATCCCATTTATAGATCAGGACTGTTTCGACCCGATAGCCCACATAGGCCACCCCTGCGATAACGGCGGCGAAGATGACAAGGTCGATCAGGGTGAGGCGTGGTAATCGCATCGGCCTCACCGCCGCCGCCGAATGCGGCGTTCCATCCAGGCGACAAGTGTCGAAAGGCTTATGGTCAGAACCAGATACATGGGCCCGACCACAAACCAAACCTCAAAGCTCATGAAGGTATCGCCGATAAGATTGCGTGCCTCGGTGGTCAATTCGAAAACGGCAATGAAGCTGAGGATCGCCGAATGCTTGATCAGGTTGACCAGGATCCCGGTCATGGGCGGCAGCATCAACGGGATCGCCTGGGGCAGGATAATATAGATATAGGTCTTGGCCCGGCTGAGGCCGATGCTGGTGCCGGCCTCCCACTGTCCCTTTGGCACGGAGTTGATGCCGGCCCGGATAATTTCCGAGGCGAAGGTGCCTTCAAAAAAGGCCAGGCACAGAATGCCGGTCCAGATTGGATTGTTAATGCCCAGGATCGGTTGCAGCACGAAATAGAAGATGGAAACCTGCACCAGCAAAGGCGTGTTGCGGATAATTTCAAGATATACGGTTGCGACGATGCGGCCCGCAAAAGACCCCGAAAGGCGCAATACAGCCGTGACCAGGCCGATGATCATGGCCAGCAACATGCCCCAGGCGGCGATTTCGATGGTCACCATAAGGCCGTATATCAGCGGGCCCCACAGCAATTCACCATCAATGACTTCATAGAAATATTGCGGCAGGCGATGCCACTGCCAGCGGTAGTCCATGGTCTCGGCACCGCGCCAGACCAGCCAGGCCAACAGGCCGGACAACAGCACGAACTGGACGATATCAAAGGGCTTGGAATTCCACCACTGTATCCGCCGCCCGCCGTCCGGGGGCGGCAAAGCCGCTTCAGCGTCACGAAGCGTCATCGGCGAGCCGGGATCATAACCGTGATCATATTGTCAAACGCGAGCCGCAAGACGCGATGGATCTGCATCGCGTCTTGCGGTGGACGCGGACCTATTTAAGCCGGGACTTCCAATCCCGACCCTTGAACCACTTGTCGTGTGTTTCCTTCAACCAGCCATTCAGCTCGTGATAAAGGATCCAATTGTTGAAGAAGTTCAGCGCATCCGGATCACCCTTACGCACAGCGAAGGCGGAGGCGGAGGGATCGAACGGCCCCCGGCCAAAGGGATGGTAGAGGACATCCGGGTTGTCGAGCACATAATGGGTCGGCTTCGGCTCTGACGTCAGGAAGGCGTGCGCGTTGCCGTTCAGCACGTCCTGCAGGGCCTGGGCGTCATCATCGAACTGACGAACGCGGGCCTTGGGGAAGTTCCGGCGCGCGGTTTCACCCGGCGCGGTGCCACGCTTGATGGTCAGGGTAACGCTGCGGCTGTTCCAATCTTCCTTGGTTTTCAGGCCGTCTTTCGCGGCCATCTTCTTGTTGGCTGCCATGCCGACCGTCAGATATGCGTAGGGGTGGGAAAAGTTGACCGTCAGGTTCCGCTTTGGCTTGATCACCATACCGGTGATGATGACATCGAATTTTTTCGCCAGCAGGGCCGGGATAATGCCGTCAAATGCCGTCGGCACCAATTCGACCTTAACGCCCATGTCCTTGGCCAATTTATTGATGACATCAACTTCAAAGCCGATGACTTCGCCATTCCGGTCCCGCATGGCCCAGGGCACAAATGTCGACAGGCCGACAACAATTTTCCCCCGCTTTAGAATATCGTCGACCACGCTTGCCGCCATGGCCTGCCCAGCGGTGCCAGCGACCCCGAAGGCAATCGCTATCGCGGCAATAACGCCGAGAACATTTCGTTTGAAGGACATTGGCTTCTCCCCTGCTTTCCAATTTTGCCCGTTTCGGGCGGTTGATCTTGCGCGACAGCCTAGAATATTTGTTTCGCCAATGGTAGTGGGATAGTTTGAATTGCAATACCTCATCGGAGAAACTTATGCGCAAACTCATCTCAAGCGGCCGTCCCTGGGAAATGATCGCCGGCTATTCCCGCGCTGTCCGGGTTGGCAACATGATCGAAATCGGTTTGACCTCACCCTCGGCACCGGACGGCACGATCCTGCATGCGGGTGATGTGTACCTGCAAACCCAGCTGTCGCTGCGCATCGTGGGCGAAGCGCTGGAAGAGGCCGGGGCCTCCTTCGATGACGTGATCAAAACCAACATCATGATGCTGGACACAAAGCGCTGGGCCGAGGCGGCCAAGGCCCATGCGGAGGTGTTCAGCGAAATTCGCCCAGGATTGTCGTTTGTCGGCGTCAGTGGTTTCTTCGACCCGGCCATTGATGTCGAGGTGGAAGTGACCGCATATATAGATCCGGCTGCTTAGGAAACGCCGGTTTATCCGGTCTCATAGGAAAAGAAAGCAAGATCATGAGTGAATGCCCCAGTGAATGTCCCTGTGGATCCGCGAAACAACTGGCAGCCTGCTGCGGCCCCTATCTGGACGGCGAGGATGAGGTCTGGGCACCGACGGCAGAGGCGACCATGCGTTCCCGCTATAGCGCCCATGTGTTGGGAAATGCTGACTACCTCGTTGCCACTCTGTCGGAAGATCAACGCGCTGATTACGACAAGGAGGAAGCGGAACAATCCTTCGCGGATACCAAATGGCTGGGCCTGGATATCCGCAAAACCTCGCAAGGCGGGGAAGATGATGAACGGGGAGAGGTCGAATTCGTAGCCCGCTATCGCACGGGAACGCAACAGGTCTCCCACCACGAATTGTCTTATTTTAGCCGCGAAGATGGCCGTTGGGTCTTCTCGGGCTGTGAAATGAACCCGAAAGCACCGACCGTCAGAGTGCAGAAGGTCGGTCGCAATGATCCTTGCCCCTGTGGTTCGGGCAAAAAATACAAGAAATGCTGCGCGGCATAGGAAATGGAACGATCAACGCCGCCACAAGTTCACCGAATTTGTGGCGGCGTCAGTCGGGCTAAGGGCCGCAAAGTAAGCTTTGTCTTATTTCTTTTCGGCGCGGAACGGTTTGTGGCACGCACCGCATGCTTTGCCGACGGGGCCGATCCCACTGCGCAATCCATCTAGGCCTGTGCCCGCGACCTTGACGAAGTCCACAAGAGCCATCTTTAGGGCTTTGGATTTTTTGGAAACTTCTGGATAAGTGCTCCAAATTTCAGGTTTGGCTCGTGTTTGGGTGCCAAGTTTGTCGTTGCCGGAACCTGGCAGCCACATGCCACTCGTATCCAAATTGGCCATGGCCTGTAGACTGGTCGCGGCCCCTTGTGCCTTCTTCGCATCGTAGGGCATTTTACCTTTGGCCATGCCGCCAAGCTGTCCCATGTAATAACTGTACAATTTCATCACCGCCTGGCGGGATGCGACTGGTTTATCCATCTCCGCAGCTTGTACGCTGCCCATCTGCAAGGCCACAATCGCCAGGGCGATCCCTGCGGCGATCCCTGTCTTTTTTAGTACTTTCAACATTCTACGCTCCCCTTTTTGTTGGCTATTCGGTTCCGATTTGGCTTCGGGTGAGGCTCTGTATTTGGCCTTTGAAGTCCTAGCCTATCCTGTGCGACAATGCTTGGGTATTCCGAATAATTGCAGGGATATCCATGCAAAAATGCACAGCTCATCAATTAATTGAGACCCAATGCGATGTGGGATGACCTGCGTTATGTCCTGGCGGTGGCGGAACAGGGCACGTTAAGCGGTGCCGCGCGGGCCCTTGGTGTGAACCATTCCACCGTTCTGCGGCGCATCTCGGGCTTTGAAGAGAAAAAGGGCGTGCAGGTGTTTGAGCGCACGGCCACCGGCTATGTCCTGACACCGGAAAGCCGCCATCTGTTGAGCGCCTTGCAAGCGATCAACGATCAAGTCAGTGGCCTTGACCGGGCCATCGCCAAGCAGAACCTGGAACTGGACGGCCCCGTCCGTATCACCACCTCTGACAGTATCGCGGCCGCCGGCCTGACCCGCTATGTGGCGGCCTTTCAGGCCGAACATCCTGATACAACGGTGGATCTGAATATCTCCAACAGCTATGTCAATTTTTCGAAGTTGGATGCGGATATTACAATTCGCCCGGCGCAAGCCTTGTCACCGGAACTGGCCGGGGAACGCGCCTGTGAATTGCTGATGCGCGTCTACGCCACGCCGCAGTATCTGGAGCATAACCGGGGGCGAAAATATGGCGGACACAAATGGCTGGGCGTTGGCCCGCCCATCGCCTCGACCATGGTGGGGGAATGGCAGCGGCAAAACCTGGCGGAGGCGGACATTGTCCTAAAATCCAATTCCTTCGTCGGCTTGCTCAACGTGGCGGAGGCCGGCTTGGGCCTGGCCTTGCTGCCCTGTGGTATCGGCGATCCTTCTCCACATCTGGTGCGCGCCAACGCCTTCCCGGAAACCCTGACGACCTCCCTCTGGGTCGCAACCCACAAGGACATGATCGCCTCAGCCAAAGTGCAGTCAATTCTGACCTGGTTCGTCGAAGCCATCCGCCGGGACGCCGACCTGTTCGAAGGGCGGGCAGCGGGCAACATGGCAGCCGAATAACGTTAGAGTGTGTCGCGCCACGCTCTTGACTACCCAGCTGCACCCGCCGCCCGCGCCACTTCGTCAACAGCGTCCGGGTTGACCAGGGCTGTCAGGTCACCGGGGTCCTGGCCCTGCACCGCAGCTTTCACCACCCGGCGCATGATTTTCATGTTGCGGGTTTTCGGCAGGTCGGCCACGAAAATAACGTCTTTGGGGCGAAAAGCATGGCCAAGACCGGCAGCGACCGCATCGCGAACCTGATTGGCGGTGGCATCATCCCAGGCAACGCCGGGGGCGGGGATACAAACGCACATCACCGATTGACCGGCGCGGGGGTCCGGCAGGCCGATGGCGGCGGCCTCTGTTATCAAACCCGTGGCCATGACCAGGCCCTCAATCTCTGCCGGGCCCGTCCGCTTGCCGCCGATCTTCATGGTGTCATCAGACCGGCCATGGATATACCACAGCCCGTCTTCATCCCGGCTGGCCCAATCGCCGTGCCGCCAGATGCCGGGATACTGGCTCCAATAAGTTTCAATATAACGCTCCGGGTCCCCCCAGACGCCCCGTGTTAACCCGATGGAAGGCGCGCGTAGAACCAATTCGCCGACCTCACCCGCTGCCGTGGGCTGGCCCGCCTCATCCAGAATATCTGCTTCCATGCCCGGAACGGAACCGCCGAAACAACATGGTTTAAGGGGATGCACCATGGTGGAGACCAGAATGCCGCCTGAAATTTCCGTACCGCCAATCCAATTGAACAACGGCACGCGGCGGTGGCAGACATGTTCAAAGCACCAGTTCCAGGCTTCATCGGTCCAAGGCTCGCCGGTCGAGGCAACGACGTGCAGGCCGGAGAGATCCCATTTCTCAATATCATCCGTACCGCCCCGCATCAGGCCGCGAATGGTGGTCGGGGCAACGCCCAGGAAGCTGACCTCCTGCTCCTGACATAAGCGCCACATGCGGTCCGGCTCGGGATAGTCGGGCGTACCTTCCACCAGCACCATTGTAGCCCCCGCCATGGTGCAGACCGTGGTGATCATGGGCCCGACAACCCAGCCGAAATCACTGATCCACATCATCTTGTCTTCCGGCTTCAGGTCCATGCAGACTAACAGATCAAAGCCGATTTTTACCGGGAAACCAACATGGGTCAGGATCGTGCCCTTGGGTTTGCCCGAGGTGCCGGAGGTATAGACCAGAAGAAGAGGATGTTCGGCATCGACGATGACGGCGGGCACATCGTCTGGCTTATCCGCAACCAGACTGGCCCAGTCATGATCCCGGTCGTCCTGCCAGGGGAGGTCTTCGAGGTCTTCGAGGTCTTCGAGCTCCTCATCATTGCTGCGCAGCACGACCTGGTGGCGCACCGTCGGCACATTGGCCAGGGCATCATCCATCACCGGCTTCATGGGAATGGGCCGGCCACGGCGCACGGTGCCATCAATGGTGATGACGGCGGTCGCACCCGCGTCATTCAAACGGGTGGCAATGGCCTCGTGACCAAAGCCTGAAAACAGCGGTACCGCCACGGCACCAATTCTGACCGTGGCAAAAAATGCGGCGACCACTTCGGGCACCATGGGCATATAGATGCCAACCTTGTCGCCGGGCCCCAGGCCCAACGATTGCAAGCCGGCTGCCAGGCGACAGGTCTGACGGTCCAGTTCCTGGTAGGTCCAGGCACGCACCGCGCCCGACTCCGCCTCAAAACGAACCGCGTCTTTTTGATAGGTCGGCGTGCCCCGGTGTTTGTCCAGAAAATTCAGCGTGGCATTGGTGGTGCCACCCTTGCACCATTTGGCCCAAGGGGCACCGTCAGACAGATCACGGACCTGGTCATAAGGTTTTTCAAATCGGTAATCCATGAAGCGGATGGTCTGATCCCAGAACCAGTCGGGGTCGGCGGCGGCCTTGGCCAACAGATCATCATAGTCCCCCGCGCCCAGGGTTTCGATGAACCGTTGAATATTACTCTCGGCGATTACGGAAGGTTCCGCCCGCCAGACAAACCCGCTCATTCGACCGCTCCCACAAAAAACACTGACCTTAGAATAGCGTCACTTGCCGCGCAGATGAAAGCGGGAAGCAATCGTTTCAGATGAACAAGAAAAATGCCGATGGAACTGGCCCGGAATTGGCTATGATAAAGGAAAATTATTCAGAGAAATTTATTCAGATAAGAGGTAACG
Source organism: Rhodospirillaceae bacterium (assembly GCA_018660265.1). Lineage (GTDB taxonomy): Bacteria > Pseudomonadota > Alphaproteobacteria. The sequence goes on along the minus strand of JABJKS010000011.1, from coordinate 48,157 downwards.
AGCATGAGCAAGTTGGATTTCGGCATTTTTCTGGCACCATTTCACACAGTGGATGAAGACCCCACGGCGGCCCTGGATCGGGACATGGCGTTGGTGGAGCATCTGGACCACCTTGGTTACAACGAAGCCTGGATCGGGGAGCATCATTCGGGCGGCTATGAGATTATTGCCGCACCGGATCTGTTCATTGCCGCTGCGGCAGAGCGGACCAAGCATATCCGCCTGGGCACGGGTGTATCATCGTTGCCCTATCATCATCCCTTTACCAATGCCGGGCGCATGGTGCAGCTGGATCATATGACCAAGGGGCGGGCCATGTTTGGCGTCGGCCCTGGTGCGCTGGTGGGCGATGCCTTTCGCATGGGCATTGAACCGGCAAACCAACGGCGCATGATGAACGAGGCGCTGGATGCCATTATCCCCTTGCTGGACGGCGAACAGATCAGCATGAAGACGGATTGGTTCGAGCTGCGCGATGCCCAAATGCAGCTGCCCTGTTATACCCACCCGCGCATCGAAATGGCCGTGGCCTGCGCCCGATCACCTGCCGGTGCTTTGGCGGCGGGCAAGCACGGCCTGGGCATGCTGTCCATCGGCGGCACATCGGATGAGGCGCTGGCGGCGCACGCCAGCAATTGGAAGCTGTGCGAGGATACGGCGCGAGAGAACGGCCATACGGTGAACAGGGACAAATGGCGCGTGGTCACCCTGGCCCATGTGGCCCGCAGCCGGGAACAGGCAAAGAAGAACGTGGAACATGGCCTGGAGCCCTGGGCGCAATATTTTCGCGACATCGCCACCTTCCCCATCGTGCCGGCAGAGATTGACGATGCCTATGAATATCTGACCACGGAAGGTATGGCGGTGATCGGCGATCCTGATGATGCCATCCGCCATATTGAGAAGCTGATCAAAGGTTCGGGCGGCTTTGGCGTGTTTTTGGAGCTGGCCCACAACTGGGCCGACTTCGACGCGACGTTGGAGCATTTTGAATTGATGGCCCGTTATGTGATCCCCCATTTCAACAAAAAGAACGACCTGCGCCGCACCTCGTATAGTTACAGCCACAAGAACCGGGAAGTTTTTGTCGGCGCAGCCCAGGCAGCGGTGGAGGACGAGATCGACCGCCACAGCAAAAAGGTCGCCGGTGGTGACGACTAAGCTACAGGCAGCGGAGGCAAGAGAACTGGGCGGCTGTGCCTGTGGCGCGGTGCGCTATGTCATGAACGCAACGCCAATTCTGTCCTATGCCTGCCATTGCACGGATTGCCAACACCTGACCGGCAGCGCCTTCATACTGAGCGCCTGGATAGAGAAGACAGAGGTAGAATTACTGTCCGGTGACCTAACGGCGTGCAAACTGTCGACGGGAGAGCACGGCAGCACGGTGCATTTCTGCCCCCGTTGCGGCACATCTATCTGGACGGAATATTCACCCGGCTTTTGGTTTGTTCGCCTGACCACGCTTGATAATCAAACCGCCTATCCCCCGGATATGCATATCTTCACCAGATCAAAGCAGCCGTGGCTGAATTTATCGGATGCTGTGCCGGTATTCGAAAACTATTATGATCGGGAAACGGATTGGCCGGCGGAGAAACTGGCACGTTATAGGGCGGTTGCTGAGGCGGTTGCGGGATGACGAAATCAGATGCCAAAGAACCGGGCGGCTGTGCCTGCGGCGCGGTGCGCTATGTCATGGCCGGCGCGCCGATCACCGTACACGCCTGCCATTGCACCGATTGCCAGCGCATCACTGGTAGCGCCTTTGCCACGAATGCCTGGATTGAGAAAGATCGCGTGGAATTGTTGTCGGGGGAGCTGTCATCGCACACATTACCGGCGGGAAGAGCAACCAGCACCACTCATTTCTGCCCCCAATGCGGCACCTCTATCTGGACGGAATATTCATCGCCAAAATTTTGGTTCGTCCGCACCACCACTCTTGATAACCAACAGGCATTTTCGCCGGACATCCATATTTGGACCCAATCGAAACAGCCCTGGCTGCAGTTGCCTGATGGTAACCCGGTTTTCGAACAATATTACCGCCGGGAAGACGTCTGGCCACCAGACAGCCTAGCAAGATTTCATGCGGCCATCGAATGACGAAAGCATCGACTTATAAGGCTACAACGTTCTGGCCCAATGATGGCCTGACGGAAGTGCCCTATAGCCTGTACGACGACGACGAGATTTACCAACGGGAACGGGAACGCCTGTTCATGGGACCGACCTGGAATGTTCTGGGACTTGAATGCGAGGTTCCAAATCCCGGTGACTACAAAACCACATTCGTGGGCGATGTGCCGGTAGTGCTGGTGCGGGGCAAGGACGGCAGCCTCAAGGGGTTTGAAAACCGTTGCGCCCATCGCGGGGCCCTGTTGTGCCTGGAACGATTTGGCAATGCGCGGGCTTTTACCTGTGTCTATCACGCCTGGTCTTACAATGAAGACGGCGACCTAACGGGCGTCGCCTTCCAGAACGGGGTCAACGGTGAAGGCGGCATGCCCGATGATTTCAAGCGCGAAGAGCATGGCCTGCAACGCCTGTACATCGCCACGCTGGCCGGCCTGGTATTCGGCAGCTTCGATGCAAAGGTCCCGCCCCTGGAGGATTATCTGGGCCCCGATATTGTGTCGCGCATCCATCGCGTCCTGCCCAGGCCCTTGAAGGTGCTGGGGTACTACACCCAAACCATGCGCAATAATTGGAAACTATATTTCGAGAACGTCAAAGACCCTTATCATGCATCGATCCTGCATCTGTTCTTTACCACCTTCCGCCTCAACCGCCTGTCGCAAAAGGGCGGCATCATTGTGGATGAAAGCGGCGGCCATCATGTCAGCTATTCCATGCTGGATAAGACCGCCAATAACCCCAAGGACGATAGTGGCGATGGCGATTACGACAACGCCAAGCTGCGCGCGGATACGGATGAGTTCGGGTTGAAGGCACCGGCATTGCTGGGCGGCCGGGATGAATTTGACGACGGCATCACCCTACAAATTCTTACCGTCTTCCCCGGCCTTGTCCTGCAACAGGTGCGCAATTCGTTGGTGGTGCGTCAGATCGTACCCCGTGGCGTGGATCGCACGGATATTGTCTGGACCAACTATGGTTTCGAAGATGACGACGACGAACTGGCGGATCTGCGTCTGTTGCAAGCCAACTTTATTGGCCCAGCCGGCTATATTTCCATGGAGGACGGTGCCGTCGGTGCCATGATCCAGCGCGCATTGCCGGGCACGGGGGGTGAGACATCCGTCGTGAAGATGGGCGGCGATGGCGCGGCATCCCAGGAAAGCCGGGCCACGGAAACCTCGATCCGGGGCTTCTGGAAAGCCTATCGCAAGATCATGGATATCTGAATGGACAGCGCGGCATATCATGGTGTTGTCGCCGGTTTACTGGCGGACTATGCCCACTGTATCGACAGCGATGATCTGGAACGCTGGCCGGCGCTGTTTACGGAAACGGCGAGCTATCGCATCAGCACAGAATTCAATCATGCCCGCGGCCTGCCCATCGGTATCATCGATGCCCGTAACCGCAACATGATGGAAGACCGGATTACCGCCCTGCGCAAGGCCAATATCTACGAACCCCAGCGCTATCGCCATATTATTTCCAACCCGCGCATAACCGGTGCGGCGGACGGCCTGGTTCAGGCTGAAGCGGCGTTTTTGGTGGTCCGCACCATGATCGATGGTAGCCAGGATCTGTTCGTCAGTGGCCGTTACCTGGATGAGATTGATGTCTCCGGCAGCCAGCCTTTGTTCGCCAGGAAATTGGTCGTGCTCGATAGTGACAAGATCGACACCCTGTTGGCCATTCCCCTATAATTCTGGAAAAACAAAATTACAAAAACGCGATAGGCGAAAAGCCTTTGTCTGACAGGGAGTATGTAGGGTGCAGAACAATATTGGTCTTTACCTGGGCAAGCGGGCCCATGTGACCCCGCATATGGAAGCGGTGGTCGATACAGCAAGCGGGCAGCGCTTTACCTTTCAGGCGCTTGATCGGCGCGCCAACAAACTTGCCAACGCCATGTCAGACCTGGGCATCAAAAAAGGTGACCGCGTGGCCATCCTGATGATGAACAGCACGGAATATGTGGAAAGCTTTTACGGTCTGGCCAAGATCGGTGCCATTATCGTGCCATTGAACTGGCGCCTGGTGGCGGACGAGTTGAGCTTTATCCTGAAGGATGCCGGTGCCATTGCCATGATCTATGGCAGTGATTTTGCTGAAGTAGCGACCGAACTCCACAGCCGTGGGAGGGACGCCACCGAGATCAAACATTGGATAGAGTTGAGTGAAGGGAAAGCGCGGAACCCCTTCGCCCAGGACTACGAAGACATCACTCAACAAAGCTCCGCCGATGCGCCGGCCACGGATACCGGTGATGATGATGATCTTTTTATCATGTACACATCCGGCACCACCGGGCTGCCCAAGGGGGCCTTGCACACCCACAATTCCATGACCTGGGCCATTTTGTCTTTCACTGCCTCCACCGATATCAGGATCCGGGATCGTTATTCCATTGCCCTGCCCATGTTCCATGTGGGTGCCCTGCTGCCGATAATGTTCACCTTGTACTCCGGTGGCACGGCGGTATTGCTGCGTCAGTTCGACCCCAAATTGATGTGGGAGGTCACCGAAACGGAAAAGATCACCACGTCGTTGATGGTGCCGGCGATGTTGAATTTTATGCTGATGGTGCCGGAGTTTGAGAAATATGACGTCTCCAGCCTACGCTCCATCCTCTCGGGCGCCTCACCCGTGCCCGTCAGCCTGATCGAACGCTACAAGGAGATCGGCATTGAAATCCATCAGGCCTATGGCCTGACGGAAGCGGGCGGCACCGCCACCGTTCTCAGTCCAGACGATGCCATGGTCAAGATCGGTTCCGCCGGCAAGGGCTTCTTCCATGCATCGATCCGTGTGGTGGACGAAAACGATAATGACGTTTCCCCGGGTGAGCCGGGGGAATTGTTGGTCAAGGCCGCCCACAATATGAAGTGCTATTGGAACAATCCGAAGGCGACGGCGGAAACCATTCGCGATGGCTGGCTGCATACGGGCGATATCGCCCTTAGGGATGAAGATGGTTTCATCACCATTCATGACCGGGTCAAAGACATGATCATCTCGGGCGGGGAGAACGTTTATCCCGCCGAACTGGAGAACGTTATCCTCAAACATCCGGGCGTGGCCGACGTGGCTGTGATCGGCCAGCCCAGTGAACGCTGGGTGGAAAGCCCCTTCGCGGTCGTTGTACGCAAGGATGAGACGCTGACGGAAGCGGACCTGCTGCAATTTTGCGACGGCAAGATGGCCCGCTTCAAACAGCCCAAGGGCACGGTCTTTGTCGATGAAATTCCCCGCAATCCAACCGGCAAACCCCTGAAGCGCGTATTGCGTGAACAGTTTCCGGGCCCGGCGCGGGACTAGCCAAATTTGTCATCAGGCATTATCCTGGCCAGGCATCGCCCGCACAAAGGGCGCGATCGAAAAAATGGGGAAATGTCATGAACGTCGTTCGAATGAAGGAAAATGTCAGCGAAACCGAATGGCAGACCAGAACTGATCTGGCAGCCTGCTATCGTCTGGTCGCCCATTATGGCTGGACGGATTTGATCTTCACGCATCTTTCCGCCCGTGTCCCAGGCGAAACCGGCCCTGACGGTGGCGAAGTCTTTTTGATCAACCCCCTGGGCTACATGTTCCACGAGATTACGGCATCTTCCCTGGTTAAGGTCGATATCGACGGCAAGGTTCTTTCCGAAACCGATTACGATATCAATCCCGCCGGCTTCACCATTCACAGTGCCGTACATGCAGCCCGCCCGGATGCTGGTTGCGTCATGCATTTGCACACCGATGACGGCACGGCTGTATCGGCCCAGGCAGACGGTTTATTGCCCATAACCCAAACCGCCATGACATTGATTGGTGATCTGGCCTATCACGACTATGAAGGTATCGCCCTTGACCTTGACGAGCGGGCGCGGCTGGTCGCGAACCTGGGCACTGCCAACAACATGATCCTGCGCAACCACGGCACCATGACCTGCGGCGAAAATATCCAGGCCGCCTTTTTGCGCATGTTTGCGATGGAACGGGCCTGCAGCATGCAAATACGCGCCCTGTCGGGCGGCGTGAAACTGAACATGCCCTCGAACGCGGCGATAGAGAACGTCCACAACCAAATGGCAAATATGAGCATGAACATCGCCGACCTGGCCTGGGCACCTTTGTTGCGTATGCTGGACGCGGCAGACCCGTCCTACCGAAACTAGGGTAGCCGCAGGTTATGAAATTTCAGGCCTAACCGCCTTTGACGTATGGATTATCCTGTTTGCGCATCAGGAAACGCAGGGGCACGCCGGGCAGATCAAATTGTTCCCGCAGGCCATTTTGCAGATAGCGTTCGTAAGCGGCTGGCAAATCTTCCGTTAAATTGGTGAAAATTACAAAGGTCGGCGGGCGGGTTTTCGCCTGGGTCATATAACGCAGCCGAATGCGCCGGCCATGGGGGCCCAGGGGCGGTGGATGGGCCTCTACCATATGTTTTAGCCAGCGGTTCAGGGCGGCGGTGGAAATACGGGTTTGCCAGCATTTATAAGTTTTCGTCACCGCCGGCATCAATTTCTCAACCCCCCGGCCTGTCAGGGCCGAGAATGTGACCACGGGAACGCCCCGGGCCTGGGTCAGGGATGTTTCCAGGCGATCGCGTAGTTGCCCCATGGCCGCATTGCGGTCGGATACCAAATCCCACTTGTTGGCCGCGACCACCAATGCCCGCCCCTCCTCCAAGGTACGCCGGGCGATGGACAGATCCTGGCGTTCCAACGGTGCCCGGGCATCCAGCATCAGGACCACGACCTGGGCATATTCCATGGCCCGCACGGCATCATCAGCGGCCAGCTTTTCAAGTTTTTCCGAGACCCTGGCCTGCTTTCGCAAACCGGCTGTGTCGATCAGGCGAACCGTTTGTTCGCCCCACTGCCACGCCGTCCCGATGGAATCCCGGGTTAGGCCGGGTTCAGGACCGGTGATTTGACGTTCCTCTCCCAACAGGCGATTGACCAGTGTTGACTTGCCCGCATTGGGCCGGCCCAGAATGGCCAGCTGTAAAATGCCGTCGCCTTCGCCGTCATCCTCAAATTCGTCGGCAAATTCACCATCGATATCGTCGTCGATACCATCGCTGAATTCGTCGTCGCCCTCGGCTGCGGTATCTGTATCTTCTTGTACAGCTGCTGCAGGTGCGGGCGGCACATAATTCTTTGCCGCGTGCTCTTCCATCGCCTCAAGGATAGCGTTGTGCAGACCGGCCAGCCCCTCGCCATGAGCAGCCGACACAGGCAGCGGTTCACCCAGGCCCAGGGCCCAGGATTCGGCAAGACCGCCGTCACCGGCAGCGCCCTCGCATTTATTAGCCAGCAACAAGATCGGTTTATTGCGGCGGCGCATCCAATCAGCGAAATGCTGATCCAGGGGCGTGACCCCGGCACGGCCGTCAATCAGCATCAGGGCGAGGTCCGCATCATCCAGGGCGGTCTCCGTCTGGCGCTGCATCCGCCCTTCCATCGTGGCGGCGTCGGCATCTTCCAGACCGGCGGTATCAAACAGGCGAAATTCAAGGCCGGCAATACGGCCCTGTCCCTCGCGCCGGTCACGGGTAACACCTGGCTGGTCATCGACCAGGGCCAGGCGCTTGCCGACCAAACGGTTAAACAGGGTCGACTTGCCTACGTTGGGGCGGCCGACAATTGCAATAGTGAACGTCATGGCTATACCGTTGGTATTACCTTAAGGCGATTAATGCGCCGTTGTCGGATAAGACATAAATCGAACCATCCGCCACAACAGGCGGGATCAAGGTATTGTCTGGCAGATCAATGCGCCCCAGCATATGCCCGGAATAAGGCGAAATGGCAACCGCATAACCGTCGGAGGAAACCAGAACCAGACGGTCGGAGGCCAGGACAGGTCCGCTCCAATGCAGGGCACCGACCTTTTCCTCCTCATCCTTGAAACGCGGCAGCTGCGCGACCCAACGAATGCGGCCGCTTTTACGGGCCAGGCAAATCACTTCCGCCTGGGCGGTAACCAGGAAAATAAAGTCACCCGCCACCCACGGCGTTTCCATGCCGGCAATATCCCGATCCCAGATACGCCGGCCACTGGCCAGATCAACTGCCGCCACGCGGCCTGAGAAACTAACCGCCAGCACCATACCGCGGTCGATCACCGGGCTGCCGCGAATTTCACTGAGCGAGGACAACGGTGCCAGACGCCGGGTGCGGATCAGCTGATCACTCCACACCATGCTGCCATTTTCCAGGCGAAGGGCAAATAGCTCACCCGATGAATACGGCACCACAACCAAACCGCCGCCAACCGCTGCGCTGGGGGCCCCGATCAAACCAGCGTCTTCAGGAATACCGCTGTGGTTCCACAGGGTGCGGCCATCACTGCTGGCCAGGGCGTGCAGTTGATTGTCGTAGGTGATGACGAAAACCCGACCACCTATCGCCGTGGGCGCGCCGCGAATGGGGATGCCAATACGCCGCTGCCAAATTTCCTTGCCGTCTTCCAACGACATGGCATGAACATAACCGTAGCCGGTACTGGCATAGACGACGCCGTTATCAATACTGACGCCGCCGCCGATCACCCCTGCATCTTCGTCTTCCGGGGTTAATTCCCGGCTCCACAGATGACGGCCATCGGCAACGTCAAAGGCGGAAACCTCGGCCTCTGCATCCATTGCGACGATGCGCCCTTCCGAGACCACGGGCCGGCTCAACAGCTTGCTTTCGCTGCCTGAACCTTCGCCGATATCGATTTTCCAGGCCTGCTGCAAATTTTCACCGATTTCCAGATGATGCATGGCGTGGTTGGCAAATCCGGCAGCCTGGGGCCAAGCGGGATTGCGCCAGGGGCGGGGCAGGCGGACATCCAGGTCCGCGATGGCCGCATCAGGTTCCAACGCCTTGTCCAGTTGCAGGATCGAAATACGCTCGCCCGGCAGGGACGGTTGCGGCGCATCACCCAACCAGTCGGGCAGCTCACAGGCTGAAAGCGAACCTAAAAGCAATATGGCAACCGCCAGAATAGCGGATGCAGAGAGGCGGCCGCGCACTGTCACGCGGTTAGCCCTCCCCTCCGTAGGTTAAAAGCATCTGGGTGGCGCGGCTGCGCATACCTTTTGGCGCGCCGGCATCTTCCGACAATGCCTTGAACGCGGCACGGGCGCCGGCTGTATCCCCATCCCGGTGTTTCAGTACGGCCTGCATTTCCAGTGCCGAATAACGCCACGACGCCCCATCAACCAGCAATGGTGTCAGGCGTCGGTCCAGATCCTCCGCCGCGCCGTCGTCGATCAACAGCATAATCGCCTGCAATTGGGCCAGCCCCTGAAAAATTGGATCCAAATCATCGTCAATGGCCATTTTGTCGTAGAGGACCACGGCACCGTTTTTATCGCCTGATTTAACCCGGGCGGCAGCGCCTTGGAAGCGGGCGATAACGCCGTAACCTGTACTGGCATCCGCCGATAAAGATTGGAATGACGTTATGGCGGCGGCTGTATCGCCCTTGTCCATCAACTGGATGGCAGCCACATAGCGGCCACTGTCTTCGGCCCGCTGGGCGGCCTTATATTCCCGCCAACCAACCCGGCCTGCGGTGCCAACCACGATCGCGACACAGGCAATAATGAGGTAAGTGCCATACTTGCGCCAAATCGCCATGGCCTTGTCACGCCTGACATCTTCATCAACTTCTTGGAAAATATCTGCCACGCGGGCACACTCCACAACTTGCCGCGATACCATTACCGGGGCGTTTTAAAAAAGTCGGCCAATCTAGCCCGCACACAGACCCAGGGCAAGGCGAAAGGAGCTTAAATCGTGGACCAGTTCGAATGGAGCCATTTGGTCTATTTGCTGATCCTACTTGTCGTTGTTGCCCCCGCCATTCTGCGTTGGAATTGGCGCGGCGGGGTTATCCTGCGCAACATCGCCATTTGGTTGGCCGTCGCCGCGGTTCTGGCCTTGGCTTACCGCCTATTTGTCAATTAATACCAAGCTCGGGTGGACTAAGGACGGGCAAATGACGCTGCACGGCTGCTGCTGCGGCCAGCAATTGCCCATCCCGCAAGGGCCGGCCAATCATTTGCAAACCCAAGGGCATGCCCTCAGGCGATAGGCCACAAGGCAGGCTAAGGGCCGGGCAGCCGCCGTGATTGGCCCATTGGCAGAAATCGGCCTGACCAACAGGGGCTTCTGCATCATGGGCAAAGGCAGCCTGTGATGTGGTCGGCAGTACAAGTAGATCCACCTGATCAAACAGTTTTCGAACCTGATGGCCGACCGCCAAAAGATGCCGTTGGGCCGCGACCAAACGGTGGGCGGGGGCAGCCCGGCCATAATCCAGCATTTGGCGGAATTCCTCGGAAAAATCGCCCGGACTGGCGGCCAATTCCGCCGCCAACGCGTAACCGGCCTCAGCCTCGGAAATCAACAAACCGGCGCGCCGGGTGCCGGTGGCATCCGTGTCCGGCAGTTTAATATCGACCTGCACCGCGCCCTGTTCCACCAACATGGCCACGTGGCTTGTAAAATCTTCCCAGATACCAGGTTCGCAGAGAACCGCATCATTATTCATGGGCACGGCAAAGCGCAGGCCTTTCAAAGGCATGGTATCGGCCCGTAATGCACCATCCAATGCCCTGTGGGGGTGGACGGATTCCGTGCATTCGGGATCGTATCCCGCCAACACATCCAGCATGAGCGATAGATCCCGGCTTGATCGGCACATAGGGCCCACATGATCCAGGCCATAACTAAGCGGCACCACGCCGCGGGTGGAGATCAGGCCAAAAGTCGGCTTTAATCCCGCCAAGCCGCAATAGGCAGCGGGCAGGCGGACAGACCCCATGGTGTCAGAGCCCAAGGCACCGGCGCAAAGACGGGCCGCGACGGCAGACGCAGACCCGCCAGAGGAACCCCCGGGCGTATAGCCGATCCGCCATGGGTTCTCGCATATGCCGTGGTGCAGGTTGCGGGTCGTCGCACCCAAGGCCCCTTCGTGCATATTCAGTTTGCCGATAATAACCGCGCCTGCCGCGCGCAAACGCCGGGTGGCTTCCGCGTCCCTGTCCGGATCACGAAATTTTGCCATGCCGTTGGTGGTTGGAACGCCGGCCAGGTCGATATTGTCCTTCAGGCCAATGGGAATACCGTCCAGGGACGAGAGGCAATCGCCATTTGCGCGCCGCTGATCCGAGGCCCGGGCCTGGACCAGGGCCGGTTCCGCCAAAACAGTGATGAAGGCGTGCAGGGTACCATCAAAGCGTTCGATCCGGTCCAGGTAGGCTGCCAGCAGGTCCTCCGCCGTGAAATCACCGGCCGCCAAAGCGGCAGCGGCATCTGTAATGTCCAATTTTGTCAGATCGGTCATACTGCCTTACCCCTTTATGTGGCCGGATTTGGCATCATCAGATCCACCAGGCGGGTGACATCATCCAGATTTTCCAGATCCTCTACCTGATCGATCAATGCTTGTGCAGCCGCTTCTCCAATGGGGCGCGGGGCGACGGCGCAGTTGTTACGGAATTTGTCCAAATGCGCTGCGTGGGTCATGGGATTGGCCGGGGCACCATAGACGTCTTGAACGGTGATGTCGTGGACCGCGCCACTTTTCAAGGTCACGTTCATGGTCACGGGTACCAGGGCGTTGGGGTCCGGGTTATCGTCTATATCGATGCGGATGCGCCGGGCCAGATCCTGGCTGTCAGGCTGGGTCAGGTTGCCAGCATCATAGGCATCAACACCGATGCCTTTGTGACGCAGGGCATGGGCCGTCACATAGGTGGCGCACAGGCGGGCGTAATTGGTCGACATCTCGTCCTGCACCGGCCGGCCCACCAGGTGATGGATCAGGGGCGGCACTGTGGCGACAATGCTTTCCACCTCGTCGGCGGTGAAGCCGTGGTCTTTCTGCAGGCGCAGACAACCATCGACAATGCCGTGCGTGGCCCGCCCCGAAGGGAACGGTTTGTGGGAAAGCTCTGTGATACGCCAGGTCTTGCCGATGGAGCCCAACAGCACATCCCGGTCGTAATCACCTTCGAACAGATTTAGAAATCCGAACGGACCTTCGAGAATATTGCGCGGGCCCTGAAGACCGGCAGCGGCCATATCACAGGCGACGACGGCGTTACGGGCATTGAAACCCACCTGCATACCCAGCAGCATGGAGCCTTCGGTATGGGCCTGCATGGTGCCGCACATCTGTCCATAGGCAACCGAATAGGCATGCCGCAGGGTGTCAGCATCAAACTTCAACATCTTGCCGATTGCGGTGACGGCGGCGAATGCACCGGCGGTGCCGGGGCGGAAAAACTTCAGGCCGGTGGATACCCCGACCGAGATATGGCAGGCCACATCCACCCCCAATATGGCGGCCAACAGCAAGTCCTTGCCGCTGATAGCCTGCCCCATGCCATGCTGGCGTTCGGCGACGGCCATGGCGCTGCCCAGCAGCACGGTCATGGAATGCACCACCGCGCCCTCATGCACGCAATCAAATTCCGCATTGTGGATCTGATAGGCATTACAAAGGGCAGCGGCGGGTGCGGGCAATGGCTGGCCATGGCCCCAGACACGGGCATCGTTGCCCTGTCCCCATTGCGCCGACAGGGCAATCATTTCATCGGCCCAGGGCCCGGAACCACCTGACAGGCCAACACCGAAACAGTCCAGAATAAAGGTTTTCGCCGCACGGATGGCCTCTGCCGGCACATCGTCCAGGCTGGTCGCCGTTACATGCGCGACAAAGTCATCAATTGCATCCTGCGAAGTCATAGTTTCAGTCCTTATCGTTCCCATGTACGTGCTCTGTGGGCTATATTCTAGCATGCTTTCAACATATGGGTGCCCTGACGGGCGCATTTGTTCTGCGTTATAGGATTATCATGCCGAAAATTATTGCTGCCACCGACCTAGCCAACCTGCTGCAACCGGGCCTGACCGTATTCGTCCAAGGCGCGGTGGGGGAACCCTTGGCATTGGGCCAGGCCCTGGCCGAGGCGGGGGAGGCAAGCCGCGGGGTGCATTATGTCTCCTGCCTGGTGCCGGGCATCAACCGCACGGATTTCGCCGCCTTTCATGACGAGGCCAGGCTGACCGCCTTTTTCGTGCAGGCGGAATTGCGGGAGTCTTTCGCGCTAGGCAAGATCAGGTTCCTACCCCTGCATTACAGCGGCATTTGCAGCTATATGCAGCGCCATGAGCCGATGGATATTGTCCTGATGCAGGTCGCCCCGCCGGATGCCGACGGTATGTGCAGCCTTGGTTTGTCCTTGGATTTTATACCGCTGATCCTGAATCAGGCGAAAATCGTCGTGGCCGAGGTCAATGCCGCCATGCCGTCACCGCCCGGCAGCCCGAAAATTCCCTATGACCGCCTGGATTATGTGGTGGAGACCAACCGCGCCCTGCCGGAAATGCCCACCGGCGATCTGCCGGAGGTAATCTCGACCATTGGCCGCAATGTGGCCGCGCTGATCAACGATGGTGATTGCATCCAGATCGGCATCGGCAAAGTGCCTGCCGCCATTCTGGGCAGCCTGAAGGATCGCAGGCATCTTGGCCTGCATGGCGGCATGGCCACGGATGAAGTGGCTGATCTGGTGGACGCCGGTGCCTTGGACGGCAGCAAAAAATCGATCGACACCAATTATATGATTTGCGGTGCCGCCATGGGCACCCGGCGGGTGTTCGATTGGGCCGCAGATCGGGACGACATCATATTCAAGGGGGCCGACTATACCCATAACGTGCCGATAATCGCCCAAGTGGATAATTTCGTCTCCATCAACTCCACCCTGGAGGTTGACCTGACGGGACAGGCGAATTCCGAAACCGTGGGCGGGCGGCAGATCAGCGGCACCGGCGGCTTGGTTGATTTTGTCCGTGGCGCGCGCATGGGCAACAACAGCCGTTCCGTATTGGCCCTGTCCGCCACGGCGGCGCGGGGCAAGATCAGCCGTATCGTGCCGACATTATCAGACGGCGCGGTGGTCAGCTGCCCCCGTGCCGATATCGACTATGTGGTCACGGAATTCGGTGCCGCGCGGCTGAAGGATAAATCCGTGGACGAACGGGCCGAAGCCCTGATCGCCATTGCCGATCCGTCTTTTCAGGACGATCTGCAACGACAATGGCGGCAACAACGTCTTCGCATGGGCGGTTAAGTTTCTTACCCGGTTCTTAACACTTCATTTATTACGGCCATGCTTTATTGGGCCTGCAATTAGGTCTCAATAACCATGGAGCGCGCCAGAAATGTTAAACTGGCTGAGAGCAATACTGTTGGTCGCGGTGGCGGTGCAAGCCACCGGGTGTACCGCCGTGGCGGTTAAGCTGGTGGACGAGATGGACAACGCCACCTCGAAACTGGCGCAATCCGATTGCCAGCTGGTCCGCATCATCCATGGCATGGACGTCTGCCGCACCGAAGGCAACCAGGCCGTCATGCCGGTGGCCTATTGCTATCGCACCATCGGCGGCGTCGACTGCTACGACCGCGCCGACAGCCAGGACCGCCCCATCAACCGCCAGGTCACCCGCAACACAGCGGGCATGGAATAGGTCGCAGAGGCGACGTTTTCCAAGAGTCTGCATTTGAGAGGGTTTTGGTGGAGCCGAGCGGGATCGAACCGCTGACCTCCACGTTGCGAAGGAGCTTACGGGAATTTAATTCCCAATAATATCAATAGGTTATCAACAGGTTGTTCGGGCGCTGTCGCACACTGAGCCCGAATAAAGCCGGTTAAAACCGAACGAACCGGAATAGGGATGGCACAATTTGGCCACAGTGAACCAGCTGCCTGCGGTCTCTCCCTTCGATAAAGTGCACTGTCACCGTAACCCCACCGTAACCCTATTGACGCTAAAAAGTCAGAATATTTCATGCTCTACTCAACAACACCAGTTCCGAGTTTATTCGGCTTAGAACTTGTTCCAACGAAGGCAGCTACCACTGATCCATGATGTCCAGATACTCTTCGAAATCTTCAACCCCGGCAGTTGCTTCCAATACCCGGCGCTTCGAAAAAACGCCTCTGGTCTGAGAACACAACTCGTCCAGCCAATCTGTATGGGAGCGCCACGTTGTCGTGTCATCATAGAATTTAAACAAATGAAGCTGTCCCTGATCGCCTATCTCAATGTGTGACGGCGCAGCGGAAACAAGCTCGGCTAGATCAACATTGAATTTTTCGACAAGACGGTCAGATATCAGCGTATGGCAATACAGGCCGGGCAAGAAGCCCTTGAAGTCTCGCCCAACCCAGGATTCGATGTGGTTAATGCCGATGGTCTTGAAACAACGATTGCGATGAATGCGTTCTTCGCGGTCGGCGGCATAAGCGAAACAGGGATCAAACGGTGCCACTGCCTCGAATAACGGCATGATGTACTGTTGAAACTCGTTGGGCGCATCAAAATTGATATGCGGCGATAATCCAGGATAGGTGTGAATGTCATACAAACCCTTTTCCCCACGCAGGAAAAACCCAATTCGATTCTTCTCGATAAACGCGTCGAAGAGCTTAGTATTTGTAACAAGATTTTTTTTGTTTCTTTTAGAATCATTATCACTGAAATAGATGGGCCGGATTGCATCCGGCAAACGAAAAATTGCATTCAAGAGCTTATCCAAGTCAATCTCCGAAAAATGTGCTTCGAACCACAACAACGAAAATTCCTTTATCAATTTGGACCGAGATCACTGCGGCGAAAGACATAGTCATAGGCCCGAAATACACTGTCGGGAACGCGCGTGTTCTCGCCTGTGTATAGATACGACTTCTGTCCTGAATTCTTTGCCGCGCCTGTTTGAATTCGGACTTGCCGTGTACAGGATACACTAATGGGATTACGGTGACAGTGCATTCTATTCGCCTTCTATTCCAGCTGTTTTGGCTTTGGGCCGCGCTTTCGCGCTAGGACTTGGCGGCCAAGCGTGGCCTCGACTTTCTTCAGAAACTCTGGAGTGCCCAATGGCCGGCCGATGCTTTCCGCTCGGCGCAGCCGGTCATGGACCTCGTCTTCGTCCACATCGCCATCCCCATCTCCGTCAAGGAGGCTGGCCAAGTCGGGCAGCCGGGCTTTGAGCGGTGCCAACGTGGTGACGCCGTCATCGTTGCCTGAAAGATGGCTATGAACGCTCGACCAGGGCCAATCCTGTGCGTGGTAGACCAGCCCGGCACGCACCGGATTGAGCATCACATAGCGCAGAGCGGCAGCCAGATGAGCCTCGTCCATGGCCACCGCGCCAAACCGGCCCTGCCAAAAATGCCCGGTTCGCTTCTCACGCGCATGAATGGCACCGGCATAGCGGCGGTGCACCTTCGACAGCGCCCGCCGCAAACCATCCGCGTCTTGCGGCACCAAGATCAGATGGACATGATTGGGCATCAGGCACCAAGCCCAGACCTCGACGCTGGCAGCGCGGCACTCACGGCCAAGCAAATCACGATACAGCGCATAGTCGTCCGAGCCAAAGAAAGTCTGTTGCCGACCATTGCCCCGTTGGGTGACATGGTGCGGCAGATAGGGCAAAACGATCCGGGCGAGGCGGGCCATAGACGGATACTGGCAAGGTGTTCAATGAATGTCAATAAAGTGCACTGTCACCGTTATTCCACAGTAATTCTGTCACCGTAATTCAAGTGCACTGTCACCGTAATTCTTGTGTGCAAAAAGAAAGACCTGACCCCCGCCTTTCTGACCCCCGCCTTTCAAAATCACCAGTTCCGAGCCTATTCGGCTTAGAACTTGTTCCGACGGAGGCAGCTACCACTGATCCATGATGTCCAGATACTCTTCGAAATCCTCAACCCCGGCAGTAGTTTCCAATACGCTGCTCTTCGAGAAGACGCCTCTGGTCTGAGAACACAACTCGTCCAGCCAATCCGCATGGGATCGCCAAGTTGTCGTGTCATCGTAGAATTTGAACAAATGAAGCTGTCGCCAAAAGGATCGCGACCCTGGTTCGCAACGCCGGTCACATTTCGCGCCTTACTCGCTATGTCCGCCGCCGCGTAACCAAATGGATCAATCAAGTTCAGTGGATCATTGCCCACGGATTACGGTGACACACGGATTACGGTGACAGTGCATTCTATTGGTTACGGCGACAGTGCACTTAATCTCTATAGTTTGTCGCGAAGCTTAGCAGAAGGCAATTGAATGCATTATCACCGTAACGGCCAAGGCAACAACCAGACCTTAAAGAGCGGCGGTTCTTAGGGGCTGCCGTTTTCTTTTGTTGGTGACGCATTTATCTGGGGGTTTTGGTGGAGCCGAGCGGGATCGAACCGCTGACCTCCACGTTGCGAACGTGGCGCTCTCCCAACTGAGCTACGGCCCCGAAATTCCGCTGGCATATAGGAACCTGCGGCGGCGGCTGTCAAGGGTTTGAATTGGCATATCCGCGACTTGCACGCTTGCGTTAGGGGCGGTGGGGCATTACATGTGGGGCTGTTGCCGGATTGTCATTTGAGAGAGGCTGGGGTTTCGCATGTGTTCCATTGTCGGATTGGTTACAAGCGTCATCATGTTGTATTTCTGGATGATCCTGATCCAGGTCGTGATGTCCTGGCTGGTGGTTTTCAATGTGATAAATACGCAAAATCGCTTCGTCTATATGGTGGGTGATTTCCTGCATAAGATTACCGAACCGGCCCTGGGCCCCATCCGGCGTATTCTGCCAAGCCTGGGCGGTATTGACCTATCGCCCGTGGTTTTGATCCTGCTTTTGGTCTTTGTGCAGAATTTTATCCGCGAAATATCCGGCTGTGTGCCCGGATTTTAGGCCCCTGAACCCAGATATAATAGCGCTTAGCAGCGCATAGCAGCGCATAGCCGCCTATAACAGCATGGGGGCGGAAACGCGCTGGCCGCTAGCGACCCCCCAACCCTAACCTCCAGATGCGCCTTGGGTGTTCACATAGACCGCATAGAGGGACTGGCTGGCAGCCATGAACAGGCGGTTCCGTTTAATGCCGCCAAAGCAGACATTGGCGCAACGTTCGGGCAAGGCGATGCGCCCTATTTTATCGCCGTCGGGGGCAAAGATCAGCACGCCATCCAGATCCGCCGTCCCCATGCCCCAACCGCACCACAGATTGCCATCCACATCACAGCGCATACCGTCAGGGGTGCCGCCCGGTCCCGCATCAATATGCACCCGCTTGTTGGCAATTCTCTGACCGTCGGCTGATACATCATAGGCGAGAATCTTGCGGTTCGGCAGACCACGGGATTCCACCACGTACAGTATGCTTTCATCGGGCGAAAAACACAGGCCATTGGGCCCCAGCACATCATCGGCCACGACCGTGATGCCGCCATCCGCGCCATCAATACGATAGACCGCCTGGGCGACCTCCGGCTCCGCCCTGTGGCCCTCGTAATTGCCCAAAATACCAAACGGCGGGTCCGTGAACCAGATTGAGCCGTCGGATTTCACCACGACATCGTTGGGGGAATTCAGGGGCTTGCCCTGCCATTGATCCATCAACACGGTGATACTGCCGTCATATTCCGTGCGGGTGACCCGCCTAGCCCCATGTTCGCAGGTGATCAGCCGGCCCTGGCGATCCCGGGTATTGCCATTGCCGAAATCCGTTGGCTTGCGAAAGACGCTGACGGCACCGGTTTCCTCTTCCCACTTCAAAATGCGGTTGTTGGGAATATCGCTCCACAACAGATAGCGGCCATCGCCAAACCACACCGGCCCCTCGGCCCAGCGGCAGCCGGTATAGAGCCGCTCCACCGCCGCGCTAAAAATCATATAGGGCGCAAAGCGCTCATCCAGCGCTTCGATGGCGGGATCGGGATAACGGGGGTGGTCACGCCAGCCGGCGCTGAGGGCGGTATCTGCCGTCATGATATGAATTTAATCCCCTTCAAAGGACATCAGGGTCCGAACCGGGACGCCCATTTCCTCCAACCTGGCACGGCCGCCCAGGTCGGGCAGATCGACAATGAAGGATGCCCCGACGACTTCGCCGCCGGCTTCGCGTATCAATTGCACACTTGCAGCGGCGGTGCCGCCCGTGGCGATCAGGTCATCGATGATCAGGATCTGATCGCCGGCTTCCACACTGTCGATATGAATTTCAACCTCGTCCGTGCCGTATTCCAATTCGTACTCCACAGATATAGTCTGCCACGGCAGCTTGCCCTTTTTTCGTATGGCGACAAAGCCGAGGGAAAGCTGATGCGCCACCGCGCCGCCCAGGATAAAGCCCCGCGCCTCAATCCCGGCAACACGCGTAATGGCGCTGCCGGCAAAGGGCTGCACCAGTTCATCCACCGTACGGCGGAAGCCGGCGGGATGTTCCAACAAGGTGGTGATATCGCGAAACATGATGCCTTCTTTGGGATAGTCGGGAATGGTGCGCACCAGATCTTTGATATCCATGATCGATTACTCTTCCTTTGGGCCTTTAGGCCTTCAGGACACGGCCCGCGACCGCATCCAGCTTCGCCATTACCTCCGGGTCCCGGCAATCGGGACTGGTGATAAGGGCCATTTCCAAGGCCTGATCGTTGCCTGAGGGACATATGGCCGGACGTTCCGCCATGCGCGGTGCCACCGCCTTTACCAGGGCGCGGGCATGATCCGCGTTGCCCATCAGCACCCGGATGACGTCATCCACTTCAACCGCGTCGTGATCAGGATGCCAGCAGTCAAAATCCGTGACCATGGCCACGGTGGCATAGGGGATCTCCGCCTCGCGGGCCAGTTTCGCCTCGGGCATATTGGTCATGCCGATGACCTGACAGCCCCATTGCCGATACAGGTTGCTTTCCGCCAACGAGGAGAATTGCGGCCCCTCCATACATAAATAAGTGCCGCCCCGGTGCACGGGCACGCTAATATCGCGGGCGGCCTGTTCGCACCAATCGCCAAGGCGGGCATTGACCGGATGGGCCATGGAGACATGCGCCACCATGCCGGGGCCAAAAAAGCTTTTCTCCCGCGCGAAGGTGCGGTCGATGAATTGATCAATGATGACGAAAGTGCCCGGCGGCAGGTCTTCCTCGAACGAGCCACAGGCGGACAGCGAAATAATATCCGTGACCCCGGCCCGTTTCATGGCATCGATATTGGCGCGATAATTGATCGAGGATGGCGACTGCACATGCCCGCGGCCATGACGGGGCAGAAAAACCATCTCGACACCGTCCAGATTACCGAACAATAGTTTATCCGACGGCGCGCCCCAGGGGCCCGCAACCGCTTCCCAGCGGGTATTGCTTAAACCGTCGATGTCGTATACGCCACTACCACCGATCACGCCCAACACGGGCGCTGCATGGATCTCACTCATAAACGCTTCCCCTTACAGGATTAGGTACCTCAACATAGCCGCAAATGCATCAGGACACTACGCCGGTATAGTGACCAAATTGGTGTCATGGCGATTTTTATCCCGATGACGCCAAACCATGAAAACAACCAGGATCAGATTAAACAAATTGAAGATGACACCGGTCAAAAAGGCCAGAACATAGGTCGCCGTCAGATCAAAGATGAAGCCGCCCAGATAGCCGCCGGCGGCCATGCCCGTCGTGCCGAATAGAAAAATCACACCAATGCGCCAGCCCGCCTGGGAGGCGGGGAACAGCTGCCGGATGATCAAGGCATACATGGGTACGATACCGCCATAGCCCAAACCATAGAAGATCGAGACGACGTACAGGCTTTCCAGTGTGTCCGCATACATAAAGCAGGCCAGGCCGAGCAATTGCAGGGACGAGCCCAGCAGCAGGGCCTTTAACCCGCCGATACGATCCGCCAACCAGCCATAGCCGATGCGCGAGAGGAAAGCGCAGAACAGCAGGATCGACAGCATTTCCGTTCCCCGTGCGGTCGCGAAACCAAGGTCCGAGCAATAGGCCACGATATGCACCATGGGCATGGACATGGCCACGCAACAACCAAGGATCGCCAGGCACAAAAGCGTAAATGTCGCATTGGGTTTCAGGCCCAGCACAAGGTCTTGCACCTTTCCCACCTGGGCGGCACGGGTCGCCTTGTCCGCTGCTGCCCCGCCGCGGGCCATGCGGGGGCTGGGACGGCGCATAAACATAGACAGTGGCAGCAAGGTTGCCATACAGAACAGGCCATAGCCGAACATGGTCTCCCGCCAGCCATACTGCTCGATCAGATAGCCGAACAACGGCGGCCAGACGGCACCGGCCAGGCTTTGCCCGCTGGAGACAACGGCGACGGCAATGCCCATGCGCCGGTCGAACCAGTGGGTGACGTTGGTCAACAAGGGGGAAAACATCGTGCCGTTGCCCAACAGCCCGAGAAACAGGAATTGCGCCCCAAGAAAAGTGACTATGGAGTTACTGTAGGATACGGCGATCAGGCCGACGCCAACGAATATGGCCCCCGTCAGGGCCGGCCCCGCCATGCCCCGCCGGTCGGACCATAGCCCCATAAGAATGCCGCCGATGCCCGAACCCAGTAGAGCGGCCGCGTAGCCGGCAGAGGGAATTTGCCGCGGCCAATCGAACTCCGCCGCGATGGGTTTCAGGCCCACGACCACAAGATAAGTGGCCCCAAACGCCACCGTAATCATCAAGGTGGAAATAATGACCACGATCCAACCATAGCGGGACTCGATCGAACCTGTCGTTTCAGTCTGGGACATATATTTTGGAACCCGCATAAAAATCCGGGTCAACGAAAAGGTGGCACCGGGACATTAGATATACCCGATGCCGACATCTTAGAATAGGGCAATACCTGCCGTTGCGTCCCGCGCCGCTTTGACCTATGGCTAGTGCATGGATGCCGCCCCTAAAGAAACCCAAAGCACGGAAACACGCTGTCAGGTCTGTGACAGCACCGATTGCCCGGCCCTCATTGCAAAGGGGCAATGGCATTATCGCCGTTGCGGCAACTGCGGTTTGGTTTTTCTCTCGCCTATGCTGACGGACGCGGCCTTGTCTGATCTGTACGCCAATCCCGATAGTGGCGGCACCAGGGCCTATTTCCGCAAGGAAGCCTCGAAACTGCGTCGGGCCCGTGGCCGGGTGCGCCATCTATCTGGTGCAATGGTGGGCGGCACGAAAGACCGCCTATTCCTGGATATTGGTTGTTCGGGCGGCTTTATGACCCAAGCCGCTCTACAGGCAGGCTTCACCACCTGGGGTATCGACCCCGACGGTGATGCAGTCGCCCATGCGGAAGCGCATTATCCTGGTGCCATCTATCGCACGGGCGGTTTGATCGAATTTTCCGAAGACTATCTGTCGCAGGGTCACAGGCTTTTCGATGCAGCCTATTGCTCGGAAGTGTTGGAACATGTGCCTGATGCCAACGCTTTCATGGCTGCTGTATCCTCCCTGATGGCCCCTGGCGGCGTGCTGTATCTGACCACGCCGGATATTGGCCATTGGCGCAGGCCGAAAAATCTGTTGCACTGGGATGTCTTTACCCCGCCCCATCATTGTCTGTTTTTCTCTATGAACAATCTGCGGCAGTTGTTTTCCCGCAACGGGCTGGAGATCTACAAACGGCAATGGGCCTTTAAACCGGGCCTGAAAGTACTTGCCCGAAAGGTGGGCCCGAAAAGTGGGGCCCAAAAGTAAGGCCCGCAAAATAGGAGCATAAATTATGAGCGGCATTCACGGTATTTACCCCATGCTCTATGCCTTCTTTGACGAAAGCGGAAACCTTGACCGGGGTGCCATGCGGGCCCAGGTGCAGGGTGCTTTGGCCCAGGGCGTACACGGTATCGCGGTAGGCGGCCTGGCCACGGAAACCAACAAACTGTCAACGGAAGAACGCCGCGACCTGATGGCCTGGGCGGCAGCGGACATTGACGGCCAGGTGCCATTGTCGGTCACCATCGCGGAAACCAACGTGGCCGGCCAAAGGGCCATGGCGCAATACGCCGCCGATCTGGGTGCTGCCTGGGTCGTTCTGCAACCGCCCCCCGTCAAAGGCGCGACAGAGGCGGGCTTGATCGAATTTTATGGTGCCGTGGCGGATGCGTCATCCCTGCCCGTGGGCATTCAGAACGCGCCGGAATATATCGGCATTGGGGTTTCAAATGCGGGCTTTGCCGAACTGCACCGACGCCATCCCAACATCTCGATCCTGAAGGCCGAAGGCCCCGCCACCTATATCAACGCCCTGCGGGAGGCGACCAACAATGCCTACACCTTGTTCAATGGCCGCAATGGCATGGAACTGGTGGATAGCCTGCGCGCGGGCTGTCACGGCATGATCCCCGGGGTCGATGCCTGTGACCGCCAAGTGGCGATCTATAACGCCTTTCGGGCCGGTGACGAGGCGGAGGCTGACCGCGCCTTTGCCGAGATCCTGCCGCTGTTGTCGTTTCTCATGGGCTCCATCGATCATTTGCTGTGCTACGGCAAGCGCCTGACCGCCCGGCGTTTGGGATTTGCGGAGGTCTACGACCGCATCCCGGCCCTGCAACCCAGTGATTTCGGGATGGAGATCACGGAACGTTGGTCGAAAGATTTAAAACCTTTCTGAATTTGGAGGAGACCCCACCCATGCGCATCCACAATCTGTACGAAGACGAAGACGGCCAATCGCATTTTCGCGATATCGAGGTTGAATGGGTGGAGGAAGGCCGCGGCGGCCAATTATCCGCCCGCCTGCCCGCCACCGGCATTATCTTCCGCAAAGTCCCACCCACCTACGAGCTGGACTGGCACAGCGCGCCCAGGCGGCAATACATCATCAACCTGGACGCCGGCGTGCAAATCACAGCATCCGACGGCGAAGCCCGCATCATCGGCGCAGGCGAAGTGGTTTTGGTGGAAGACATCAACGGCAAGGGCCATTTATCAAAAGCCGTAGGCGAAAGAATCCGCCACCGCATCTTTGTGCCCATAGATTGATAGTTTGATTGAGGCGACACCGCCTGCCCTCCACATGGATACCCGTGTCAAGCACGGGCATGACAAATTGGCTGTTTTTGGCCAGTAATTCTGCTATCCGTCATTGCCGGGCTTGACCCGGCAATCCAGAGCAACCCGCACAAGCGTCCGCAGCAAGTTTCAAATCAGACGTAAGACACCGTCGCTTCCGTAAACGCCGCCCGCAGATCATCGGCAATGGCACTCACGTCCGCGCAAACTGCGTAGCGCAGGAAATCGCCGAAGTGGACGCCGACGACGCCGGTGCGTTCTATCATGGTGAAGTTGAACTGTTCGCCGCTGGCCATGGCCTCGCCAAAGGCTGTTTTGGGGGTTTCCCACAGGGTATAAAAACCTGCTTTGGGCTGGGAGGCGGGGCGCATACCGCAATCCTGCATCAGGGCCATCAACAGGTTGAGGCGGGTGCGGTACATCTCGCGAAATTCCGCGATGCCTGTCTGGTCCGTTTCCAATGCGGCCAGGACGCCGGCGGCCATGGGGGCTACGAAACCGGCGTCTGTTTTGCCTTTTACTTCTTTCATATCGGCGATGAAGTCGGACGATCCTACCAGGGCACCCACATGCCAGCCGGTGCCGTTGCCGATCAACTTGGCGGCTGTATAGCCCTCGGCCCAGGACAGGTTGGGGTAAGCAACGGCGACCTGGGCCAGGGTGATGGAGGCGTCATCGTGGCTTAACGAGATATAGGCGGCATCGTTGAACAGGCGGATATCGTTGTCGCTGCAATAGTGGCACAGGCTTTCCAGCCAGGCCCGATCGGCGATCTGGCCCGAGGGGTTATGCGGGTAATTGGTCATGATCAGGTTGGTGCCGGATTGCACATCGCCGGGGCCAAAACGAAATTCGTTGGCGGCATTCAGGGTCAGGGCATAATGGCCTACATTGACGTGATAGGCGCACCAATCGGCGGGAATGGGATAGCCGGGCTTTGTCATGGTCGCCACCTTGACGGGGCCCGTTGCACAGCCACAGGCCAACGGCAGCAGACCCAGGATTGGTTTGATGCCTGAGATGGGCAGATAGTCGATGCCGTCGTCCGCGAGGTCGTCGGGCAAATCTGTATCAAGATGCGCGCGCACGAAACGGCGGGAGAAATCCGGCACGGCGGCGCTATCGTTATATTGATAGGCGTGCATAACCTCGGCCTCCGACAGCACGGCATCCGCCGCCGCCCTGCGCGCGCTTAACAATGCCGGACCCTTCGGCTCCCCTATCGACAGATCCAGCAGCCGCTGTCCCTGTGCTTCAGCCTCGGCCCGCTTGCCACGGATTTTCATGAATATGTTTGCGCCACCGGCTGGCAATCTTGATTGTCGCATCTGCCGTATCCTTTAATTGGTCTCAACTAGGCCCGGAAATCCTGCTCGCGCAGCCAGGCATCCCCTGGCATCCCCTGGCATCCCCAAGCATCCATTCTGTCCACCGCATACCGTAACTTATCCGGCAGGGAGTGCGTTGTTGGCTGTACGCGGTCATTGGGTGCTCCGTCTTATCTATGTGGGGGCTTGTTTTTCCAATTCCGTCCGCCTAACAAGGTATAGGTTCGAATAATAGCAGGCGAGCGCAAATAGGTATGGCAAATATTCTCTCTGATGTGGAAGTCATCGACCGGATTTTCCACCACATTGACAACAAGACCACGGATCTTGGTGACAATGACTGGCAGGAACCGACGTCGAATTACAGCTGCCCGGACCGTTTCGCCCGGGAACAGGCGCTGTTCAAACGCCTGCCCCTGCCGTTCTGCCCCGTCGCCGCATTGCCCGATGTGGGATCATACGTGGCCCGCCTGGCAGCCGGTGTGCCCATTGTCGCCGTGCGGGGCGAGGACGGCGTCATTCGCGCCTTTCGCAATGCCTGCCGCCATCGCGGCGTCAAACTGGCCGAGGGCCAGGGCTGCACCAAATCCTTTGTCTGCGGCTATCACGGCTGGATGTATCACCTCGACGGCCGCTTGCGCCATATCCCAGCCGAAAAAGGCGGCTTCCCCGGCCTGGACCGGGAAGCCCACGGCCTGGTCCCGGTGACGGTAACCGAACGGGCGGGCCTGATCTGGGTCACCCAGGAGGAGCCGGTGACGGATGGAGCCTTCGCCGACCTGCCGGACCTGATCGGGCCGGAGCAGGTGATGATCGATGCGGTGGAGTTCGAATTCGATGTGAACTGGAAGCTGTTCGCCGAGGCGGGGATGGAAGGCTATCACATTAAGATGACCCATCGGGAAAGCTTCTACCCCTATGGCTTTGACAATTTGAACGTGATCGAAACATACGGCCCCAATTCGCGCATCATCTTCCCGTTCAAACGCATCGAAAAACTGCGCGATGTGCCACGGGAAGACTGGAAAATCGACGGTCTGGTCAGCTCTGGCTACCACCTGTTCCCCAACGTCATGGTGGTCATGCTGTCGCATCACACAGCGGTGCAGATCGCCGAGCCGATTTCGCCGACCCATACGAAATATATCCGCTATCGCCTGACCAACCGGGGCACCGACGGCTCCCCGGAGGTCATTGCAAAGGCGAAGCGAGACGCCGAATTCGTCGCCAACACCGGCAATATCGAAGACCGGGACATCACTCTGAAAATCCAACAAGGCATTGCCAGCGGTGCCAACAGCCACTTCACCTATGGCCGGTTCGAAAAAGCCATCGTGCATTTCCATAAAAGCATGGACCGAATGCTGGCCAAGATGAATTAGAGGGCGCGGCTGATCTCGCGGCTGATCTAATGCATCATTTTCACGGTAGCTGTCATTGCGGCAACCTCGAGGTTGACTATAGCACCGCCATTGCGCCCGCAGATTCCGCCGTGCGGGCCTGCCAGTGTTCGTTTTGCCGCAAGCACGATGCCCGCGCCATTTCCGATCCGGACGGCACGATTGAGATTATTGTGAACCAGCCCGATCTGCTGGAACGCTACCGCTTCGAACTGGGCGTAACGGATTATTTGCTGTGCCGAAAATGTGGCGTCTACGTCTCTGCCTATAGCCAGCGTGACAGCGAAGCCTATGCCAACGTCATGGTCAATGTGCTGGACGCCCGCGCCCAGTTCCCCGCACCCGGCCCGGTGCATCTGGATGGGGAAGACGAATTGGGCAAATGGCAACGCCGCGCCAAAAACTGGACGCCGGCGACAATGCGCATTCTGGGCCAGTAGTTAGATATTGAGCTGATAGCGGGTGTAACGTCGGGTGCCGGCACGGGTCAAGCCACTTTTGGAACCGTCCATGCCCTTCCCGAAATAATCGGATATGTTAGGCTCCAATAATGACAACCGGACATGTATTTATGGCGCTGAGCCTTGATGGTTTTATAGCACGCAGTGATAGTAGCGTTGACTGGCTCAACAAGTATCAAAGCGGCAAAGAAGACCACGGCTTTGATGCATTTATGGCTTCCGTCGATGGGCTTGTCATGGGACGCGCCTCCTATCAGAACGTTCTCACGTTTGGCGAATGGTTTTACACCAAACCTGTTGTGGTGATGAGTCGAACGCTAACAGATGACGACATCCCAGATAAGCTGAAGGATGATGTGAGACTCTCAAATCAGACGCCAGAAGAACTGATGGCGGAACTGGACGGGAAAGGCTGGAAACGCGCCTATATTGATGGTGGCAAGATTGTTCAGTCGTTTCTCTCAGCCGGGCTCATCAAAGATCTGACCCTCACTCGTGTTCCCATTCTGCTAGGCGGAGGCATTCCGTTGTTCGGTCCCCTGCAGCAAGACATCGATCTTGCGCACATTGAAACGATGGCCTTCCAATCCGGTTTGGTCGCTTCAAAGTACAGCATACGTTAGCTCCACAAACTGACCTTCCGGCCCCCTCAACACATAGGGGTCAGGTTTTTTCCTGTTGCCGAAAAGAGTTTTACCAGAATTATACTGGCGATATAGATATTGTGTCCCCGTATTTAAATACCAAGCTGATATCTAGTATAACGCCGCTCACCTGTACGGGTCAGAGCGCCTTTGGCGACCAGATCGGCCAAGTCCCTGGACGCCGTGGCCCGCGCGGCATCGGTGATAGAGATGTAGTTTTCAGCGCTTAAACCGCCCTTGAAGCCTTCCAGGCCTTCGCGGAACATGCGGACCAGGGTTTTTTCCTGGCGGGGGTTGAGGTTGCCGCTCAGGCGATCAAAAAATTTGGTCTTGGCAATCAGGAATTCGACTAGCGCCAGGGAATAGTCCTGAGCCTGCAAAACAGTTTCGGCGAAATAGACCAGCCAGCCGGTGACCTCCAGGCCCTTATTGTGGTGTGCCAAGGCATCATAATAGGTCTTTCGCCCCGCCTGAATAACGTGGGATAAGGCCAGCAGTGACGGATGGCCCAGACATTGCGACAACGCCATGTCCGAAATCGCCCGCCCAATGCGCCCATTGCCATCTTCAAACGGATGGATGGAAATGAAGTACAAATGCGCCAGACCGGCGCGGGTCAGGCCAGGCAATGGCTCACCTCCACCGGCCCCGCTGTCATTGAACCAGGCAATATACCGGGCCATTTCCGCCGTCATTTGGTGGGATGGTGGTGCCTCAAAATGAATGGTTGGATTGTGCGCCGCACCGGATACCACCTGCATAGCATCCTCATGTGTGCGATAGCAGCCAACATCCGTCAAATCCCGCCGCCCCATGGCCAGCATGCCATGCCATTTAAACAATGTTTCATGAGACAGGGATGCGCCATAGGTCCGGTATAGATCGACCATCATATCGGCGATCCCCCGCTCCGCCGGGGTGGCGCGGGCATTATCCGTGGTCAAGCCAAAATGCCGTCGGATTGAAGATTGCACAGAGTTTCGATTAAGGATCTCGCCCTCAATCTCAGACGTCTTCATCGCCTCCGCACTGATCACTTCAACTGTCAGCGCCGCCGTATCATCGGCATCCACATGGCGCAACGCGCCACTCAACATCCCAGCCTGACGCAAAAACCGCGCCTCAAGCTCATTGAGCGCGCCGTCATCCCAGGTGAATGCGGGCCAGTCAGAATGTTCCCAATTCCAGGTCATGAGTTATAGAATTCCTCTCTATAACTCAATATATCGCAAATAATGATGCATAGGAAGATTTTCTATGCATCATTAATCGCGGCAGCCGTCCGACCACTGGAGTTCGAAAATTGCACGATAATTGCACGATAATTGCAAGTACATTGTCGAATTTATTGATAACCTAATTGGGTTGGAGCCAGATCGCCGATCTTGTCTCATCTTGATCGGCACCAATTGACGCTGGCCGATCAGGGTAGTTCCGAGGGATTGAAAAAAAATCAAAAGGGATGTGTAAAATGAAAACGAAACGACAATTTGCTCTGCTCGCCACGGCGAGTGTTTTTGGCTTCGCGCTCGCGCTAAGCCCAGTCCAGGTTAACCTTAGTAACATGTCACTAGATACCAACAGCGCATATGCCTGGTCTGGTGGCGGTGATGCCCCTGGAGGCGGCGGCGGCGGCAGCTCCGCTGGCGGCGGCGGCGGCGGTGCCGGTTGCGGTCCCGATGGCCAAGGCGGTGGCGGCGGCGGCAGCGGCGGTCCCGGTGGCGGCAGCGGCGGCGGCGGCAGCAATTAGACCTGCCATCGTCCTAAACTGAGTTTATATTAACCTCCGCTACCCAGAATGGCCTCGCTCCGGCGGGGCCATTCCAATTTTCAGGCGGCCTATACATCGGGGGCAGCACATCGGGATCAGGTCTTTCTTCCTAATTTCCCTGATACCAAAAACAGCTTCATCCAGGTTTTCCAATAACGGTTCAAACGTTTTGATCCGCCTGCCGCAATACCGCCTGCAACGTCGCCACACCGCCCAACTCATCCAAACCCATGATGATATTATGCACCGCCGCAGCGTCCGCCGCGCTCCAGGCCCGTGCGGTGAGGCTGTTGTATTTTCGGCGTAGCTCGTCCGCTGAGTACGGATCACTGGGGCTGCCGCGGTTGATTTGGTTGCTGGCTTCGAAGGTTTGGCCATCGCGCATGGTGATTTTGAGGGATGCGGGGCGGGCTTCCAGGTCGGATCGTTGGGCGGTCATGGCGGGGTCCTCGGTGATGAAGACGCGCTTGGTTAGGTTTTGGATCGCCTCGGTACGGACCATGTCCAGGGTGAAAGCCTCCACATCGGAAGTGCCGTTGATCAGGGTGGTGGCGACGGCAAAGGGCACGCTGAATTTTCCCGCCAGCATGTTATCGGGAGCCTGGTCATCCAATTCGGCGGCCAGGTCGTAGGAGGCGATGTCGATGCGGGCGATATTGTCCACTGTTTCGGGGCCGACCTGGGAGTGGGCCTGGGTGATCTCTGCCAAGGCATCAAGAGCGCCGTGGTTATAGCGGCAGCAGGCGTGCAGTTTGAAATAGTTGCGGGCGACGATCCAATCATCGCCCAGGTCCTTTATGGCACCGGCGGGGTCGAAGTTGGTGGAGACCACATTGCCGTAGACATTGGCAATGCCGTCCTGCTCACCGGTAAAACCCGCCCGCACCAGGTTGCAGGATAAATGCCCCATTTGGCCGGAGATGCCCGCATAGGCGTTGCGCACGGTGGCACCCTGCAACATCGTGGGCCGCGACGTCGCCAGGCACAGGTTGGAGGCGATGTTGATCACGGCGCGCATTTGCCCCGCATCGAAACACAGCACGCGGCCGACACCGACGGCGGCGCAAATGGTGCCCCAGGTGCCGTGGGGATGCATTTCCCCCCGCAGGCGCGCCGCCCCGCCGATGCGCCCGCCGATTTCATAGCCGATGGCGACTGCCGTTACAAAATCGCGACCGCTTAAATGGTATTTTTCAGCAGCGGCAAAGGTTGCGGGAATGGTGTGGATGGCGGGATGGCCCATGGCCGGGCCGTTGCCTTCATCCATTTCCAAAAATGTGCCAGCGGCTCCATTAATTAAGGCGGCAGTGGCAGGATCAGCGGTTTTGCCTATACCTAAAACCGTGGCGCTGCCGCCGGGTTCTTTTGGCCCAGCGCACAAATTATCCGCCAGGGCGCGCACTTCGGGCTCAACCGAACCGCCGACGATGGCCCCGAAGGTATCCGCCATGATCAATTTGGTATGGGCGCTGACCCGATCCGGCAATTCGTCGGTGGCAAAGTTAGCCGCAAAATCCGCCAGCGTATCGAGATAGTCAGCCATCTAATATTTCCATTCTATGGTGCTCGGTCCTATTTTCTTTGCACCCGGTGGGCCTCCTGCCCGGCACGGACCAGTTTTTTGGCTTTCGCCAGCTCATCCGGGGACAAGCGTTTGGCGATCAGGACGCGGTATTTATGGGCCACCTCATCGCCGTTATCACCGGCCTGGGCGAAATACTTAAAGGCCTGGATATAATCCGCTGCCACGCCCTCACCCTTGGCATAGAATATACCCAGATTGGTTTGGGAGATGGCGTGGTTTTGCGCGGCGGCTTTCAGATACCATTTTCGCGCCTCGACAAAGCTTTGTTCGACGCCCTGGCCACGGGTATAAAGCAGACCCAGCCTGTATTGCGCCTCCACCTCCCCCCGCTCGGCGGCCTTTTGATACCATGTCGCCGCACTTGCGAAACTTTGTGCCGTGCCCTGGCCGGTTTCATGCAAATAGGCCAGGTTGAACTGCGCCATGGCCACGCCCTGTGCGCCCGCCTTCCCATACCAATGCACCGCCTGGGTAAGATCCTGGGCCACGCCCTTGCCGTATTGATAGCGGGCACCCAGGGCGTTTTGGGCGTAGGCATCACCTTGCATGGCGGCCTTTGCATACCAAATGGCTGCTTCGCCATAGTCGCGGGGCACGCCCTGACCGTTATCATACATCACGGCCAGATTGGTTTGAGAGAGAACCTGGCCTTGATCCGCCGCCATACGGTGCCATTTTCCGGCCGCGGCAAAATCCCGTTTCACCCCGCGGCCAAAGAAATACATCACCGCCAGGTCAGTCTGGGACGGCCCATGGCCCTGAACGGCGGCCTGGGTATAAAGCTTGATGGCCTGGTCGAACTTTTTTGCCTTATAGGCGGCCTGGGCATCTGTATAAGCATCCGCCACCGCAATTGCCGGGAGGCAGAGACACAGAGCAGAGATCAGCAAGACCATTGAGGTCGTTGAGGCCATTTTGGGGCCGCGCAGGCTACATCTTTTCATTATATTTTCCATTAAAAAAACGTCGTCAGATTTTTCGCCGGCAGGACGGGCTGATCCAGCAGTATTTCCCGGCGGGTGATTTTCAGGCTGCCGTCGGTGTCCCGGCGCAACTGGTCCCGGCGCTTACCGACATAGAAATCCGTCTCCACCTCCCCACGGTTGCGATAGACCAAAAAGCGGCAAGTCGCGTGAAGAATACCCACATCGCCGGCATCCACGTTGAGGTTCGAAATCATGTGCGTGGTGCGGGAAACAGGTTCTTTGGCCCCGTGCGGCCCGGTGTGGATCTGTTTGACCCGTTGTTCCAGTTCAAACTTACCTTCGTCAAACCGGTTCAGGTCCTTGCCCTCGGCACTGAATTCTGCCGTCCGGGTATCGGCTTCCTGATTGCTGGCAAGCGGCATGCAATAGCGAATATCGTCTGCCAGCAAGTCCAGCCAGGCATCGAACCGGCGGCTGTCCAGCAAATCCGCCTCGGCGTTATAGAATTGTTCCACCTCATAGCGGCGGAGCAACCGGCGCACCAATTCGTTCCCTTCCGGCGTGTTCATCATCCCGACCATTATTCCGCCGCCCGATTGGAAGTAGACTGGGTTGTTGTCGCGTTGGCTGGAGCGTTGATTGGGGCAATAATGCCAAAGGTGGGAAACCGGTCCAAAACGACCAGAACGCCGCTATTTAGCCGTGGCCCAGAGCCTGTGTTCCCATCCGACATCCGCTAAATCTCCCAGCCGCAAAATCTACATATGCGCTATGCTACACAATATGGGCAAATGATTTAATGGCTTTGCTGCGGCAAGCGGGGGGAGAGGATAGATGGCTCAAGGCAAGCCTACCGGCAGCGTCGGCGAAATACCTCTGGAAAGCTATAACGTCGCCGACCCGGAGCTTTACCGGGCAGATATCTGGCCACCCTATTTTGAGAAGCTGCGGCAACAGGCCCCTGTGCATCGATGCCGTGATAGCGCCTATGGACCTTATTGGTCCGTGTCCACCTATGACCTGATCAATCAGGTTGAATTGAACCATAAGGTTTTTTCCAATCAGGCCAAATTCGGCGGCATCCAGCTACAGGACATCGCACCGAATATGGATCGACCCAGCTTCGTCTCCATGGACCCGCCCGAACATACCGGCCGACGCCGTGCCGTGGCACCGATCGCCAACCGTTCCAGCCTGAAGGACCTGACCGGTTTGATCCGGGAACGCACGGTCAAAGTATTGGCGGCATTGCCGCGAAACGAAGTCTTCGATTGGGTGGATCTGGTCTCAACTGAGCTGACCTCCATGATGCTGGCGACCATGTTCGACTACCCCCAGGAAGGCCGTCGGGATTTGATCCATTGGTCTGATGTGGCAACGGCAAACCTGAACGCCCCCAACCCTTTGGTGAAGACGGAGGAAGAACGCTACACCGAGTTGGAGCGTATGGCCGATGCCTTCACGCCCCTGTGGCATGAAAGGATGAATGGCGGGGCGGGAGGCGAGATGGGCTTTGATCTAATCACCATGCTAGCCAACAATGATGCAACCAAGAATATGGACCGGGAAGAATTTATCGGCACGTTGTTTCTGTTGATCGTCGGTGGCAACGACACAACCCGGAACTCCATGACCGGCGGCCTGCTTGCCCTGCATAACAACCCTGGTGAGATGGAAAAGTTACGCAGCGACCCCGATCTGGTACCGAACATGGTTCAGGAGACCATCCGTTTTCAGACCCCGGTCATTCATATGCGTCGCACCGTGTTGGAGGATACAGCGCTGAACGGACAGCAGATAGCAAAGGGCGACAAAGTTGCCCTGTGGTACATATCCGGCAATTTTGATGATACAGTTTTCGAAGACCCCTACGAATTCCAGGTCGACCGCACCAATGCGCGGCGGCATCTATCCTTTGGTGCCGGCATTCATCGTTGCGTCGGTGACGGCCTGGCTGAACTGCAGCTGCGCATCTTATGGGAAGAAATCCTGGCACAGGACATCAGGTTGGAGGTTTTACAACAGCCCGAACGTGTCTATTCCAACTTCATCCGCAGCTTTGCCACCATGCCGGTCAAAATCATCCCATAAGTGCGCCAGACCCCAGCTTGACATAGATCAATGTCAAATTAGCTTAAATTGAATACGGTACTGAAGCTGGGCGCAAAGGGCGTTTCGCAGCTGTTTGGGATGGGGGTCCTTCATCAATTGGTTAACCGGCAATCCGCGCACGACGGCATCAAAAATGTTCGGTCATGCGGACCCGTTTTGGTGTTTTGGCGATCACAGGTCGCTAAAATGCTCGGCATCGCGCATCAGGAAAGATGATGCGACAATTGGCGGCATATATGTTTCTGCGCAAAGCCTTCACGCGCCAGCCCTTTGTCGCAATCATCGGGATATTTCTTGCCGGCGTGATTTTCTGGGGCGGCTTCAATTGGTCCATGGAACTGTCCAACACAGAGGAATTTTGCATTTCCTGCCACGTGATGCAGAAATTCGTCTATCAGGAATACAAAACCACCATCCATTACCGCAATCGCACCGGCGTCCGCGCTTCCTGCCCCGATTGTCATGTGCCACAGGAATGGAACCACAAGGTCATCCGCAAAATACAGGCCAGCCAGGAACTGTTTCACTGGCTCAAAGGCTCAATCAACACGGCAGAGAAATTCGAAGCCAAACGATTGGCCCTGGCGAAGAAGGTATGGGCCAGCATGGAAGAAACAAAGTCCCGGGAATGCCGCAATTGCCACGATATCACTTTCATGGCACCCGGGGACCAGCGCAAGGTCGCGGGCCGGATGCACGAAATAACCAAGGATTGGCAAATGACCTGCATCGACTGCCACAAGGGAATTGCGCACGCCTTGCCCGAAGATTTCGATCCCGACGCTGTGCTGGACCTGATCCATGACCGCCTGGAAGCTGAAAAAGCCGATTGCCGTCAATGCCACAAGGGCATGGCCGGGGGCCATTCCGAAGACGGGTAAATATGTCGCATTGCTGAACAAGAGAAACAGGACGTAACTTGCTTTCAAACAATGAAGGAGATCAACATGGTCAAAAGTCTGAAAATTCTCGCTAGATTATCCGGAATTGCCGGATTGGCGGGATTGGCATTTCTGGCGGTTTCTTCAAGCGCATTCGCTGCCGGGTCCACGCCGGCTGCTTTGAAAAAAGGCAAGGCGCTCTTTGCAGAGAATTGTGAAGTCTGCCATCGGGCGGATGCTATTGGCGAACCGGGCGTCGCGCCCTCGCTTACCAATCCGGAATTGCTTGCCCTGGCCTCTGATAAGTATTTCGCCGGCACCATTCGCGATGGCCGGGAAGACACCGGCATGCCACCTTTCGCGCATCTGGGCCGCGGCAATATTCGCGCCATTGTCGCCTTTTTGCGGTCTCATGCGGTTGGACCGAATATGGCCGCTGAAGTTGACAGCCAGGCAGACGCTCATGGCGACCCACGCCTGGGCCAACAATGGTACGACAACATCTGCTCCACCTGTCACGGCGTCGCTGGTGACGGCTATGAAGCGGGCGGCACCGGCACGGCGATCGGCCTGCCGGGCTTTTTGAACAAAGTCTCCGATGGCTTCCTGCGCGAAACCATCAAGAAAGGCCGCTCCAACACACGCATGCTGGCGTTCCAGGGGCCCGCCGCGCTGGCCGATCTGAACGATCAGGAAATTGACGATGTCATTGTCTATCTGCGCCAATTGGCCAAGACAAAATCCGACGAATAGAGCCGATAGAGACCGGAGAAAAGAATTATGAAACGCTTCAAGAATGCTATGAGCCGTCGCAACTTTCTGAAAAACTCCAGCTTCGTAACCGGATCGGCAGCCTCTGCCGGGCTGATGGTTGGGGCCAATCCGGAACTGGTTTCCGCCGCCGAGACGCCAAATGAGGATGAGCGGACGACGGCGCTCGCCCAATGCCCCTATTGCGGCGTTGGCTGCGGCACCATCATCCAGGTGGAAAAGGGCAAAATCGTCTCCATGCGCCCGGACAAGGACCATCCGACCAATTTTGGCCTGCAATGTATCAAAGGCCTGACTGCGGCCGAGCCTATGTACGTGGACCGCATGGAAGGTGACAGCTATGTCCGCAAGGATGTCTGGGCGGAATGGAACAAGCCCGGCCATGGCGACATGGAATTTACCTCCAAGACCAAGGGCTCCTTCGATGAGGAGCATTTCACCCGCGTGCCTTATCACGATGCCTCTGAAATGGTGGCCCACAAAGTTGCCCATTTCGCCAAGAAATACACCGGCAATTCCGTAGCGCTTTATGGTTCCGGCCAGCTGACCATGGAAGGCCAGTATCTGGAGAATTTATTCCTTAAAGGTGTCTTGGGCTCCAACACGATTGAGGCCAACGCGCGGATGTGCATGACCTCTGCGGTGACGGGCTATTTCGCCACTTTGGGGTCTGATACCCCGCCATTGGCCTATGAAGATATTGAGATGGCGGACATGATCATGCATTTCGGCCATAACGCGCGGGAATCCCACCCGATCATTTTCTGGCGTGCCGCTGATCACAAACGCAAGAAAGATATACCCACCGTCGTTGTGGACCCCCGCCACACCGGCACCGCCATGGGCTATGAAGATATCAACCCCGACAATTCGGTCCACGTACCGATCCTGAATGGTGATATCAGCTTCCTGAATGCCATCGCCCATGTCCTGTTGAACGAACATAAGGACGTGATCGATTGGGATTTCGTGAAGGAACACGCCGCTGGTTGGAAAGAATATGTCGATGGTGTTCTGGCTGATTACAGCCCGGAACAGGTTCAGGACCGCATGGGCGGACCCAACCATGACGTCTCACCCGCATTGATCCGCAAAGTGGCGGGCATGTTCGCGGACGCCACCCGCAAACGCCTGGCGCGGGGCAAGGGCAAGCATGACGGCGGCGGCTATGGCGGCGTCATCATCATGTGGGGCATCGGCTATAACCAACACATGCACGGCCAGCACAACGTTATCTCGATCATTAATCTGCTGACCCTGACCGGTAACCTGGCCAAGCCAGGTTGCGGCCCGTTCTCCATGACCGGACAACCGAACGCCATGGGGGAGCGGTTCACGGGCGGGCTGACGGGACGTTTACCGTTTAACCAGCCCCTCAAAAACGCCTCCCATCGCAAGCATATGGCGAAACATTGGGGGGTGCCCGAGCAGAACCTGATCAACGCCATGAAGGCAAAAAACCCAGGCTATGCAGTTGGTATGATGGAACGGGCCCTGAAGGGGGAGGTGAAGGCCATGTTCCTGGTCTATGCCACCCATATCGATCTGCCCGATGTGCACAATCTGGTCCGACCGGCATTATCGAAAACTTTCAATGTGGTGCAGGAAATCTATCGCCATGCGCCCAACAATCTGTATGCCGACGTGATCTTCCCCGCCGCCACCTGGGGTGAGGTTGAGGGCGTCTACATCAGTTCAGAGCGGCGCATCAATATTTGCCAAAAAGCGGCTGAACCGCCAAAGGGCTGCCTGCCTGACCTGGACATGGTGATCGACAAGGCGAAGGAAATCGGCACTCTTCTGGGGCTGGATATGAAAAAAGCTTTGCCCTATGAGCGCAAGGACGATGGTTTTTACAGTGCCGAGGAAATCTTCCGGGATATCATCAAGGCCTCTGCCGGGACGGATACGGATCTGACCGGTATTCTTGAAGTCGAGAAACTGGACAAGATGACGCCTTATGAGCAATTGGCGGAACTGCGCGGCATCCAATGGCCCGCACCGACCTATGAAATTGCCCAACGGGGCGGCACCAAGCGCCGCTTTATGTCCCAGGAAGGGGCCTGGGAAAACCGGCCCTACGGCTATTTCCGGACCAAGGACGGCAAGGTACACATGAAGCTGTGCCTGCAGGACTATAAAGGCCGGGAGGAACTGACCAGGAAATTGATGGAGTTCGGTGCCAAGGGCAAAGACGACCACTACACCATCGATAATATGGACCTGATCGTGGAGGCCCGGGACAAGGGTCTGACGCCGGATATTCCGGACGAGGATTTTCGCGGTATGACCTGGGACAAAGTGCCCGAGGATAAATATCCCTATTGGATGGGCCTGGGCGTGGTTTATGAACATTTCCACACCGCCAAGTCCAACCGCAGCCCCACGACACGGCGTCTGGTGCCCGAGATGTATGTGGAAATGCACGACGATGACGCCAAGGATCTGGGCATCAAGGATGGCGATATGGTCCGCGTCGTTACCCGGCGCGGCTCGTTAGAGGCACGGGCCCAGGTCGGCACCAATTCTTTGGTCAAACCGGCCCGTAACTCTGTGCCACGGGGCTATATGTTCGGCCCGTGGAATCTATCCGTGGCTGATAGTGCGGATCCGAAGAAGAACAAATGGCTGGCCAACGGCATCACCTCCCGGGTTTGGGATCCGGTGTCGGGGCAGGTCGATTTCAAGAAGTGCGCGGCACGGATTGAAAAAATTTAGTGGCCTAGGCCACGGGTCGGATTATAGGGGAATAGGTCGCGGGTCATGCGGCGGCGAACATTCATGGGGAAGATGGGGACCGGCACCTTAGGTGCCCTGGTCGCCATGGCGGCTGGCAATGTGTCAACCGCCGGGGCGGCATCTTCTTCACCGCTGCGTTATCTGCGTCCCCCCGGGGCCTTGCCGGAGGCGGAATTCCTGAGCCGTTGCATTCACTGCGGCCAATGTGGGGAGATCTGCCCGAACCGGTGCATCAAGTACTTCGGCATTGAAAATGGTACCGAGGCCATTGATACCCCCTACATCATCCCCCGGGAAAAAAGCTGCATCCTTTGTATGAAATGCGGCGATGTCTGCCCCACCGGGGCGATCAAGCCAATCCCCCGCGAGGCCGAGGCGATACTGGAAGACGTCCATATGGGCCATGCGGTGGTGGACGAAAACCTGTGCCTGTCTTTTCAGGGCAAAACCTGCGGCGTCTGTTACCGGGCCTGCCCGCTGCCCGATGTGGCCATCTATGTGGCCCGCCTGGAACAACCCCACGTTACCGACAAATGCGTTGGTTGCGGCCTGTGTGAACGTTCCTGTATCCAGATGCCCCAGGCTATCCGCATTATACCGGATCGGGGTTGAGCATGACGCCACAACGGTCCTTCAGCATATCCCGGCATTTAAACAAGTTGCGTTGGTTAAGCCTTAGCCTGGTCTTTGCCATGTTGATTGCCCTGCCTTGTCTGCACGTCTATCAAACCTATGTGGCAGCCCACGCCTATGATCT
The DNA here is from genome assembly GCA_018660265.1 of Rhodospirillaceae bacterium. GTDB lineage: Bacteria > Pseudomonadota > Alphaproteobacteria. The sequence continues at coordinate 8,762 of JABJKS010000011.1, read as the reverse complement.
GATCGCACCGTCCGAGAAACAGTTCTACGATGTCATGGAAGCCCTGACATCGCCGCTGACCAATGACCCGGCAACGGACCTTGATGCCGTGAAGGGCAACACCTGGTCGGGTAATTTTTGGGGCCTGAAGCTGTCGGACCCCCTGGCGGCGGTGGGTCAGGCGGCAGCCGGCATGACCTTGTATTGGCCGTTCCTGCTGACCGCATTGATACCCATTGTTGTTACCGCGTTTTTCGGGCGGATATTTTGCGGCTGGATCTGCCCGGCCAATTTTCTGTACGAGCTCAACTCCAATCTTGCGGCCTGGTTACAATTAATCGGATTGAAAACCGGTATGCGCCGATTTGACCGCCGCATCAAATACGTCGTCCTGGCCGTGGGCTTGGGTTTGTCGATTTTGAGCGGATCTATCATGGTCGCCGCCATCTATCCCCCAGCCATCATCGGGCGCGAGCTGTACTATGCCATTGCCCAGGGTGGCTTCGGCGTCGGCATGGTGTTTTTCGCCGCCACCCTGCTGTTTGACTTCTTCGTTTCCCGCCGTGGTTTTTGCCGATATCTTTGTCCGGGCGGGGCCCTTTATTCATTGCTGGGCCGCTATCGCCTGGTGCGTATCCAACGGCAAGTGCAAACCTGCAACGATTGTCAGAAATGCAATGCGGTCTGCGAATTTGAACTGGACCCCTGGCATGACGGCTTCGGCCAGGAATGCACCAATTGTGCTGCCTGCATTGCAATCTGTCCGACCGATGCGCTGACCTTTAACCTTCGTCTGGTTGACCTGGCCCCACAGGGCCCGGGCCATTTGGGTCGCCAATACCGTCGCGAACATGAGCATCTTGATAGGGATGTAGACGAGGCAGCCGCCTGATGCGCCGGCGCAGCCTGCTACGACGGATCGCCGGAGTAACGGCGCTTTTGATCGGCAGCACCCTGCCCTATGGTTTTATCTCGCTTCTGGCGCCCAACCAAGCCTGGCCGCGGCGCAACCATCTGCGCCCACCCGGTGCCTTGCCGAATGATGATGCCTTTGTCAGCGCCTGTATCGGCTGTGGTTTGTGTGGGGAGGTCTGCCCGCCCCGGTGCATTAAATTTCACAGTCGCGATGGTGGCGAGGGCGGCGAGGGCGGCGAGGGCGGTGGTATGGGTCGCACGGAGATCAACACACCCTATATCGACCCCAGCGTCCGGGCCTGCAGCTTGTGCGGAAAATGTATGGAGGTCTGCCCCACCGCGGCCCTGTCACCGACGCTTCGGAAAAAGGTTGCCATGGGCATCGCGCAGATTGACCGGACGGCCTGCTATCCTTGGGTGGATCGCGGGGTCTGCGGTGCCTGCGTGACGATCTGCCCCTTGGGTGCGGATGCCATCAGTTTTGATTTCGCCAATATCTATCGCCCCGTGGTCGGAAAAGGCTGCGTCGGCTGCGGCTTATGTGTAGAAATATGCCCACATCCCAGCAAACCAATCTGGATCCTGCCAATCTTGACCCAGACGGACGAGGCCTGAAAAATGCGCGTTGTATTCCTGATCATGTTGGCCAGTACACTCTTTGCTATGCTACCGGGCTTCCTAGGTCTGTCCGGACAGGCGACAGCCCATCACATCCTGGGCCGGCCCGCCTATAACCTAAACGAAGACAGCAACACCCCGCCCAGCATGCAGGCAGAGGTTCAAGTGGGCCAGTACCAGATGACCTACATGATTTATCCTGCCTTTCCCCAGCCCGGCGAAGGCGCGCGGGTCAGCCTGTACATTATTGGCATCGACGACGGTGTGCCCTATGACGGCAAGGTGGCCTTCACGATCCGGGAAATGCCCTGGGCATCATTTCTGGGCGACGATGGCCATGAAGATCACCTGGGCACCCAGCCCCCGGACGACAAAGTCTACCGCCAAGGTTTTACGGTTCCGGAGGCCGGCGACTACCTCGTTACCGCGCGGTTCGAAGGCAACGGCGAACCCTATGTGGTGGACTTCCCCTTGCGCGTTGGTATCCCGCCTTTGCTGGGTCCCTTCGCCTATGTAGGGGCCGGTGTATTATTGTTGCTGATCGTCATCGCGGTCGTCAGGCGACGCCAGGCGATCACCGCCAAAATTCGCACTGCCCAATCCTCCCAATCGGCGCAAAGATAGGGGCGTGATGAAAAGGCGGGATTTTTTCAAAACAGGCGCGCGCCGGGCGGCCGGTGCCGTGGTCGATACATTGGCGGACAGCGCCGAACAGCGCGCCGCCAGCTGGATCCGCCCGCCATTTGCCAAGCGGGAGCTGGACTTTCTACTGGCCTGCACCCGTTGTGACGACTGTGTTGCCGCCTGTCCCCATGATGTGATCTTCAAACTGCCCGCGAAGCTGGGTATCCAGGTGTTGGGCACCCCCGCCCTGGACCTGGCCAACAAGGGCTGCCATCTGTGCCAGGACTGGCCCTGTGTCACCGCCTGCGAGCCGGATGCTTTGGCGCTGCCGGTTGCACCGGATGATGATCCCGACCATGAACCCGACCGTGATCCCGATAGTAATCTTGGCGATGACCCAGATGACGCGCCATCGCTGCCCAAACTCGCCGTCGCATGGATTGATCAAGAAAGCTGCCTGCCCTATGCGGGGCCCGAATGCGGGGCTTGCGCCCATGCCTGCCCCGTCCCCGGTGCCCTCACCTGGCAAGGCCCCAAACCCAGTATTGATCAAAACACCTGCACCGGATGCGCCCTGTGTCGGGAAGCCTGCATCACCGAACCAAAATCGGTGAAAATCACCACAATCGGCCGGGTCACGAAATAATCGATTTGTTCATTTAACCGTGAAGTCAGCTGCATGTACCTAGGCAGACAGCAATGGCGGCTCTAGAATTTCACCTACGCATTCAGACGTGCCATTAGATATTGGGGAAAGGGCTTCGAAATGAACATCCGTAAATTATTGACCACAGGTGCGATCGTTGTTGGCTCGATGGTTGCGCTTAGCGGCCCGGGGGCGCTGGCCGCAGATCATTCCATGGGGTTTTTCGTCACCTCCGTTGGCATCGGTGACGGCGGCAACCTTGGCGGTTTGGCGGGAGCCGATGCCCATTGCCTAAAGCTGGCGACGGCAGCGGGCTCGAAAGGCCGAACCTGGCGGGCCTATCTTTCCACGCAAGTGACCAAAGGGCGCGGCATCGCGGCCCGGGACAGAATTGGCCAAGGACCCTGGTACAATGCCAAGGGCGATCTCATCGCCTCTGATCTTGATCAGCTGCATATCAGTCCCAACCTCGTCAAGCGCACGGCGGTGGATGAAAATGGTAACGTGGTCAATGGCCGTGGCGACAAGCCCAACCGGCATGACATTCTGACCGGCTCCAAAGATGACGGCACGGCCTATTTCCCCTGGGAAAAAGGTGATCATACCTGCGGTAACTGGACCTCCAACGACAAAGGCAGCGCCAGCCTGGGACACCACGACCGCCACGGCGGCGGCAACATATCCTGGACCGCAGCGCATCATTCACGCGGCTGCAGCCAGGATAACTTGAAATCCACCGGCGGGGCGGGCCTTTTGTACTGTTTCGCGGCGGACTAAAGCGGCGGGAGCGTTTCCAGACCTTAGAAGATAAGGCCTACGGCAAAGTGTTGAACCGGGCGGGTAATACCAAGTTGCGGTGATAAAGACCGCACCGAACAGCCCGTGTTCATCGCTGTTGTCCGATTGCCGTTTTAGGACTATTTTCGGCCCGATATGATTGGAGCAATTTTCAATTCTTAAGAGTCCCAGCGCTTTGGGCATTTCAAAAGTGACATGCTCTTGGCTAATCTTCTTCGCGAACCTAGAATTTCCTAACCTGTTGGACTAAAGCACTATGAATGATGGCTCCACCATCGCCTCCTTCGCCGATATTCATCCGGACCGGGAGAGTGTCCTGGGCCAGGCCCTGGCCGGACTCGGCGCGACGCCGAAGACTTTGCCGAGCAAGTTTTTCTACGATGAACGGGGCTCCAAACTGTTCGAGCGTATTTGCGAGGTGCCCGAATATTACGTAACCCGCGTCGAAACGGCGCTGCTTGGCGACATTGCCGGACAGGCCGCGGAGATGATTGGCGCGGATGCCTGCATTATCGAATACGGCACCGGTTCATCGGAAAAGATCGCTCTCCTCCTCGCCGCCCTTGACCGACCCGCGGCCTTTGTCGGCGTCGACATATCCAGTGTTGCCCTGCGCGGCGTCGCGGAAACCCTGGCAGGTAATTTTCCCGATCTCGCCGTGCACGCGGTCTGCGCCGACTTCACCCAGCCTTTCACGCTACCAGCGATGTCCGGTCAGGGCCGGCGGGTGGTGTTTTTTCCCGGCTCGTCACTGGGCAATTTCAACCCCGAGCAGTCAGTTGATTTCATTGCGAACGCGGCCCGCCTGATTGGGCCGGGCGGCGGCATGTTGTTTGGTATCGACCTGAAAAAGGACGCGGCCATACTCGATGCCGCCTATGACGATGCCGCGGGGGTGACGGCGGAATTCAATCTTAACCTGCTGCGGCGCCTGAACCGGGAATGCGGCGCGGACTTCGACCTCGACGCCTTCAGCCACCGGGCCTTCTACAATGCCAACGCCGGGCGCGTCGAGATGCATTTAGTGAGCCGGCGGGCTCAGTCGATTACCCTCGGCGCGCAGACGATCACCTTCGCCGAAGGTGAAACCATCCACACCGAGAATTCCTACAAATATTCGGTGCCCGAGTTTCAGGACCTGGCCCGGCGCGCCGGCTGCGAACCGATGCGCGCCTGGACGGACGCCAACAGCCTGTTCAGCCTGCATTATTTGTCTGTTATTTAACGACAACCTATGTCACAACCGCTTTGCGCCATCAGATGGCGTTCACTGCATGGTCTAATTCAGAACTTTTGAAATCATGGCGGCCAATTCGGCTTTGGCAAAAGGCTTGCGCAGCATTATGAGATCGTTATCGAAATGTTCCGCTTCGGAGACGATATCGTCACTGTAGCCAGTGCTGTAGAGAACCCTAATTTCGGGCCGAAGCGACTGGATTTGGCGTGCCAACTCAAGGCCGCTCATGCCCCCGGGCATCACCACGTCCGTGAACAGCAGATCGATCTGCGGTACACCTGCCAGAACGGCCAGGGCCGCGTCCCCGTCCTCGGCCTCAATCACCCGGTACCCCATACCGATCAGCTGATCGGTCAGAGATTCCCGTACATCAGCATCGTCCTCGACCACAAGAATGGTGCCGCTACCGGGCAATGCGGCCTCGGTCTGCCTATCCTGGGGGGCGATTTCATCATCCTCGGCTCGGATCAAGCGGGGCAAGTACAGACGCACCGAAGTACCGCGCCCGACCTCACTTTTGATTTCGGCAAAGCCGCCCGACTGCCGGGCAAAACCATAGACCATGCTAAGGCCAAGGCCGGTCCCCTTACCGACATCCTTGGTGGTAAAGAAGGGCTCGAAGGCATGGCTGATATTTTCGTCCGTCATGCCGCTGCCGGTATCGGTCACGCTCAGCACGACGTAATCGCCGGGCGTTGCCTCCTCGTCTACCACCGCCTGCTCGTCAAGCCGAATGTTGTTGGCCGACAGAGTGATGACACCGCCGTTGGGCATGGCGTCACGGGCATTGATAGCAAGATTGAGCAAGGCGTTTTCCAACTGGCCAAGGTCGGCCACCGCCCGCCAGACATCACCTGCCGGTTCGACTTTCACCTCGATCGTCTCGCCCAGGGTTTGCCCCAGCATGCCCCGCATCTCCGCCAGCACCGTCGCCATCTCCACGGTACTGGGTGCCAAAGGCTGCTGCCGGGAAAACGACAACAAACGGTCCGTCAGGTCGGCACCGCGTGACACGTTTCTGCTTATCGCCTGAAATCTGCGCCCCGTCTCGCCGCCAGCCGGCAGGTCACCCTGCAGCAACTCTAGATTACCCATGATGACCTGCAAAAGATTGTTGAATTCATGGGCAATGCCCCCCGTCAGCTGGCCGACCGCCTCCATCTTCTGGGACTGGCGCAGACGCTCTTCGCTCTTACGCATGGCCTGCTCGGCAGCATGGCTGCGGCCCTCAAGAATTCGAATTTCTTTTCGTGCCAGCCGAACGGCCAAGAAACCGACCGCCAGGACGACCGCCAAGAACATCAAGGCACCATAGTGCTCGACGTTCGCAGCGACACGACCGTCTTCCCGTGCCGAGAAAAACTCAGACTTTCGCAAACGAGAATACTGATCCGCCCGATTTCGGAACCGTTCGGTTACCTTCCGTAAGGTATCGCCTCCAGGCGTTTCTACAGCATCCCGCACGGCTGCCGCCACGAAGGCATTATTTTCGGCAATCATGCGGCGATATGCGCCGGAATTAGTATCACCGTACTTTTGTTCGGCAATTTGGATTTCTTCGATCCTATGACGGATGACATGGATACTTCCCGAAAGTAACCGCCGCACATCAGGCGGCACGACACCATCAGCGTGACCATGTTCATGGTCGAATGAAGCAAGTTCGGAACCAATTCGATCCGCCGCTTCGTATGCCACGATGTAATAGTTACTCAAGACTTCAAAGCGGCGGGCTTCGTTCTTCCCTTCCCACAGCAATAACCCGGCCGTGGCACCCCAAACCATGACCAAAAAAGTTACGAGCCAAAAGAATGTTCCGGCAATGCTTCGGGTCCAAGCCATTGATCCTCGCCTACTATCCCTCAATCAGGCCGAGTTTGTCGGCGATCCGCTCGAGTCTCTCAAATTCCGGAAGCGGCACAGGTAGAAACCGGCCTGCGCCAATACCAACCAGGACATCAGCATGTTCGGCATCTTGGATTGACAGAGCGAGAAAGGCATCCTGCACTGCAGCCCGCAGCGGTTGGGCGATTTCCTTGCGCATGGCCCAAACATAATCCGGATAGGGTGGGGTGTTCCAAAGTACGCGTACCTCATCCCGGCGCAAACGACCATCAGCGAACATCGCCTCGGCGATAAGGCCGTTTATCGCGCCGGCGTCCACCACGCCATCGCGGACCAAGCGTGCCGTTTCGTCATGTGCGTTGGAATGCCAGACCTCGGCAAAGTGGGTCTCCGGCAATATCCCCATATCCATTAGATAGTGGCGCGGCATCAAATGCCCTGAGGTAGATAATTTTGGTCCAAAAGTCAGCACCCGCTGGCGCAAATCTTGTACGGATTTCGCGGTATCGTTCGTGCGCACCAGTAGATAGCTAGAAAATCGGGCATCGACATCGCGCATGACAATGGGCACGGCACCGTCGGCATGCCTTGCCTTAATGAAAGTCAGACCGCCGAAGTAGGCAAGTTCGACCTTTTTCTCATGAAACAGGGCCAGCAAGTGGCCATAGCTGCGCGGGATCACCAATTCGTATTTGATATCCAGTTTATTCGAAAGGTAATCAAACAGTGGGGTATAGCGGCGCTCGAGCGCCGCGCGTGATTGATCGGGTAAAACGCCGATGCGCAGGACCGTTGGCACTTCATTGGCCGGTTCGCAAGCCGCCAGCACAATTAACAACAGCAGTGGTCTAAACAGTCTTCGATATAACTCTGCGAAATTGACAGCCACTATCCCCACCACCACCACTTTGGCGCCGAGTTTCGTTTCCCACGAGCTTGCGGCGCAATCCCAGAGCATTTCCGATCAAGAAATGCTCAGACTCTTAAGAATAGAGCAATTTTTCCAATCACTTAGAATCGCCCCAGTGCTTAGGGCGATTCACGTCGGATCAGAATTGCTCTAGACTTCAACACACATAAAGAAATAGCGCGTCAGACCAGGGGGTCAAGCCAGTCCATTGCAGCAAAAGCGGAAATGCGGTTTCCATGATTTACACCTGAATTATCGTGCCGATGGCAACCAGGCCGGTCATGCACTAACATTCAAACTGGACCACTCAATGACCCCCAATCAGGTGCATCGCCTGAGAACGCCAGCCTGAGGCAATTGCATAAGCCGATCTGGTCCACGAATTTGCCGGCCTGGCGGCCAGCCCGCCAAACATCAACACCTAGGGAGAAAGCCATGCTGACCATCACCGCAGTCATCAGAACGAAACCGGGACATGAGGAAACGATGCGTCAAGCACTCCTTACGGTCGCCGAGAACGTGGCGAAAAATGAGCCTGATACGAAGGGGTTCTTCATTTCGCAGGATTCTTCGGACCCATGTATCTTTACGACATATGAGCGTTTCACGGATCAGACGGCGATGGACCAACACAATAATTCGAACACGGTTGCATCCTTCTTCAGTATCGCCGAGCCGATCCTCGACGGTGAGGTCATTTTACACACCTGTAATGAAGTGTCGGCGAAGAATTGAAGCAAATATTTGCGCCAACGCACCACTGATTGGCCGACAAGTGCCTATCCAAACACGCCATGGAAAAAGCCTGGAAGCGCATTCGATTAATAGCAGAACTGCCCGACGTCCGCCTGCACGATCTGCGCCACACTTTTGCGTCATGGTCCGTCATGGGCGGCCAAACCCTCTTCATGACCGGCGGCCTACTTGGGCACGCCTCAGCACAAACCACAAGCCGCTACGCCCACCTGGCCGCTGATCCGTTACGGCAAGCGGCTGATAATGTGAGTGAAACCCTGGCGGAGGCGCTGTTGGGGCAATCGCCAAAGTAGATTTCTGAGAGTGTAGTCCTGGTTTCGCTCTAACAGTCTGTCGGATTAGCACTGCATTTATGTTATACTCTCTGCATGGCAAATTTCATTCCCTACGACCGCAGCCAAGCTTTTCTGTTACCGCCCGATCTTCGCGACTGG
>JABJKS010000012.1 GCA_018660265.1 Rhodospirillaceae bacterium | reverse complement strand
CCGCTCGCGTTTGAAAGATTGGCGGCGTAAACGAGATAGGTATCCGGCACTTTTGCGGGACAAGACCAGTCGCTAATGACAAATCGATCTGTATTCATGACAACCCCCTACAAAAGGAAGTTTGAATCACATTTCAGAGTCTGTGGGAATCCCTTAAATGTCCACGGACCCTAGAAGGGCAGCCCTTTCCTCCATCGTTAGATTCGTTGCAAGTGCGACAATATCTTGCCAAATTTTTTGATCTCTCGTCGAATTCAAATTCCATATCTTGGTGAAGACTGGAATTTTAGAGAGATAACGACGCTTGGCAGCACCGAATTCGTCACTGCCTGGAAATGTAAAAACCTTTGTCGGCAGATCATCGTAAAGCGACAGAACCGCATTCACACGAAGGGCAAGTTCATCGCGGAGATATTTGCGGTGCATTGGGCCGGAATTATATTTAATCTCGCCCATCTTAAAACTATCATTGAACCAGTCCATTTCGGCAGCCAGTTTTTTATCGTTCGGGCGCTTGCCAAATCCTAATTCGCATCGCTTTAGGTTACGTTCTCGATCCAGCTTGTCTTCGCTGGTGAATTTCTTACCCTCCTTAACCCACGCCTTGCTAGTCAAACGGACACATTTGCGGATGTGCGGGTCATTCCACTCCAATTGATCCCGCAATTGGGTCAAAATTGGTTTAGCACCGATGGCCATTGCAGACAGTTGCTGAACCTGGACTTTTTCGTGATTGGCCAGCGGACCCTTATAGACGTCGACATCAATGCGTAGCACGGCACAACCAGTCAGCAAGGCAAAGGTGGCGATTAGAAAGGCGGCGCGTGGGGTTATCATGGCGTGACTCCAAGATCATGACGGACGGGACCGGCGATGACTTCAAGGTCGTCCTGTTCCTGCTTCAGCCGGCGTAGTGCATCGAAGAGTTCACTTTGCGAAACCGCCCTGTCGTTACCTTGGGTCGCCGCCGCGATGGTGCCGACCGATTGATTGATGGCATTGAAAAATGCATCGGGGCTTGACCCCATGACAACCACCAGGCGGTGGTTAGCGGGGGCTTCGCGAAAACCTTCCGGGCCGAACAGGATTAACCGCCGGCCCGTCTTGAACGCCTTGGCGCTGACATCGTCGCCGACCTTACCAATGACCGGAGCCTTGCCCTTTTTATCGAAAGTGACCGATGTTCCCAACGTATCGACGAATTGCGCGGGCAACCAGCCGGAGGCGAATTTGGTGGCACTGATGGCACTGGCCTGGCCATGCAGGCGTACCCGATAGACGGCTTCGGGCAGTTGTTCCCGCTCGTCAAAGATGCCGAGATAATAAGTTTGTTCGATTTCATTGGCCGCCGACCTTCCACCCAGGATGGTGGCACCAACAATGCCGGCGGAAATTTCAGCTGGGCCCGTCTGGCAACCGGTCAGCGCCGCTACGGCCAAGGCAACGCAGGCCACACGGATGCCAGCTTGCCTTGCTATGGAGACTATCTTTAAAAGCTGCGCATACTTTCTACCAGGAACACTCAAGCTATCGAACATAACGTCCCCCCAGACTAGATCACTTTAATCAAGACCTCATGGTACATTTCTTAAGATATACGCCTTACTAGTCGGGTTTAATTTAATTGATTATATTTACGGGATAATATTGAATGAGCTTATCTTTGTAAGGATAAGTTTGTACGTACCGTCATATAAATCATCGAATTTTTAGTTTCTATTTCTCATTAAAATTGAAAATTAACCGTTATGTCAACTTAAATCAGCAGGGTATATCCCTTCTTCATTTGAGCATTCATGTTTTCAAGTCGTCCCGCGACCACTCAAACGAAATGGGCCGCCCCACACCGTAGCGGGGGGCGGCCCAAGTCGTTTGCTATGCGTCTAGATGATCAGACGCTGTAGTACATGTCGAACTCAACCGGATGGGGGGTGTGTTCCATACGATAGACTTCCTCCCACTTCAGCTCGATATAGGCGTCGATCTGGTCGTCGGTGAAGACGCCACCCTTTTTCAGGAAGTCACGGTCTGCATCCAGGCATTCCAGGGCTTCACGCAGGGAACCGCAGACCGTCGGCACCTCGGCCAGTTCCTCGGGCGGCAGATCGTAGAGATCTTTGTCCATCGGATCGCCGGGGTGGATCTTATTCTCAATGCCGTCCAGGCCGGCCATCAACATGGATGTGAAGGCCAGATAGGGGTTTGCACCCGGATCGGGGAAACGGATTTCCACCCGCTTGCCGTTCGGGCTGGGCGAAAACGGAATTCGGCAGGAGGCGGACCGGTTACGCGCCGAATAGGCCAACAGCACCGGCGCTTCAAAGCCCGGGATCAACCGCTTGTAGGAATTGGTCAGCGGGTTGGTGAAGGCGTTCAAGGCCTTGGCGTGCTTCATGATACCGCCGATATAGTACAGGCAGCTTTCTGAAAGATCCGCATAACCGGAACCCGCGAACAGGGGCTTACCGCCTTTCCAAATGGACTGATGCACATGCATGCCCGAGCCGTTGTCTCCCATTACCGGTTTCGGCATGAAGGTTGCGGTCTTGCCATAAGAATGCGCGACGTTATGCACCACGTACTTATAGATCTGCAGCTGATCCGCACAGGATGTCAGGGGCGCGAACTTCATGCCCAATTCATGCTGGCTGGGGGCCACTTCGTGATGATGTTTTTCCGTATCGATGCCCATTTCGCGCATGACTGTCAGCATTTCGCCACGCAGATCCATCGCACTATCAACAGGGGGCACGGGGAAGTAACCGCCCTTGGCAGCCGGACGATGGCCGATATTGCCGCCGTCAAAATCACGACCGGCATTGTAAGGCCCCTCGCCTTCATCAATGGCAAAAAACGTTTCGTTCTGAGCGACGGAGAAGCGGACATCGTCAAAGACAAAGAATTCAGGTTCCGGCCCAAAGTACGCCATGTCGCCAACACCGGAACTTTGCAGATAGGCTTCCGCACGCTTGGCCGTTGAACGGGGGTCCCGGCCATAGGCTTCATGGGTTGCGGGTTCGACCACATCGCAGAACAAAACCAGGGTCGGCTGTGCAAAGAACGGATCCATCACCGCCGTTGATGCATCGGGCATCAGGGCCATATCGGAATCGTTGATGGCCTTCCAGCCTGCGATGGACGAACCATCGAACATCACACCATCAGCAAAAAGATCCGCATCGACCATCTTTGCGTCCATGGTCAGATGTTGCCACTTGCCCCTGGGGTCGGTGAAGCGAAAATCAACAAAAGGGATTTCTTCGTCCTGAATTCTTTTCAGAACGCTCTCGGCATTGGACATGGCTATCGGTTCCTTCCTGTGTCCTTAGTTGTCTTGGTGGTTATCTGTAATGTTCTTTGTAATTTTGTGTTCGGATTTTTCCGGAATGGCTGTCTATATGGCGTCGTTGCCGGTTTCGCCAGTACGAATTCGGATCGCCTGTTCAACAGTGGTAATGAAAATCTTGCCGTCACCGATGCGGCCCGTATGCGCCGCTGTCTGGATCGCTTCCACCGCGCGCTCAACCAGATCGTCTTCCAACACGACTTCCAGTTTCACCTTGGGCAGAAAATCCACAACATATTCCGCACCGCGGTAAAGTTCCGTATGTCCCTTCTGCCGGCCAAAGCCCTTGGCCTCGATCACGGTGATGCCCTGAAGGCCGATTTCATGCAACGCCTCCTTCACTTCATCCAGTTTGAAGGGTTTGATGATCGCTTCTATCTTTTTCATCGCGCCAATTCTCTATCTATTCGCTAATTCGGTCACGCCAATTGCGGATCTTCAGTAATTATCTTTTTCAGTGTGCATCTTTTTCAGTGTCCGTCTTTATCAGTGTTTACGTAGCACAAACCATGCCAACTTAGACGCCTTACAAGCCATTGAATTTAAACAATAAATGAAAACGCATCAATCGCTACACAAAAATCTGCCCATTTTTTCATCATATCGCACAAATATTATACTTCCGCCTGCCAGTTAACCCGCCAGCAGATCGCGAATGCGCCCCATAGCGGCGACAATATTTTCAGTCGAATTGGCATAGGAAAAGCGTAAATAACCCTCGCCATAAGCCCCGAACGAGGTTCCGGAAATGGCGGCGACGCCGGCTTCATTCAGCATTTTTTCCTGCAGCACCTGCGACGTCATGCCCGTGCCTTCAATATTGGGGAAGGCATAAAAGGCCCCGCCCGGCATTACGCACCGGAAGCCCGGAATGGCATTCAGCTCATCCACGATCACGGAACGCCGCTCATCGAAGGCTTTGACCATGGCGTCCGCTGCATCCTGCGGGCCGCGCAAGGCTTCGACGCCGGCCCATTGGGTGGCCGCATTGACGCAGGAATGATCGTTGACGCACAAACGAGTGGCCTGTTCGGCGCAGGCCTCGGGCCAGATGGCATAGCCCAGACGCCATCCCGTCATGGCATAGGTCTTGGACCAGCCGTCCAACAGGATCAAACGATCACGGATGGAGGGATAGCTGAGCAGGCTGATATGGGGCTGGTTGTCATAGACCATGCGGCTGTAGATCTCGTCTGACAGGATCACCACTTCCGGATGCCGTTCCAGGCCGGCCACAAGCTTGTCCAGTTCGTCCTTGTTGACCACGCCACCGGTTGGATTGGCGGGCGAGTTAATGATGATCAGGCGGGTCCGCTCATTAATTTTTTCCAGGACCTCATCTGCGGAAAATGAAAAGCCGGTGTCTTCATGCAAGGCAATGGGCACGGGCGTGGCACCGGAAAACCGAATGGCCGATTCATAAATGGGGAAGCCCGGGTTGGGATACATGATCTCCGCCCCCGCCTCACCAAACATCAGGCAGGCGTAGAACATGGTCGGCTTGCCGCCCGGCTGTATCACCACATGGTCCGGGTTGATGGTGGCGCCGCGATATTTCAGAATATCATCGGCCACGGCTTGCCGCAGTTCCGGGATACCATTGGCGGGGGTATAGCCGTGATGGCCGTCGGCCAGCGCCTTGCGCCCCGCCTCGACAATGTTTGCGGGCGTCTGAAAATCCGGCTGGCCGATCCCAAGATTGATGATATCGCGGCCCTGTGCGGCCAGCGCATTAGCCTTGGCCAGGACCTCAAATGCGGTCTCCGTGCCCAGGTTGTTCATTCTATTGGCAAGTTTCATGGCTGGGTTATGCCACGACTGAAGCTGCCAACCAAGCCCTGGATTAAGATCACCATTGCCTCAGTGCGCGGCTTTATATTCCTTCAACGCCTCCCGCGCGATGACCAGTTGCATGACTTGGCTGGTTCCCTCGAAAATTCGCAACAGGCGGGCGTCCCGGAATAGCCGTTCCACCGCAGATTCCCGCATATAGCCATAACCGCCATGGACCTGCACCGCGCGATCCGCGATGCGCCAACAAGCCTCGGACGCGAAGTATTTGCACGCGGCGGCGGCCTTGGTGACGTTTTCCCCCGCATCCATCTGCCGTGCTGTTTGTTCGACCATGGCGCGGGCGGCCAGGCATTCCGCCTCGCTGTCGGCGATCATGGCCTGGATCAATTGAAAATCCGCGATGGGCTTGCCGAATTGTTCGCGCTCCACCGCATAAGCCGTCATCTCCTCCACCAGCCGGGTGGCCAGGCCAACACAGACCGCGCCCATATGAATGCGGGCATCATCCAGCACCTTCATGGCGGTGATAAAGCCCTTACCCTCAACCCCGCCCAGCAATGCATCCGACGATACCCAGGCATCGGTGAAGGTGACATCCGCCGTGGGCGCGCCCAGCTGACCCATTTTTTCCAGGGGCGGATCCACGTGCAGGCCGGGCGTGCCCGCCTCCACCAAAAAGGCAGAGACGCCGGCAGCGCTTTTGTCGCTTGGATCCGTACGCGCCATGACCGTGAACAGGCCCGCCACCGGCGCGTTGGAGATAAAACGCTTACTGCCGTTCAGGACATAGCCTTTGCCATCACGTATCGCCGTTGTCCGCAAACTTTTCGCGTCCGATCCACTGCCCGGCTCCGTCAGGCAAAAGCTGACGATCAATTCACCGGCGGCAATGGCCGGTAAATAACGTCGTTGTTGCTCCACGGTGCCATCGAGCACGATGCTTTTTCCGCCGACGCCGTTTGTGGTGCCCACATAGGAGCGATAGGCGGGCGCGGCCCGGCAAAACTCAAAGATCGTCCGCACTTCCGCCCACTTGCTTAAGCCCAGGCCGCCATGCTCATCGGGAATGGCATAGGCGAACAGGCCCATATCCCGGATCAGATCCAACAGATGCTCGGGGATGCGGTGGTCGCGATCAACCTGGGCCTCCGCCGGGATCAATTTTTCGTCGACCAAACGGCGGACAGCATCCAGCAAGGGGGCGATTTCGTCTTCGTTCATTATGGCACTCCTTTAGGCCCAATGTGCCCGTTCACCACCCCACCGTCCAGCTTACGATCCAGCTTGAAATCCGCCCTGTGGGCGGTCTTGCGATCCGTCTTGCGATCCGTCTTGCGATCCGTCTTGCGATCATGGGCAAAATCTGACAAAAGATTCCAGATTCGGTGAACCACGAGGTCGGTAGCATGAAACCAGCCAACAGCGTACTCGCCTCTTTCGGCACGACTGTGTTCGAGGTCATGACCCGTCTGGCCATAGAACATCAAACCATAAACCTGGGCCAGGGCTTCCCCGATGAGGACGGCCCCGACAGCATCAAGGCGATGGTTGATACCGCGACCAAAGAGGGGCCGAACCAGTATCCTCCCATGATGGGTATCCCCGAATTGCGGCAGGCTATTGCCACCCATAACAAACGCTTTCATGGCCTGGATGTGGATTGGCAGACCGAAACAATGGTCACCACGGGTGCGACGGAGGGCCTGGCCGCCTCCATTCTGGCCCTGATCGAACCTGGTGACGAAGCAATCGTTTTCGAACCCTTGTATGACAGCTATGTGCCCATGCTGCGCCGGGCCGGTGCCGATGTGAAGCTGGTGCGCCTATCGCCGCCCAATTGGGACCTGCCGAAAGAAGAACTTGTCGCGGCATTTTCCGAACGGACAAAGCTGATCCTGTTGAATACGCCCATGAACCCCACGGGCAAGGTTTTCAATGAAGCGGAATTGAGCTTCATCGCAGATCTGGTCCTCAAATACGATACCTATGCCATTTGCGACGAGGTTTATGAGCATCTGATTTTTGACGGCGCGAAACATCACCCCCTAATGCTGCTGCCGGGTATGCGGGAGCGGACGATCCGTATCGGCTCCGCCGGCAAGACATTCTCCATGACCTCCTGGAAAGTTGGGTTTTTGACCGCCGCGCCGGAATTACTGGCCCTGATCGCCAAGGCGCATCAGTTTTTGGTTTTCACCACACCATCCAATCTGCAACGCGCCGTCGCCCACGGCCTGCACCATGAACAGGACTGGTACACAAATCTAAGTGTCGGCCTACAGGCCAAGCGGGATATGCTGCAATCGGCCCTGACTGAGATCGGCTTTGATGTCATGCCGTGCGATGCGACCTATTTCATGAACGCGGACTATCGCCCCTTGGGCTTTAAGGGCACGGATGTTGATTTCTGCCGCCATGTCACGATTGAGGCGGGCGTTACCATTTTGCCGGTTTCAGCCCTCTACGCGACCCCGGATGTGGATCACTTGGTGCGCTTTTGTTTTTGTAAGAAAGATGCGGTTTTGGAGGGCGCGCTGGACCGTTTGCGGGATTTTTTTCGGACTTAACGCCGAAGCATAAGGGCAGCGCTTGACGCCGGCCCCTGGGGGGGTTAATCAACCATCCGAACTTGTGGCGGGTGTAGCTCAGTCGGTTAGAGCGCTAGATTGTGGATCTAGAGGTCGGGGGTTCAATTCCCCTCACTCGCCCCACTTTTAACTCATAGAAAATAAACAGGTTTTTAGAATTTCTTCTCAAAAGAATGCATCTATTTTTGTCTTCTTACGTCACTTTTGATGGTTCGGTTTTTGGCAAAAAAACCAGCAATTTTTGAAATCATTACGACTCAAATAATCGCAGAACACATTAAATCCTCCTCCCGCACAAAAAACGAGTCGCAGCGTCTATAGGCGGCTGCCGGGCATTGCGCACCTATCAGTTGGTGTGGTGGAGCCACAGATTTCTCACGAGCAGCCGTCAAGCGCTGGCCGATAATTGGTTAACCATAGGTAAATTTTAGGATTAATGACGAATAAATACCCGCAATGCTATTGACTCATCCAATTGGGTTGTGCCAACATCATGGGTATTCGAGAGATGATATTACTGTCAGGAGTAGTGAAAACTCTGAGAATGACAGAAATATTCCTCAGATGACATAGATTTCCCCCATTTGGGGTAGGCAAGAGTAGGGTGGTCCAGAATATTGGAACAGTCAATATGTTATGAAACGCTTTTTCAGATGGACGCGCTTCTTTAAATAAGAGGATTCGCAACAACATTTTCAAGATTAGGCATTAGTTAGGAGTACAAAATGCAACATATCAAGTCAGTCACCTTCGGTTTTATTCTTGGCGTCGCGGCCTTCGGGTTACCTTCTTTATCTGCCCAAGCCGCAATTGTAGAGCTAATTTCTAATGGCGGCTTCGAAACTGGTGACTTTACAGGCTGGACTGTGAACAATACAGGCAGTGGCGGTGTTTTCGTTGACACACCTGGCACAACCACCCCAACCAGCGGCCATCTCACCTCAGCAGCGGGGGGCTCTGCACACGGATCCTTCTACGCAGTAACCGACCAAAGCGGGCCGGGTGCCCATGAATTATCCCAGAGCTTTACCGTCGCTGCCGGGGCGACGAGCGTGCTCCTCAGTTTCGATCTGTTTGTCAATGACGCAGATGGCGGCCCCTTGTTCGCACCGGGCGGACTAGCCGACGGAACCTCGAACGGCCCCAACCAGCACGCTAGTGTGGATATCATGGCGTCCACCGATGCAGTGTTCCAAACCCTCGGCCTAGCGAACTTCTATCTCGGTGTGGACGCTGGAGCCGACCCTCACGCCTTCTCCACAATTACAGCCGACATAACAGCCCTCGTCGGCGGCGGCGGCACATTCATTTTTAGGCTCGGCGAGGTAGACACCCAGTCGTTTTTAAACGCTGGCATCGATAACGTTAGCATACTAGCCGATCAAGCCGTTGTCCCCATTCCTGCAGCCTTGCCCCTATTCGCAACGGCCATCGCTGGGTTGGGCTTCGCTGGGTATCGCAAGCGCAAGTCAAAAGTCGCCTGACCAAAATTCAAATCTGACTATAGAGAGCGGCGGTCTTCGGGCCGCCGTTTTCTTTCCTGACAATGCGCGCAAGGCTGATGCGCAATGAGGCAAAAAGCAATAGAGTTTAGACGACCAGAGAAAGTCGCTGATCGGGTTTTGAACGCGGGGCATTTTCTGCTCTAAACATGGATTGAGTCACACTCCCCCCACAGATCTAACGCACGAGATCGCGAACATCCTGGACGACGACCAAGGCGGCGGCCAAGGCGGCGGCCCGACACAGCAAACGGCCTTGGGCACTCAGGTCAAGCCATCTCCGAGTGCCACCGCCCCTTTAGGAATCCTTAATTGGTATCAACTACGTTCAAATCCGAATTGGGGATTTTGGAGTAGTAACATTGGTCAGTCTCGCGGACGGAACGATCGAGCGGATGACATCGCTGGCGCAACCTTTTGATGATGACATTGAAAAGATTTACGGGGTCGCTACCGTTATCAAGGGCATTGCGGGGCAAACAAATTTTCTGGCTTTGAACGCCAATGTAGAGGCCGCAAGAGCCGGCGACGCCGGTCACGGCTTTGCAGTCGTTGCCCAGGAAGTCAAAAACCTTTCCGCCAGTACCCGTGAAGCGACAGATCGCATCAATGATGTTGTCGGCACCACTGCCACGCAAATTCAAGAGCTGTATAAACAGCTGGCGGCACTGATCGGGCAGTCCGAAGGCAATATTGATCCTGTTTCAGCCCTGATTGAGGCGTTGCACGTGGATATGGAAGATATTCGCAGGGTGGCAACGTCCATCAATGAAATATCTGCGCAAACACATCTTCTGGCCCTTAACGCCACGATTGAAGCCAGCCGGGCGGGTGAAGTCGGTCGCGGATTTGCGGTTGTTGCGGGGGAAGTGAAAACCCTTTCCGGCAGCACCCGGGATGCGACGGATCGGATCGGTGAAATGGTCGCAATTATGGCCCAGCGGGTACAAAACCTGAGCGAGGAATTGGTCAGCATCGTTGATGGCAGCGCGGTAGCTGAGCAATCAGCGGAAGAAAATACAATCACGACCCAAGATGCGGGCGCTCAAGACGCCGCGCCATTGAGCGCGCATCAGATCGAATTGGTGCAGTCCACCTTCGCCATAGTCGAGACGATTGCCGATGCGGCGGCAGAGCTGTTTTACAATCGACTGTTTGAACACGACCCCTCGGTCCGGCCACTGTTTAAGGGTGACATCACGGAGCAGGGACAGAAATTGATGGCGACCTTAAAAGTCGTGGTCAATGGCCTGACCAAGTTGGAAGCCATTGTGCCCGCGGTTCAAATACTGGGTCAACGGCATCGGGAATACGGTGTCGAGGAACATCACTATGATACCGTTGGTGCGGCCCTGCTTTGGACCCTGGAGCAGGGCTTGGGCGAGGCCTTTACCGATGAAGTTCACGATGCCTGGGCAGCAACCTATACCCTGATTGCCGACGTCATGAAGGATGCGGCACGGCAGTCGGTAGCGGCCTAATAATCCACGCTGACAATTGACACTGGCAATAGACTGGATAGCCGGTCGTTCGGTTATCCCTTGAGCAGCCGGCGCACAGACGCGGCAGCGGTAACCTTGCCCCTGCCCCGGTAGGCCTCGTGGTTTTGTTCAATATCGGCCAGTTTATAGAGGTAATTGACCATCAGGCCCGCCGCACCATCCAGGCCATTGCGGGAAGTGTCGCCCAGCCAGTTGATCCGCTCCAGCCTGGCGCCATTGGAAAGATGGAAATTCTGTACCGGGTCCAAGGCGCGCTGACCGCGTTTTTCCTCCAGCAAGTAATGCGCTGCCAACGGCTCCACCACCGGGCGGATCGCAGCAGTTGCAGCTTCATCCTGGTGCCAGTCACTGCGCGCCAACAGGTTGCGCAAGGCATCCCGCCCATTGGCGCTGCCCGCAACCTCTATCAAGGCGGCATCAAGCCCCCGGTCCCACAAATCCACCGGCACACTTTCATCCTTGGCCAAGGTGGCCGTCAACCAAGCCCGGAAACCCGGCACCGGTGACAGGGTCGCGAAAGTCTTCAACTTCGGCAGTTCGCGGCGCAATTCATCAACCACCCGCTTAATCAGAAAATCGCCGAAGCTGACCTGGGCCAATCCGGCCTGGGCGTTGGAGATGGAATAGAATATCGCCGTGTCCGCCTTACCCGGATCACCTTCCGGGGCATGTTCGTCCAGTAAAACCTGAACGTTGTCGGCCATACCGCTGACCAGGGCGACCTCAACAAAGATCAATGGTTCGTCAGGCATTCGGGGATGAAAAAAAGCAAAACAGCGGCGATCACTATCCAACCGGTTTTTCAGGTCATCCCAGGAGCGGATTTCGTGTACCGCTTCGTAGGCCATGAGTTTTTCCAACAAGGCGGCAGGCGACCCCCAGGTAATGCGCTCCAGATCCAGAAAGCCAATGTCGAACCACGAGGTCAGCAACTCCCGCAAATCATCGTTCAGGGGCCTCAGGCTGGGCTCTTCACCCAGCAGAGAGAGAATTTCCGCCCGCATATCAACAAGGAATTTCACCCCCTGGGGCAGCGCATTGAATTGTGTCAACAAGGCCACCCGGCGATGCACAAGGGCCGCGCGTAATTCCCGTTCCGCCCGCCCCGTATCGGCGCCCGTCTCCATCGCCTGCAGGGCCGCCATGGCCTTGTCCACCCGTTCCCTATCGACGCCATAATCCGTTGCCAGCAATAATAAAAAGCGCCGTCGCCCCTCAGGCCCTAATTCAAGATAGAAATGGCCCAGTTCTGCTGCGCCCGCACGCGCCGAGACATCACCGCCCCGGCGGTCCAGGCAATCTTCGATGCGTTGTTTCAGCTTTTCGATACCGGCATCGTTCAGCTCAGCACCCTGGGTATCTCCCTCGGAGGTGCCGAACAACGCCCGCCGCAGCGGTGCCATGGTCCGATCAAAAAGGCTCTCTCTATGCAACATCACAAATCCATAAATTCATGTAAACGAACAATGACATAATAAGTGTTACCATTCCGTTCAACCGGTAAATGTATGGCTGAGACAATCTATCGCAATTTCGCCAGCACGCCTGGCAGCGCCGGGGCCAGGTCCTCTGCCGTCAAACCAGGGCCAAAAGCCTGGGCGGCAGCGCCGTGCAACCAGCAGGCCGCCGCTGCCGCTTCAAATGCCGGCACTCCTTGGGCCAGCAGGCCGGTACAAAGCCCCGCCAACACATCGCCGGAGCCTGCCGTTGCCAAATCCGGGGGCGCATTGGTATTGATCACCACCCGACCATCCGGTGCGGCGATCACGGTATCGGGGCCTTTTAACAAAACCACGGCACCACAATCGGCAGCGGCGCGGCGGGTTCGTTGCAGCTTGTCGCCTGCGCCATCAAACAGACGGCTGAATTCACCTCCGTGGGGCGTCAGGATGCAGTTACCATGCAGTTTTTGAAACAGGCCCTTTCGCGCCTTGGTAAAGGCCGTAATGGCATCCGCATCCAACACCACCGCCTTGCCCAGACCCAACGCCGCCAGAATATTTTCCCGCAAACTTTTACCGACGCCAGCGCCGGGGCCTAAGCAAACGACATTGCGCCGTGGGTCGGATATGACCCGGCGGAAACCCGCTGCGTCTGTCCATGGACTGATCATAACCGCTGTCAGATGGGCCGCATTTTCAGCCACTGCAGCTTTCGGCGAGGCCACAGTGACCAGCCCGGCACCTACGCGCAGGGCGGCACCGGCGGCCAGGCGTGCGGCACCGGTCTTGCCCACGCCGCCGCTTACAACCACCGCATGGCCGCGAGTGTATTTGTGGCCGTCAGGGCGCAGGGGTGGCCAGCTGGGCAGCCAGAGGGACGGTTTATTGCACCAGGTTTGCGGCTGAATTTTGCCGAGCACCGCACCGGGAATACCTATATCCACTACCGACAGATCGCCGCAAAGCCCCCGGCCCGGATAAAGCAGATGGCCGCTTTTAGCTCGAAAGAAGGTCACCGTCAGGGCCGCCTGCGGGGCAAAGCCAAGAACCTGGCCGCTGTCACCATGCACACCGGAAGGCACATCGATGGCGATGATGGGAAGACCGCGTTTTTCCGCCGCAACCAATGCCGCCCGTGCGGGACCTTTCAGCGGCCGTGCCAAACCGGCACCAAACAGGGCATCAACGACCAGATCAGCACCGTCCAGAATTTCGTTGTTCAGCGCCCCTACCTTGCCCCGCCAACGCCGGGCCATGGCAGCGGCATCGCCCTTTAGTTTGGCCTTTTCCCCCAACAGCGCCAGACGGACCTTGGCCCCGGCCTTTTTCAAATGCCGCGCGATGACAAAGCCATCACCACCATTGTTGCCGGGGCCACACAGGACCGCCACGGTTTGCACACCAAAGCGCTCCAGGATCGCATCGGCGCAGGCCTTCCCCGCCGCCTCCATCAATGTTTCGCCGCTCACGCCCGATGCCATCGCCGCACGGTCAGCGGCATACATTTGCGCAACGGAGAGGACTTCGGTCATGCTATCGCTACAGGTTAGGTTCCCTGTCCATGGGACGGGCAGTTTCAAAAGCCCGGGCCGCGCGCAGGACCATATCTTCGCGGAAGCTGTCGCCAACGATTTGCAATCCCACCGGCAGGCCGTCTTTTGTAAAGCCGCAGGGGATGGAGCAGGCCGGTTGCTGGGTCATATTGAAGGGGTAGCTGAACGGTGTCCAATCTGTCCAATAGGTATCATCCGGCGCGCTGCCAGGGGGCTGCAGGCGACCAACATCGAATGCGGGCACCGCCAAGGAAGGCGTCAGCAGTAAATCATAGGTGCGATGAAATTCCCGCATATGCAGGCACAAGGCCGTACGCCCTTCCAGGGCCCGCATATAATCCACAATGGATAGCTCTTTGCCTTCGGCGACAATTTCGGCCAATTCCGGTTCCAGCTTTGCCATCTCCGCGGCTGGCAGACCGGCAAAGGCACCTGCCGAGCCGGCCCACCAATGGGCCTTAAAATCTGCCTTGGGATTGGCGAAACCAGGGTCCTTCCGTTCGACATTGGCCCCAAGATCCGTAAAAGCGCTTACCGCGTCTTCAACAATTCGGGCGACCTCTTCATCGACCTTGGCATAGCCAAGATCGGGGCTATACGCGATCCGCAGCCCCGCTATGCCGTCCTCCAGACCATCCGTAAAATCAGTACCCTGATATAGGAGAGCGGTATGATCCCGATAATCGGGTTCAGACAGGACATTCAGCATCAGGGCGGCATCACGCACCGAGCGTGTCATGGGCCCGACATGGGACAGGGTGCGCATGGCGCTTTCGGGATAGACGGGGACCCGGCCATAATTTGCCTTAATACCAAAAACGCCGGTGAAGGATGCCGGGATGCGGATCGAGCCGCCGCCATCGGAACCAACCGCCAATGGCCCCATATAGGCGGCCAAGGCGGCAGAGGCCCCGCCCGACGATCCACCCGGCGTCTTGGCCAGGTTCCAGGGATTGCGCGTGATACCACTCAAGGCACTTTCCGTCAGGCCTTTCCAGCCCACCTCCGGCGTTGTGGTCTTGCCCAACAACACCGCGCCATGTTCCCGCAGACGAGCGACACAGGGCGCGTCCTCTTCCCACGGCCCGGCCGGATCAACCGTGAGCGATCCCTTCAGGGTCGGCCAACCTTTTGTCAGCACCAAATCCTTGATGGTGGTCGGCACGCCGTCCAGCAGGCCCATGGGCGCACCTTTGGCCCAACGCGCCTCGGACTCCCCAGCCGCCGCCATGGCACCTTCATCATCAATGATCATGAAGGCATTGATCTTGTCATTCTTATCGTGAATACGGTCCAGTACCGCGCGGGTTGCCTCGCGCGGCGAAATGCTGCCACTTCGATAGCCTGCCAACAGTTCAACGGCACTCATTCTAATCAGATCATCGCTCATAATGTTTCCTCCATCGTCGACGTTTTTTGATTTAGCCTTTTGGATACCAGTTGCGGCTTTGCACCCGGACCCTATCCATTTCTGACACAGACAATGTTCCGCGCAGTTTGTCGAAATACCAGGCCGCCAGGTCAGGCTTTTGCACCGCGCCCAAAAGGGCCCAATAGTAGGCCTTGGCCGGGTCTTGCGTCACACCTTCACCGAACAAATACATGCGTGCCAGCATCAATTGGGCAAGGGCATTGCCACCTTCCCCCGCCTGACCGAAAAGATAGGCCGCACGAGGCAGATCCCGCGGCACGCCATCGCCGTTATAATAGACAAAGCCAAGGTTATATTTCGCCTTGTCCAAACCTGCTTCTGCCGCAGCCTGAAACAAAGCGGAAGCCTCGCCCGAATCCTGGCGCACGCCGTTGCCAAAATAGAACAGATAACCGAGGTTGCGCATGGCCTTGGCATTGCCTTTGTCAACGGCTTGGCGCAGAAGGTCCGCCGCCGCCTTATAATTCTGCTCCACGCCACGGCCTTGAATAAAAAGCTGCGCCAGATTTCGCATAGCCTTGGCGTTGCCCTCGTTTGCCGCGCGCCGGTACCACGAAGCAGCGGCCACTAAATCTTGGGCGACCACAGTGCCGTCCTCAAGATAAACCCCGATCACGCGCTGTGCCTCCGGATAGCCCTGCTCCGCCGCCCTGCCGAACCATTGATAGGCAATTTGTTGATTACGTTCGACACCGTGGCCCCGGTCATACATCAGACCCAGCCAATGCTGCGCCTCCCCCAATCCGGCATCCGCCCCCCGCCGAAAAGACACCAACGCACTGTCATACCGGCCCGTCTTGTAATCATCATGAGCCCGGGACAGATCAGTCGTTTGTGCCCCTGCGGGTGCGAAAGGCAGCAGCATCAAACTAAGGCAGAAAACGACGCCCCGACCGAACGTCGCATATGTATGGTGTGTAAACATGGCGATACTCTACGTCCCCGGCCTTGCCGCGACAAGCGACAGCTGGCCATATGCCGCTTGCCTCAATAGGTCCACTCTGACAGCCTATGACAAAGTCAACAAAACAATTGTTCGGGGGAATAAGCCATGCGCGTGGTCATCGCCATGATGAAACACGAAACCAACACCTTTTCACCGGTGCCAACGCCCATTGAACGGTTTGCCAAGGGCCAGCCTTTGCCTTTTGAGGGGCAGGAAGTCTACGACGCCTTCAAGGGCACGGGCAGCGGGATCGGTGCCTATATTGATTTGGCGGAGGCAGCGGGTGCTGAAATGGTCTTCCCCATTGCAGCCAACGCGCCGCCGTCGGGCCCGGTCCACGATGATGCCTTTGAGTATATCACCTCCCGCATTTGCGCGGCGGTCGAAGCGGGCTGTGATGCCATATTGCTGGACCTGCATGGTGCCATGGTGACCCAAAGCATGGATGATGGTGAAGGTGCCTTGTTGTCCCGTTTGCGGCAGATCGCGCCGGACGTTCCCATGGCCGTGACCCTGGATATGCATACCAACATGTATCCGGCCATTGCGGATAATGCCACGGTCATCGCAGGCTATCAAACCTATCCCCATATTGACAATTACGAGACGGCGGAGCGGGCCGGCAAGCCCGTGTTCGCCATGCTGGCGGGGTCGGGCAAACCCACAATGGTATGGGGCAACCGGCCCATGCTGCCCCATGTGATGCGCCAGGGTACTGATAATTTCCCCAACAAAGACCTACAGGACATGACCCGGCGGATGGAGGCAGAAGGTGCCCTGATCGCCACATTGTTCGTGGGCTTCCCGCACGCAGATATTCACAATGCGGGTCTGTCTGCCGTGGTTGTCACCGACAACGATCCCGATCTGGCGGAACGCTACCGGGATGAACTGCTGGACTTCGCCTGGGCCCAACGGGAAGCCTTTGTCTATGAAATCGAGCCGCTGGAAGAGTCCCTCGCCCGTGCCAAAGCGGCAACGAAAGGCCCGGTGGTCGTCCTTGATCACTATGACAATGCCGCCTCGGGCGGGACCATGGATACCATGACCGTATTGGGCGGTGTGCTTGATGCCGGACTGGAGAACGTAGCGGTCTTTGCCATTCATGATCCAGGTGCCGTACAGGAAATGATCGCCGCAGGCATCGGGGCAAAGGTCACGGTTAGTTTGGGCGGCAAGATCGATATGCCGTCCATCAATCGCAAAGGTGCGCCGCGTCCCGTCAGCGGCACGGTCAAGCTGATCTCCAACGGGCAGTACCGCAATCGGGGGCCCATGGCCCAGGGCACATTGCAGGACATGGGACCGTCCGTGGTGTTGGATACGGGCAAGGTGGAAATCGTCGTGATCTCCCGCCATCAGGAACCCAACGATCTGAACTGTTTTCTGAGCATGGGGATCGACCCGCTGGAAAAACATTATCTGATGCTGAAAAGCCGCATTCACTACCGGGCCGGGTTCGCCGACATCGCCACGCAAGTGATTGAATGCGCCGGTGTTGGGGTCTGTACATCCGACTATGACATGCTGGATTTCAAGAATGTGCGGCGACCGATATTTCCCCTCGATAAAATCAATGATCCTAATCCCTAATTCTCCAATTGACCGCAAACCTAACAAACTAAGGAATATCGAAAATGCAAAGTGGAGAAATTGTTTTTACCGCCATGGACCGGGTCATCTTTGGCCAGTCCGCGACGGATGCGGTCGCAGCAGAAGCTGAACGCCTGAACGCGGAACGCGTGTTCCTGTTGGTCAGCGGCACCTTGAACAGGGAGACGGATGCGGTCGACAAAATGGCCACAGCGTTAGGCTCTCGTTATGCCGGACGCTGGGACGATATGCCGTCCCATTCCCCGCGCGAAGCCGTGGTGGGTTGCGCCAACGCAGCGCGGGAGGTGGGCTGTGATCTGCTGGTCAGTTTCGGCGGCGGCTCAGCCACGGACGGCGGCAAGGCGGTGACCATCTGCCTGCAGCACAACATCACGGAGGCCGCTGGGTTGGAGCCGTTTCGCACCATTGTGGATGCGAACGGTGATCGTTTCTTCCCCGACTATGACCCGCCCGAGGTGCGCCAGATCGTTGTGCCGACCACCCTGTCGGGAGGTGAATTCAACGCCCGTGCAGGCGTCACCAATACGGTGGAAAAGCTGAAACAAAGCTATATCCATCCCGGCATCATCCCCCTTTCGGTGATCCTGGACCCGGCTGCAACAATCTACACACCGGAATGGCTGTGGCTGTCCACCGGCATCAGGGCGGTGGATCATGCGGTGGAAACCTATTGTTCCCTGGATGCCAATGACTATACGGATGGTGCGGCCCTGCAGGCCCTGAGCCTGTTGAGCAAGGGCCTGCCACGGGTAAAAGCCGACCCGAACGATCTGGAGGCGCGCCTGCAATGCCTCATGGGGGCGTGGATTTCCATGACCGGCATTGTCACCGGCACGCGGTTGGGGGCGAGCCATGCCATCGGGCATATTCTGGGCGGCACGGCGAATGTGCCCCACGGTTATACTTCCTGCGTCATGCTGCCTTATGTGCTGGACTATAACGCCGCCATCAACAGCAATCGCCAGGCCGATATTTCCCGGGCCCTGGGACAGCCGAAGGCATCCGCAGGCGATGCCCTGGACAAATTAATCGCCGGTCTGGGCATGCCACGAACCCTGCGGGATGTGGATATCACCGAGGATCAACTGCCCCTGTTGGCGGAGAATTGCATGCTGGATTCCTGGACCTATTCCAATCCACGGGAGATCCGCGCACCGGAACAGGTCATGGAAATACTACGCGCCGCTTTTTAGAGGAAAGCCTTCATGAGCAAGTATTAAGGCGAGGCTTGGAATAAGTGCTTGAATCAGCCAAGTTGATTCGTTTGTCGAACTTCACGGGAACTAATTTACAGTCCTTTTTCGGCGGTTTGAGCCGCAGACATCCGCCCCTAAATTTCCATAATATTTCTCTTAAGCAAATGATTTGCAATAGATAATTGACATAATCCACATCTAGCTGTGGAAAGCCTGTGGAGCAATTGTGTAATAATATTTCACTTATCCACAGTTTTTTGACGCTTTATTTCGATATTTTCTTGTTTTCCGCAGTATCATGATCCACCATTTGATCAGCGGTTACGAGGGAAGTTTTTTCTGCCTTCAAAAGCAGAAAGTTCAAAAGCCGGGATCGCTGCGGGATATCAAGACCCATTTGTTTTGATCAACCTTGGTTGGTGAAGGCCATTGGATACCGCGTCTGCCTCTCCTTCGGGGTTGGTGATGCGGATGATATTTCGGGATTGGCACCCTTCGGAATGGCCTTCGGGCTGTCTCGTTCGGGGAAAGATCGAACGACCAAAACATCTTCGGATGGGTGGGTCAGCTGGAAAGGACGGCGCGTTTTCGGATGTGCCCTGGACCAGCAACCGCGACAGGCTGCCTTCGGGCGATCAGGCGCGGGGCCGGCGCACCACGGCGTGGATCTTCGGATCGACCCGGAACGCGTAGGCCAAGCCGGCGGAAGCGGCTTTCGGGCGGTTTTGGTTGGTGGGTTGGGCGGCAGCCGCTGCGATACCCTGGGCGCAAGCTCATGGGTGACAAGGTGGAGGCAGGAACAACCCGAACGGCAGCAGGCATCTTGGGATGCCGGTACGCCGGGGTTGCCTATCCTTCGGGGTGGCAGCTTGGATCATGGTGGATGCGCGATCTTCGGGTTGCTGTTTTGCCCAGGTCCGCTGGATGGATAAGTCACCTTTGGGAGGCTTCAAAATTTGGCAAACGGCGCGGCGTGCCCTTCGGGGTGTAACGCACCGGTCAGCAGGAACGGTCCACGGGTTCGCCCGCGGTTCGGACAGGCTGGCAACCCGGTCGAGGCGTCAAGCGGGTTTAACCCGTGGGTGTGTCTGGATTGGTTGGATCGGACTGTTATGGCGGTGCACCTTCGGGTCTGCGGCGATTTCGGAAAAGATCCACGCAGTGAGGCGATTGTGGAATGTGACCTTTCGGGGTGAGGTTCCCTGACCACCGATCTGCTGGAGCAGCAGCTCCCTTTATGAGGGTCTGTTGATCGGGGTCTTCGGATCTTGGTTTTCGGGCACTGCCTTCAAGCTGGGACCTTCGGGCCACCGTTTTTGGGCGACAATCTTTGGGCTACGGCCTTCGGGTGGCG
Organism: Rhodospirillaceae bacterium; assembly: GCA_018660265.1. Taxonomy (GTDB): domain Bacteria; phylum Pseudomonadota; class Alphaproteobacteria. The sequence goes on along the minus strand of JABJKS010000012.1, from coordinate 113,764 downwards.
CATATTGGGATGGTTGGACTCCGTGAACCGGCAGCCCTTCGGGGCACAGAGGCTTCGGCCTTTGGAGACTTCCGCCTTCACGGGCTTTAGGATCACTGGTTCCGAGGCGTCAGGCGTGTCCTTCGGGGCACATTGCTAGGACCCCGCGTCCAATGCACCTGACGCCTCTCTTTTTGTCTGAAATGCCTCTCCCATAGCCCCGTCAATCGGTCACTCCGGATCTCATTCGTCTGTCTGATAGGCCTTTTGCAGGGCGCGGGAAATCACGACATTCTGAATTTCCGTCGTGCCGTCGACATATTGCGCCACTTTTGCAGCCGCCAGATGGCGGGCCAGGGGGTAATCCTGCTTCAAGCCATCGGCACCCATGGCCTGCATGCAGGCATTAAGGCCGTTGAAAGCGGCGCGGGTGGCGAATTTTTTCGCATGCGCGGCGGCTTCGGCGGATGCGCCGCCCTGATCAATAAGACGGGCCGCATCATAGGCGAGCAGGTCGCTTGCGCGCATGTCCGTTGCGACATCGGCCAGCTGCCATTGCAATCCCTGTTGCTCCGCCAGGGGGCGACCGAACGCATGGCGCTGCAGAATATGTGGCATCGCGGTATCCAGGCCAGCGCGGAGCATTGCAACGCACATGGCGGCGACACAGGCGCGGGCAAGATCAATGCCCGCCATGGCTGCCTTGAACCCCTGCCCTGCCGGCACCAGTTGCTGGCCCGGACCAACCTGAACATTCTCAAAGCGAAAGCCCCCCGCACCAATAGCGTGACAACCAAGCATTTCGTAGGCCGGCAACCGGGTCACGCCCGGCGTATCCACCGGGACCTGAAAACTGGCGATGCCCCGGGCACCGGCAGCGGGATCGGTCTGGGCAAAAACATTCAGCAGATCAGCGTGCGGTGCATTGCTGATCCAGGCTTTCTCCCCATTCAGGACATAGCTCCCCTTGTCACCTTCGGCGCGCATGGCAATGGCGGCGGCATCGCTGCCACCCTGCGGTTCGGTCAGCAGGAAAGCGCCAATCATCTCGCCGGCGATCATCTTGGGCAAATAGCCCTCGATCATATCCGGGGTGCCGGCGTTATCGATAAAGCGGGCATGGTTATTATGAACGACGAGGGCGAAAGCGACGGACATATCCACATAGGTCAACTCTTCCAACACCTTCAACAAGGCGCATGTCCCAATACCCCTGCCCCCCCGATCCGTGCGCACCAACAAGCCGCAAAGTCCCGCATCGGCGGCGGCCTGAAACACCTCGCGCGGCATCTCCCGGTCCATTTCCCACTGCCTGCAATGGCGGGCAACATAACCCGCAGCGAATTCCTTGGCGTCCGCAACAACGGCCAGTTCGTCTTCGTTTAGATCAATGTTGCTCATTTAACTTATCCATCTCAGATAACCTGTAAAATTATCGGTTCGATACGCCACTGTGAATTTAAGCTTCCAGCCATCGACGTTGCAATGTCGGCTATTCCCAAAATATTTTGGCACACCGACCAAACGGATCGAAGGTCTTTCCCTTTGGGAAACTCAGATTGCCCAAACGCCTAGTGCTTAATCGCCCAAACGTGCCAAGACTTTACGTTTTCTACGCCAGCCGATGCAGCCAATGAGCACGAGGCCAGAGCCAAAGAGAGGCATTGCGGCTGGCAGCGGCACCACGGAAGCATTTCCCTCCGCCACTACTTCAACGTTGAGATAGCCGATCTCGCCGGCGGCAAGGTTTAGATTAAAAACAAAAGAGCCGTCCGGCTTTGTTCCCGGGTCACAGGTAGTTGTGGCGCCGCAAGATGCCGTTTCAGCTTCAAAAAACCCATCTTCAGGCACCCGGTGGCCATCCACGAAAGTGCTGCGTTGCACCCGAACACGGGAACTCGCGAAAGCGGTGCCGCGCGGATCTGCGGTGGCACTATTTGCAAGTACATAGGCCACCGTCCATGACGCGACTAATGCCTCCGTCGTGATGTTTTCAAACGCGATTAAGACATCCCAGCGAACTCTGGACGAGGCGAATTCAACCGGGTCCGTTGCCTGGCCAAAAGCTTCCGCCCCAAAAGTCGTTATATTACTTGAAGAACTATAGCTGTTGCGGCCATGGCCCTCGGCACCGCCTCTGAACGCATCAACAGTCTGAAAGTTGATGTTTGGTGGGGTCGGGAACAAATTCTCAAATTGCGGATCAGACGAACCGAATGTGGTCGTAGATCCAGGCTTGTCGACGACCTGGGTACTCCCGTCCGACGTCGCTTGGGCATTGGCCCCATAGTTGATCCTGGCACCGCGAAATACCAATCCTTCCGCGATGGAGGCAAGGTCAATGGTTGCAGTGGCTGACGCAGCATAAACCGATGCGGCGTTTGCCCCGGCGCAAACCGCGCCTACGTTAAGCGCAACAAAGCCGACAAATATTAATGCGCGGTACATCCCGTTTACCTCTCTTGGAGAACGGTCCAGCTATTACATGCGTCTAATTATCCAAAAGTATAACCACCTTTGTGATGAACTTGCAACAATTCACCACTGAATGCAGCACCCTACGTGCCCGCCATCCAGGCTTCTTTGTCAAAGGCGACGTTGTCGCCAAAGTAATGCACGGCGGCTTCCAGCTTATCCATTTCCTCTATGCGATAAATGCGTTTTGAACCGGCGATCCGTTCGACCACTTCGTGTTCGTTGACCCAGTCGTCGCAGGTTTGCAGAGTGCTTTGGCGCTGCACCACGTCCCAAATATAATAATGATGGGGCACCACGATGCGCGGCTGCAAACGGTCCACGATGGCCTGTACATGGATATGCCCCATGACATGTTGGGAGGCATCCACGGGCAACAGGGCCATATCGATATGGCCCAGGGCCTGCCAGATGTCGTCGGGCGGATTATGGCGATTATCCCCCCAATGGACGATCCGCATGCCCCCGGTTTCCACGACGATCAGGCAATGATCCCAGGAGCGGGGATTATTGGGTGGCTCTACATCCGTACCGTTGAAATGTTTATGGATCTTTTTGAAATCGTAGATGTTGCAGGAACTATCTATCGCATGCTTGTCCGCCAAACCATAGATGGTCATGTCGCCGAATGAATACATACCGATCAGCCGATCCAACAGCACATGGGCGTCCAGGCGGTGCAGGGCATCATGGTCAAAATGGGCGTGGGTTGAACAACCGATATCCACCGCCGTTATGGGGAAATCCTTAAAATACCAATCCCACGTACGTGAGGGATGATTGCGCCACGGATCGATCATCACGCTGACCCCCTTGGGTGAGGTGATGCGAAAGGCGGAGCTGCCGAAAAACGCCACTTCAACCGGGCCATTGTGGTTCGGCGCGTTGAACGTGCTATCAGCCTGCAGATCAATCATCCGATTATGGTTGGAGGTCATTTGCCAGACGTTGAGGCCGGTATCTTTATCGGTCATAGCAATAATCCCGCCAGATGCTTGCGATGGTGCTGGCTGTCGCCATGTTGCTGTTCGCACCACAAGGCCCGGCGGCGAAACAGCTGGGCATCACATTCATAGGTAAAGCCAAAAGCACCATGGAACTGGATGGCACGATCAGAGGCAAAGGCGAAGGCGTCCGCTGCCTGGGCCTTGGCCATGCGCACGGCAACTTCGTCCCGACTACCGTGACCACCCTGACCACTGCGATCCGTACCAAATTCGAAAATGGTCGCAGCGTGATAGAGGTGAGAGCGCGCGGCGTCCAACCCGGTCAAGGCATCGACCATGGGATGTTTCAGGGCCTGATAGGCACCAATGAAATGATCGAACTGCCGCCGGGTGGTGAGATATTCAAGGGTCACGTTGATGACCCCCGCCGTCCCGCCGCACATTTCCGCAGCATACAGCAGACAGGTCGCCAGATGTAGGCTTTTCAGACATGCCGAAGCATCACCGCCCGTCAACAAGTTGGCCCTGGGCACCGACAGACCATCCAGGTTTAAGCCATAGCTGCGCCGGGTCTCGTCAATCACCACCTCCCGCCGTAAAGCACCATCGGGCAAATCGGACGCCTCAACCAGCAGCAATGCCGGTGCACCATCCATAGCCACCGACAGCACGAACAGATCCGCCAAGCCCGCATCCGTCACAAAGGTCTTGCCGCCGCCTAAACGCAAGCTGTCACCATCAACCGTCGCGGTGCAGGTCAGATTGCTCAGATCCCAATCCCCATGCGCTTCGCTCAAGGCCAGGGCGGCGATGCTGCCGCCGGCCAATTGCGGCAGCCATTGAGATTTCTGATCGTCATCGCCAACGGCCAGGATCACCTGGGCTGCCAGGGTGGTGGCAATCAGGGGCGAGGAAAAAAGATTGCGGCCCATGGGTTCCACAATGCTGACCACTTCGCCAAGGCCAAGGCCGCTGCCGCCATATTCTTCAGGTATGGCAACACCAAGCCAGCCCAGGGCAGCTATTTCAGCCCACAGGTCCCGCTCGATAGAACCATCCGCCGTCATCTGTTGGCGCACGCTGGCGATGGGCGATTTATTGGCCGAAAAGGACTGGGCGATTTCCATCAATTGGCCCTGCTCATCCGTGAACAGGATATCCGCTTGCTCTATTCGTGCATTTTGTTCTGGCATGCTGACTACTCTCTACTCGGACTTCGGCAGGCCCAGGACCCGCTCGCCAACGATGTTCTTTTGCACCTGCGAGGTGCCGCCGCCAATGGTGCCGGAAAACGCATTGAAGTAACCGCGCTGCCACCGGCCCCCATCAATTGCCCCATCGTCCCCCACATAGCGGGAGGCATTGGCACCTTGCAGGGTCATCGCGAATTGGTTCAAACGCCGCCGCCATTCGGAATTCGTCAACTTCCGCGCCATGGCGATGGAACCGGGCCATTCCGATGCCAGGCCGGGGATTTTGTCCCGCTGATTGTTCAGATCCAGGCCGCGCTCTTCCATCATAAACGCCACCAATTGATCCCGCACAATTGCGTCTTCAATTGCGGGATGACCGTCACGCATGGCATGGCGGGCCATCTCCACCACCTCATCGGTAGAAACCTGCATGGAATGGACACCGCCCGCTTGACCGCCACTGACCGCGCGTTCAAAGGTCAGGGTTTTCATGGCCACTTGCCAGCCCTTGCCTTCTTCGCCGATCAGGCAGCTATCGGGCACCCGTACATTGTCAAAAAAGGTTTGGGTGAAGCCAAATTCGCCGGTCAGTTTTTTGATTGGCACCGGGTCAATGCCGGGAATTTTCATGGGGATGAGAAAATAGCTCAACCCTTCGTACTTGGTATTGGTTTCGGTATTGCTGCGGGCCAGCAGGATCATGAAGTCGGCATAAGATCCCAACGAAGTCCATATTTTGGAACCGTTAAGGACGAATTCATCACCATCGCGGACCGCGCGCAGCTGTGCATTTCCCAGATCGGAGCCGTGATCAGGTTCCGAGAACCCCTGACACCAGATGTCTTCCGCGCTCAAGATGCGTTTGATATAGGCTTCCTTTTGCGCATCCGGTCCCATGTTCAGGATCAAGGGCCCGGCCCAGCTTAAACCAATGGTATTGGTCATGAAGGGGACCTTTTGCGCCACCATTTCGGCTGTCGCAATATCCTGGAATGCCTGATCCTTACCACCGCCGCCATATTCCTTCGGCCAGGCCATGCCCAGATAACCTGCGTCGTAAACCTTGCGTTGCCAGGTGCGTAGAAAATCGAACTGCTGATCCGTGCCCACTTCCATGAAACTCTGCGGCAATAGATAGCCCGGATCCGCCGGTCGGTTCTCGGTGAACCAGGCAGACACTTCGGCCTGAAATTCAGCTTTTTCCTGGGGGGAAATACTCATCTGTTTTACCTTTGACTTTAAGGATCAAGCCGGCGTGCGAATGCCTGAGAAGGCCGCGACCTTCCACTGCCCTTCGCGTTTTTGCAGAATATAGAAGGCGCCGACATTTTCGATGGCGCTGTTGTCTTCCCGCCTGCGGGTCGCGGTGACCAGAACGTGGGCCTTGGTCTCTTCCACATGGACCACATTGTAATCTGAATCGCCATGATGAAAGCCCGTGGCCTCCCGCAGCTTTGCCGGATCGAACGGGTAACGTTCCCGCATCTGCACATCGTCTTCGGTGATATAGGCGACAGGCAAATGCACCAGGGCCTGGATATCATCACGGGTTCCAACCTCAATGGCGTCTTGATACCTGTTCAACAGCTCCATCACCTCTGCCACCAGTTCTTCGCGTCTCGACATACCGCTTCACTCCCTAAATTATGCGACTTACCTGCGAAGATAACCGGCGCTGGTCGATTTGACCATGCGCGCCAATTAGATCGACCTTTGAGAATGTTATGAAACTAAATGTAGACGCCGTTGCACACGTTGCCTACGGGGGGTACAAGGGTGGCGAATTTATTCGTCGGTGATGGGATCATTCGACGCAGGACTTTGACACGATAGATTTTTGACACAAACGACATCTAATCCGAAAGGGATAACTCATGGCACGGAACAAAATCGCACTGATCGGTGGCGGTAACATTGGCGGCACCTTGGCCCATTTGGCCGGCCTAAAAGAACTCGGCGATGTGGTGATGTTCGACATCGTTGATGGACTACCCCAGGGCAAGACCCTGGATCTGGGTCAGGCCTCACCGGTCGAGGGCTACAACAGTGCGCTCTCTGGCAGCAATTCCTATGCCGCCATAAAAGGTGCCGATGTCATCATCGTCACCGCCGGCGTGGCGCGCAAGCCGGGCATGAGCCGCGATGATCTGCTGGGCATCAATATCAAGGTCATGCAGCAGGTCGGTGCGGGCATCAAGAAATATGCCCCCAATGCGTTCGTTATCTGCATCACCAATCCCCTGGATGCCATGGTCTGGGTATTGCGCGAGATTACGGGCCTGCCCGCCAATCGCGTCGTCGGCATGGCCGGTGTTCTGGACTCCGCCCGCTTCCGCCTGTTCCTGGCGGAAGAATTCAACGTCTCCGTCCAGGATGTGACGGCATTTGTTCTGGGCGGCCACGGCGACACCATGGTGCCCCTGGCCCGCTATTCCACCGTCGCCGGCATCCCCCTCCCCGATCTGATCAAGATGGGCTGGACCACCAAGGAACGCCTGGACAAGATCATCCAACGGACCCGCGATGGCGGGGCTGAAATCGTCGGCCTGCTGAAAACCGGTTCCGCATTTTATGCACCGGCATCCGCGGCAATCCAGATGGCGGAAAGCTATCTGGGCGATCAAAAGCGGGTTCTGCCCTGTGCCGCCAATCTTACCGGCCAATACGGCATCAAAGACATGTATGTGGGCGTCCCCGTCGTGATCGGCGCTGGCGGTGTCGAGCGTGTGGTGGAAATTGATCTGAATAAGTCCGAGAAGAAGGCTTTCGATAAATCGGTCGGCTCGGTCAAGGATCTGGTTGCCGCTTGTAAGAAACTCGATCCGTCTTTGGGTAAGAAGAAGGCGAAAAAGGCTGCACCGAAGAAAAAGAAAGCTACAGCAAAGGCCAAATAGCCGGTTCGAGCGGGACAGATCAGGGGATAGTTAAAGAGGGGTTGCTATGAATATTCATGAACATCAGGCCAAGACCGTACTCAAGGGTTATGGCGTCAGCGTGCCGGATGGTGGCGTCGCCTATTCCGTAGATGAGGCGGTTAAGGTTGCCGAAGGTCTGCCGGGGCCGGTCTGGGTTGTAAAGGCCCAGATCCACGCAGGCGGCAGGGGCAAGGGCGGCGGTGTCAAAATCGCTAAGTCCATTGATGAAGTCCGCGCCATGGCGACGGAAATTCTTGGCATGAACCTGATTACCCATCAGACGGGACCGCAAGGCAAAGTGGTTAATCGCCTGTATGTTGAGGACGGCTGTGACATCGCGCGGGAGCTTTACCTGAGCGCGGTGATGGATCGGGGCACCTCGCGCATCGCCATCATGGCGTCCACCGAAGGCGGCATGGATATTGAGGCGGTCGCCGAAGAAACACCGGAAAAAATTCAAACCCTGGTGATTGATCCGATTTCGGGTCTGCAAGGGCACCATGCCCGCAGCCTCGCCTATGGCCTGGGCCTGGAAGGTAAGCAGGTTGGCTCTGCCGTGAAGTTGATCACGGCGCTGTATCAGGCCTTTGTCGATACCGATGCCTCGTTGGTAGAGATCAACCCCATGGTCGTCACCGGCGCAGGTGATGTCATGGCCCTGGATGCGAAGATGAACTTTGACGACAATGCCCTCTATCGCCATGCGGATCTGGAGGCATTGCGCGACCCTGATGAGGAAGACCCAGCTGAATTGGAAGCCGCCAAAGCGGAATTAAACTATATCAAGCTGGACGGTGAAATTGGCTGCATGGTCAATGGCGCGGGCCTGGCCATGGCGACCATGGACATTATTAAGCTGCATGGCGGGGAGCCGGCGAATTTCCTCGACGTGGGCGGTGGTGCAACCAAGGAGCGCGTGACCCAGGCCTTTAAGATCATTCTGTCGGACAAAAACGTGCAAGGCATTCTGGTCAATATCTTTGGCGGCATCATGCGATGCGACATTATTGCCGAGGGCGTTGTCGCTGCCGCCCGGGAAGTTCACCTGGACAAACCCCTGGTGGTTCGCCTGGCGGGCACCAATGTGGAGAAGGGCAAGGAGATCATGGCCAATTCCGGTCTGACGATTATCTCTGCCGATGATTTGGGTGATGCAGCCGCCAAAGTGGTTGCCGCCGTGAAGGAGGCCGCGTAATGGCTGTGCTGGTTGGTAATGATACTAAAGTTATTTGCCAGGGCTTCACTGGCAATCAAGGCACCTTCCATTCGGAACAAGCCATCGCCTATGGCACCCGGATGGTCGGCGGCGTTTCGCCGGGCAAGGGGGGAGAGCAGCATTTAGGCCTACCCGTATTTGATACGGTTGCCGATGCGGTAGAGACGACTGGTGCCAATGCGTCCGTCATCTATGTGCCGCCGCCATTTGCCGCCGATGCTATTTTAGAAGCCATCGATTGCGAGATTGAGCTGGCCATCTGCATCACCGAAGGCATCCCCGTGCTGGACATGGTGACGGTAAAACGGGCCCTGCAGGCATCGGGCAAGACCCGCCTGATCGGCCCGAACTGCCCCGGTGTGATCACCCCGGACGAATGCAAGATCGGCATTATGCCGGGCCATATTCATACCCGTGGCAGGATTGGCGTCGTCTCCCGCTCTGGCACTTTGACCTACGAAGCGGTGGGTCAGACAACGGCTGCCGGTTTGGGTCAGACCACCTGTATCGGCATTGGCGGCGATCCCATCAACGGCACCAATTTCATTGACTGCCTGGAGATGTTTCTTGGCGATGATGAGACCGAAGGCATCGTGATGATTGGCGAAATCGGTGGTACGGCGGAAGAGGAAGCGGCCGATTTTATCAAGCAGTCAAAGGTCAAAAAACCCATGGTCGGCTTTATTGCCGGTGTTACGGCCCCTCCCGGTCGGCGTATGGGCCATGCGGGTGCGATCATTTCCGGTGGCAAGGGTACTGCGGGGGACAAAATGGACGCAATGCGAAGTGCCGGTATTACGGTCGCGGATTCGCCGGCCAACCTTGGCAGCACTATGTTAGAAGTAATGAAGGGTTAACCTGCGGAAGCGCAGAATGCGCGTGTAAAAAATTCTATGGGAGGCGGTGGCAGAAGGCTGCCGGTGAAAATATGTCCATATCGGACCCGGCTCGGTCAGATTCTAGCCATCCTGATCCTGAAGACGCAGGTCTTGAAGGATCATCATTTCTATTCGGCACCAACAGTGCCTTCATCGAACAACTCTACCAGCGCTATTTAACCTCTCCCAGCTCCATCGATGCTTCCTGGCAACAGTTTTTCTCGGAACTGGGCGATGAGGCTGATGCTGTGGTGGCAGAGGTTCGCGGTGCCCCCTGGGCCCCGCGCGGCAGCCTGGAAAGCAAGACCGACGATCCCTATACCGCCGGCGATGATGGTCAGAGCGTCCTTGATGGTGCCCGCCGGGCCCCTGCCGCCCTGGGTGCGGTCAGCTCGGCCCAGGTCCGCCAAGCCACTTTGGACAGCCTGCGCGCCTTGATGCTGATCCGGAACTATCGGGTACGCGGCCATCTTTATGCCAAGCTGGACCCGCTTGATTTACAGAAAACCGTGTCCCATTCGGAACTGGACCCGCACACATTCGGCTTCACCGAGGCTGATCTGGATCGCCCGATCTATATCAATTACGTCCTGGGTCTGGAAAACGCCACTTTGCGGGAAATTCTGGATATTCTCAACCGCACCTATTGCGGCAGTATTGGTGTGGAATTCATGCACATCATGGGCCCCGAAGAAAAAGCCTGGATACAGGAACGGATCGAGGGCCGGGGCAAGGAAATCAATCTAACAGACCATGAAAAACGGCAGATCCTGCGCGAATTGGTTGAAGCGGAAGGCTTTGAAAGTTTTCTGCAGGTCAAACATACGGGCACCAAGCGATTTGGCCTGGATGGCGGCGAAAGCCTGATGCCCCTGTTGCATTCCGTGCTGATCCGGGCGGCGCAATTGGGTGTGCGGGAAATCTCCCTGGGCATGCCCCATCGGGGCCGCCTGAATGTCTTATCAAATCTGATGCGTAAGCCGTTCACAGCAATCTTTTCAGAGTTTCAGGGCACCTCGGCCCACCCACAGGATGTGCAGGGTTCGGGCGATGTGAAATATCATCTGGGCACGTCGGCGGATCGGGAATTGGGCGGGCACATGGTGCATCTGTCCCTGGCCGCCAACCCATCGCACCTGGAAGCGGCTGACCCCGTCGTCCTGGGCAAGGCCAGGGCCAAGCAGGACCAGTTGAACGATGATGACCGCTCGAAAGTCATGGCGCTTTTGATGCACGGTGATGCGGCCTTTTCGGGACAAGGCCTCGTCGGGGAATGTTTCGCCCTGTCGGATCTGGACGGCTATACGGTCGGCGGCACCATCCATATCATCGTCAACAATCAGATCGGTTTCACCACGAATCCCAATCTGTCACGCTCTTCCCCCTATCCATCCGACGTCGGCAAGATGGTGCAGACACCGATTTTCCACGTCAACGGTGATGATCCCGAAGCTGTCTGTTACATCGGCAAGATCGCCACGGAATTCCGTCAACGCTTCAAAAAAGACGTGGTTATCGACATGTTCTGTTATCGCCGTCACGGCCATAACGAAGGTGACGAACCCGCGTTCACCCAGCCCTTGATGTACAAAGCGATCCGCCAGCACCCGACCTCGCGGCAGATCTATGCGGAAAAGCTGGTCGCAGACGGCCTTATCAGTCAGGAAGAAGCCGACAACAGCGTCACCGACTTCCAGGCCCGTATGGAGCAGGATTTTGAGGCGGCAGCGGCCTATAAACCGAACAAGGCGGACTGGTTGGAGGGCCGCTGGCAGGGCCTGGAAACCGCCCGTGGCGAGGCCCGGCGCGGTGACACATCGGTAAAGCCAAAGACTCTGAAATATATTGGCAAGGTCCTCACGGAAACACCGGTGGACTTTAACCTGCACCGCACCATTGGCCGGCAATTGACGGCCAAGCGCGCCATCATTGACGGTGGTGAGGGCGTTGATTGGGCCACGGCGGAGGCCTTGGCCTTCGGCTCGTTGTTGATGGAGGGTTTTCCCGTTCGCTTGTCCGGCCAGGACAGTGCCCGAGGCACATTTTCCCAGCGACATTGCCAGTTTATCGATCAAGTTGATGAACACACCTACACGCCCCTGAATAACCTCAGTCAAAAGCAGGCAACCTTCGACGTCATAAATTCCGCTCTGTCGGAGGCCGCCGTGCTGGGCTTCGAATATGGCTATTCCATGGCGGAGCCACGCGGCCTGATCATGTGGGAAGCGCAATTTGGCGATTTCGCCAATGGTGCCCAAGTCATCATTGATCAATTCATTTCGTCGGGTGAAAGTAAATGGCTGCGTATGAGCGGTCTTGTCATGCTGTTGCCCCATGGCTTTGAAGGCCAGGGCCCGGAACATTCTTCCGCCCGGTTGGAGCGTTATCTGCAACTATGCGCCGAAGACAATATGCAAGTGGCCAATTGCACCACACCGGCCAACTATTTCCATATCCTGCGCCGTCAATTGCACCGTAAATTCCGCAAACCGCTGGTATTGATGACACCGAAATCATTGCTGCGTCATAAGCGCTGTGTATCGACTTTGGCGGAGCTGGGCCCAGGTTCGACCTTTCATCGTGTCCTTTGGGATGATGGCGAGGCTGACCGAAGCATCTTGGCACCGGATGACAAGATCCGCCGCGTCGTACTCTGCAGCGGCAAAGTCTACTATGACCTGTTGGAACAACGGGACGCGGCAAAGAAAAAGGGTGTCTACCTGTTGCGGGTGGAACAATTGTACCCGTTCCCCAAAGCAGCCCTGGGCAAAGAGCTATCGCGCTTTCCAAAAGCGGAGGTGGTCTGGTGCCAGGAAGAACCCCAGAACATGGGTGCCTGGTGGCATATGATGCCGCGTCTGGAACAGGTATTGGAAAAGATCGGCCACAAATGCCAACGGCCGAAATATGCCGGTCGCCCCGAAAGTGCCTCTACTGCTGCCGGCAGCATGGCCGCGCATCAAAAAGAACAAGCGGCTTTGGTTGCCAAGGCACTGGGACTATAAGGCGCGAACCAAATTACAGCGCAGGTATAAAAGCCATGAAGAATATGAGGGCCGTTAGATGATCGATATCGTGGTTCCCACATTGGGTGAATCCGTTACGGAAGCAACTGTCGCGCGCTGGCTTAAACAGCCGGGCGAAGCCGTGGCTGTGGATGAGCCGTTGGTGGAGTTGGAGACCGATAAGGTCGCCATAGAGGTTCCCAGCCCCGCTGCCGGTGTGTTGAGTGAGATTACCGCACCGGAAGAGGCGACGGTGGCCATGGGTGGCCTGTTGGGCCGTCTGGATGAAAGCCAGACAGCCGGAGCTTCAGCCCCTGCGCCAGCGCCCGCAGCAGCAGCAGCGCCAGCACCATCTGCCGCGCCTGCCCCAGTTGCTGCTTCAGCAGCACCGCTGTCACCCGCCGTGCGCCGATTGGTGCAGGAACATGGCCTGGACGCCAGCGTCATTCCCGCCAGCGGCAAGAATGGTCGTCTCTCGAAAGAAGACGTTCTAAACTTCGTCAAGGCTGGTGGTAGCGCGCCTGCGCCAGCCGCACCGACGCCTGCCCCAACAGCACCACCAGCAGCACCACCAGCAGCACCACCAGCAGCACCACCAGCAGTAACGGCACAGCAAGTCATCCCCGCAGCGACCGTGGCCGCCGCGCCGGCCCAACATCAGAATACGGGCGCGCGGCCCAATGCGGGCCTGGAAGAAGTCGTCAAGATGACACGCCTGCGCAAGACGATTGCCCGGCGTCTGAAAGATGCGCAAAACACCGCCGCCATGCTGACCACCTTTAACGAAGTGGATATGAGCGCGGTGATGGCAGCACGCAGCAAATACCGCGATGTCTTCGAAAAACGCCACGGCCATCGTTTAGGCTTCATGTCCTTCTTTGTGCGGGCCTGCACCCAGGCCTTGGCGGAGGTCCCGGCCGTGAACGCGGAAGTGGACGGCGACAATCTGGTCTATAAAAACTACTACAACGTCGGCGTTGCCGTGGGCACGCCACAGGGCCTTGTGGTGCCGGTGTTGCGGGATGCGGACGGTATGTCGTTCGCCGATATTGAAGGTTCCATCGTTGATTTCGGCCGCCGAGCCCGGGACGGTAAATTGACCATCGACGAGATGCAGGGCGGCACGTTCACCATATCCAACGGTGGCGTCTATGGCTCCCTGCTCTCCATGCCGATCCTGAACCCGCCGCAATCAGCCATTCTGGGCATGCACAAAATCCAGGACCGGGCCATGGTCGTGGATGGCGCGGTGGTGGCAAGGCCCATGATGTATCTGGCGTTGAGCTATGATCATCGGATCATCGATGGCCGCGAAGCGGTAACCTTCCTGGTTCGGGTCAAGGAATGCATTGAAGAACCCGAACGCCTGTTGTTCGAGATTTAGCCCACTCCGTCATCCTTGGGTGCAGCGAAGCGGAAACCCGCAAACGCCCAGGGGATCCAGGGATGCAGGCACTTGAGTCTGTCGCCCTGGATTACCGGGTTAAGCCCGGTAACGACTTAAAATTTTGTTAGATATTGCCGTAGGGATAACTGATCATGACTGATGATACTTTCGACCCGTTCGACGTGATCTTCATTGGCGGCGGACCGGGGGGCTATATTGGCGCCATCAAGGCGGCACAACTGGGCCTGAACACAGCCTGTGTGGAAATGCGCGGCACCCTGGGCGGCACCTGCCTGAATGTGGGCTGCATCCCCTCCAAGGCCCTGTTGCAATCATCGCATCTGTATCACGAGGCTGAAGCGGATTTTGCCGCCCATGGCATCAAAACCTCCGGCCTGGCCCTGGACCTGAAGGCCATGATGGCCCGCAAGGACACAGTGGTAAAGGATCTGACCACGGGCATTGCAGGGCTGTTCAAAAAGAACAAGGTAACCTACATCCCCGGTCGCGGACGCGTCACGGATGCGGGCACGGTTCAGGTGACGCTGGCGGACGGCGGCGAACGGACCCTGAAGACAGAGAATATCGTCATCGCCACCGGCTCCGATGTTATGGGCCTGCCAGGCGTGGAGATTGATGAGAAGACTATTGTTTCATCCACCGGCGCATTGACCCTGAACAAAGTTCCCAAACACCTTGTCGTTATTGGCGGCGGCTATATCGGCCTGGAAATGGGTTCCGTCTGGGGGCGTTTGGGGGCGAAAGTCACCGTTGTTGAATTCCTCGACCGGATCACCCCCGGCATGGACGGCGAACTCTCCCGCCACCTCCAGCGCGCCTTAACAGCCCAGGGCATGGAATTCCGCCTAGGCACCAAGGTGACCGGCGTGAAGAAAGCCAAAAGCGGCGTGGAATTGACCGTGGAACCCGCCAAAGGCGGGGATGCGGAGACATTAAAAGCCAATGTCGTATTGGTCTCCATCGGGCGCAAACCCTACACTGACGGCCTGGGCCTGGCAGAGGTTGGCGTGACAATGGATGATCGCGGCTTTATCCCCGTGGACGAAGACTATCAAACCAATGTCGCCGGCATCTTCGCCATTGGTGATATCCTGCCCGACCGCCCCATGCTGGCCCACAAGGCCGAAGAGGAAGGCGTCGTGGTGGCCGAGAAAATCGCCGGACATGTAGGCACGGTGAATTACGATGCCATCCCCGGCGTTTGCTATACCTGGCCCGAGGTCGCCACCGTGGGCCAGTCCGAAGATGATTTGAAGGCAGCTGGTACCCCCTATAACAAAGGCCGCTTCGCCTTCGCCGCCAACAGCCGGGCGCGTGCCAGCGGCGACACGGAAGGAGGTTTTGTGAAGCTGTTGGCAGACAAGGAAACCGACCGCCTGTTGGGCGCCCACATCATTGGCCCCGATGCGGGCACCATGATCGCCGAACTGGTTTTAGCATTGGAAATGGGCGCGTCGTCAGAAGACATTGCCCTCACCTGCCATGCCCACCCGACATTGAACGAAGCCGTCAAGGAAGCCGCCCTGGCGGTAACGGGTAAAACGCTGAATAGTTAGGACGTTTCCAATTTGGAAATGTTGTTTGACTGGCTAGCCTTAGCCCTACGTCTACGATATCTCAAAAAGCCTAGCCCGGCGAGGGCTGTCGCAAACAGCGGCAACGACGCTGGAACTGGCACGACGGGCGTGTCAAAATTGATATCCCAACCGATAACGTCAAGCGCGAGGATGTCACGGTCCGTTATAAAGCCAAATTCGCCTGACGCTAAGGTCGGGTCCATGATGCCAAGGCCTAAATTATCCTGCCAATGACCGGCTTGACGTCCATCGCCAAAATTTACACCTGTCGAGAAAAAGCCCAAATTCGTCACGCCGCGGTCAATAGAGAAATATTTCTCGCGGGTATCCGCAGACATATCGATCACCCGGCCATAACTACTGAGTTCAGAATAACGAAACAGGTCAAGCGTGCTTGAGAGATATTCGTCATCATCGCCGCTGCCGCCCTCACCTAGTCGTGGGCTCGTGCTATCCAAATAGTCGACGCCACTAACGAAACCAAGAGCATGGCCGATTTCGTGGATTGCGACACCGACGAAATCAATGGTACCGCCAGCAATGCCGTCCCCACGATTGAAGTCAAAGGCAAAATCGCTATTGAAGCTAATTTCCCCATCGGCAAGAGGGTCATTTGCGGCCAGAAGCCCCAAGGCCTTAGCATTGGCCGACGTCATGTAATTTGTACTGTTGTTGTAGCCAAAGTCGTTGTCCAAATATGGCTCAGCAACGAATACACCGTTGGGGTTATCTTGGGTACGATTGATAATAACATCAAAGGTCTTCACACCCAAATAGTCTAGCGTCCCTTTCTCAAGGCTCGTCGTCGCTTCAATATCACTGGCCGATGTCGCATCAGCCTGCATGGCATTTAGGGTGTCGGCGTACTGGGTCTGTATAAGCGTACTGTCTGTTTGCTCAAGTACGCCGGGACTCAAACTTCTAAAACCCACATCAAGGTTCACGGTAACACTATCCGTGAACATACTTTCCCAAAAACTCGCCGCTTCTTGAAATCCGGTCTCGGCACTGGTGTCGGTCACGCCACCAATATCGTTCAAGTTTATTGTCAAGGCCTGCGCCGAGCCCAGACACACGGCCTGCACACCCAAAATGCCGACTATAAGGTGCCTTAATGTCGCCCCCCGTTCACTCAAGTGTTTGAAATTCATTGTTAGTCTCCACCTTTACAATACGCTCAGTATTGCCCTAAAGGGAGTTAAATTAGCGCAATTCCATCCCGCAAACAACCCAATTGGGTTGTGTTGCAGTGAAAAAATCACACAACCACTAGCTCATTAAATTGGTGATTTCCCGGCACAGGGTCAGGACCCTCGGCGCGATGTCGTCCAGACGCTCGCCAGCTTGGCACAGGCCGGCGGAGGAGGACCGGACCATGGTTTGATTGATCCGGCTTTGCGAGGCGGTGGTGAGGAATTCCTTGGCTTGATCGGCGACCATTTCCGCCTCGACCAAACGATCCTGAGGCAGACGGACCAGAATATCCCGCATCCCGGATAAAGCACGGCGTACTTTACGCTGTATTGCCTCGTCCACATTGGACAGATCTTCGACGCTATCAATGACGTCTTTCATTGTGCGTTTTATGTCAGTGGTATTCGTCATGTCGTCCGCTCTAATCGATCCCAAATTTGCCACTACTTTGCCAGCGCATGAGATTGGTTGCGAGCATAATCTCCCCTACGCAACTGATCAGAACCACTTTTACGGCAAATGTTCTTATTTAAAAACCCCCGTTCCGAATATTTGCCTACAGACCAATGCGTTGACCAATGACATTGCGCAGTATTTCCGAAGTCCCACCGCCAATGGGCCCGAGGCGCGCTTCGCGAAACAGACGCTGCATCTCGCCGGCCATATAGCCCGCCCCACCCATGATCTGCATACCCATATCGGCCACCTTATAATTGTTTTCGGTCGCGACGATTTTGGCCGTTGTGGTTTCCAGCACCGCATCTTCGCCGGCATCGAGCATTTGGGCCGCATGGAAGGTTGCCTGTCGGGCCCCCTCGGTCAGCATGTACATATCGGCCAATTTGTGGGAGACGGCCTGATACGCCGTGATGGGTTTGCCAAACGCCTTGCGGTTGATCGCGAATTCCTTCACCAACTCCAATATCCGCATGCAATGACCCGCAGACGTCGCCGCCAGCAACAGCCGTTCCTGGTTCAGCCCCCGCATCAACATGGGCCAGGCCCCGCCTTCCGCGCCCAACAGGTTTTCGGCAGGTATCGTGACATCGTCAAAAAACACTTCGTTGGGCAACGAGGTGCGGGAGCCCAAGGGATCCATGTTACGGATCGTCAACCCCGACGATTTGCTGTCGACCAAAAACAGGCTCAACCCCCTGCGGCCTGCGTCCGGATCGGTTTTAGCCGCAACCACCATCCAATCGCTGACATGGGCATTGGTGATGTAGATTTTCTGGCCGTTGATGACGTAATTGTCACCTTGGCGGACGGCGCGGGTGCGAATACCGGCCATGTCGGAGCCACTGTCAGGTTCGGAATAGGCGATGCACATCTTCAACTCGCCCGCGATCAAAGGCGGCAACATCAATTTGCGCTGAGCCTCGGAGGCATGGAAACGTAAGTGCGAGGCACCATAGATGGCCGTGGTCATATAGGCGGAGCGGACACCGTAATGATAATAGCCCATGGCCTCAATGAAGACCGCCATATCCATATTGGATGCCTCTGCCCCGCCATATTCCGCCTCGATCGGCAGGCCCAGCCAACCATCCGCCGCGATCGCCTTAAAAGCGGCTTCGGGGAAGGTGGAGGTTTTATCCAGCTCCAACTTCATCTCATCCGGCAGCACCCGCCCCAAAAGGCCCAGGATGCTGTCACGCATCAGAATTTGTTCTTCCGTGAAGCCAAAGGTTTTGTACGGCATGGCTGAATATCTCTCTTACGCGATTACCATTGCAATAATCTGCTACAATAATCTGCTATTCTAGTCTGCCGGGAGTACGTTGTCGCTAGGCAGATGCTTCAATATTGGCCAGGACGTCCCGGCCGTTATCGGTCAATCGGCAGACCAGCCAGTCAGGCTTTAGCGGGTTTGCGAACCAGGGTTCGGCCCAGCCCGCCTTGATACAGGCACGAATTGTCCGAATATCGATTTCCTGGCCGAATTCGTCAAACAAGGGTAATTTTCCACCCGGCTGGGGTAAGCCGCGTTCCAAATAGCGCAATTGGTTCGTGCTGGGTTTTGCCATGATTAATTGATTACCCCATTGCCCAATGCATTTAGAACTGGGGATCAGATCAATGCCCCTTAGGTTGCTTTAGTATATCGATTCGTAGGCCGATTCGAAAAAAGTGGCAAGTCATGATTCATTAATGATAATCAGTACTTGACAAAATGGTGCGGCGCAACATATAATATTCAGTACAAATAGTGACGGACATCATTTCAACAACATTGTGAGAGCGGCATATGCTTGATATCAGGCCCCGCCGGGGATGCCTTTGGCCAATGTGGCCCCATGGCGATCACCCCAGCCATGAATACTGCGGCGAGCACCGTACCGACGGTAGCTCCTATTGCGACGAACACAAGGCGAAATCGATCCGCGACCTTGAGATCGAACCACGTCAGCCGTTTATTCCACGTCGGAAAGCGGCCTAGGACATAATCCCTAAGCATGGGTCACGGGCGTAATGCCGGATACCATGCAAGAATTAAAAATCAGTACCTAAAACGACGTCGCCGAAATTCGGTGGCGTCGTTTTAGAGTCTGGGACATCACCCTATGGCTTGTGCCGCATTTAGACCGGCGCCGCCAAGTGTGCCGACGAAGCCGTGTAACGACTATGAAACGATATTGCGGATATGGTCTGTCATGGCCGATAAGACCTTTTCACGCTGATCATTATGAGGCGCGTGCCCGCAATCTTCCAACATCAAGGTTGAGGCCAGGGGGCCGATGCCCCGCTCGATGGCCTGGCATTGGGCGATTGTGCCGTATTCGTCGCTGATGCCCTGAATTATCAGTGTCGGCACCGCTTTTTCGGCGCAGATATTGGGTAGGTATTCTTCCAGGTTCCAGGTCGCGAAGCCCTCCCCCAACCACGGCTCCGACCAGCCGCGAAAAGCGCAATCCACATTGTCGCCATGGTATTTCCCCAAACGGGCGCGCAGGTCGGTCTTAACATATGCTTCCCTCACCTGGGCGATGGCATCCGTATTGCAGTCTTCCATAAAGACATGCGGTGCCTCGAGGATTATACCCAACAGGCCGGGGCTGGGTGTCCCGCCGGCATAAATGAGGGCAATCGAGGCACCGTCCGAATGGCCCACCAGGATGGCGCGCTTGATCCCGGCCGCCGCCAATAGCGCGGGCAGTACCTGCAATCCCTCGTCATGCATATATGTAATAGGCCGGGGTAATTCGCACGGTTCAGACCCACCATAGCCCTGCCGGCTGTAGACAAAGCCACTCAGACCCGTGGCCGCGACAAGCTGTTCCGGGAAATCACGCCACAGGGCGACACAGCCCAGACCTTCGTGCAGAAATACCAGGGTGGGCGGGCCGTCGGGGTCATTGGACGGTTTGGGACCCAGCCAGGCACACTCCAGGCGCTGGCCCAAGACCTCAATGCTGTCATATGAATTGGCCATTCAGAAGAAACGCTCAATCACGTAATTTGAACCTTTGGATCTTGCCTGTCGCGGTCTTTGGCAGTTCATCGACGAATTCCAGCCAACGTGGATATTTATAAGGTGCCAGCATATCCTTGACGAACTGCTGTAGCGCCACGGCCTTGTCCGCATCACCACCACCGGCAATCAGAACAACAAAGGCTTTTGGTTTGATCAGATCATCCTTGTCCGCATGACCAACGACAGCCGCTTCCAATACGTCCGCATGGGACATCAGGGCGGATTCCACTTCAAACGGCGAAACCCAGATGCCGCCCACCTTCAACATATCGTCCGTGCGCCCGGCATAGACATAATAGCCATCGTCGTCCTGAAAGTATTTATCGCCCGTGCGGGTCCAGGCCCCTTCAAAGGTGGCGATGCTTTTTTCCCGGTTGTTCCAATAATAGGGCGCGGACGACGGCCCGTTGACCAACAGATCACCAATATCGCCCTGGGCCACATCCGCACCTGCATCATCCGTCAGACGACAACGATAACCAGGCACAGGCAGCCCCGTAGAGCCATAGCGCACCTGTCCGGGACGGTTGGAGACGAAGATATGCAGCATCTCTGTGGAGCCGATACCATCCAGAATATCAACACCGAACCGACCCGCCCAGCGCTTGGCCACGTCTTCGGGCAGCGCCTCACCGGCAGAGACGCATTGCCGCAATTTGGGTGAGGAGGCCGCCTTGCCGATACTTTCATCGGCCAGGATGCCCGCATACAGGGTCGGCACCCCATAAAAAATCGTGGCGTTGTTGTCTTTTACTTTAGCCATCACCGCATCCGGCGTTGGCCGCCCCGGCAGCAAAACCGCCGTTGCCCCCACCGCCATGGGAAAGGTCAGACCATTGCCCAGGCCATAGGCAAAAAACAATTTGGCGGCGGAATAGACCACATCATCCTCGCGGATGCCCAGCACGCCCATGCCGTACAACACTGCCGTATTGATCATATCGCTTTGCAGATGCGGCGCGCCCTTTGGCCTGCCGGTGGAGCCGGATGAATAAAGCCAAAAGGCGATATCATCGGCGGATGTTGCCGCCGCTATCAGTGTCGGCGCGGCCCCGGCCAAGGTATCGGCCATTGTCTTGTGTCCGCCCGCATCGCCACCGCCGGTTACGATAATGTGCTGCAATTGCGGCAAATGATCCAATATGGGAGCCACCACAGGCAACAATGCATCACTGACTACCAGGACCCGGGCCCGGGAATCCTTCAGCATGTAATGATAATCATCGGTGGTCAGCAGCGTGTTGACGGGCACCGCCACCAGGCCCGCCTTGATGGCCCCGAAAAAGGCGATGGGAAAATCGATGCTGTCCAACTGCAACAGCAGAACCCGCTGCTCCGCCTGCAAGCCTAGATCCAACAAAGCATTGCCGAACCGGTTCACGCCGTCTTGTAGCGCGCCATAGCTATGACTGCCATTTTCATCAATGAAGGCCGCTTTATCGCCAAAGCCCTCATCGACCCGACGGTCGACGAAATCCACCGCCACATTATAATCCCGTGGCACGGTGACCACTGGCGGGTCCTGAGATAGATCGTATGAGCTATACTCGTTCATGTCGCCTCCCAACAACCTAACAGCGTTCAATTCAGGTCTGGCTAATTCGCCAGAATTTCAACCCATTCCTTGGCCCAGGCGACGCCCGCCTCCTCCGGCAACTCATCACTTGAGGCATTGTGTTGCATGATCTCTCCGATGCGCCGGGCACCGCAATCGTACAATACCTTGTCAAACTTGGTGCCGCCTTCATTGTAGGTATCGGCGTAAGTGCTATCGCCCAGGCCAATGACCCCGTACCGCAGGTTCGAGAGGTCCGGCAAATCGATCTCCAACGCCTCGTACAAATTCAACGCGTTGTCAGGTACATCGCCCTGGCCATAGGTAGAGGTGCAGATCAGCACCAGTTCATTTTCCTTAAAGACAGCCGGGGTCAGGTCATTCATATCCAGGGTTTCGACGTCATAGCCAGCATCTTCCAAAATTGGCGAGACATCTTCTGCGACCAGTTCGGCCGTACCCGTGATCGTACCAATCAATATGGTGATGGATTGCGCCATAGTCCCCCCAAAACGTCCGTCGTCATCTTACAAATCCAATCTCCTATATACTGCATTTTAATGCGAAAAATCAATAAAAAAGAATTATAATGCATATTAGGGGATTTTATGTTCCAATGGCAGTACGGTAATGGGCCAAAAACAACTCGAGGGTCAAGTGAACGATAGCCATATTTTGAGTGACGATGATCGCTATCTGGCCATGCTGGGCGACCGGGTCCGTGGGGAGCGGTCGCGTCGCGGCATGACCAGGAAAATATTATCCAATTATTCCAAAGTATCGGAACGATATCTGGCGCAACTTGAAAGTGGGCGGGGCAATGTCTCCATCATTCTGCTGCGGCAAATTGCTGCTGCCATGCATGTCCCCCTGGCTGAACTGGTGCAGGATGGCCCGGACCAGCCCGTGGAAATGGCTCTGATCCTGGAGCAATTGGCCGATCTGAGTGTGGGCGATCTGGCTGATCTACATCGCCATCTACGCCAACGCTATACGCCGGAGGCGGCCCAAAATGGCCGGATTGCCCTGATCGGCCTGCGCGGTGCCGGCAAAAGCACTCTGGGCCGGGCCCTGGCCAAGCGGTTGGAGCTGCCCTTTGTGCAGCTGAACAAGGAAATCGAAACCGCCGCCGGCATGAAACTAGAGGAAATATTCGATTTGTTGGGCCAAGCCGCCTTCCGGCGGTTGGAGCGGCAAAGCCTGGAACATACAATAGAAACCCACGCACGGGCGGTTATCGAGACCGGCGGCGGCCTGGTGACCGAGGCGGGAACTTACGAGCGGTTGTTGTCCAGCTGCTACACGGTCTGGCTACAAGCCTCGCCGGAGGAACATATGACCAGGGTGGCGGCCCAGGGCGACCAGCGCCCTATGGCCGGCAATAGAGAGGCCATGGCCGATCTACACCGTATTCTAGAGGGCCGGGAAAGCCTTTATCGCAAAGCCGACGCCGTCCTGGACACCACCCGACGCACAATTGGCGTCAGCCTGGATGATCTGGTCGCCATGGCACCTGAGGCTTGCAAAAATCCGTCTTAAGTATTGACGGGCCGCACCTGGACGAAATTGGTGTTGTAGGTGGTTGCCCCACACGGCGCGGAGATATCCGAAGTCACTGCATTGGCGCAACCTTCCGTATCCACACCTTCTTCGTTCGGGGTGAACCAGGCCCCTTCCTTCATGGAAACCGCGCCAGACTTGATATCTTCCGTCACCTTCGCTGGCAGCATCGTTGCGCCATTGTTATTGAACACACGCACCATCTGGCCGTCATGGATACCACGAGCGGCAGCGTCAGCGGGATGCAGCCAAATATCATCCGGATCCACTTTGCCCAATTTTTCCTGATTGGCGTGTATGGAATGCGTCCGGGCCCGTGATTTGGCGCTGAACATATGCAAGGGAAAATCCTGACCATCCTCTAATTGAGGCACCCAGGTCGGGATTGGTGATATATCGCCCAGACCATAGGGATTGGGATTTTCCGCCAGGGTGGTGCTGTAAATTTCGATCTTGCCGGACGGCGTGGAAAAGCGGTGGTTTTCCGGGTCACTTATCTGCTTGGCGAAGGCGACCGCATCTTCTGGTGCCGGGCCTGGGAAGCGGGCCACACCCTGATCCTTAAAGGCGGCAAAATCATCAACCGCATCGCCGGTAAATTCCTTGAGCCATTCCGTCTCGGTCTTGTCGTTGTAGCCTTCTATTCCAACCCGTTCGGCAAGGTCTGTGAAGATATCGATGTCGTTGCGGCATTCATCCATGGGGGCGATCGCCTGCTTCATGTATATGGCGTAATGGCCCGCGCCTGCCCAAGGCACATGCACATCATTGCGCTCCCAAAACGTCGTCGCCGGCAGCACGATATCGGCATAGCGCGCCGTTGGGGTGAGGAAATGATCCTGCCCGACAATAAACTCCACGCTGTTCAGGGCCTCAATAACCTTCGCGGCGTTGGAGCATTGATTGAAAATGTTCCCGCCCGCGGAATAAATCATCTTGATATCCGCTGGGTAACCACCGCTTTTTCCCCGCGTCAGCAAATCCGCCAGCAGGGGCGTGGAAACTTTGGCATCAATGGGGTTTTTGCCCGTCGGCAGCCCCTTGATGAAACTTTGTCCCGTCGACCCGTTGGAGGAGCCGGAATTACCGCCCACGATGCCCACATTGCCGGTAATCGCAGCCAGGGCATATGCGGCACGATGGAACTGCTCGCCAAACGCCGTGCGACCCGGCGCATAACCGGTTTGTATGGCGGCGGGTTTCGCAGTACCGAATTCTATGGCCAGACGACGGATGGTTTCCGCCGGGATACCCGTGATATCTGCTGCCCATTCAGGCGTTTTGACAATGCCATCCACGTCCCCCTCCAGGTAGGCCCGATAAGAGGCCCCCGCCGGTGCACCTTCAGGCAGGCCGCTTTCGTCAAACCCCAGCACATGGGCATCGCAATAGGCCTGATCGTGCAGACCTTCACTGACGATGACCTGGGCCATGGCAATCAAAGCGGCGGCATCGGAGGACGGGCGAATGAAAACGTGTTCATCCGCCAATTGGCGCGAGGATCTGGTGCGCCGGGGATCTATACAGACGATGCGCACACCCGCTTTCTTGGCCTGCTTCAGGTACGACATGGTGCCGGTCCCAAAGGTGCCATCGCCTGGCGACCAGCCCCACATCCAGATCAGTTCTGAATTGATATAATCCGTCGGCTCCCGCCCGGCAGCCTTAAAGTGGACATCGGGTCCATAGACGGTGCGTACAGAGAAAATCTCGGCCTGGTTTGACATACTCGACCACAGGTCTGTGCAGCCACCAAACATGTGCAAAAACCGCAGGGCAGCCGACCGACCATGCAGCTTGGACAAAGCGCCAGAGCGGGAGCCATCAAGGATCGCGGCGTTGCCATAGGTCTCCCGCACCCGCAGCATTTGGGCTGCTACCTCGTCCAGGGCGTCATCCCAGGAAATCCGTTCATACTGCCCTGATCCGCGCGGGCCGGTGCGGCGCATGGGATATTTCAGGCGGTCGGGATGATAGGTCCGTTCGATCTGCCCCACGCCCCGTGCGCACGCCGGCAGGGGAGGATGTTCGGGGTTCCAGCGTCGGGCGTCCGTCGATATGCGGGTAATCTTGCCATCATTTACATGCGCGTTGACGACGCAGCGGCCGCCACAATTATGGCCGCAGGTGGAGGTGATCACCTGCTCACCTGTTTTTGCCGCCGGACGCGGTGCCTCATAGATCGTTTGCGTGCTCATTTACGTTCCCCGACATTCAGTTGGAATTTGGTGCGTTCCCCGTCCCGCTAGTCTACCATTCCCGGTAAGAAATACACATTAATGAATTTCCAGGGGACTATGGACAACATGACGGTCAATTTGGCAGGCAAACGGGTACTGGTAACCCAGGCCGACGATTATATGGGGCCGCAATCAATTGAAAGCTTTCGCGCGGCGGGTGCCGAGGTCATTGCCGACCGCACGGACCTGACCGACCCAGGCGCTGCCGCCCAGATCGTAAAGGATGCCGGTCCCTTGGATATCCTGATCGCCAATCTGGCCGCGCCCAACCATTACGGCGTCCCGGTGGCAGAGGTTGACGATGAAATCTGGGCCTCTGTCTTTGATATCATGGTACATCCCTTACACCGCCTGGTACGGGCCGCGGCACCTGGCATGATCGAGCGGGAGCAGGGCAAGATCATCGTCTATGGCAGCGCCACGCCGTTACGCGGCATGGCCCGCCTGGCGGCCTATACTGCCGCCCGTGGGGCCCAGGCGGCCTATGTCCGGGCCGTCGGGGTGGAATTGGCGCGGAACAACATTCAGGTCAACCTGATCGCGCAGAATTTCGTTGAAAGCGATGTCTATTATCCGAAAAGCATGCAGGAAAACCCCAAATTCCAGGCCAATTTGAAGCGGGATGTCCCCTTGGGCCGCTTGGCCCGGGCCGAGGAAGATGTCGCCCTGGCCATGTTCCTGGCCAGCAACGACAGTGACTTTTTCGTCGGCCAGGTCATTCCCTTTGCCGGCGGCTGGGTTTCCTAAAGCTGAGGCCATGGCCATGCTGGTGCGCCCAATCAAACTGATCATCCTGATCATACTGCCCATCATCCTGGGCACGATGGCAGATCGCACCCACGCCGCAGGCTATATTAGCCTGGACGGCATTACATTTTCCGAAGCATCAGACAATTTCCGCCTGCTGGGCGCCTCGGGCACGGGTAGCCTGGATGATCCCTTTATTTTGGTTGAGGAAGTCTTTGGCCATGGTGAAGTTGTCGTTGCGATCAATGTGGAGGCAGAGAAATTCGGCAGCCGGGTGAAAACCATGCATGCGGTGGGCTTTGCCCTGCAGAAAGTTGTGATCAACCGAACCAAAAATATCTGGACCTATTTCGCCCTGGAGCTGGAGTTTGAGACGGGCCGGGGCAGTGATTATTACGACGGTTTATCCTTTGCCCAGCTATCGGAAGTGAACCGGCCCTTTCAGTCAGATCGCTTCAGTGTGGTGGATGATTTGACCGAGCCCAGGGACGTCATCCGCTTTTCCCAGGGCCAGGTTGATCCTGGACAGCGGGTCCGGTTTGCAATATCTATCACCCATACGGGTATTCAGCCGAAATTTTTCCTTGTCCAGCACGTCCGACCCCCTTATGCCCACATGGATAGACTGGATAATCCAATACTTCTGGCGCAGTGCGCTGCTATTATGGCTCCGGAAGCCAGCCTCCAGAGGACAACCCAATGTCGCAGATAGAGACGCCGCCCACCCAACTGCCGATCCAGGCGGAAGCCGTCGACCGTGCGCGCAATAGCCATGGCAGGCATGGTGGCGGCTATGGTGGTGGTTCGGGCGGCGGACCCAGTGGCCGGCCGCCACGGTGGTGGTCGGGGCGAGAGGTTGATTTTCGCCATGGCTTGATGCTGGGTCTGGTCATTACCGGCATCTGGCTGGTTGTCTGTTTCAGCTATATCACCGGCTATGTAGGCTGGGGTGCCCTGGCCTATTTGTTGCCGCATGAACTGGCGGCGGTATTGAGCGCGATTTTCGCCCCCCTTGGTGTGTTGTGGCTGGTGCTGTTTTACCTGCGCCGGGGCAGCGAGATGACCGATCACGCAGAACAGTTGCAGGCGGAACTGCGTCGTCTGACCTATCCTGACGATCAGGCGGATGCGCGGATAGAGATGATTTCAAACGCCCTGCGCAGCCAGGCAGATGAGCTGACTCATGCTTCGGAACAGGCAACGGAACAAGTCCGACAGGTGGAAAGCCTGCTGCGGCAACGGGTGGAAGACATTGGCCGCAGCTCCACCTCCTCCAACGCGCGGACGGCGGCTTTGGTAGAGGAACTGGGCGGGCGGGCACGGTCTTTGGAAGGTGCCGCCGACCGGCTGGCGGAACAAGGGACACAGATCAACGATCTGTTGTTGGATCAGGCCAACAATTTTGAAGCCTCCATCGCGCAATCTCAACGTCGGGCGGAAGACGCGGTTGCGGCCCTGAATGCACAATCCGATGCCCTGGCGGACGCCATGGATCTGGCCGAAGCACGGGCGGATCGCCTGACCGATAGCGCCATGAGCCAGGCCGACCGCCTGGGACAGCACTATGATGACCGGCTTTCGGAAATTGAAAACGCCACTGCCCTGGCACAGCAGAATATTGCCGAGCGGGCCGACAGCATGGCCGATGGGGTGGCACGATCCGTCAGTGAACTGGACCAGAAATTCGGCCAGACCATAGATCATATGGACAAACGCGGCGGCACCTGGGGCGAAGAAGCCATGGCACGGGCCGATCAGGTGCGCCAGCATTACAGCACCCGGTTGAGCGAGATCGAGCGTACGGGCCAGCAAACGCAAACCAATATTTCCACCCGCTCCACCCAAATGGCCGATGACCTACAGCAAAACCTGGCCCATTTGGAGGCGGATTTTGATACGTCCATAGATCGCCTGAGCGCGCGCGCGGGAGACATGAAGGACGAAGCCTCGGACAATGCCGACAGCATCGCACTGCATTTTGAGGCGCGCTTGGCGGAAATCGCCCAAAACGCTGATGCGGGTCAAACCGCAATGGCAGCGCGCGGCACCAGCTTGGCAGCGGAATTGGCTCAGCACTTAAACCAGCTGAGCCAGCGCTTTGATCAGGACATTGATCACCTTGACCAACGCGGCGAAACCATGACCGACGCCGCCACCGCCCGCGCCGACGCCATGAGCGACTATTATGGTGAGAAACTGGCCGAGGTCGAGCGGCTGACCAATCAGGCCCAAACAACAATTGCCGGCCAAAACGAACGCATGGCCGGCCATATGCGGCAGAACCTGGCTACCATGACGGATGCCTTCGACGGTGCGGTGGATCGTTTGAACGCCCGCTCCGACGATTTGCGAGATGACGCCTTGGAACGGGTGGAGCAGTTGCGCCTGCAATATCTGGAGAAACTATCGAGCATCGAACAATCGACCGATCAGGCCCACGACGCCCTGACCGGTCGGGCCGACCGCCTGGCCGACAGTGTGGAGCAGAACCTGAACGATCTGGGCGATCATTTCAACATGTCCATCGATCGTCTGGAAACCCGCACCGGAGAGATGACCACAAACGCCATGTCCCAGGCCGAACATATGCGCCGGCATTTCGGCGAACAGATGGCGGAAATCGATGTGGCATCGGCGCAAAACCAAAAAACCGTCACCACCCGCGCAACTGATATGGCGGATGGTGTCCGCATGGTCGTGGAACAGTTGAGGCAAGATTACAGCCGGTCCCTGGACCAATTACAGGCCCGTACCGCAGAAGTGACCGACACTGCAGAGGCCAGCGCCGATCAGATGCACCAGCACTACGCCAAGGAGCTGGCCGCAGTTGAGGCCGCATCCGCCAAGACGCAAAAGGCCGTTGGGGAACAGGCCAAACAGATGGCCGATGGGGTGCGCCAAACCGTGGGCCGGGTTGGCCAGGAAATCGATCAGACCATCGACCGTATGGAAGCCCGCGTGACATCTACGGGTGAGCGTATTCGCGACCAGACCGATGATCTGCGTACTGCCACGACGGCTGCCACCGAAGATGCTGTGCGACGCCTGGAAGATATGAGCGCGACCCTGCTGTCGCGTATTGAACGGGTCAGCGGCGATATGAACCGGAGCATCGAGGCCATTGATACGGATTGGACCAATCTACAGACCAACGTGGACGAGCGCGCGACGGCCCTGGCCGATGTCGCCCGGCGCATCACGTCGGACGTATCCCGCCATGCCGATGTTATTTCCGAACGCTTGCGGGAAGAAGAGCACGAGGCGCGCCAGACCGCCGACCGCATGACGGACCATGCCGCCGGGCGTATCGATGATCTGCTGGCTGACCTGGAAACACGACGCACAGATCTTTTGTCCCTGGCCGAAAGTACCGTGGATGGCCTACGCGATACAGTCACCAAGGTGGAGGCTGAACTGCGCAACCGGGCGCAGGCATTTAATGCTGCGGTAAACGAAAGCGCGGGGCTGGGCGAGGAAAAGGCGGAAGCCGTGGCCCAGGCGTTCAAGTTGCGCACCGTGCAGATCGCCAACGATACCGATAAAATCGCCACGTTCGTCAATCGCCGGACCGAAGAGATCGCGCAATCCTTCAAAAACGGCGCGGAAATTGTCACCACTTATACCGAGGACGCGGCCCGGCAGGCCGCCCTGAGTGCCCTGGAATTAAGTAACGCCTTTGAACAGCGGATCAACGATATCGGCCAGACCGTGGCCGATAATTCCGAAAAATTGGGCCAGGATGCCAGCCAAACCGCAATTGTGATCCAGGCAGAGTTTGAAGCCCGGATCGAGGCGGTGGTGGAACAACTTGAGGGTCTGACCCGGCGCACCATTGGCCAGGCCGGCAACGTCGAAGCTGAATTGCGAAGGCAGATTGCCGACCTGGGTCTTGCCGTTGACGATATGATCAACCGTGGTACCGAAATGCATCAGGGCCTGGCGCAAGAGGGCAATCGACTGCATCAGGCGTCCAGCCAAATTGGTGCCGAGGCGAAACGTTCCAGCGAAGCCATGCGCCTGGACGGTGATAGCCTGCATCAGATATCCAGCCAGGTGGAAGTCATCTCCCACGGGATTGAGGCGCGGGTTCAACAGCATATGGAGATCCTCGATGCCACCGCCACCCATGCTGAAGGGCGTATTGAGGAAGCGGGCAGTAAATTGACGGCAACGGCGGAAAGCGTTCGCCAGGCTGCCTGGCAGGCCGACCAACAGATTGCGGAAACGACCCAGAAACTGGACGCCCGCACCGGCGAAATTGCCAACGCGGCGTTGGTCACGTCGGAAACCGTGGGCCAGGCCGGAGAGCGGGTGGCCCGCACTATGAGCCAGGTACAATCCACTGCTGCAGCCGCGACGCAAAAGATCGACGACCTAACGGGCGGGGCTGAAGATCGGATCGATGCCGCCGCCGGTCAGATCGAAGATCGCATCGAAGTTATGGCCGGGGTCATGGAAGGTCGGGTCGAAGATATCGCCGCCACAACCGAAATCCGGATCGAAAGCTTTACCCAAGGCACCGAAGATCGTGTCGACGCCCTGGCCGGCGGGGTGGAACAGCGATTGAGCGCCTTCACAGAGGATACCGGCGACCGCGTCGAAAGTTTGACGGAGGCTGCCGAACAGCGCCTAAGTGCCTTGGCCGAGAGCACGGAAAGCCGCATAGAGGGCCTGGCGAGCGGCGCGGAAAAAAGCGTAACGACCTTTGTCGAAGGTACGGAAAGCCGCATTGCAGACCTGACCGGAACAGCGGAACAACGCGTAACCGCCTTTGCCGAAGGTACGGAAGGCCGCATTGAGGACCTGACGGGAACAGCCCAACAACGCGTAACCGCCTTCGCCGAAGGTACGGAAGGCCGCATTGAGGACCTGACGGGAACAGCCCAACAACGCGTAACCGCCTTCGCCGAAGGTACGGAAGGCCGCATTGAGGATCTGACAGACAGCGCGGAACAGCGCGTCACTGCCTTTGCCGAGAATACGGAAAGCCGCATGAGCAGCGTGGCCGCAGGCGCGGAACGCCACCTTGGTGAACTGGGCACCGGTGCGGGGGACCATATTGAGCAAATCGCCCAAACCGCTGCCACGAGAGTATCCGAGACGGCAGCGGCGGCAGGACAGCGGATAGAAGCAGTTCAATCCGCCCTGGACAGGAGTACAAGCGGCATTACGGCGGCTGCGGAACAGACGGAAGCTGCCAGCCGCCAGCTTGAAGACCGCATCACAAGCCTGGGGGAAGCCGGCAGACAGTCCCAATCGGAAATGCGCGCCACCGAAACAGCTTATGTCGAGGCCGCGGACAATCTGGCGGCGGAGGGCGAACGCGCCCTGGCCCAAATCCACGCCACAACGTCCAGCCTGCGGGAAGAAGCCGACGGTGTCACAGCGGCTGCCGAACAGGCCAATACGGCCATTGAGGCAACGGGAGAGGCACTGCATCACAATTCACAAAATCTGTCCGCCGCAACCGACCGCGCCCAGGCCGAGGCGGCGACCCTGGGTACCGCCATGCAACGCCATGCAGAAGTATTGGAAGAAAATGCCGCCAGGGCGGAACAACGCACGGCCCGTCTCAGCCATGACATGCACGAGCGGGCCACGGCCCTGCAACAAATCACCGAGACCATCACGGCCCAAGCGACACAAATCGAAGGCATATTGCAAAAGAGCACCGATACCTTGGACCATGCCTCCTCCACCGCATTGGAGGATTTATCCAAGGCCGGGGATGCCCTGCAAAAGGAACTCGCGGGCCTGGATGCCACGACCACCAAGGGCGGGGCCTATCTGAACCAGATCATGGATTTGTTGAGCCAGGGCAGTGCGCAGGCGGAAGGCACCTCCACCAAGGCGGTGGAGAACATGGCCGGTCTGGCGCAGTCCCTGCGCGGGCAAAGCGATCAATTGAACGAAGTTGCCGCCGCCGCCGCCTCCAGAGTGGAGACGGCATTGACCCGCTTTATTGAGCAGAGCCATACCTTGTCTCAACATTCGGGCGATGTCAGCCAGGAATTGCAGGAACGCGCCGACCGCATGAGCGAGACGGCAGCACAGTCGCGGACGGACCTGACCGAAGCCATTGACGTTCTGGGGCGGGGTACCTCGCGCGTCGCAGAAGCCGCCGATGAAGCGGCGGCCCGCCTGCGCGGCGCGCATATCAGCTTCGATAACGCCTCCACCGCGTTAAGCGAGACATCGGATCGGGAGGCGACACGGATCCTGGGTGCCGGCATTGCCTTCCGCCAGGAAATCCAGAATGTAGCCGCGGCCGGCGAACGGGGTGCCGAACGCCTGAAAGCGGCCAGCGCGGACATGGCCGATCAAGGCACCGACCTGCGGGGCGAGTCCAACCGTCTGGCCCAACAGATCGCCGAGTTGAGCGCCAGCCTGCGCCAGGCGGTGCAAGAATTGTCGTCATCGGCCAAGGGCAGCGAAAATCGCCTGGCCGGTCTCGGCGAACAACTGGCCCGTAACGCCAGCGAATTGGAACAGTTGACGGAACGTACGGGACAGGCGGCGGACAAGATCGGCGAAAGCTATCGAAGTCAGGCAGAGGAGTTGCGCCAGGTTAGCGAAAAGGCCCGGGCGGATGCGGCCAATATCGAAGCCAGCAGCGTCTTGAACCGGCGCAAAGCCTTCATGCGCAACATGACATTCGTCACGGAACAAATGAATTCCCTGGCGGTTGATCTGGACCGGGCCATAGAAAAGAACGTTCCCGAAGACGCCTGGGAGCGCTACCTGGATGGTGATCGCGGCATATTCGCCCGGCGCATCGTCCGCCGCCGGGATAGCAAGTCCCTGGATGCGATCCGGGCCAATTATGAAGATGATCTGGCCTTTCGGGAGCATGTGGACCGTTATCTTACCCAATTCCAAGAAGCCCTGGAGCAGGCAGAGGAAAACGACCCGGAGGATATTCTCTCCGCCGTGCTGTTATCATCGGATGTAGGTAAGTTGTACATGCTGATGGCCAAAGCCCTGGGACGCCTGAACTAAGTGAGCCATCCCAAAGATGGAGGCTCGAATGACAGGCGGAACGAGGGACTTGGTGAGGGCAAGACCGTCATAAAGACGGCAACGCGGGGGCAAAACCAACTCGCCGGCATTATGCTCGCCCTGGGCGCGCTGTTCCTGTTTTCATTGTTGGACGTTCAAGCTAAATACCTAGGCCAGACCTTGCCTGTCTCACAAGTGGTCTGGGCCCGGTATTTTGGTCACTTTGCGGTTATGGCGGTAATCTTCATGCCCCGGCGCGGGTTGGGTCTATTCCGCACCCGGCGTCCCGGCCTGCAACTGGTCCGCTCTATTTTGTTGTTGCTATGTACCGCCGCCTTTTTCACGGCCATTCAATATATGCCCCTGGCCGATGCGGTCTCCATCAGTTTCGTTTCACCGCTGTTGGTCACCGCCCTCAGCGTGCCTTTGTTGGGCGAGGTGGTGGGACCGCGGCGATGGAGCGCCGTTGCCGTCGGGTTTCTAGGTGCCATGATCATTGTCCGCCCGGGCCTTGGGGTCATGCATTGGGCTGCCTGGTTGTTGTTGGTCATGGCCCTTGGCTTTGCCCTCTATCAAATTACCACCCGCATGCTGTCGCGCACCGATGATCCCATTACCACGCTGTTTTTCTCCGCCATCGTCGGGGCCGGTGCGATGAGCCTGATCGTACCGTTTTTCTGGCAGATGCCCCTTGAGCCCGAACATTGGCTGATGCTGTCGTCGTTGGGTATTATCGGCGGCGTCGGACACTACGCCTTGATCAAATCGTTTCAATTCGCCCCTGTCGCCGTCCTTGCCCCCCTCGCCTACACCGCGTTGCTATGGAACACATTGTTCGGCTATCTGGTCTTTGGCGACCTGCCGGACCGTTGGACCTTGATCGGGGCCTCGGTCCTGGTCGCGACAGGGATCTATATCCTGTATCGTGAAGGGGTTCGGGGCCGTGAAGCGGCTGGAAATACGGCTGGAAATGCCACGGGCGCGATGGATCAAAGCACATGAAGGTGGGTCAGAACCAGCTTCCCGGCATCGTCCTGGCCTTATTGGCGATGTTTATTCTGGCGGTGATGGACCTGCTTGCGAAATATCTGGGGCAATCCGTGCCCGTGCCGCAGATCGTCTGGGCCAGGTACTTTTTTCAGTTCATTATTATGGCCGCCATATTCTGGCCCCGGCGACGGTGGAAGCTGGTTCGAACCCGAAAGCCGGTGCAGCAAATCGTTCGCTCAGTATTGTTGGTGATCTGCACCTATATCTTCTTTGTGGCCATTCAATACATGCCGCTCGCAGATGCCGTCGCGATCAGTTTCGTCTCCCCCTTGATGGTCACCGCACTTAGCGTACCCCTGTTATCGGAAACTGTGGGGAAGCGTCGATGGACGGCCGTGGCCATCGGTTTCATAGGTGCCATGGTGATCGTTCGACCGGGCCTCGGCGTTGTCCATTGGGCTGCCTGGATGTTGCTGGTGCTCGCCCTGGCATATGCGCTGTATCAAATCATGACCCGGATGCTGTCCGATACGGATGATCCCATTACCACATTATTCATATCCGCCGCCGTCGGTGCCGTCATAGGCAGCGTTATCGTGCCATTCTTCTGGCAGGCGGGCGTG
The DNA here is from genome assembly GCA_018660265.1 of Rhodospirillaceae bacterium. Taxonomy (GTDB): domain Bacteria; phylum Pseudomonadota; class Alphaproteobacteria. The sequence continues at coordinate 78,788 of JABJKS010000012.1, read as the reverse complement.
TCTCCTATACTATGGTTCCTGCTGGCCGGATTAGGTGTCCTCGGCGGCGTGGGCCATTACGCCTTGATCAAGTCGTTTGAATTCGCCCCCGTCGCTGTACTGGCCCCCTTGTCCTATACCGCGTTGTTGTGGAACACCTTGTTTGGTTATCTGGTATTCGACGACCTGCCGGATCGATGGACCCTGATCGGGGCGGCCATCCTGATTGCCACCGGGATCTATATTATCTATCGGGAAGGCGTTCATAAACAAGTTGAGGTTGGCGACCGTCACAAGCATTAATTTTGCTCGTATGCGAAATAATGCTTTATCTTGATTAATTATGCATTATAATGCCTATTATAAATGGGGAGCAAGACGCATGATTGAATTCCGCACAGAGCCGGCATCCTATCGCCATTGGCAACTTTCCGTGGACGGCAGGGTGGCGACCCTTGCCATGTCCGTGGACGAGGGCGGCGGCCTGCGGGACGGCTATGAGCTAAAACTGAACTCCTATGACCTGGGCGTAGATATTGAACTTTACGACGCTGTTCAGCGTCTGCGGTTTGAACACCCGGAAGTTGCCGCCGTGGTCATGACGTCCGCCAAGGAGCGAATTTTTTGCGCCGGTGCCAACATCCGCATGCTGGCAACCTCCTCGCATGACCACAAAGTCAATTTCTGCAAATTCACCAACGAAACCCGCAACAGCATCGAAGATGCCTCGGCCCACTCCGGCCAGACATATATTGCAGCCGTGAACGGACCCTGCGCCGGTGGCGGCTATGAACTGGCCTTGTCTTGCGAACAAATTGTCATGATCGATGACGGTTCGACCACGGTATCTTTGCCCGAAGTTCCCCTGCTGGCCGTCCTGCCTGGCACCGGCGGTCTGACCCGCCTGTCAGACAAGCGCAAGGTACGCCGGGACCGGGCCGATGTGTTCTGCACCCTTGAAGAAGGCATGCGCGGTCAACGGGCCGTGGACTGGCGTTTGATCGATGAAATCGCTCCACGCTCCAAATACGATGACGCCGTGGCCAATCGCACGGCCCAGGCCGTTGCTGCATCGGACCGCCCGGCTGCGGCCAAGGGCATCGCCTTGACGCCCCTGCAGCGCACCATCGATGGCGACAACGTCAGCTATTCGACCCTGACAATCGAGATTGATCGCACCCAGGGTGCCGCAACCATTGCCATTCAGGGCCCGGCGGAAGCACCGCCCGAAGGCACCGACGCCATCCAAGCCCAAGGTGCGGAATATTGGCCTTTGCGTCTGGCCCGGGAACTGGATGACGCCATCCTGCATCTGCGCACCAACGAGAACGAAATCGGCACCTGGATTTTTCAAACCAGTGGCGACTGCGACTTGATGGCCGCCCACGATGCAGCCTTGGCGGCACATAGGGATCATTGGCTGGTACGCGAAGTGACCCTGTACCTCAAACGCACCCTAAAGCGGATCGATGTCACCTCACGCAGCATCTACGCCTTGATAGAGCCGGCGTCTTGTTTCACAGGCACTTTGTTGGAGCTGGCCCTGGCGGCTGACCGCAGCTATATGCTGGACGGCCAGTTTGAAGGGGATAACCGCCCGCCTGCCCTGGCCTCGCTTACGGCGATGAACTTCGGCCCTTATGAAATGGTCAACGGCCTGACCCGATTGCAATCCCGCTTTCTGGATGAAGAGGAAACGATTGCCGCCCTAGAACAGCGCCAGGGTGAGGCCATGGACGCCCTGACGGCGGAAGCGGCCGGCCTGGTCACCTTCGCCCCCGATGACATTGATTGGGAAGACGAAGTCCGCATCGCCATTGAGGAACGCGCCGTCTTTTCCCCGGACGCACTGACCGGCATGGAAGCGAACTTGCGTTTCGGCGGCCCGGAAACGATGGAAAGCAAAATTTTCTCCCGCCTCTCCGCCTGGCAGAACTGGATCTTCCAGCGCCCCAATGCGGTTGGCGAAACGGGCGCGCTGCCCCTGTACGGCAGCGGCCAACGTAGTGAATTCGATAAAAGGAGGGTTTGATCCCATGGCCATTGATTATCAAGAAACCATTCCCAACAATGTTGATTTGTCCGAAGACCGGCGCTTGCAACGGGCCCTGGAGGCCTGGCAACCCAACTACCTGAAATGGTGGCAGGAAATGGGGCCGACTGAATTCCAGGCCCATGACGTCTATCTGCGTACGGCGATTAGTGTGGATTCCAAAGGCTGGGCCAATTTCGGCTATGTCAAAATGCCCGACTATCGTTGGGGCATCTTTCTCGCCGAACGTGAGGAAGGCCGCAAAGTCAATTTCGGCGAGCATCAGGGCGAAGATGCTTGGCAGGAAGTCCCCGGCGAATATCGCGGCCAGTTGCGCCGCCTGATCGTCACCCAGGGCGATACCGAACCGGCATCCGTGGAACAACAGCGCGCCTTGGGTTTTACAGCACCTTCGCTTTATGACCTGCGCAATCTGTTCCAGGTCAATGTGGAGGAAGGCCGCCATCTTTGGGCCATGGTCTATTTACTGCACGGCTATTTCGGCCGTGATGGCCGGGACGAGGCGGATGCCATGCTGCAACGCCATTCAGGTGATGTGGACAAGCCACGCATCCTGGGCGCCTTCAATGAAGAGACGCCGGATTGGCTGTCCTTTTACATGTTCACATACTTCACCGACCGGGACGGCAAGTATCAATTGGCCTCCCTGGCGGAAAGCGGCTTTGATCCCCTGTCGCGCACCTGCCGCTTCATGTTGACGGAGGAAGCCCATCATATGTTCGTGGGTGAGACCGGCGTGGGCCGTGTGATCCAGCGGGCTTGCGAATTGATCAATGAACACGGCGAAGACAAAGTCCGGGCCATGGGCGGCATAGATCTGCCGACCATTCAGAAATACCTGAACTTCCACTTCTCGGTCTCCGTGGATCTGTTCGGTTCCGAACGCTCCACCAACGCGGCGAATTTTTACGCCATGGGCCTGAAGGGCCGGTTTGAAGAGACCAAGATCGACGACGATCACAAACTGGGCAACGATCAATACCCAATTATGGAATTGGAGGGCGAAAAATTCGTCACCAATCAGGACAATGCCCTGACGGTGATCAACGAACGTCTGCGCGATGATTACGTCACCGATTGTGATCGTGGCGTGCGGCGCTGGAACCAGATCATCAAACGGGCCGGGATCGATTTTGAATTAAGTCTGCCTCATCGCGCCTTTAACCGCCAGATCGGCAGCTTCAATTTGGCGAACACCGGCGGCGTGCGTGTCAGCCCGAACGGCCAAGTCATTACCGAAGCCGCCTGGACCGAACAGCATGGCAATTGGCTGCCGACCGATGCCGACAGGGCCTATGTCATCAGCCTGATGCAACCGGTAACGGAACCCGGCAAGTACGCTGCCTGGATCGCACCACCCGCGCGCGGCATCAACAACCAACCGGTTGATTTCGAATACGTCCGGATGAATTAGGTGCATTCACCATTGCGGGCACGACGGGACAACCCGCTGTGCCCGCAATGGCGGTTTTCCACGCCTTCATTTGGGTGATACACGGCCACGTCCAATTTGGCCTACATCGCGATTTCAGTCGTTGTCGCCTTGCACACGATCCGCAGGGAAAACAACGATTGCCTCGGTGCCGCGACCGACGTCACTGACAATGTCCAACCGTCCGCCGTGCCCTTCGACAAGGCTTTTTGCAATGGCAAGGCCCAGCCCGGAACCTTCGACGCGACTGGTATGCGGGCTCTCAAGGCGGGTAAACGGTTCCAGAATGCGTTCTATGTCCAAGCTCGGTATGCCAGGGCCCTTATCTACAATACGCAATTCCAACTCGCCGCTCGCCTTGATGGCCCAATAGATATTTATACCCGTTCCCGGCGTCGTGTATTTAACGGCATTGGTCAAAAGGTTAAGCACGATCTGTTTGGCTTGCTTGTTATCCGCCAGTAATTTCGGGGCGGCATCAAAAGCATGTGTACGAATATCGACGTTATTCTCACGGGCTCGCATCTGGACGAAACCAATACATTCCTGAACGACGGAGGAAATATTCACCACCGTCTCTTCCCGCTTCATATGCCCAGCTTCGATCCGGGAAAGATCGAGGATATCGGTCAACAGTTCCAGAAGGTGGGTGCCGCTATCATGAATATCCACCGCATAGTCGCCGTAGCGTTCGTGTCCGAGAGGCCCGAAAACCTTCTGCGTCATCATCTCAGAAAATCCGATGATCGCATTAAGCGGGGTGCGCAATTCATGGCTCATCACTGCAAGAAATTGTGATTTCGTAGCATTTGCCGCCTCCGCCTCCTCCTTGGCCTGGCGAAGGTCCAGTTCAGCTCTCCGCTGTTCGGTGATATCCATGAAGGCACCGACGATGGCTGGCACGCCGTCAAAGATAATAGAACGCAATGAATGGACCGTCGGGAAACTGGTGCCATCCGGGAGTCGCATTATAATCTCATCGCGATCCAGATAGCCTTTTTCGGCAATTGCCGTCGCGCGGCTCTCGCGGCCGGCAGGGTCCTCCATGAATGAGGCGACGGATTTGCCAATGATATCGACTTCCTCTCTTTCCAACACGAGTTTGGTTTGAGCGTTGGCATACAATATTTCGCCATCACTCTGTTTCGTGATGATCAATGGTATGGGAGAACTTTCTGCAATGGCGCGAAACCGCCTTTCGCTTTCCAACAAAGCTTCTTCAAACTGCTTAGCGGCGGTTATATCGATCATACCGGCAAAAACCGAAGGCTCGCCATCATAGATGATCGGCGCGGAACTTACGGTTATCCAAATTAGCGCCCCATCGCCGCGTTGAATTTCCACCTCCAGGCTCTCTACCCGCCCTTCTTTCGTCAACAATGCCAAAGCCCGCGCATGGGCTTCGGGATCAGCATAGAATTCCTTTGTCTCCCGACCGAGCAACTCCCCATCGGGCACGCCAAATAGGGAGTATGTTTTTTCATTCGCGTAGATATATTTGCCATTCGATATCAGGACCAGCGGAATTGGCGCGGTTTCAAGCAGGGTTCGAAACTTGAATTCGCTCTCCTGCAACTGCCGCTGCATCATTTTCAGGTCGGTGATATCCGTTCGAACAGCCACGATGCCCCGAACGACGTGCGGTATTCATTCAGGCGCATTATTTTGCCATTGGCAAAAATTTGTTCTCTGGGCGTGCCATCGGCAACTTGATGGCGTTCTGCCCATTCCTGAACCCATTCCTCTTCGCGCCCACGGGCGACTTCGATCTGTCCGCTTTCCGCCTGCGCACGCAGCAAATCTTTGTAGGCCACCCCGATCTTGAGAGAGGGTGCTAAGGATGGAAAAAGTTCCTGGTGCTTTTTATTGAACGCAATAACAACATCATCTGCATCAAATACAACGAAGCCATCAGAGATGGCGTTCAGCGCATCCCGCAGCATCGTGTTCTCTTGAATCAAAAGGTCCTTTGCCGGATCCGTTTTGACCGAAGATATGGTTTCGCTTTTTGTCATTGGTTTATTATTTGATCATTTAGGGCTTTCCTTCGCAGCGACAAGGGTGCCTCGCACGAAATCAGCGGCAGATAATACTCGGTAAGTATTAGGACAAATTTCCTAGACATTATGCGGCTTATCCCCATTGAAATTCGACAAAGGGCAACCCCGCCCTATTTGTCCTGAGCAGCATACACCCATAAGTTGGCAATTCTACTAATTCTAAGTATCAACTAAATACCGGCCATATTACGACACCGAGGATGCCGAGGCTAAATCTTTCGGATCGCCGGAATGCCCGACAGCTCGAATGATGTTGAGCTATAGATTTCATTGATCCAGTTGCCGAATAACACGTTGGCATTGGCCCGCCAGCGATTGATGGGCATTTGGGCGGGATCATTGTCAGGATAATAATAGGCGGGAACGGCGGTTTCCATACCGGCGGCGGCGTCACGTTCATACTCACCAGCCAGGGTATTGGTGTCATATTCCAGGTGATTGAACATATAAACCTGCCGGCGCGCTTCGTCACGGATCAGACACAGGCCGGCTTCTTCAGACGCCAAAAGAACCTTCAACCCGGCGTCGGGTGGCAGGTCTTCCTGGCGAACTTCTGCGTGACGACTGACAGGCACCGGGATTTCATCATTGAAGCCGCGTAGCAGGCTATCTTGCACGCCCTCAAAGCGGTGGATGCGATGAGGGAAAACGCCGAACATCTTTTCCGTCAAATTGTGTTTCGGCACGCCATAGAAATGTTGCAACGCCGCCTGTCCGGCCCAGCAGATATTAAAAGTCTCCTGAACATGGCTTTGCGTCCAGTCGAATATCTCTGTCAATTCCTGCCAATAAGCCACGTCTTGATAGGGAAATGTCTCCACCGGCGCGCCGGTAATGATCAGGCCATCGAACTTACGATCCCGCATCTCATCCCACGGACGGTAAAAGGCCAGCATATGTTCGGCCGAGGTGTTCTTGGGCGCGTAGGAGGAGGTGGAGATCAAGGTTAATTCGATCTGCAACGGGGTGACGCCGAGCAGGCGGGCAATCTGTGTTTCTGTCTTGATTTTTTCCGGCATCAGGTTCAGCAGGGCAATTTCAAGCGGACGCACGTCCTGGCGTACCGCGGCCTGCTCCGTAATCAGCAGAACGCCTTCCTGTTCCAGCGTTGCCTGAGCTGGAAGATTGTCCGGTATTTTTATGGGCATTCGCCTACGTTTCCCATCTGGCCCCACCCGGATCTGCATCGACCCGGCGAAAGCTCAATAACACGATGGCGAGGGACAAGAAATGGCTATCTGGATCGTCCCGGCTGGCCATGCTATCAAAGATTAGTGTGCGTTGTTTCCCGAGCCGGAAGGATATTCAATGTCGTTGACCATATCGCCTGTAATGGCCACATTCTGTGCGCGCGTTTCCGGCGTCAACATCAATCAACCTCTGGACGAAGCGACCTTTACTGCGATCCGCGCCGCCTTCGATGAACATCAGGTATTGATATTTTCCGATCAAGCCATGACTGATGAACAGCAGATCGCCTTCAGTGAATGGTTCGGTCATCTGGAAGGCACGCGCGGCGTCAATCCTGCTTCCGGCACACCGTTTGCCCGGCAATCCAACCTGGACATCAAATCAGGCGACGTCATTCCGGCCGATGATCGGCGGATGTTTTATCAAAAGGCCAATATGCTGTGGCATGCTGATAGTACCTTCAAACCCACCCCCTCGCTCTGTTCCATATTGACCGCGCGGGTTGTGCCACCCGAAGGCGGCGCGACGGAACTGGCATCCACCAGGGCCGCATATGCCAGCCTTAGTGAAAAGCAAAAGCAGGAGATTGAGGATCTGGTGATCGAGCATGACTTTGCCCATTCCCGTGGCGTGGTGGGCTTTACCTTCACAAAGGAAGAGCTAGCCGGCATGAAACCGGCCCGCCATCGCCTGGTGCGCACCAACCCCGCCAACGGTTTGAAGTCTGTCATGATCGGGTTGCATGCCAAATGCGTGGTGGGCTGGCCGGAAGATGAAAGCCGCGCGCTGTTGGATGATCTGTTGGCGCGCGCCACCCGGCCCGAGAATTCCTATCGCCACGAATGGCAACAGGACGACGTTCTTATCTGGGACAACCAAGCCGCCGTCCATCGCGCCACCGAATTTGATGCGGCCCGCCATCACCGCCTGATGCAGCGCACCACTATCTCCAGCGGCATTAAGTCAAATTTATAGGTCTTGGACCAACCAAGACAGTTAAAGTCACGCCATGAAACAAATCAATCTTTTGACCGCTATTTTCATTGCGGCGTCCATCGCCCTGGCATTTCATTCCTACCACAATGAATACGTCAATCAGCCCCCAACAGGGCGTTGGATCAGAACAGTTATCTACGGCCTGGGCCCCTGGCTGTGCGCCTTTGCATTCACCGGCGCCAAAGTCTGTTTTCAGAATTTGATGCGTAAGGAAATCAGCTACGGCAACACCTTTAAATGGGTCACCGGCGTTGTCATCGGCCTGATGATCTTTACAAAATTCATGGCGAAATAACCGCCCGCTGCCAAAATTGCTGATAATCACTTGCCTGATCGGGGCGCTCGCTTATTATTCGTTGTTAAAATTGAGACCCACCAGCGCGTATTTTAGAAGGCATGATTTCATGAGTGGACCATTAGAAGGTATCCGGGTCCTGGATATCGCAACAATTCTTGCAGCCCCCCTTGCCGGCACCTTGATGGCCGATTTCGGGGCCGATGTGGTAAAAGCCGAATTGCCGGGCACGGGCGATGGCCTACGCAATTTCCCACCCTTCAAGGATGGCAAGTCCGTCTGGTGGAAGGCCGCCAATCGCAACAAGCGGTTCATGACCCTTGATCTGCGCAAGCCTGAGGGGGTGGAGCTGTTCTTGAAAATGCTGCCTCAATTCGATGTGTTGTTGGAGAATTTCCGCACCGGCACCCTGGCGAAATGGGGCCTTGATAAGGAAACCCTGTGGAAGGCCAACCCGAACCTGATCATTCTGCGCGCCACCGCCTTTGGGCAGACCGGCCCGTACGCGACCAAACCAGGCTTTGCCCGGATATTCGAGGCGATGTCCGGCTTGGCCTATATCACGGGAGAGCCTGATGGTTCGCCCATGCATAACGGCTATCCCATCGGCGATGCCATCGGCGGCTTGACCGCCTGTAACGCGGTTCTGATGGCCCTGCTGGGGCGGGAACGTGGCAATACCAAAGGTGGGGAGGAGATCGATCTGTCCCTGACGGAGGCAACTTTCCGTCTGCTGGATTCGATGACCATTCAATATGACCAACTGGGTGAAGAACCACAGCGCACGGGCAACGCATCCCACTATTCAGCCCCTGCCAATGTCTTCAAGACATCTGACGATCAATACGTGTCCCTTTCAGGCAGTACCCAGGCGACCTTTATTGGCAACGCCAAGGCTATCGGCCGTCCGGACTTTCTGGACGATCCGATGTTTGCCACCAATGCCAGCCGCTTTGAAAACCGGCTGGCCATCAACGTGATCTATACGGAATGGTTTGACACCCACACCCAGGCGGAGGCCATCGAAGCGTTTGAGCGGGAAAACGGCACCCTGGCGCCAATTTATTCCGTGGCTCAGATTTTTGAGGATCCCCAATTTGCCGCCCGGGAAGCCATCGTGCCCGTACAGGATGATGACTACGGCGAAGTCCGCCTGCAAGCCATCATCCCCAAGCTGACCAATAACCCCGGAAAAATGCGCCATACCGCACGTTCTTTAGGTGCCGACAACGATGCGATCTATAAGGAATTCCTGGATTTGGACCCGAAACAGGTAGCCGAATTAAAAGAAAAAGGCATCGCTTAGAGCGCATTTAAGAAGCAGAGAAGCTAAAATTTTCTCTATGCAGACAAGGCGGCCATGATCCTGTCCCGGTTCAAGGGCATATCGTAAATCCGCTGGTCCAGGGCATGGGCCAGGGCGTTGCCGATGGCAGCCGCCGTGGGCGATACGGAACATTCACCGACGCCGAGGGATGGTTGGTCGGGTTGGTCCAATACGACCGCGTCGATTTCAGGCACCTCACTGAACTTCAGAATGGGATAGCTGTCCCAATCCAATGAGGTGACCCCGACCCCCGACATGGTAACCTGTTCCTTCAGGGCCCAGGACGCCCCCTGTATGGCACCGCCCTCCAGTTGATTGCGTACACCGTCGGGATTAATCACCAAGCCGCCATCGGCCACGATCCAGATATTCTCCAAATGCACCTCGCGTTCCACAGACAACGCCACAACGACGGCGGCATAGGCGGCCGTATTCTTGTAACGGGCAAAGGCCAGGCCCAAACCCTTACCGGATCCACGGCCCAAATCACGACCTTGGCCCCCGGCGTCACGTCGCGACCATCCCGAACGCTCCGCCACAACCTCCAGCACGGCCCTGGCGCGGGGGTCTGACAACATGGATAGTCGATAAGCCAGGGGATCTTCATCGGCCATAGCGGCCAGATCGTCGATCATCGCCTCCATGGCAAAGACATTGGTGATCGCCCCCAATGTCCGCAGGGCCGATGTCCGAACCGGCGGGTTGGTGACCAGGTGATGCTGGATACGGCTGTTGGGAATATCATAATAAGGCGCGGCGTTGCGCGTACCGCCGCCGCCCCGTTCCTCGCCCGGATCCTCCGGCTGCAGATCGGGCGGGGGCGAGGCCAATGCATCTGCCGCCAACATATAGCCGCTGCCCGTGCCGGGCCGTTGCACATGGGTCGGGCTCCAAACCTCTGCCGTCCAATCACTTGGCCGCCCCGCCCTATCGCGGCGCACGGCCAAACGCACCAGCATCGCCGGGCCAAAGGGTTCAAAACCAAACTCCTCCTGACGCCGCCATTGCAAACGGATGGTGGCGCCTGGCTTTTGCACGGCAATTATGGCCGCATCCAGGGCAGCATCATCGGCACCATTGTGGCCATAGCACCCCGCACCCATAGCATGGTGCGCCGTCACCGCCTCTACCGGCAGATCCAGGACCTGGGCAATATTGCGGCGCAGCAGGTGCATACCCTGACCGTGAGACCAAATGGTCAGATGCTCATCCACGTATTGCGCCAGGGCACAAGACGGTGCCAGGGAGGCATGGGCCACATAAGGCCGGGAAAAAACCGCCTCCACCAGCTCCCCCGATGCACCGGCGTCTTCCGGCGCACCATATGAATTGTCGATGGCAGGCTCCCCGCGCAACCAGGCCGCATCCTGCTGCGCTGGCTCAATCGCTGGCGCGCCGATCCAGGTCGCATGGCTGGGGGCGATGGCGGCGGCTGTTTCCACGGCCCATTCATCCAAGCCGATAAAGGCGACAAAATTATCCAGGCGTAGAATTTCGATGGCACCGGGCGCGGCCCGTTGGATCGCCGCCTCATCCAGACCGGCAAGGCTGGCACCACGCCCCGGTTGGCGCAGCACGCGGGCATGCAGCATATTGTCATGCACCAGATCATAGATGAAGGCCCCACCAGACAGCTTTGCCGGAAGATCACGGCGGGGCACGCTTTGCCCAACAATGCTGTATTCCGTATGGGACTTGGCAATTCCGTCGCCCTTAACGGATTGCGACCAATCAATTTCACCTGCCACATCCCAATAAGACAAATCGGCGGCCGTGCCATCAACCAGAAACCGCCCCGCAGCCACGGATAATTGCGCGACCGCGCAGTTCAGGCGTAGGGCGGCCCGATCCAAAAGCAGGGCGCGTGCCTCGGCACAGACCAGGCGGATGGCTGCACCTGAATCCATGATCGACAAACTGGACGCGGTATAGCGTTCATCCGGACCAGAAACCGTGTCGCCCGATAGTACGATCACACGATCAAGAGGCAGATCAAGTTCCTCTGCCGCGATTTGCGGCAGGGCCGAAACGATGCCCTGGCCGATCTCTACCTTACCCGTGGCCATGCGCAGGGTTTCGTCTGACAAAAACTTCAGCCATTGATCAAAACGCGGGTTGCTCTGCAAGCTTGTCGGCAGGGTCATACCGCCCCCTCCCCGCGTAAAACCGCCGCCGCACGGCCTATGGCCTTGATAATGCGTGTGTGTGCGCCACAGCGGCACAGATGCCCCTCCAACGCGGCAACGATATCGGCCCGGCTGGGATCGGGGTTTTTGTCCAGCAAGGCCTTGGCGCTGATCAAGATACCGGAGAGGCAATAGCCGCATTGCCCTGCCTGTTCATCCAGAAAGGCCTGTTGCAGGGGATGCGGCGCGGCCTCGGTGCCCCCTTCCGCACTCAGGCTTTCTATAGTCTGGATCTCTCGCCCGGCAACCGCGTCCATGCCTTGGGTACAGGCATAACCTGGCACCCCATCGATCAACACCATGCAGCTGCCACATTGTTCAAGTCCGCAGCCATAGCGCGTGCCCGTTAGGCCCAGTTCATTGCGCAACGCATAGATCAAAGGCATCGCCCCATCCGCCTCAATCGACCGGGCCTCACCGTTGACCGTAAACTGATAGGTTTCAGCCATTATCCGCTCCCTATTCTTTGCGCCTGCTCAACGCCAAAGTCGCGCCCAATACAGACAGAACCGCCGCCAATGGGCCAAATCCGACGAAGCCTACGGTCGACAACAACCAACCTCCCAGGGAGGCTGCGGCCAGCCAGCCAAAAGAAGCTGCGGTACTGTTCAGGCCCATAACCGTGCCCCGTATTTCGCCTGGGACATTGGCCAAGGCAGCCGTAAGGGACGGTCGCGACAGTGCAGTGAAGAACATATAAGCAAATCCCAGAACGACCGAGACGACGACACCATCCTGCCAGCCAAACAGGAATATGGCCACCACGCCCGAGGCCATCAGTGCCAAAGAAAATGTCAACATACGGTTCTTGAAACGATCACCCAACTGCCCGCCGATAAGGGTGCCAAATATATTACCGCAGGCAAAGATGGCGAGGGGTATCGCCAAGGTGGCCAGGGACATATCATACGTCTGCAGCATAAAGGTGGCGTAATACACAGCCGTCAGGCCAAAGCAGATACGCTCTGCAACCACACTGCCCAACAAACGCAGCACCTGCCCGGTCAAAACAGAGCGTAATTTCATCGGTGGTGCAGCGGCCATGGCGGCCTTTGTCGCCGCCCTGTTGGCCACAGACGACGTCGTGGCAAGCATGGCCAGGGCACCGATCACCGCCAAGGTGGCCACGCACAGGTTCACCCCACGCCAACCAACAAAAGCACCAATCCAGGATGCCATGGGCACACCGATCAGCAACGTAATGGATTGCCCCGCCATGACCCAGCCAATGGCCCGGGCCCGCTGTCGGTCTGATACGCGCCCTGCGACCTCTGCCAGGCTGACGCCGGTGTAAAGGCCACAACAGCCACCAGCCAAGGTGGACCAGATAACAAGGGTCAAAAAACTCTCTGACCTGGAAACAAGGCCCATGGCAATTGCCACCGCGATGGGAGCACCGACCAAAAATGGCCGCCGGCCCATGCGATCAGATGCGATACCGGCCAGAAAAGACGCCGAACCCCACGCGATAGACGTCACGCCAAACAGGTTTGCGATCATGCCGAGGCTGACATCAAGGTCCTGGGCCATCTGGATCAGGAATGGCGTACGGGTGGCACCGCTGGCGGTAATGGCGAAGGTGGCAAAACATGATGCTGCAATCAAAGCCCATGGCATCGGTGGCATCGGTGGCATCGGTGGCATTGCTGGCACTGGTGGCGCGGTTGGTGTTGGCCGCAAGGTTGCCTCCACCGACGGCGCTGTTTCCTCTGTCGTCATATAGGATGGGCCTTGATCAAGAAGTTTGAGAATCTGCCACCCTTCATTCTAGACGCGATTGGCAACCGTCGCCATGAATGCATAATGGTGGCATGTCCGATTCACCCAACGACCCGATCCCCACATCCGATTTCGGCGGCCAGAAACCCCAAACCGATATCCCGTTTTCTGTTCGCCGACGTATAAACTGGGGCGATACGGATACCGCCGAGATTGCCTATACCGGCAAATTCATCGATTTCGCCATCGACGCGGTAGAGGTCTGGTACGAAGCCGTGCTGGGCCAAACCTGGTATCAAATGAAGCGGGATAACCTGGGCAACCCGGCGGTATCCCTGAAATTCGATTTTCATTCACCCCTGGTCGTCGGCGACCGTTTTGATACGGTCGTGGAAATCGAGAAACTGGGCCGTACCTCCATCACCCATCGCATCACCATGACCAAGGTTGGCGGGCCGCTGGTCTGTACAGGCGGTTTCACAGCCGCCCTGGTACGCGATGTCCACACACCGGAAATCAAGGCGCATCCCTTTCCCGATATCTGGCGGGAGCGGATATTGGGCTATATGGCGGAATGCGAATTACGCAACAGTGGCGTTAAAAGCCGCCGAGAGGTGATCGATTTCTGGTTTACCCCGCCCGGCTCAGCAGAGCGTGGCCAACCGCGCGAAATTTGGTTCGCCCGACAAAACGCCGGCGGGTCTGAATTTGATGCTGAAATACGTGAGGTGTTTTTGCCAACAATAAAAGCAGCAGCAGCAGGCAAACTGGATCATTGGTCCTATAGCCTGGACGGCACCTTGGCGTTGCTGATCTTGTTGGATCAATTTACCCGCAATATCCATCGCGGTACGGCGCAGGCCTTTGCCAATGATGCCAAGGCCCTGGCCTTGGCGAAGCACGGTGTGGAGGCAGGTTGGCTGGCGGATGCGGACACCCTTGTAACCAAGTTCTTTGTGCTGCCGTATACTCACAGCGAGAACCTGGACGATCAGGAACAGGGTGCCCGATTGGCAGAGGTCCTACGCATCACTGAAAACGGCGAAAAGTCGTACGAGGCCGCTATCCAACACCGGGACCAGATTATCGAATACGGACGCTTCCCCCACCGCAATGCTGCCCTGGGCAGGGCAAACACGGCAGCGGAGGAAGAATTCCTGAAGGATCCTGAAGCCGGATTCTAAAGAACCGTTTTAGGTCGAATAGGTCGCGAATTTCTGGGTCACGGCCTGTGCGGCCCAGTCCGTCTTGACGTTAACGACGGCGACCATGCCGTCATCAACCTTGGCCTGGGCCCGCGCGAGAGCGGCGGCGATATCGCCCGGCTCCTCCACATATTCGCTGTAGCAACCCAACGCTTCAGCCATTTTGTCATAGCGGGTATAGCCCAAATCACGGCCCGGTTTTTCCTTGGTAGGATCGGCGGTCCAGCCACCGTTCAGAGAAATCACCACCAGCACAGGAATATTGTGCCGTACGGCGGTATCCAACTCCATAGCATTCAGACCGAAAGAGCCATCGCCATGGACGACAATGACCTGGGTATCGGGCTTTGCCACCTTCGCACCCAGACCAAACGGCAGACCCACACCCATGGTACCGAACGGACCCGAATTCAGGCGATGGCCCGGCGCATATGTGGGCATGGACTGGCGACCATAATTCAGGATCTCCTGACCGTCGACGACCAAAATCGCGTCCCGATCCATGAAATTCTTCACTTCTTCACACAGGCGCAAGGGGTGGATGGGCACGGCATCAGAGAGGCTGTTGCTGCCCGGCCCGGCCCGTTTCGAGGCTTCCACTTCCGCCAGATTTTTACGCCAGGCATCATATTGGCTTGGGTCGACCTTACCTGCGATGGCGGCATTCAATTGCCCCAACGCGGTTTTGGCGTCGGCAACAATGCCTATATCAAGGTGCCGCGGACTGCCGGCGATTTCTTCGACATCAATATCGATGCGGGCGATGGTGGCATCGCCCGAGAATCGCGGCGGGGCCAGGTGGGCCACGATATAGTTCAGCCGGGTGCCGACCACGGCAATCAGATCCGCATCCCGAAACGCCGTCGAACGGGCGGCGGGGAAGCAACAGGGATGATCTTCGGGTACCACACCACGGCCCTGGGGTGTGGTGTAGAACGGAATGCCCGTGGCATCGACCAGGGCATGCAATTCCTCCCACGCCTGGGACCAGATCACACCGCTGCCTGACAGCAGCACCGGGCGTTCCGCCTTGGCCAGGGCGGCGGCCAACTCATCGATTTGCGCCTGCGGTGCGGGGGGACGGGCGCCCAGAATGGGGCGTTCGGAGGGGGACCAATCGATCTTATCCTCGTCCACCATCTGATAAAGCACATCGCCCGGCAAATCCAGATAGACCGGGCCAGGTTTACCCGACATGGCGCGCTGCATGGCAACATTCAGCATCTCGGGGATGCGACGGGCATCATGGACGCGGGCGGCGTATTTTACACAGCCGGACATAATCTCCATCTGGTCTATTTCCTGGAAGACCTGACGGCCATAACCCGAAACAGGGCCGGCCCCGCCCAAAGCCACCACGGGGCAGCAATCGATCAAGGCATTGGCCAGGCCGGTAGATAGATTGATCGTCGCCGGGCCGGAGGCTGCCATGCAGACACCGGGGCGTTGTTGCAGACGGCTATACGCTTGCGCCATCATCGCAGCGGCCTGTTCGTGGCGCACATCAATACACCGAATACCTTCATTGATGGTGGCTGCTTCCGCTGCCAGCATGGGGCCGCCCATGAGGAAGAACAGCTCATCCACCCCCTCCCGCTTCAAAGCTTTTGCCAGAATTTCCGAACCGTTTAGCTGTGCCATGATCTATTCCTCTTCAATTTTCCAATTTTAAAGTCGTGCAATTTTGTAACCGACCGTCTCCCGGTCCCAGGTATCTGCCGTAACACCTCCATCACGGAGGGCCTGTTTTTGTAATTTTCCCGTCGGCGTTTTTTCCAATGCCGCGACCCGCACCACAAATCGCGGCACCGCATAGCGGGGCATCAGATCAACGCAATAGTCCAACAGAGCCGTGTTATCGACCTCACCCTGCCCGACGATCACCGCCATAACCTCTTCCTCACCACCGGCATCTGCCGTCTTAACGCCAATCACCGCGCTTTCGGAAATGCTTGGATGATTGTTCAAAACCTGTTCCACCTCGAACGAGGAGATATTTTCGCCCCGGCGGCGGATGCAATCCTTGATCCGATCGACAAAATGCAACTGTCCCCGATCATCCAGCTTGCCCGCATCACCACTGTGGAACCACAGATTGCGCCATGCCTCCACCGTACGTTCAGGCATCTTGAAATAGCCGGCCATGAAACCGCCCGGCACTTTTGGCCGCACCACAATCTCGCCAACCTCTCCATTAGGCAACGCCAGATCAGTGTCCGGATGAACGATGCGCACGTCGAAGAAATCAGCCAGAATATGACCGGCACATCCCGCCACCAATGGGTCGCCAGGATTGGAGTAGGCCACCATATTGCATTCGGTCATGCCGAAACCTTGGAAGATCTGCACGCCGAACCGGGCCTCGAACGCGGCTGCCCATTCTTCTGCCACAGGCACTGCCAAAACAATCCGCAGGTTGTTGTCCGTATCATTGCCGCCGGCTGGGCTGCGGAAAATGAATTCCGGCATGACACCAAGGGCATTGGTCAACGTCGCGCCACAGGCGCGGACCTCATCGAGCCAACGGTTGGGGCTAAAACGTTCCACCACGTGGGCCCGGCCGCCGCTGATCAGCGTGGAAATAGTCTGCATCATTAAGGCGTTGGCGTGGAACAGCGGCATGCAGATGTAATAGCAATCATCTTCATTCATCCCGATAGACCTGGCGACGCCATAGCCACCCAGGTACATATGGGCATGGGGCATCAGCACACCCTTTGATGGCCCGGTGGTACCCGAGGTGTACATGATGCACGAGATATCGCCGGGTTCAGGAGAAACCAGACCTGTGTCGGCAGTAGGCGCCAAATGTGTTAGCTCGGTGAAGCTCAAATGCCGCGCGCCGTCGAAAACATCCGGCATAACGTCCGGCACCACACCAGCAACGACGACCACGGCGTCAACCTTGTCATCGCCAGGGGCAACTCCGTCGAAAGCAGGGATCAGTTCCGCGTCCACCAAGACGACCCGAGGCGCGGAATTATGCATTTGATGCTGCAGGAATGCGCCCTTCAACTCGGTATTGATAGGCACAAAGATGGCGCCGAGCTTGTTGGTCGCGATCATGGAGAGCAGAAATTCCACCCGGTTCTTGACCAGAGCCATAACCCGCTCACCTGGCGCGACACCCAAGGCGCGCAGGCGATGGGCAATATCATCACTGTCCTGGTTCAGTTGCGCAAAGGTCAGCCGTGGACCTTGTTCGAATGAAATAAACTCCCGCTCGCCATAGGCGTCGGCCTGACGGCGGACCAGATCCACCAGGGTCCAATTCGAAGTATCTGTTGCCATGGAAAACGCACCGAATACACAAAGGGAAGGAACCCTATCTTGGCATAGAGCAACCCAGGCTGCCAACACTTGGCGCAGGCGGGGTCAATTTGCTAAGTTGCCTGATGACCGATGATATCAGATTTCTTATTGTTGCCTTCGATGGCCTGCGCCCGGACATGGTGGATGATGACCTAACACCCAACCTGGCCGCCTTTTGCCGCCAGGGTGCCCATTGCACCGACAGCCGTGGTGTTTTCCCCACCGAAACCCGGGTCAATCAGGCCAGCCTGATTACCGGCTGCCATCCCGGACAACACGGCATGGTGGCCAATAAATTCATGGAACCGGCGGCGGGCGGTTTTCTGAACACCGCCGATTTTGATGCTCTAAGCCATGCCGACCGGGCCCTGGACGGCATTTTGACCGCGCCCAGCCTAGGCGAAATTCTACACCAGGCGGGCCGGGAACTGGCCGTGATCGGGTGCGGCACCGCAGGCGGCAATCGTCTGCTGCATCACCGGGCCGAGGCCCTGGGGGCGCTTAATATGTCTTTGCATGGTCTGGATAAATCCGCCACGCCGTTGGCAGGCGGTGCCGTGGTCGACGCCTTTCGCCCAATCCCCAAGGCCGATCTGCCAAATCGGGCGCAGATCGACTGGGTCGTCGATGCCTATATGGAAGAGGTTGCGGTCGGTCGGGACCCAGGCGCGGCTATCCTGTGGTTCTCCGACCCCGATACGCCCTTTCATTACCGTGGTATTGAAAGCCCGGAAGCCGCCGCCGCCATTCGTCACGCCGACCATGTCTTGGGGCGATTGCTGGATTGGCGCCAGGAAAGCGGTCGCGCCGAATGCCTGCAGATCATTGTCCTGTCTGATCATGGCCATGTGGCCACCCATGGCGCACCCCTGGATTTGGAGGCGAAGTTCCGCGCCGCCGGATTTTCTTTCGGTCCGAACGGTGATGCTGACCTGATCGCTGGCACCTGTGCTGCTCTCTACGCGCGGGATAGCGTAATCCAAGGGCGCCTGGTTGCCTGGCTACAGGAACAACCCTGGTGCGGCCCCATATTCGCCAGACAGATGAAGGACGGCGCACAGCCGCCAGGTAGTCTGCCCCTGGCCGCCGCCAACCTGGAACATGTTCGCACGGGGGACATTGTATTTGTCCTGAACCGTGACGACGTTGCGCCCAATGGCGGTCTGCTGGGCCGTTGCCTGCATGACAACCCGGAAATACCGACCGGCTGCGGCATGCATGGCGGTCTTTCCCCCTACGAAGTCAGCACGATCCTTGCGTTTTCGGGCAGTCTATTCGCAACGGAGACAAAAGTGACCGCACCAACAGGGATTATCGATATCCTGCCAACCATGCTTCACGCCCTGGGCCTGGAGGCTCCCGCCATGGACGGGCGGGTTCTGCATGAAATTTCCGCCGGTGGGATGATTACGGCACCGCCCTCACGGCCTGAAAAGACAAGCACCGCGCACGGCGACCATTATAGACAGAGCCTGCATGCGGACGAAGTTGGCGGCTGCCGTTATCTGGCGCATGGCCAGCGGGATGACGCAGCACCCCTACCCTGACGGCTTTTTTAATCCCGCCAGAAACCTCAATTCAATATCCAATAAGCCGAATTCGACCATGTCATTATGGCTGGCCCCAGCCAGAAAATGCGCCTCCTTTGGCTGGCTGGCCGCGCGATACAGCCTGCGGCCGAAACGGGTTGGGATAATCCTGTCCGCCTCTCCATGGACCACCAACAAAGGTGCCTTAATCTCGGCAATCAGGTCGACAGAAGGAAAACGGTCATACATCAGCAATCCCACGGGCAAAAAGAAATACGCTGCCTGGCCCACATCCACGGTCGAGGTATAAGGTGCCTCCAATATTACAGCCCTGACGCTGGTTTCCCAGGCCATGCGCACGGCAACCCCGGTGCCAAGAGATTCCCCCAATAGGATCAGCCGTTCATGCGGCAGACCTTGTTCCTGGAGATATGCCAACGCCGCCCGACCGTCTTCATATAATCCCTCTTCACTGGGTTTGCCCGGATTACCGCCATAGCCGCGATAGCCCACCAGCAACAGGCCATAGCCTGCCCGGACCAATGGCAAGGTCTTGTATATACGCTGGGCGATATTGCCACCGTTGCCTTGAAAATAGACGATGGTGGCGAAGCCTTTTTTGGCCGGTTGATACCAGGATACCAGGGCGAGGCCATCGGTCGTCCGCAAAGTCACGACTTGAAATCCCGGTGCGCCGGCATCGCTGGGTGAGGGCAGCGCATCATCGGGGAAATACATCAAAGAACGCTGGACCATGGTGCAACCGGCAACCAAAGCCGCATAGGCGACCAGGGCAAGGCCAATTATTTTCACTGCCGCCTCCATCTCTTCCATCTTCCCGTGCTAAAGTGATGCCATGAGCCAGACATCCTATACCAAATCAGACCAAACTAAATCCGTGGCAAATTTGACCTTGCCGCCCTCTTTATGGGCCGCAACTGCCACACCAGCGCCTGAAACGCCCATGTTAGCGGGTGAGGGGCGCGCCGATGTGGCAATTATAGGGGGCGGATTTACGGGGCTGTCGGCGGCCCTGCATTTGGCCACTGCCAATGAAGGCGGCACGGATGTGGCAGTTTTGGAAGCAGCGGAGCCAGGCTGGGGTGCTTCGGGACGCAACGGCGGCCAGGTAATACCCGGCCTGAAGGAAGATCCGCGGCAGATATTGAGCCGGTTTGGCGAAAAGGACGGCGAGGCCATGGTGCGGGCATCGGGCGCTGCCGCCGACCTGGTCTTTGATCTGATCAAACGCTTTGAAATTGATTGCGATGGCCAGCAGACCGGTTGGATCCAGGCCGCCCATATGCCCCATATGCTGGGGGATCTACAAAAACGCCATGGGGATTGGGCCGCCCGCGACGCCAATGTTGCCTGGCTGGAAGCGGATGAATTGTCCCGACGTATGGGTGATGACCGCTATCACGGCGGTTGGATCGATAAGCGCGGCGGCGGCCTCCAACCCCTCAGCTATGCCCGTGGTCTGGCCAGGGCCGCGATTGAGAATGGCGCGCGCATCTATGGCGCTTCACCGGTGACGGATTTAAGCCGGGATGGCCAGAATTGGCGCGTCACAACGGCCCATGGCGCTTTGCGGGCCGATAAAGTCATCATCGCCACCAATGGCTATACGGACGGCCTGTGGCCCGGCCTGGCACAAACCGTTGTGCCCGTCTTCAGCGTGCAGGTCGCCACCGCGCCTTTGGGCGAAAACATGCGGGGCAGAATTTTGGGCGGTGGCGAGGTGCTATCCGATACGCACCGGGTGCTGTGGTATTTCCGCCAGGATGCGCATGGCCGCCTGATCATGGGCGGCGGCGGATCCGCCTATGAAAGCGGCGCGGTCAATATTTATGACGGCCTGCGTCAACGCATTCACAACCTGTTGCCCGATGCCGGCGAGATCGACTTCGAATTCGCCTGGAACGGCAAGGTCGCCTTGACCACGGATCATTATCCCCATCTGCATGAACTGGCACCGGGGCTGTGGGCCGGCCTGGGCTTTAACGGTCGCGGCGTTGCCATGGCCACCATGATGGGCAAAATTTTGGCCGATAAAGCCTTAGGGACAAGCCAACCGGAATTTGACTTCCCAAATATGAAGCCGCGGCCTTTGCCGCTGCATTTTCTGCGTGGATTAGCCGTGACGGCGACGCGCACCTATTATAACTTTCGTGATGCCCTTGATGATAAATGAGGGCGCGTTGAGGAGAGCATCCACATGACCACCACAAATACTGCTGCTGCGTTTGCCGACTATCAGGTAGAGGCCTACAACACGGCAAAAGATTCCGAAAACAAAATCCATGACGACACGGTCGCCAAGAAATTCGGCTTTAGTGGTGGTCTGGTCCCCGGCGTCGATATCTATGCCTACATGACGCACCCGGCTGTGGCCCGCTGGGGCCAGGATTGGTTAGCGCGGGGCACGGCGGATTGCCGCTTCATCAAACCCGTTTATGAAGGTGCGATGGCAACCATTTCGGCAGAGGCTATTCCCCATCATACCAATTCCATGGCGATCAGGGTGGAAAGTGCCGGGCAGCTTTGCGCCGAGGGTACCGTTGGCATGCCGAACGATGCCGCCCCCGTGCCGGACCTGACCAGCTATAAAGTGGCCCCCCTGCCCGATGAACGCCCGCCCGCAGCACCTGGCTCGCTGCCCGAGGGCGCTTTGCTGGGCACCTACGAAATCAACTGTGATGGCGCGACAGAGGCTGCCTATCAAGGCGATGTGCGCGAAGACCTGCCCCTCTATGCGGCTGAAAACCTGATCCACCCAGGCCATCTGTTGCGCTTTGGCAATTGGGCCCTAACGCAGAATGTGGTGCTTGGCCCCTGGATCCATGTGGGTAGTAAAGTGCAGCATTTCGCGACCGCACATCACGACGCGGACATATCGATCCGGGCCAAGGTGGTGAAAAACTACGAACGCAAAGGCCACCTTTTTGTGGAGCTGGACGCCCTGGTTCTGGCCCAAGGCACCCGCCCCCTGGCCCATATCGAACATACGGCGATCTACCAACCGCGCCAAGTCACCGAAGGCTAAATCAGTCCCCTTGGGGCACTTCGCGAATATCCAGATCGCCGTCGTTCATGCGCTTCATCAACTTGGAAGCATCGTCGGAGACGAGCAAATCCAGGAACAGGGTCTTTTCCATAATCAGACCCTCTTCCAGGGGCTTATCCAATTCGATGCGCAGCAGACGCTTGATATGGGCAAATGCCAAAGGCGCGATGACGGCGTATTCCTGGGCCAGCTCCAACGCACGAGGCAGTACGGGGCCGTCTGTGACCTCGTGCACCATGCCGTATTCGAGCGCCTCGCGCGGGGGCACGGTGCGGCCCCGCAGGACCATTTCCAGGGCGCGCGCCTGACCCACGAGGCGTCCCAGCTTCTGCGTGCCGCCGCCGCCCGGTAGGATTCCCAATTTCGCCTCTGGCAGGCCCAGGGTGTGGTCACCATCCTGGGCAATACGCAAATCGCAGGAGAGGCAGAATTCAAAACCGCCGCCCATGGCAAAACCATTGATGGCCGCGATGGTGATCTTCGGTGTGCTGGCGAGGCGTTTGAATACGATATCCAATTCCCGGTCCCGGTCCATGGGGCGTTGATCTGAAAATGTCTTGCCGCGCGCCCGCAGGTCGTCCGACATCTCCTCCAGCACCTTGACCGAGAAATGGCGGATAAAAACACCCTCTTCCCCGCCTGTGAAAACCATCGCCCGGCAACTTTCATCCTTGTCCAGCGCTTCCGTCGCGGCATTTAATTCGCTGACCGTCTCATTTGTCATGAACTGGTCGGGAAGATTGAAAGTGATAATGGCGACAGCGCCTTCGCGGCGTACGGATACATGAGACATAACGGAACCTTCCAATCGAGATCGCCTCTAAATGATATGAGGCATTATTTCCTGCGGCGTTTCAACAAATCCAGCCCGAGTTTGAGGATATAGAACGGCACCACGACCACGGCACCAAGCAGGATATACGGCACTCCCCAGCGCACAGCATCAGCCGCCAATTCCCCCGCGTTGCGCAGGGATTGGGAGAGGAAGCGGATAAAGCCAAGTGCATCGATTTCAATCACCGAAAGAATCCAGCCCACCAACAGGCAGACCAACAGCAATTTAATGCCCGTACCCAACAGCTTTCGGATGTCGATATTTCCCATACTTACCGCACTCCCCCTACAGAACCTGAAACAGTCTATAGATGACACCATCAGGCGTTTCCTGACCCTTGCCAACACAAATGATGCCATTCAGCCAGGCGTATTTTTCCGATGCCGTCTCAAAAAACGGTGCGGTGCGAAAATAATAATCCGCAGGATCCACCGGTTCACCCGCAGCCAATCGCGCGATAACATCTTTTGGCCCATGGCGGGCACCACGGTAAGTCACGTAGACAATGGCCCCGTCATCGGTTTCCAAAGTGATCCGTACATCGAGCTGTAATACGTGATCGGCCCGCATCAAGGCCCAATCGCCGCCGCCCGGCAGGGCGCGGCCCCGCATGCGCGGTCCTGCAAAACTGCCCCCCGTCACCTCGGCGAACCAGCGCTTTCCGAATGGTGTCTTACCCATACTCAGGCCCGGGGAAACATCCAGCTTCATCTCGAACAGAAATTCGCTCTGCAACTCACTCATAACATTCTCGCGCAATCAGCATAAAATATTTCGCTGATTATACACGACCCGAGGCTATAGCGCACATGCCCCAATTCGAAATATAAATGGAAAATTATGGCGCTTCGCCAAAAGCATCATCCAGCGCGGCAATCATTTGTCCAGGACAGGCGGCCAAGGCTTCGCGATCATCGAACCTCAATCCCAGATAGTCCCGGGCGATCAAATAGGCAGCCAGGGCTTGTTGATGATCTCGACCACGCTTGATGCGTTCTCGATCCGCCCGCGCTGACAGCCATAATTTATGAGCTGCAAAGATACGCGGATCTATTGTTACGATCCGTACAGGCATGCCGTCGTCACCGAAGGCAATCTGTTCGAAAGATGGCGCATTTTCGAGCCATATCAATCCATCCACGGCGACAGCGACCAGATCATCTTCGACCTTGCCGCCAAGCGCTGCAATACTATTGGGACGCTCATTCGCTCCTGGCTGCATGGGCTGTTTACTTATGGGCGCAATTAAATCAACCATATAGCCACGGCTATTGGCTGCGCTGTAGGCATTTTTTGACCTGGGCTTAAAACTCCTGTCAGCCTTTTGCAGCACCTTCAGCAAGGATTGTTGATCACCTTCGCCAAGCAATCGGAGACGTCGGCGGGCATCGAACAGAAAATCAATATCACCCGTCGCCAAAATGTCGGATTGCAGTCGCACCGCCGCTGCCGCTTCGTAGGCAAACAGGGCATTTGTGCCGACAACCTTAATTTGTCGACCCAAAATCCCCGCATCGTCTAGGCGACGCAGCAATCGCGCCGCCTCATTGGGAACCCGCCCGATGCGCAAGGCGCGGTTAACCCGGGCCATATCTTCCAGTCGCTTTCGACAATTGTCGCGAATTTCAATTGCACGCGAGCGACCTTCAACGAAGGCCTCGTAAGTTGCCTGTGTTCCTTCATCCTCTAGGCCCAGTGATGTCGTGACCTTTTTGATAGTTCGGCGCAGATACCGCCTTCCCCTTGACCTCGCCCAGAACATGGAGCCCGCGTATCGCTCATTGAGTTCTGATTTCGCATCACGCAACGTCGCAAAAACCTGCTCTGCATCGATGATTTGCCGCGATTGCTCTGCTGTCAGGTCAGAAAACATCATCTTACCTCGTAGCGCGCAGTGCGTTGTATAGAATTAACCTGATATCACAATAACATATACAACACTATATTTTTCAATCAGTTAACATGATTTACCTGAAATTTCCACGAAAATTCCGGCAAATATAGCAATAGGCGGCCCCATCAAGGCCGCCGTCCAGTGCAAAAATGTTTGAAAGAAGATTGAAAACCCACAACAAGCGTGCGGCAACGACGCTTAAGTCATTGAAAATTATGGCCACCCCGGCGGGACTTGAACCCAGCATCTTCGGTGTGAAAGACCGACATCCTAACCTTTAGACTACGGGGTGGCGATGAGGGAGGAAGTAGCTAAATAAGCAGGGAAAAGCAAGCCTGAACTATGTATTTTCTGCGTTACGGGCAGAAATAGGTCAGGTGCCATTGATTTGCTATGAATTTGCT
Source organism: Rhodospirillaceae bacterium (assembly GCA_018660265.1). Classification (GTDB taxonomy): domain Bacteria; phylum Pseudomonadota; class Alphaproteobacteria. Next base: position 53,304 of record JABJKS010000012.1, on the reverse strand, counting down.
ATTGTTTTTCGGGGAATGCGGCGTCTTCAATGAACAATTGCACCCCCCGCCGGCCCTGCCAATCATCCGCGCGCAGGTGTCCCGCCAGGTGCATCGCACGGCCACGGGATGACAATAAGGCCTGCCCCAGAGGACTGTCGGCGATACCAAAGGCAATGCCCTTCAGGCGGCCGCCACGGGCACCGGCGAGGACCACACGGACATGATTTTGCCCCACCAGGTCGGCCTTGACGATATCAGCATTGGCAATAGCGAAACGGGGTTCGGGATGCCCCGCACCATAAGGGCCCGCGCCTTCCAGAGTGTCAAAAAGATCGCGGGAGGCTCCCGATACGGTCAAAACGCCGTCCAGGCCCAATGCATGGCTTTGCGGCTGCCCATCCATGGCCTGGCCTATACGATCCGTCAAAAACGCATCCAACGCGTCCAACTTATCCAACGCCACCGTAAGGCCCGCCGCCATGGCATGGCCGCCGCCTGCCAATAACAGACCCGCCTGTTTGGCGGCGGTAATTGCAGCGCCCAGATCAACACCGGGGATGGAGCGGCCCGAGCCTTTGCCGACCTCGCCATCGAGGGCCACCACTATAGCCGGGCGGCGATAGCGGTCTTTCAAGCGGGAGGCGACAATGCCGATAACGCCTTGATGCCAGCGTTGATCAGCCAGAAATAACAACGGCTGGGCCCCCGCATTACCACTTGTGGCCTTCGCCTCCGCCTGTTCCATGGCCTGGGCTTGAATTCCGGCCTCAATCTCGCGCCGTTCAAGGTTGAATTCATCCAGCTTAGCAGCGATCGCCTGGGCCTCGTCCATATCGTCGGTGGCCAGCAATTTCGCGCCCAGATGGGAATTGCCAACCCGACCACCGGCATTCAAACGTGGGCCAAAGACAAACCCAAAATGATACGCACCGGGCTTTTGATCCATATTGGCCTGATCGGCCAAGGCAGCCAGCCCCGGATTGTCCCGCCGGGCGGCCACTTTCAACCCTTGGGCGACAAGCACACGGTTCAACCCGGTCAGGGGCACCACGTCGCAAACGGTTCCCAAGGCAACCAAATCCAGCCATTGCAGCAGGTTGGGCTCCCTGCTGTTCGCAAACCAGCCGCGCGCGCGCAAAGTTCGGTTCAGTGCGACGACCAACAGGAAACAAACCCCAACAGCCGCCAGCTGACCCAGGCCGCTATCATCGTCCAATCGGTTCGGATTGACCACCGCATGCGCCACGGGCAGGCGCGGTTCAGCCTGATGATGATCGACGACGATGGTGTCCAGACCCGCATCGGCGGCAATCTGCAGCGCTTCAAACGAGGCGATACCACAATCCACGGTCACGACCACATCCACGCCCCGTTCCCGCAAAGCCACTAAAGCGGGGCCGTTTGGGCCGTAACCTTCTTTTTGCCTGTCGGGAATGTAGACGGTCAGGCCAACACCGATAGCGCGGAAATAACGATCAAGAAGTGCCGATGAGGTCGCACCATCCACGTCATAGTCGCCAAACACCGCCACCTTTTGGCCAGCCATTATGGCGTCCGCCAGACGATCGGCGGCCTTGTCCATATCCCGCAGACGGGATGGGTCCGGCAGGGCGGATTTCAAAGTCGGGTTCAGAAAATCATCGCCGTCTTCCAAGCCGACGCCGCGGGCGGCCAAAACCCGGCCCACAACATCCGGCACCCCAAGTCGTTGGGATAGTGCCTGGGCGGTTCGGTCATCACCCGGCCGCTGTTGCCACAGACGAGCGGATACCGACTGTGCAACACCCAATACGGCAGCGTTATCCTCTATTGAGGACGAAAACGCTGCGTCGGTCATATGGCTACGGGCTACTTACGGATAGGGTGTTGCATACGGATCCAGCGCACAGTGCCGGTGCGGGCCCGCATGGCCACGGATTCGGTCGACAACGTGGTGGCCGTCCGTCGCACGCCCTGCAACATATTGCCGTCGGTCACACCGGTGGCGGCAAAAATTACATCGCCAGATGCCAGATCGGTGATTTCGTACTTCCGGTTCAGGTCCTCAACCCCCACTTTGGCGGCCCGGCCCCTTTCATCATCATTACGGAACAGCAAACGGCCCTGAATGTTACCGCCGATACAACGTAGCGCGGCGGCGGCCAAAACCCCTTCGGGCGCACCACCTGTACCCATATAAATATCGACACCGGTTTCCGGCATGGCCGTGGCCATAACACCTGCCACATCGCCATCCCCGATCAACACGATACGGGCACCGGCCTCTCGCACAGCGGCGATCAATTCGCCATGGCGGGGGCGGTCAAGAATACAGGCCACCACATCCTTGGTATCCTTGCCCAGGGCCTTGGCAATACTGGCGATATTCTCACCCGGGGTGTTATCCAGGTCTATTGCTTCGGTGGGCACATTGGGACCCGCCGCAATTTTGTCCATATAGACATCAGGCGCATTCAACAGCCCACCAGCCTCGGACAAAGCCAGTACGGCCAGTCCATTCGGCATGCCCTTGGCGGTGATGGTGGTCCCTTCCAGGGGATCAAGCGCTATATCGATCTTTGGCCCATCGCCGGTACCGACCTCTTCACCGATATAAAGCATCGGCGCTTCGTCACGCTCCCCCTCTCCGATAACCACGGTGCCCGCCATTTGCAGGCGGTTAAGGGCGGTGCGCATGGCATCAACGGCAGCCTGATCGGCCGCCTTTTCATCGCCACGGCCCATTACCTCCGCAGCAGCGATGGCAGCGGCTTCGGTGACACGTACAGCCTCGATGGTGAGATTGCGGTCCAATATGATTTTTTCGGACATTAGGCGTTCCTATGATTCTATGTATTTTTATTGTAACGAAACTACAGCGCCTCGATACGGATGATTTTTGGTTCTTCCAAGACAGCCTCCAGCCCGCCGATGGAGGCCATCGCACGGACCATGGCCGCTTCTTCGTTTTCATGGGTAATTAAGACCACGGTCACCGCTTCACCAGGGTCCCGGCCCCGCTGCAACAATGAACCAATGGATATATGCTGATCCCGCAGGATCGCCGATATGTCAGCGATCACACCTGGCCGGTCAACCACCGACAAACGCACATAATAGGGCCCAACGTGACTGTCCATGGGCGCGGGCTGTAAAGCTTTTAAACTTGCTGTGGGAACCGAGAAGGCGGGAAGACGAATATTTCGCCCAATATCCACCAGATCGCCGACAACGGCAGAGGCCGTCGGCCCCTCACCCGCGCCGCGGCCTTCAAACAACACCCGGTCGACAAAGTCACCTTCCGCCATCACCGCGTTGAAGACCCCGTCCACATGGGCAATGGAGGTTCCCTCGGCCACCATGCAGGGATGCACACGTTGTTCCACACCATGGTCGGTCAAGCGGGCAATGGCCAATAGCTTGATGCGATAGCCAAGCTCTGTCGCAAAATCGATGTCGATGGCGGAAACCTGGCGGATACCTTCGATATACACCGCATCCAGGTTGACCGGACAGCCGAATGCCAATGAAGTCAGAATGGCCAGCTTGTGGGCCGCATCGACGCCGTCAACGTCGAAGGCCGGGTCCGCTTCGGCATAGCCCAGGGCCTGCGCCTCGTCCAAAACATCGCCGAAATCCCGCCCGCTGTCCCGCATGGCGGAAAGAATATAGTTGCAGGTGCCGTTCAGGATACCATAGACCCGCGCATAGCGGTTCCCGGCCAACCCTTCGCGCATAGCCTTGACGATGGGGATACCGCCTGCGACCGCCGCCTCGAAATTCAGGGCCACGCCCGCATCCTCCGCCGCCCTGGCCAGGGCCGTGCCGTGATGGGCGATCAGTGCCTTGTTTGCCGTGACCACATCTTTACCAGCCGCGATAGCGGCCTCCACTGCGTCCCGGGCCGGCCCTTCGTCGCCGCCGATCAATTCCACAAAAACATCAATTTCATCGCTGCGGGCCAGATCAACCGGGTCATCATGCCAAGCGAAAGCGCTAAGATCCAAGCCCCGATCACGACTACGGTCGCGGGCGGACACGGCTGTGACTTGGACCGACCGGCCACAACGTGCAGTCAGCAGATCGGCGTTTTCCTCCACCATACGAATAACGCCGCCACCTACCGTGCCCAGACCGGCAATGCCTAAACGTAACGGCGAACCTTTGGGGGCCCCGGTCATTGCGCCGCCACGGGGTGTTTGTCGCCGATGTCCATATCTCTATATTCCTGTATGAAGCGCTTGATATTTCGAATGGCCTGGCGTGAACGATGCTCGTTCTCAACCAAGGCAATGCGCACGAAGCCATCACCATATTCACCAAAGCCAATACCCGGCGAGACGGCCACGTTGGCCTTGCTTAACAATTGTTTGGAGAATTCCATGGAACCCAAATGCTCGAACCCCTTCGGCAGCGGTGCCCAGGCAAACATTGTAGCCTGGGGTGAGGGTACCTTCCAACCAGCGGCATCCAGACCGCCGATCAACACATCCCGGCGATTTCGGTAAAGGCTGCGGATCTCCTCGATACAATCCTGGGGTCCGTTCAGCGCGGCACAGGCTGCGACCTGGATTGGCGTAAAGGCACCGTAGTCCAGATAGGATTTTATCCGTGTGAGGGCCGCTACCAAACGGCGATTGCCGGTGGCAAAGCCCATGCGCCAGCCGGGCATGGAATAGGTTTTTGATAGAGAGGTGAATTCCACCGCGACGTCCCTGGCACCAGGCACCTGCAGGATCGAAGGCGGCGGGTTGCCGTCAAAATAAATCTCGGCATAGGCCAGATCCGAGAGCAGGTACAGGTTATGTTCCCTGGCAAATGCCACTGCCCGCTCGTAGAACGCTAAATCGACAACTTCTGCCGTGGGATTGGATGGATAATTCAAAACCACGGCTGTTGGCGGCGGCACACAATGGCGTACGGCGGCTTCGAGATTAGTAAAGAAATCCTCGTTTGGCCCCACCGGCACGTGGCGGATCACCGCACCTGCAATGATAAAGCCATAGGGGTGGATCGGATAAGAGGGGTTAGGGGCCAAAATAACATCGCCCGGTGTGGTTATCGCCTGGGCCAGATTTGCGAGACCTTCTTTCGAGCCCAGGGTGACGATGGTTTCCGTTTCGGGGTCGATATCAACGCCGAAGCGGCGCTGATAATAATTCGCATTGGCCAGGCGCAGGCCGGGAATACCGCGGGATGTGGAATAGCGGTGGGTCCGTGGGTCCCGGGCCGTTTCCACCAACTTATCGATGATATGTTGCGGCGGCGGGGTATCGGGATTGCCCATGCCAAAGTCAATGATGTCCTCGCCCCGGGCGCGCGCGGCAGCCTTCATGGCGTTGACCTCGGCAAAAACATAGGGCGGCAAGCGCTTTATGCGATGGAATTCAAAGGGCATCGGACGTCATCATTTGTTTTCGAAATAGTGCGGGCGGCAGCCAGCGGCGCAACCACCGGCAAACCGTCAAAAAGGGCGTGCTTTATGCCCGAATTATCCCGCCAGGGCGAGCCTTAACGAACAAAAACCTCAACCCGGCGATTTTTTGCTTCACCATCGGGCATAAATTCAAAATACAACGGCTCCGCATCGCCCTTGGCCTCCACAACAATTTGTGTGGCGGCAACGCCACGGCTGCGTAATTCGCCCGCCACACTGTTGGCCCGATCCAGGGAAACATTAAAATTCACCAACTTATGTTTGGCGTAATCCATATCCCCCGTGCGCTGGCTGGCATGTCCGACCACATAGATCATCTTACCTTCCTGGCGAGCCCGATTGGCCAATTGGGACAGGCGCTTTTTCTCAGTCCCTGTCAGGCGTGTTGAACCATGCCTGAAACGAATGAGCAAAGGCGCACCAGGCAATCGACGAACCGTTCCCTGGGCCGTCGCCCGGGCTATCTCATTGCTCATCTGCGGAGCCTGCATGACCGGCGTCAGCACGCCGGCAACAGTCTGTACGTCACGATCATTACCGTCGAGAGAGGCGTTGAAGGCCTGTTGCACCACCCCTGGCACGACAGTGGGCCATTGCCCGCCGATCGGTGCCGCATTCGGCGCATTGAAGATATGTCCAGGCCGGCGCACAACGGGGCTCCCCTGTGCCGACAACGAAGAATTAAAGGTCTGTGCCAAAATGGATTGGTCCTGCCCCAGAGGCAGGTTGACCTGTACCGACGGCGTCGATGGCATAACCGTTTGGCTGGCCTGCATTGTCGGCGCGACCAATTGTGGTGCTACCAATTGCGGTGCCACCAGCTGTGGTGTTGTAGCAGAGGCGACCCGGACGGGTGCGCCCGGTGCCGTGGGCCCAGCTGAGGTGGCGGGCGGAACCGGTGTCAATGTAGCTGGTGCGGCAATTGCAGGCGGTTTCGGCAACGCTGCGGTAACCGGTAAATTTTGTAGCGCGCCGCTATCCCCAGCCCTTTGCACAATTTTCGGAATGGGCCCCCGCGAATTCGCCGTAACTGGCGTCGGGGGGGGCGGTAGACCGCCCCGGCGTTGCACGATGGAAGGCACCTTGGTCAAGCCACTGCTGCCGTCGGCGACTTGGGCCATGCGTTTCGGCGACGTAGGTAAAGACGGCGATGCGGGCTTTTCAGCCGTGCCCTTAATTGTTGGGATGGCCGTCAACTTGCCTGTGTCCGCCGATGTCGAGGGCTGCTTGACCATGGAGGCCGGTTTTGTTTTCGAGACGACCATGGGTTTCGGCGGCGGCGGTGCGGCGGCGAGGCGTAGATCGCCAGCCCGTAGATCCTGGTCCGTATAACGGGCATTATCACGGTCCGCGACCAGGTTATTGGCGATTTTGGTCCGTTCGGTCGCTGAATTGAGCGTCGCCGGTGCTTTCGGTGTGTCACCGAGTTTTGGGAACGGTTTGTCCGCGCCGGGGACTTCCTTCGCTGTTTTGACGGGCTTTGGTGCCGGGGGCAATGTGCCCACATCGTCACTGAATATGCCGTCAAACATGCTGCCCATGCCATCTGCCGCGCCATCAACCCACTCAACCGGATTGGCCCAGTCAGGGACTTGCGAGCAACCTGCCAGGGCTAGGGCCATTGTCAATGTCAGCATCGGGGCACCAAGACGCAATTTGATGCGGCGTCTCTGTGTCAACTTGCCTTCATATTCTGCTGCGTTCTGTTGCTTCATCCCGCATACGCTCCCTAAATAGTTGGCAATTTACTTGGCGACAGCCAAATAAATTATCGCCCTGATTAGCACAACAATGGCCATTGATATAGATTTCGGCTATCTATGCCAATAACAACGGAAGTATTAAACGAATCACTAATGCATTGTATGGCGAAGCAAGCCTACGTCAAACTAAGGAACGAGTATCCTCATGACGCAAGATAGCGGAAACGATGCCTCTACATCGCCCCCATCGCCAGAAGATCAAGTCGCGGAATTCTCCGAGAACATGATCAAGGTGGCTGAACAATGCCAGAACCTGGTTAACGACTTCCTAGCCCAGCAAGCTAAAGACGGCGGTCAGGTCGACACCGATCCCTTTAAAATCGGTGCCGCGTTTATGGAACTTACGTCCCAAATGATGGCCGACCCGGCAAAGTTGGCTGAGGCGCAGATGGCCCTGTGGAAGGATTATATGAACCTATGGCAGAACGCTGCCCAAGGCATGTTGGGGCAAGGGGCGAAGGGGGGCGCGCAGGGGGGGTCAACCCCAGTCGCTGCGCCCGAAAAGGGAGACAAACGCTTTCGCGGTGAGGAATGGGAAAGCAATCAGATATTCGATTTTATCAAGCAATCCTATCTACTGACCTCCCGCTGGGTGCAAAACACCGTACATGACGTCGACGGCCTGGATGATGCAACGGCCCGCAAGGTGGATTTCTATACCCAGCAATTCACCGATGCCATGGCGCCGACGAACTTTGTCGCCACCAATCCAGAGGTCCTTCGCGAAACCATTGAAAGCAAGGGCGAAAACCTGGTCCGGGGCTTAAGCAACATGCTTGATGATCTGGAGCGCGGCAAAGGCAAGCTGGCGATCAGAATGACCGATGACGAAGCTTTCACGGTGGGTGAGAATATCGCCGTCAGCCCGGGCAAAGTTGTTTGGCAGAGCGATCTGATACAATTGATCCAATATGAACCAACCACGAAACAAGTGAATAAGCGGCCCTTGTTGATCGTGCCGCCCTGGATTAATAAATTTTATATCCTGGATCTAAAGCCGCAGAATTCTTTCATCAAATGGGCCGTGGAACAAGGCCTGACCGTCTTCGTCATATCCTGGGTCAATCCCGATCAACGCCTGGCCGAGAAAACCTTTGAAGATTATATGTTTGAAGGCATTTACGCCGCTTTGGATGGCGTCAAAGCCGCTTGTGGTGAGGATGACGTCAATATCATCGGCTATTGCCTGGGCGGCACCTTAACGGGCGCAACCCTGGCCCATATGGCGGCCAACGACGATACACGCGTAAAATCGGCGACCTTTTTCACTACATTGGTGGATTTCACTGTCGCGGGCGAGCTATCCGTCTTCATAGATGATGAACAGCTGGATCAGTTGGAACAGAAGATGGAGGATCAGGGCGGCATCCTGGATGGCTCCACCATGGCGACCACGTTCAATATGTTGCGCTCGAACGATTTGATCTGGTCCTTTGTCATCAACAACTATCTGATGGGCAAGGACCCTTTCCCCTTTGATCTGCTGTATTGGAATTCAGATTCCACCCGCATGCCGGCCAAGATGCACAGCTTTTATCTGCGCAAAATGTATCAGCAGAATTTGCTGTCCCAGCCGGGCGGCATCGAGTTAGGCGGCTGCGCAATAGACCTTCGCGCGGTCAATATTCCGGTGCACATTATCTCCACCAAGGAAGATCATATCGCCCCTTGGAAAGGCACCTATGTGGCCACACAACTGTATAGCGGGGAAACGACATTTACCCTAGCCGGTTCAGGCCACATCGCGGGCATCGTCAATCCACCATCAGCAAACAAATACGGCTATTGGAGCAATGGCGAGAACCCCGCGACGGCGGATGAATGGTTTGAAGGTGCAACCCAGCACGAGGGGTCCTGGTGGACCCAATGGGGAGAATGGGTTGCCAATCAATCGAGCGAAATGGTCGAGGCGCGGCAGCCGGGCAGCGATAGCGCCCCGGTCTTAGAAGATGCACCGGGCAGCTATGTCCTGGTTCGTTCGGACGGAAAATAGCTGACAACTAAGTGGTGGGAGTTCAGTGCAAACCATGAGCAATGTCGTTGAAGTCGAACGTAAAGGTGAGATCGCTATTCTGCGGTTCAACCGGCCTGAAAATCTGAATGCTATTTCCGTCGCCTTGGCCAAGGGCGTTGCCGCTTCGTTGATCGAATTGGACAACGATGACAGCGTTACGGGCATTGTCCTGACGGGCGCGGGGGATCGGGCCTTTTGCGCCGGGGTCGATCTGCAGGAAGCCCGCCACATGCAGGTCGCCGATATCGAACAATGGTTCGGTGGCGCCTGCAATATCTATCGACAGATCCTCATGACCAACAAACCGGTCATTGCCGCTATCAACGGCATCGCCGCAGGCGGCGGCTTTCAAATGGCCTTGGTATCGGACCTGCGCGTCTGTCATCCTGGTGCCCGCATGGGCCAGCCGGAGATCAATGCGGCCATACCATCCATCATGGGTTCATATTGGATGTCCCTGCATTTAGGTTGGTCCAAGAACCAGGAATTGTCCATGACCGGTCGCCTGATGGAGGCCGGCGAGGCCCACGACCTAGGGCTCATCAACTATATGGTTGAGGCGGATCAGGTTGTCGCCAAAGCCTGCGAAGTCGCGGAAACCCTGGCCGCCAAACCTGCCGTCGCATGGGCCCGGACCAAGGCCCGCTTTCGCGAGATTGCCCTGTCCGGCTTTGATGAGGCTTTCCGCGCCGGCGTCCTGGGGCAACAGGAATCCTATGCCAAGGGCGAGGCCCAGGCCGTGATTGAGGCCTTCCTGGCGAGCCGGGGCAAATAACCCCGCGCCGACATTGTTAACCGCTAACCCGGTGCCTCTCGTGTGCGGAACAAAAACAGATGCGCGCAATAGGTCACCACGACCAGGACGGCAGCCGCCATATAGCTATATATGTCCGTATAGATGAACCCGGCTGCCGCGACCAGCAAGGCGATCCTTGTGGGCCATTGCAATTTCCCAACACCATACAAATAGCCCTCGAAGCCAGCCGACATAAGAAGTACGGCGGCAACGCAGGCCGCAATAGAGATAACGATCGCACCGGGCTCCCCCCGCATAATCAACGATGGGGTCAGTACAATAATGAACGGCAATATGAACTTGATCGAACCCAGGCGCATGGCCAGGAATGCCGTCTCCATAGCGCCGGATTTGGCGATCACCGCCGCTGCGACAGCCGCCAAGGCGACGGGCGGTGTAATGTAAGACATCATGCCCCAATAGAGGATGAACAGATGAGAGGCGATAGGGTCCAGGCCGAATTCGATCAGGGCAGGCCCCATGACGATGGCGAGGAAGATATAACAGGCACTGACCGTGACCCCCATGCCGAGGAGGAAGGAGGTCAACGCCCCCATGGCAAGCAGAAGGGGCAGGTTACCGTCCGCATAGCCGAGCAATTCACGGGAGAAGGCCCCGCCCACGCCTGTGAAGGCCAAAGACCCGACAATAACGCCAATGCCCGCCAGAATGGCGATAATGCTGGCAATGATCGATGCGGATTCGATGATCAACTCGCGGAATTTGGTGAAATTGAACCGTCGTTCCTTTTTCCTGAAAATCGCGGCAGACGCCAGCAACACCGCCGTCGCATAGTAGGGGGCATAGAGTTCCATTCTTGCCCAGACCAGCAGATAGACAAGCAACAGCAGGCTAAACAGATAAAACCAACCATCCTTTAAGGTGCCCCACAGGCTGGGGATTTCCGAGGCGGGTTGTCCTTTCAGGCCCTTGACGGCGGCATAGCAATCGACTTGCAGCAGCAGGGCGAGATAAAACAGAAACGACGGCACGGCAGCCGCAATGACGATGTCCCGGTAAGGAATATTCAGGAATTCCGCCATCAGAAAGGCAACTGCCCCCATCACCGGCGGCATCAAGGTCCCGCCCGTGGACGCGCACGCCTCGACCGAGGCCGCATAGGCCGGGGTGTAGCCCGCGCGTTTCATGGTCGGAATGGTCAATTGCCCCGTGGTCACGACGTTGGATATGACGCTGCCGCTGAGAGAGCCGAAAAATCCACTGGAAAGAATGGCGACCTTGGCCGGGCCGCCCCTGGTCCTGCCCAACAAGGCAGCGGCAAAATTCATGAAAAATTCGCCGCCTCCCGTGACCACCAATGCAGCACCAAAAACCAAAAAACCAATAAGGATATTTCCCGCCACCCGCATGGGCATGCCGACGATACTCTCAAACCCCATGGCATAAGCACGCACCAGCTCTACGGGCGTTTTCCCCGCACCCCATAAAAAGCCCGGCGCGAAGTCCGTCCACAGGGGAAAGGTGAAAAACACCATACAAACGCCGAACAATATGGTGCCGCCGGCCCGGCGCACGCCCTCCATGGCCAGAAAGCACATGATAGCCGCCGCCGTCGTCGGTCCGGGCGGGGCGACAAGGTCCCAACCTTTGTCGATCATGTCGCCGCCGTGATAGGACAGGAACAGGGACGTTGCCATGGTTACGGCGAACAAAGCCCAATCATAGAGGGGCACATGCGAGGCGTCTTTTTTGCGCGCGGGAAAGATCAAAAACGCGAGAGACAGGAAGATCGCAATCAGAAGGTAAAAATATTGATTGTCGATGAGGACAAAGTTAAAGGCGTTCAGACTAAAAGTCTGATTGATCGCCACAATGATACCAAAGCCACCCAGAAACAGCGTCAACCAGTAAACGACGCCGGTTACCCGCGCCTTGCCGATTTCCTCGTAAACTTCCAACGGTGGAGCGTCATCCATATTTTCGGACTGTCCATATTGCTCCACCATGGAAAAACTCCTGTTACGCACCTAGTGGTCCGATCCTAACGGATGGTACCCATCCGCTAGGATCGGACCACTAGACTCTTAAGAATCGTGGTGCGCGAGACACGAAACAGAAGGACTCTTCTGTTTCGCTCGCACCACTAGCGGATTTAACATACCCCGCAAATTAACCATCGCCTCGTTCAGGTCAATCGGTCAATCACCGGCACCTTCTTTCGCCACAGCGGTGAAGACTTCATTGGCGATGACCATGGCCTCCCGGATCGCCGGCACGCCGATATAGCCGCCCAGATGCAACAGAACTTCACCCAATTCATCCTCTGTCCAGCCTTGGCGCAGGGCCATGCGCAAATGAATATCCAACTCGGGCCAACGGGCCCCGCAGGTATCTGAAATTACGCAGATTAATGTTCGCAGTTTCAGATCGATGCCAGGACGGGACCACAGCATGCCGAAGATGGCTTCGGACGTGTACTGGCCGAATTTTTCCATGGTTGGGTTATTGTAGGTGTTCGCGGCCATATCCTTGACCATTGCCGGACCCATAAGTTCGGCCCGGATTTCCCGGCCTTTTTTGTAGTTTTCGCTGTCTGACATGGATATTTCCTCTCTATAAACCTTGTTTAAATGATCAAATTCAAGACAGATGCAAGCGCATCCTGGCCCGCGGCCAAGCGTACGTGACCTGAGCCTCAGCCTCAAACACATCAGAGGCGTCACCACGCGAGATATGACGCGCGACAATCGCATCACCGTTTGCCAGGCTGGCCACATGGGATGTCGCCAGGCCCAGATAGACCGCCTCTCCATAGGTTGCCGGTACGCTCTGCAACAGGGCATCGGGTGCCTCACCCCGGCCCAATACCCGCACCAGTTCAGAGCGGACGGAGACGGAAACATTGTCACCAACCCGTGGCGTCTGTCCATGGGCATCAACCGTCAATATCGCAAAACCCAGATCGACATCCACCCCGCCGCTGGTCAACCCGGACACGCGGCCGTCAAAAATATTATTCTCGCCGATGAAATCAGCCGTGAAACGCCGCCGGGGGTTTTCATATAAATCTTGCGCGGTACCGGTCTCCACAAGTTCACCATTGGCAATGATTGCCATATTGTCGGCCACAGTCATGGCCTCTTCCTGGTTATGGGTGACATGGACGAAGGTAATGCCGACCTGTTCCTGTAGATGTTTCAACTCCAGGCACATGTCCTTGCGCAGCTTGGCATCCAGGGCGGCCAAGGGTTCATCAAGCAGCAGAATATCAGCCTCCAACACCAACGACCGGCCCAGTTGTACCCGTTGTTGCTGGCCGCCTGAAAGGGCATGGGGCATACGACCCGCCAGCGCCGAGAGGCCGACCAGTTCAAGCATGGCATCGACCCGGCTGGCAATTTCAGCCTTGGGCAAACGGCGCAGACGCAAGCCATAGCCGACGTTCTGGGCCACGGTCATATGGGGAAACAGGGCGAAACTTTGAAACACCATCGATGTGGGCCGACGGTTCGGTGGCTGTTCCGAGACGTCCCTTCCATGCAAAAGGATCTGGCCCGCACTGGGCCGGATAAAGCCACCCAGCAGCCGTAGCAATGTCGTCTTGCCGCCGCCCGAAGGCCCAAGCAGGACAAAATATTCCCCCGCCCCAATCGACAGATCCACCCCGCGCAAAGCCTGCACCGCGCCGTAGTTCTTGGACAATCCACTGACCTGGACAGCAATTTCGTTTGGCTGGTTCATATCACTCCATACTACGTCGACATCAGGGGTTGCGCCTTGGCCCGGGCCTCACGGTCCAGGCGGTCGGTATGCACAAGGGTATAAAGGATGATGCTGCCGATCACGGCGATGGCGATGAAACTGATCAGGCTGCTCATGGCATAGGATTGTTCGGACATACCTTCGTTCAACATTTGCGAAATCAGCACCGAGGTAATGGTGTCATAGCCGCCTTTCAGCAACGATGTCCGGGTGTATTCGTTGAACGTTAGGATCAGCGTGAAGGCGCAGGCGGAAAAAACGCCGGCGCGAATTTGTGGAAACTCCACCTGATAGAAGGCTTGCCAGGCCGTGGCACCACAACTGCGCGCGGCCTCGGACTGTTGTTCCTTATAGCGGCCCATGGTGATCAGGATGACCACGAAAATGTAGGGAATGGTATAGATGATCAAACCGACCAGGGCCGAGAAATAGCCCAGTTCAAACCAGGTATCGAACCAACTGATGCCCAGCCACTCCCCCACCGTGGCACAGGCAATGTTCAGGTTCTTGAAAAATACCAACAGGGCGGAACCCAATATGTCCGCCGGCACGAACAAAGGCGATAGCAACAACGTCACCGTCAGCAACTTAGCCTCCGTGGCCTTATAGAAACTGGCGGCGATCAAGCCCAAGGGCACTGCCGCCAACATGGTGATCGCGGCCAGCAACATGGTATTGCCCAAGGCATTCATCAACAACAGATCAGAAAAAATATCGCCGTACCATTCCAGGGTGAAGACGTAGTCCCGCGCGCCAAAGCCATTTTGGTTGAAGGAAATATAAATCACATAGAAAACCGGCAGCATAAGGGTGAACACCACCAACAAGGTGTACAGCCATTTCAGGCGGTAGGTCCAAAGCCTTGTATAGTCGTCGCCCATAATACTCCGTTGCCCCTTAGTTTATGGGTGACAAAATGCGGGTCAGGTCAAACAGACGGTGCCCCAGATACAACAGACCTAACAAGGTCGCCATCATGATCGCGCTTACCGCCATGGCCAGGGGAAAATCCAGCGCCGAAATGGCTTGGGTTGCGATCAATCCCGCATTCACGGCACCCGGGCCCCCAAGGATATTAGGCAACAGTGCCACGCCCAGGCCATTGACGAAAATGAACACGCCGCCCGCGAATATGCCTGGTGCCGCCAGGGGCAGGATGACATCGAGGAAAACCCGATGGCGTGGCGCGCCCAGGTCATCGCAAATTTCGAAGATATATTTCGGCACCGCCTCCATGGCCAAAAACCCGGCAAAAACGATAAAGGGCAGGAACGACATCACCTCGCCAATGATCACCCCCATAGGGGTGTAGAGGATCGCGGTGATAGGTTCGGATATCACGCCAAGTTCCAATAGAACCGTATTGACCAGGCCCGTACGCTGCAACACCGGGCGCAGGGCAAAGATGCGAATGATCTCTGACACCATGAAGGGCAGAATGAACAGTAGGATGACCCGATGCTGGGCCACTTGGGGTATGCGCCGCCGCACGAAAACCGCAATAGGAAAACCAAGGACGAAGGACACCACCACGGAAACGGACGAATGCATCATTGAGGAGAGAAAATTTTCCAATCGGGCGGAGAAAAAGAAATTCTCGTAAGCAAACAAGGTAAACCCAGGCTTCATCCAGAACATGGTGCGCTCAAACACGCTCCACACCACCGTCAGAGCCAGGGGCAAGGCGAAAAACACCAGCATGAAGATGATCGGCAGTAAAAACAGCGCCCGGCTAAGGCGGCGCTGTAGACGCAGGCGCGCAGCCGGGATGGGCGCAGTGATATCGCTGCCTCCCATCCCGCCCAATCGCGGACTAACTTCAGTCATCTAAGTACCGTAGCGGTTCGTCGGGCCTAGGCCGCCTGTACCCGCGCCCACCAATCCTGATAGTCCCGAATATGGGTTGGGAATACGTTCTGCCAGGAATTACCCTTCACCGCGTAACGATCTGCCTTGCCCGCCAAACGGGCCGCTAAAAGCGCTTTGGTCTTGGCATCAAAATCCTTGGGATTGGCCTCCACATATTCATTCACGCCCTGCATTTGCGGGCCAAAGCCAAAGGTCGCCAGGGTACGGGCCCCGAACCATGTGGAAAGATAGACGTTCATCAACTTATAGAACGCATCCGATTGACCCCGTGCCTGACCGCCCTTGGTCAACATAAAGGCATTGTTCCAGGTCTGATGACCTTCCTTCATGGTGCCGTAGCGGATATCCATCTTGGATTTCTTAGCCGCGACGATCTGGATCGGCTCCCAACACGAGGACACCAATACTTCTTCCGAGGCCAGCAGATTGAGGCCATTGCCAAAACCATCCCAGAATGTGCGGAACTGACCCTTCTTCTTTTGCGCAATGAGGAACTGGCATACGCCCTTAACTTCCGACGGGTTCATGTTTGAGGGATTATCGATATCCTGTTTACCGCTTTCCTTGAGGTAAATCGCAGTGTTGGTCAGGGTCGGCCCAAAATCGTTCTGCATGGCGGCCCGGCCTTTGAATTGGGCATCGAACATGGCTTCCCAGGAATCTATATCGGCACCGATCTTGTCATAATTATAGGCCAAGCTGTCGGCGTTCGAGATGTAGGGCACGGCCACAACCTTGCCCTTGTGGCGGATGGTCTCAGCCGCCGCGCCGCCCGGGTTATAGATGGGCAGGATATTCTTCCAGTTCGGAATTTTCGATGTATCCAGCTCCACCACCGCGCCTTGGGAGGCAAGAGCATCTTCCATTCCGCCGCCGTTGTCCGACATGGCGTCATATAATTTGGAGCCATCGCCAACGACCATTTTCTGAATAGCTTCATCAGCCCGCGCGCTTTTGGCATTATAGGCAATTTCTATGCCTGCCTGGCCTGCCATGGCGCTCCAATCCTTAGCACCTACTTTGGCAATACCAATCGTCCAAAGCTTCAACGGACCAGCGGCCTGCGCCGAACCCATGTTCAGTCCACCCGCCGCACCAATTGCAGCCATTGCAGTGGCGCTTTGCAGCAGCACACGGCGATTAAATTCCATCTGTTTCATAATTTTTCCCTGTTTGTCTTATTTCGTAACGATCCGACAGTTACGTTTAGCACTTGTTAGCGCCCTGAATGATACACCTTTATATCATTAGGTAAATATCGGCGCATGCCAATCTCCGGCGCATGGCTGTATTGCGGCGTTAGCGCAGGTAAAGCAGTCCGTATTGTGGCACTACGGGACATGAACGTATTGGGGCCCCAGGTTTAAATGACTAAGTTGCACGCGATTTTCGCTGCCTCCAGCGGTAATGCCAAGGGTATTGCCTGGATGTTCCTGACCGGCCTGATCTTTGTCGGTGTCACCGGTGTGGTGCGCCATGTCGGCAGCACAATGCATCCGGTGCAACTGGCCTTTCTGCGCTATGCCATTGCGTTGATTTTCCTGATGCCCATTATTCTGCGCGAGGTGAAAAGTTTTCGCGGGCGCAACCGACGCTATGGTCTGCATGCCGCTCGCGGCTTGTTGCATGCCGTGGGTGTGGGATTATGGTTCTACGCCATGGCCCATATCCCCGTGGCGGAAGTGACCGCGCTGGGCTTTACCGCACCCATCTTTGCCACCATAGGGGCCGCAATTTTCCTGGGCGAAAAGCTGTATATGCGGCGCATTGGTGCGGTGATCTTTGGCTTCGCAGGCGCCCTGGTGATTATCCGCCCCGGTTTACAGGTGATCGAATTGGGCGCTATTGCCCAGCTGGTTGCCGCGCCATTGTTCGCCGCCTCGTTATTGATGGCCAAGAAACTGACCGAGACGGAGGCGAATGGAACCATTGTGCTCTCCACAGGCATCTTCGTAACTTTGGCCCTGCTGCCGCCCGCCCTCTATGTCTGGCGGACACCGACGATGGAGGAAACCATCTGGCTGATTGCGGTCGCGGGCCTCGCCACACTCGGGCATCTGACCATGACCCAGGCTTTTCGTCTGGCCGAAGTCACCGCCCTGCAGCCTATAACTTTTTTGCAACTGGTTTGGGCGACGATATTGGGGTTCTATATATTCGGCGAGGAACCGGATTTGTGGACCTGGGTTGGAGGTGGCATCATCGTTGTCTCCGCCAGCTACATCGCCCATCGTGAAGCCAGGGCAAAAAAGAAAAGCGCAAA
The DNA here is from genome assembly GCA_018660265.1 of Rhodospirillaceae bacterium. Lineage (GTDB taxonomy): Bacteria > Pseudomonadota > Alphaproteobacteria. The sequence goes on along the minus strand of JABJKS010000012.1, from coordinate 35,478 downwards.
GGCAATAGTCACCGCGACGGAAGGAGCTTAGGTCATGAAAATGCGTGGCGACCGTTTCCGGTTGGTTCTGCTGCTGGCCGTGGCGATGATGTTCTGGCTGGCAGCACCATCGGGTTTTCGCTCTTTCGAGGCACAGGCTGCACCTGCTGCCGATCCCTGGCCCCGCTGGAAAACAGCCGATCAGAATAACCCGGCGGAGATCGATTTTACCGCCTGGGACACGCTGCTGGCCAAATACCTCAGACCTTCAAGCACCGGTATCAATCTATTCCGCTATGTCGCGGTGACAAAGGCCGACCGGGCGGCATTGGATCAGGATGTGGCGCGCCTGGCTGCGCTGCCGATCTCCACCTACAACCGGGCGCAACAGCGGGCCTATTGGATCAATCTGTACAATGCCCTGACGATCAAGGTCGTGCTTGATCATTTCCCCGTCGACACGATCATGGAGATCAACATCTCACCAGGCTTCTTCAGCTTTGGCCCCTGGGACAAAAAACTACTGCAGATCGAAGGTGAAGCCGTCAGTTTGAACGATATGGAACACCGCATCCTGCGCCCGTTGTGGGGTGATCCACGCACCCATTATGCCCTCAACTGCGCGTCCCTTGGCTGCCCCAATCTTGGCCTCACCGCCTATAGGGCCCAGGATATGGAGGCCCGGTTGGACGCTGCGGCACAGGCCTATATCAACCACCCCCGGGGTGTCCGTTTTGCAGACGGAAAACTTACCGTATCCACCATCTACGAATGGTTCATCGCCGATTTTGGCGGCGACGAGGCCGGCGTATTGGCGCACCTGAAGCGCTACGCAGACCCTGCCTTATCCCGACGCCTTAGCAGCCATAGCGGTTTCGACGATACCGCCTACGATTGGGCCCTCAACGGTACGGCTAACTAGGGCCGCATGCCGAAGCTTACTGGCCCAGGGGTGCGAAGGGGTGCCGCCAGATTGGCAAAGTCGCACAACAAAGGCCGGGTTTTATGGGGCTCAATAATATCCTCAATCCAGAACACTTCCGCTGTCCGATAGGGCGAACGCAGGCGGTTCAGACGCTCCTCTATCTCTTTCAATTTGGCCACCGGGTCGTCTGCGGCATCCAGATCGGCGCGATAGGCGGCCTCAATCCCGCCTTCCAGGGGTAGCGAGCCCCAGCGCCCCGTGTACCAGGCATAGCGCACGGAATAGCGGCCCACCGGGCGATGGGCACCACCCGCCACGCCGAAAGAATTGCGGATAATAATGGAACACCATGGCACGGTGGATTGGTTGATCGACGTCATGGCGCGCACCCCATGGCGGATGACGCCGGTACGTTCCGCCTCGCCCCCGACCAGAAAGCCGGGGCAGTCTGCCAGATAGACCACGGGCAGATGAAATGTTTCGGCCATATCGACAAAGCGGATGATCTTATCGCAGGCATCCGAGGTCCAGGCCCCGCCATAGAAATGCGGGTCAGACGCGATGATGGCCACGGGCCAGCCGTCCAAACGGGCCAAGCCTGTGATGATGGACCGGCCAAACATCTTGCCCATTTCAAAGAAGCTGTTCTGGTCCACCAGCGAATTGATGATCTTGCGCATACGGTAGACCTTGCGCGTATTCTTCGGGATGATGCTGTCGAGCATTTCATCCTGACGGCTGCTATCATCCAGCTGCTCGCCACGGGGCGGCAGGTCATAGATCGATGGCGGCATGTAGGACAGGAATTGCCGGGCGCATTCAAAGGCGTCTTCCTCGCTGTCTGCTGCGTGATCAACCCCGCCTGCCGCAGTTTGAATGGCATGGCCACCCAGTTCCTGCTTGTCCAGATCCTCGCCAATATGTTTCACCACCGGCGGGCCGGCCACGAACATGGCACCGATATCCTTCACCAGTACGGAATAATGGCTGGCCGCAAGGCGTGCCGCCCCCAGGCCCGCAACCGAACCCAGGCCCAGGCCCACAACAGGCACGGTGGCCATATTCTCGGCCAGAATGTCAAAGCCCGAGGTATTGCCAAGGCCGCCGGGTAAATTGGCCCGGCCCTTGGTTTCGATGGTTTTGACGGAGCCACCGCCACCCGAACCCTCGATCAGGCGCACAATGGGCAGGCGCAATTCGTTGGCCATGGTTTCGGGATACTTGGCCTTTTCCCAGATCGTGGCATCAGCCGAGCCGCCGCGCACGGTGAAATCATCGCCGGATATGACAATCGGCTGGCCATTAATCCGGCCCCGTCCCATGACGCAGTTTGTCGGCGAATGCTCAACAATATTACCGCTCTCATCATAGCCGAAGGCGCCTGCCAGAGCGCCGATTTCCTGAAAGCTGTCGGGATCAAGGATCTGGTCAATCCGCTCACGAACCGTCAGACGACCGCCCTTATGCTGACGTTCAATTTTGTCCGCACCACCCAGGTTCTGGGCCAGGGCATTACGCTTTACCAACTCGTCTTTTTCTTCCTGCCAGTCCATGACAACTCCCAAAGTTTACCTGGACCCATTATAGACGGCTTTTTCCCCATGATCTAACCTGGGCCCCGTTGAATTTGGGAGGGAACAATGACAAGCCATGCAGATCGTCATCTGACGGGTGCCGACATTCGGGCCAAACTGAACCATCCGGTGGTCGATGCAGATGGTCACATGATAGAGTCCACCTTTGCCGTACTGGACTTCGTTCGCCAGGTCGGCGGGCCCGACATCGCGGGGCGGTATGAGAAAATTCTACGGGCCGATCCATCAGGTTCGAGCCGCCGTGCTGTCTGGGTCGGGAACTCCGGCCCCGGATCCATTGATCGCGCCACCGCCATGCTGCCGAAACTTTACCGCGCCCGCCTGGATGATGCCGGCATCGATTTCGGCGTCGTATACGGCACCCTGGCCCTAAGCGTCATGCGCATAGACGACGACGAATTGCGCCCGGTGGTCTATCGCGCCATGAACATGTTGTACGCGGATATGTTCAGGGAGGTCTCCGACCGTCTGACCCCCGCCGCCCTGATCCCCATGACCAAGCCCGATGAAGCGGTGGCGGAGTTGGAATTCGCCGTCAATGAATTGGGTCTAAAGGCCATTGTCATGAACACCATGCTGTACAGTCCCCCCGAACAGATTGCCAAAGAGGCCCCCCATCTGTCCCATCTGGCCATGGTCATGCACACCCCGGCCCTGGATCAGGGCGATGCCTATGATCCGGTCTGGGCGAAATGCGTCGAACTTGGCGTAGCACCCAGCTGCCACAATGCCTTTCGCGGGCCCGGCACGACCCATAATTCGTCAAAAAATTATTGCTTTAACTCCCTTAATTCCTTTGGCCATGGCAGCGAATATTTCTGCCGGGCGTTGTTTTTCGGCGGCGTACCGGAACGCTTCCCCGACCTGAAGTTCTGCTTCCTGGAGGGCGGTGCCGGCTGGGGCGCGCAGCTTTACAACAGCCTGTTCGAATATTGGGAAAAACGTAATCTGGATGCCCTTTCCCGCGATCTGGACCCGGCCAAGCTGGACGTGGACCTGATTATCGAGATGTTCGAGAAATATGGCGACGATAGGTTGACCGCTGCACGGGTTCGCGAAGACCCACACCAGCCCGCCAATTCACAATTGTTCTGCGCCCCGGAAGAACTTGACGATTTCGCCGGGACCGGCATTCAGGGCGGCAAGGATATTCAGCGCATCTTTGAAAAAAACTTCTATTTCGGATCAGAAGCGGACGACCGTATGACCGCCGTCGCCTTCGATACCAAGCTGAACCATTACGGCGCGAAACTGAACGCCATTCTGGGCTCGGACATCGGCCATTGGGATGTGCCCGATATGACCAAGGTGATGGTAGAGGCCTATGAGATGCTGGACGATGGTTTCGTCACAGAGGCCGATTTTCGCGACTTCACCTATGCCAATGTGGTCGGCATGCATGCAGGCATGAACCCGGATTTTTTCAAAGGCACGGTGGTGGAACAAGACGTCGAGAAATTGAAAGCCGAAGGACTTTAGGCCGCCAGGTCCAAGGCCATAAATACACTGTAAGGATCTTCCACATAATCTGCGAAGGGCCCACAGGGGGTGAAGCCGTGACGGGCATACAGGGCACGGGCCGGGGCAAAGGCCTCCATGGAGCCTGTCTCCAGGCTGATACGTTGATAGCCCCGTTGCCGCGCCACTGCCAGGATATGATCTAAAATGCGCGCGCCAATTTTTTTGCCGCGATGCGCCGCCGCCGTATGCATGGATTTGATCTCACCATGTTCCAGGTTCAGTTCCTTGAGGGCCCCGCAGCCCAATAGGTCCGCACCCTCCCATGCAGTCCAGAACATAATTTCCGGCAGCCGCAAGGCCGCGAGATCAAGGGCGTGCATGCTTTCGGCGGGTGAATTACCACCCGTAAAGGAAAGATGCGCCTGCAACAGTGCGGCAATTTCCGGCCCAGACAGATCGTCTTCACGAATTTCAATCATGGTTTGCTGTCATCGTCATATAGAATTCGTTCGGCCGCGCCATCAAGATCATCGAATTGGCCGGTGCGTAGGGCCCATAAAAACGCGGCCAAACCCAACAGCCCCAGAAATAGCGCCACGGGGATCAGGATCAATAGTCCGGTCATAGCACGCCACCCCCGTGTTGCTGTCGGAGGTGCAGGCGCAAAGCATTCAGGGTCACCAGCAAGGATGACGAGGACATGGCGATGGCTGCCACCAGGGGCGTCACAAATCCGGCGAGGGCCAGGGGCACGGCGAGAAGATTATAGGCCAGGGCAAGGCTAAAATTCTGCAAAATTAGTCGTCGGGCCTGCCGCGACAGCTCCAATGCGGCCATCACGGGGGCCAGGCCTTCACCTTGAAAAACGAAGTCGGCTGCCGCCTGGGCCACGTCGGCGGCCCGCGCCGGGGATAGGGAGGCATGTGCCGCGGCCAGGGCCGGTGCATCGTTCATGCCATCGCCGATCATCGCCACTTTGCGACCCGCCGCTGAGCGTTCCTGAAGATGGGCGACCTTGTCATCCGGGCGGCAATCGGCCCGCCAAGTCGCGACATTCAACGCCTGGGCAATGGGACCAACCACCGCTGCCCGATCACCGGAGACAATTTCGACCTGCCAGCCGGCCTTTTGCAGCTTGCCGATCACCGCAACGGCGTCCGCCTTTAGCCGATCACGCAGGGCGAAACGAATGGGCGTGTGGCCCGGTCGGGCAAACCATAATTCACTGTTGCCGTCTTCGACATCAGCACCTTCAACCGCGCACCAGGCCCGGTTACCCAAACGCAGTCCGTTGCATTCAAGCCCCATGCCGGGAATTTCCTGCACCGCCAATTGCGCCGATACGGGACCCGCCGCGCGGACCAGGGCCTGGCAAAGGGGATGCCGGCTGCCCGCCGCCAGGCTGGCTGCCTGGGCCAGGTCCGTCGAGGCAATTTCATTTCCATTGACCAACTCCGGCCGGCCATGGGTCAGCGTACCGGTCTTGTCGAATACCAGGGTATCGACCTGGGCCAAACGCTCAAACCCATCGCCCGTCTTGACCAGGATGCCCCGCCGCATGGCCAAACCTGAGGCGACCACCTGAACCACCGGCACGGCCAATCCCAGGGCACAAGGGCAGGTGATGATCAACACGGCCACGGCGATCAATAAGGATGGCTGCCAGGCAAGCCCCCCCAGCAACCACCAACCCAGAAAACCCGACAGCGCCAGCAAGTGTACAGCCGGGGCGTAAATCCGTGCGGCGCGATCAGCCAGGCGTACATAAGCCGCCTTGGTTTGTTCCGCCACCTCCGTCAGGCGCACGATTTCCGCCAACAGGGTATCATCACCGGCTGCGGCCACCGTAACTTCCAGGGGGCTGGATAGGTTCATGGTACCTGCATGGACCCAATCACCGACCTTGATGGCGCAGGGCTCACTTTCCCCATTGATCAAAGATGCATCAACCTCTCCACCCCCCAAACTAATCGTGCCGTCCACGGGCACCCGGTCGCCGGGGCTCACGCGGACCACCATACCAGGGGTAACGGTGCCAATCGGCAGGGCACGGGCCTGTCCATCCGGACCAACCACATGGGCCGCGACGGCACCCAGCAACAACAATTGCTCTGTCGCGGACCGCGCCTTGCTGCGTGCCCGGCGATCCAGGTAGCGACCGATCAACAAAAAGAACAACAAGCCGACAGAGGCGTCAAAAAAGGCATGCTGGCCATGATTGATGGTTTCATACAACGACGTCCCCGCCGCCATCAACACCGCCACGGATATGGGCAGATCCATGTTCATCACGCCCTGCTTCACCGCCACCCAGGCGGAACGGAAGAAGGGCCGGCCCGCATAGGCCACCGCCGGCAGCGCCACCAATGCGGATATCCAATGCAGCAGATCGCGCGTTGCCGGGCCCATCTCCCCTTCGCCGGCCCAAATGGCAACGGACAGCAACATGACATTGGCGGCGGCAAAACCCGCCACAGCCATGGCGCGGAGCAACACACGGTCTTCACTGGCTGTTTCATTGGCCAGGATATCGGGATCAAAAGGCACCACCCGATAACCTAATTCGGAAATGGTCCCCAACAGATCCCCAGCTTCCGCCTGGTCCGCCAGCCAATGCAGGGCCAGACGGCGGGTGGTCAGATTGACCCTGGCGGAGGTCACTGCTTCCTGTGCCGCCAGGACACTCTCAATACGGCGCACACAGCCGCCACAATGCAGGTTTTCCACCGCCAGGTTCAATGAGGCGACACCTGCGTCGTCCGTACGGACGAACGCCGCCGCATCCACGACCTCAAATTGATGGGGCGCTACTTCAGCCATAGGCGCTTTTCCCAACGGTAGTCTGCCGCATCATCAATCTGCGCGGCAAGGCGCAGATCCCATTGCCCAAGGGCCCCGGGCGCGACAGTGGTGCGGTAGTCACCCTGCCCTTGACCCTGAAAGGTCAGCACAAGGTCCTTGCCCGCGTGGGTCGGTCGGCGCAATTGCCCGGACAACGTCAAACCGTCCAGGGGCCGGCCCTGGGGATCGGTGATACGAACGATCAATATGATCTCCGGCGAAGTCCCTACGTTTGTGACTGTGGCGCTCACCTGCCAGCCAGCCATCTCCTGAGCCCGGCCCTGCGCGATGGTTTGATTGAAATTCAATCCTTTCACATAGGCGTTTTCGGTCGACAAACCACTGAAGCTGTTCAGGGCGAAGTATAAAAAGATGCCATTGACCACAAGGATCAGGCCGAAAAAGCCCAATAGCATGGCGAGCACCTTGCGCCCGGTCATTTGCCCCATCATGTCCCCTGCCCGGATCATTTCGGCCCCCGGAATACCGTATCGTTGTCGGCAACTGTTTTATCAGTCAGATCGGTCAGGCGGAAGCGGACATCCGTCGTCCCGGCCTTTAGATTTGCCCGTGGCGTCGCTATCAGCACCCGAAACGAGGCCAGGCGATCGGCCTTGACCGTAAACCTGGCGTTACCGTCATCGCGCCCGATTACCTTGATTTTCACCGCCGGCAGGCCTTCCACGTCCAAGCGATATTGCCGGGTCTGATGTACCTTGTTGAGAATCTTGATGGTATAGCCATTGCGAATATCACCGTTCGACAGCAACACGAAAAGTGGGTTGCGATCCCGCTGGACATTCAGCTCCAACGTTGGGCGGGTCAACAGGGCAACCAACATGATAACGCCGACGATGGCGATCAGCACCGCATACAGAATAGTCCGCGGGCGCAGCAGATGCAGATCCTTGCGCTGCAATTCTTCGCCCTGGTTGTAGCTGGCCAAGGTGTTGTAGCCGATCAAATTCAGAGGCTTGCCGATTTTCGCCATGACGCCGTTACAGGCATCCACGCACAGGGCGCACGAGATGCATTCCAACTGCATACCATCCCGGATATCAATTCCCATGGGACAGACGACAACGCACTGATTGCAGCTGATGCAATCACCCAGACCCTCACGCTTGCCGCCTTTACCTCTCGGTTCGCCGCGTTGGTTTTGGTAAGAGACGATCAGGGACTCTTCATCGATCATGGCGGATTGGATACGCGGCCAGGGGCACATATAGGTGCATACCTGCTCCCGCGCCAAGCCACCCAAGGTGTATGTGGCGGCAGTCAGCACCGCAACGGTGGTATAGGCGATTTCATCGGCCTGGAAAGTCACCAGATCAATAAACAATGTCGGCGCATCGGCAAAATAGAACACCCAGGCACCCCCGGTCAGAACCGCCACGGCCAGCCATACGCTATGTTTACTAACCCGCTTGGCCAATTTGGCCAACGTCCAGGGCGCTTTGTCCAGGCGGATGCGGGCATTTCGATCGCCCTCGATAAACCGTTCGATGACCAGGAACAGATCAACCCAGACTGTTTGTGGACAGGCATAACCGCACCAGACCCTGCCCGCGACCGCCGTCAACAAAAACAGCGCCAGGGCGGCAATGACCAAAATACCGGTGATGTAGTAAATTTCCTGAGGCCAGATTTCGATAAAGAAGAAATAGAAACGGCGACCCGGAATATCAATCAGAACGGCCTGATCTGGCGCGCCGGGCCCACGATCCCAGCGCAACCAGGGCGTCCAGTAATAGACAATCAGAGCCACGGTCATGGCGGCCCATTTCACATTGCGAAAGGTACCATAGACACGCCGGGGGAAGATTTTTTCCCGCTTCTTGTACAGTGCACCAGGGGCCCTGGTATTCAGAGCCTTGACGTCGACCGTCTCAACAGTCTCGATAGTTTCGGCTGGGACGACAGCTGGGACGACAGGGGGGACCTTGTCGTCGGGTTCGGATTTAGGTGATGCCGTGTCCACGGCCGAACTCACTATTCGCCGCCGCCCAGAGAATGGACATAAACGGCCAGTTGCTTCACCGTGACCGGGTCCAGACGATCAACCCAGGCCGGCATCATGCCCGCGCGGCTGTTGGTGACAATATCCACGGCCATGGTCTTACCACCCTGATACAGCCAGATATGGTCGCGCAAATTTGGCGCGCCCAATTCTATATCGCCCTGACCTTTGGCACCGTGGCAATCAACGCAATTCTCGGCGAAGACCAATTTGCCGGGCAAGGTATCCGCCACGCCGTCATCCCGGCTCAACGCCATGACATAGTCAGCCACCGCATCCACCTGTTGCGGGTTGAGCATCTCATCCTGGCCAAAGGCGGGCATGTCGCTGGCCCGGCTGTCGTCATGTTCGGCGCGAATGCCATATTGAATTGTGGTATGGATCGCCTCCATCGTGCCGCCCCATAACCAATCATCATCATTCAGATTGGGATAACCGTCGCTGCCTGAGGCACCGGAACCATGGCATTGGATACAATTTACGGCAAAAGCGGAACGGCCGCCCGCCAGTGCATATTCCAGTAATTCCGGATCAGATTTAATTTCCGTCAACGAAGCCTTCGCGGTGCGGGCTGCCAGATCCGCCTGACCCGCCTTCACAGCGGCAATTTCGTCAGACAGCTGGCCCCGTTGGGAATAACCAAGCAAACCCTTGGTATAATCGGAAACCAACGGCCATGCCGGCATCGCAATCCAATAGGCAACCGACCAGATGATGCAGGCATAATAGGTCCACAGCCACCAGCGCGGCAGCGGAGAGTCCAATTCGGTGATGCCATCCCACTCATGGCCCGTGGTCTCCATACCGCTGACGTCATCAATTGGCCGGTCGTTCGTTGCCTTGGTCATGTATTCAATCCTCTCGCAACGGAATTTCAGCCGCCTCCTTGAAACGCCGACGGTTGCCAGGCCACAGGGCATAGACCAACGCGCCAATGAACAACGCCACCAGATACAACAGGCCGTAGGTCTGGGCGAATTCGTAAGCTTCGGAATAATTCATCTCAGTCTCCCTTTCGCCAAGCGCTGCTTAGCGCAGGTTCTGGCCTTCGGCCTTGTAGGTTGTGAAATCAACCAGGGTGCCCAGCATTTGCAGATAGGCAATCAGAGCATCCAGTTCGGAGATCATCTCGCCATTACCATCAAAGTTACGGACCTGGGCCTTTGGGTAACGCGCCTCAAACGCTTCCAACTCGTCGCTATCAGGATCAACCTGGACCGCCAGATCGGCGGCGGCGGTGGCGATCATCTCGTCGGAATAAGGCACGCCGACGATTTGATTCGCCTTTAGATGATCCGCGATGTCGGCGGCATCCAATGGCGTCGTGGCCAGAAAGGGATAGCCGGGCATCACAGATTCGGGCACCAAATCCCGGGGGGCAATCATATGCGCGACATGCCATTCATCTGAATAGCGTCCGCCAACCCGGGCCAGGTCCGGGCCCGTGCGTTTTGAACCCCACTGGAAGGGATGGTCGTACATGCTTTCCGCTGCCAGGCTGTAATGGCCATAACGCTCCGCCTCGTCACGCAAGGGACGGATCATCTGGCTGTGGCAATTGTAGCAACCTTCGCGGATGTAGATGTCACGCCCCGCCAGCTCCAACGGCGTGTAGGGACGCATACCCTCCACTTCCTCAATGGTGCTTTCGAGGTAGAACAAGGGTGCCAGTTCGACGATCCCGCCAATGGCGACCACGATCAAAATGCCGACGGTCAGCAGGATGGAGTTCTTTTCAAAGACTGCGTGCTTAATCATGATGCCGCTCCCACTGCCGCGCTGTTTGGTCCACCGCTGGCTTCCACCGGGGCAGCTTCATCCCGAAGATCACCGCGCATGGTGCGCCACAAATTGTAGGCCATGATCAAGGCGCCGATGACGAACAACAAGCCGCCCAATGCCCTGATGACATAGAAAGGATGCATCGCCTCCACCGTCTCGACAAAGGAATATTCCAAAAAGCCCAGATGGTCATAGGCCCGCCACATCAGGCCTTGCAGGATACCCGAAACCCACATGGCGGTGATGTAGAGTACGATGCCAAAGGTGGCGATCCAGAAATGGACGTTGACCAGGGCCAGGGAATACAGCCGCTGGCGGCCCCACAAAATCGGTACGATGTGGTACAGCGCCCCGAATGAGACAAAGGCGACCCAACCCAAAGCACCGGAATGCACATGCCCGATGGTCCAGTCCGTGTAATGACTTAACGCATTGACCGCCTTGATGGCCATTAACGGCCCTTCGAAGGTGGACATGCCGTAGAAGGCGATGGAAACCACCATCATACGCAACACCGGGTCCGTACGCAGCTTGTCCCAGGCGCCCGACAAGGTCATCAGCCCATTAATCATGCCACCCCAGGACGGCATCCATAACATGATGGAGAAGGTCATGCCCAGGGTCTGGGACCATTCCGGCAGGGCGGTGTAATGCAGATGATGCGGCCCGGCCCAGATATAAAGAAAGATCAAAGACCAGAAATGGACGATAGACAGACGATAGGAATAGATCGGCCGCTCAGCCCGTTTGGGCACATAATAGTACATGATCGCCAAAAAGCCGGCGGTCAGGAAAAAACCAACTGCGTTATGGCCGTACCACCACTGGGTCAAGGCATCTTGCACCCCACCCCAAACCACATAGGACCGCGTTCCTGTCCAACTGACGGGGATGGCCAGGTTATTGATGATATGCAACATCGCCACAGTGACGATGAAGGCCAGATAGAACCAGTTGGCGACATAGATATGAGGCTCCTTGCGTTTCCACAGGGTGCCTAGGAAGACAAGTAGATAAACCACCCAGACCAAGGTCAGCCAAAGGTCTACATACCATTCAGGTTCGGCATATTCTTTCGATTGCGTAACGCCGAGGACATAGCCCGTGGCGGCCATGACGATGAACAGCTGATAGCCCCAAAACACGAACCACGGTGCCCAACCGCCCGCAAGGCGCGCCCGACAGGTACGCTGCACCACATGGAAAGACGTCATCAACAAGACATTGCCGCCAAAAGCAAAGATCACGGCTGATGTATGGAGGGGGCGCAGACGTCCAAAATTCGTCCAAGGCAGATCAAAGTTCAGAACCGGAAAGGCCAATTGCAAGGCGATAACCAGACCGACTATGAAGCCAATGACACCCCAAAAGGTCGAGGCAATGGCCCCGGCCCGGATAATGCCGTCTTCATAGCCGCTATCGTCCGTAAGATTGCCTCGTCTTCGGTTCAGAAGATAGATGCCGACGAGGAAGAACAACGCCATGAGGGCGGCGTGAAAACTCATCACCCCATCGCTGGCCTTTAAGGCAAGGGTCAAGGTAGCCACGGCACCAAGCGCCAGGATCAGCATGGAAAGGAAATGCATCAATGTTCCCCAAATTTCTTACGGTGACAAACGGGCCCAGTATTCTATGCAAACCAGCTCGTCGCCAGTTACAGATTCCTTGTAAATATTATATTTCAAAACAGCGATGTGGCAAACTGTCGCGAATGCAAATTTCTGGGTCACAGCGTCGGCCAAGATAACGGCTTTGCGCCTCTGGTCTTGCCCCCCATGGCCGCTGTACCATGCGCCGAATTGAATCGCACAGGAGTTTACAGCCCCATGAGTTCGGATAATTCGGAAAACTGGGATAGAGAAATCGCCGAGATCCATCAACGCCGCGCCATGGCAAAAGAACATGGTGGCGTGGAGGCTGTTGCAAAACATCATGCCAAAGGGCGCATGACCCTGCGGGAACGTATCGATGGCCTGATCGATGCGGACAGCTTTAAGGAGACCGGCATGGGAGCCGGTGGCGCGGAAAAGGATGAACAGGGCAATTTGACCGGTTTCACACCGGGTAATTTCATCCTGGGCTTTGCCCAAATCAACGAACGGCCCTGCATCGTGGGCGGCGAGGATTTCACCATCGGCGGCGGGTCCCCTACCGTGGCGGGTCTGCGCAAGAGCGTCTATACGGAAGAACTGGCCTGCCGCTATAAAGTGCCCCTGGTCCGGCTGCACGAAGGCGGTGGTGGTTCGGTGTTGGGCGCCGCGGGCAAAAAAGGCCGCGGTGCGGCAACGGTTGGCGACAGCGTCGCATCCCCCCCACGCTTTAAATCCGTAGCCGAGGCCATGGCCATGGTCCCCGTCGCCTCTGCTGCTTTGGGGCCCGTGGCAGGTCTACCGGCGGCGCGCCTCGTGGCTTCTCACTTCGTCACTATGGCGCGGGATACGGCGCAAATCCTGATTGCCGGCCCGGCGGTGGTGGAGCGCGCTTTAGGCGTTTCCGTCAGCAAAGAGGAGCTGGGCGGGGCCGATGTTCATGCCGCCAATGGCGTCGTCGATGCAGTGGCAGAGAACGAAGCGGAGGCATTGGCCCAGATCCGCACTTTCTTAAGCTACATGCCGCAAAACGTCTGGGAACTTGCACCCATTGTGGATACCGGTGATCCGGCGGACCGGGCCGAAGATAGTTTGGCCAGCGTCATACCTCGCAACCGGCGCAAGGCCTTCAACATTCGCAAGTTGATCGATGCGGTGGTGGACAGAGGCTCTTTCTTTGAGATGGGACGCAAATACGGGCCCGGCCAGGTCACTGGCCTGGCACGCATGAACGGGCAGAGCGTCGGCATCCTGACCAACGATGGCCGCTATTACGCCGGTGCCATGACTTCGGAAGGGGCGCAAAAAGTTCGCCGTTTCATAGAAATTTGTGACACCTTTCATTTGCCCATGATCTCATTGGTGGACGAACCAGGCTTTATGATTGGGCCCGAGGCGGAAAGCGGCGGGGCGATCCGTTATGGCACGGCAGCGGTCAACGCAGCAGCGACCTATTCCGCACCCTGGGCCTCTGTCATCATTCGCAAGAACTATGGCGTAGCGGCAGCAGCGCATTACGGACCGGATGCCTATATTCTGGCCTGGCCCTCGGCGGAGATGGGTGCCCTGCCCCTTGAAGGTGGCGTTGCCGTCGCCTTTGGCCGGGAGATCGCGGCAGCGGACGACCCCGAGGCCCGGCGCAAGGAGCTGGAGGATGAATTAGCTGCCCGCCTGTCGCCCTTCCCACGGTCGGAATCCTATAATTTCCACGAACTGATCGACCCCCGGGAAACCCGGCCCCTGCTATGCGATTGGATCAAGCTGGTACAGCCCTTGTTGCCCGAGTTGCTGGGACCGCGTCATTTCGGTATTCGGCCCTAATGCGGGAAAAGGAACTACGCCTCGCCCTGGTCTGCTATGGCGGTGTTTCCCTGGCCGTCTATATGCATGGGGTCAGCAAGGAAATATTGAAGCTGGTACGCGCCTCGGCCGATCATCAGGCCCGCGTTGATGCAGGTGGACGCGCCGCCAACAGCGACTATACGGACACGGAAGCGGTCTATCTGGATCTGTTGCGCGAGATTGGCCAGCACCTGGACCTGCACGTGGTGGTGGACGTGATCGCGGGCGCATCGGCAGGCGGCATCAACGGCATTGTTTTAGCCCGGGCCCTGGCCCTGGATCTGGCCTTTGACCCGCTGCGCGATATGTGGCTGGACCAGGCAGATGTCTCGGAATTGCTTGCACCTGACCGTCGGGCATCCATGTGGAGCAAATGGATCCTGCGCCCTGTTCTGCGTTGGGGTCTGTCCCGGCGCAAGGTCGCGCGCCTGGCACCGGATCAGGAAATGCGGGATAAATTATCCCTGTTCGTCCGCTCCCGATGGTTCCGACCACCATTCGGCGGCGCGGCCCTATGCAGTAACCTGCTCGATGCTATGACGGCAATGGATGGGGGCAGTAGCAGCAGTGCCCGTGGGGGCACCCGACACGCCCCCACCTCGCTTACCCCGGCGGGACAGTGGCTGGATCTGTATGTCACCTTGACGGACTTTTTCGGCTATAATCAACGTATTCCCCTGCATGATCCGCATATCATAACCGAACGGGAACATCGCCATACTTTGCATTTCCGCCACCGCTATTTTACCGGCGAACGAATGAGTACGGATTTCGGCACGCCTGACCTGCCCGCCCTGGTATTTGCCGCCCGTGCGACATCATCCTTCCCAGGTGCCTTCCCCCCCGCACGGATATCAGAAATCGACCGCCTGTTGGACCGGCGCAAGGCCCTATGGCCAGGTAGAGAGAAATTCCTGTCCAGCAATTTTACGGCCTATGAGATCGCCGGGCAAAGCCCGGAAGACACCGCCTTCATTGACGGCAGCGTCCTGAACAACAAACCGTTTGCCCAGGCCATCGAGTCCATCAAACAACGTCCCGCCTACCGGCAGGTCGACCGCCGCCTGGTCTATATTGATCCCGACCCCGAAGACGGTGGTGGCAGGAACACCGATAGCCAACGCCGCGCCCCATCCATGTTGCGCACCCTGAAAGGGGCCCTATCCGATATTCCACGCAATGAACCGATCCGGGATGAATTGGATTGGATCCATGGCTTTAACGTCCGGGTCGGTCGCCTGAAGACTGTCTTGGACAGCGCCACGCCACAGATCGACGAGATGGTGGAGGAAGTAATTGGCAAGGACGGTATAGCCCAGGCCGACGCGGAACATATCGCTGATTGGCGCGCTGCCTCGGGAAAGCTGGCGGCTGAACGATCGGGCTATGCCTATCAAGGCTATCTTCGCCTGCGTATCGAGGCCATCATCGAAAGTCTGGCCAATATTCTGGCCCAGGCCGCATCAAAGCGCCCGGACCGGGCCGCCATTGATGTCTGGGCTGAGCGCCTGCGCGACTGGGCCAATATGGCCGGGGTCTTTCCTCTCGGTGGCAGTCGTGCAGGCGGTAGCAATGAAGCGGCGCAATCGGCTTTTTTACGCGGCCTTGACGCTGATTACCGGGCCCGCCGCTTGCGTTTCGTGGTCCGTGGTTTGAACCAGATGTATGGCACGTTCCGAACGCCGGAGGCTGCCGGCGCTTTGGATACCATCAAGGGCCAGGTCTATGATTTGTTGGAGGATCTGCGCCGCTGCCGGGATATCGGCGTGTTGAGCCGGCGCACCCGTGCCATGGCAATAGCTATCGAAGGCGGACAGGAGAGCAATATTGGTGCCCTGATCGGCCTGTTGGCAGATGATTTCAGCCTTAGCGGCGTTGGCCAGCGGGTTGATCATATGCTCGACCAGGCAGCAAGCGCCGATTTACCGTTGGAAGCGCAACGCTCATTGCTGAACAGTTTCCTGGGCTTTGCCTTTTGGGACGTCCTGGCTTTCACAGTCACGTCGTGGCGGGATGTGGGAGAATT
The DNA here is from genome assembly GCA_018660265.1 of Rhodospirillaceae bacterium. Classification (GTDB taxonomy): domain Bacteria; phylum Pseudomonadota; class Alphaproteobacteria. The sequence goes on along the minus strand of JABJKS010000012.1, from coordinate 19,418 downwards.
TGATGAAATCCGGGTTGACAGAATTTCCCCCGATGATGCCAACAGTCTGCGCCATGGCAGCGCCGATACGATCCTGAAGGGCGTGGGTCTGGGCCATTTCGCGGCTTTTTTCAGCCGCCGCCATCGGGAAAACGACTATCTATGGGGACGCCTGCATGGGGCGGAAAGGTTGATCGACATCGTCGTGGACAGTGCCGCCCTGGAGGGTGCCGCAGCGAATATTGATATCCGGGCCATAAAAAAGCGCGCCTTCACCGCGATCCTGGATGCGGAAGCCTTGCACCTTGGAAGAAGCAGCAACTTGTTGGCGGAGTTGCGCCGCGAGATTGCGGCACTATAGCGCACGGCACCGTCGGCTCACGGCCTTGTCCCCAATGTTGGGCCAAACTACACTTCCATTTATCCAATTGTTGAGAAGGAACCCGCCCATGCCCGTCGAATATTCAAGGATTGATGAATTCGCGTTGATCACACTGAACAGGCCAGAGGCACTGAATGCTCTATCCGTTCAAGTGGTCAAGGATATCGGTGCCGCCATTGATGAAGCAGCCGCATCCGATGCCCGCGCCATACTGATTACCGGGACCGGGGAGAAAGCTTTTTGCGCCGGTGCCGATATTTCCGAATTTATGGGCCGCAATGTTGTCGAATGTATTGCGGCAACCGAATTGGGCCAAAACACCTTTGCCAAGCTGGACAGCCTTTCCATCCCTTCCCTGGCGGTGATCAACGGCTTTGCCCTGGGTGGCGGTTTGGAACTGGCCACCGCCTGCACCCTGCGGGTGGCGACGGCGAACGCAAAACTTGGCGTGCCGGAGATTAAGCTGGGCCTGATCCCCGGCTACGGCGGCACCCAGCGCCTGCCCCGTCTTGTCGGCCAGGGCCGCGCCCTGGATATGGTCATGACCGGGCGCATGGTCGCGGCTGAGGAAGCTTTGAGCATGGGCCTGATCAATCGCCTGGTCGAAGCCCCGGCTATAGATGGTGCCATCGCCTACGCCCGTGAGTTTGCCGGTTTCTCCCTCCCCGTCCTGCGCTATGGCCGGGAGGCGGTGATGCGGGCGGATCAATCCGCCTTGGCGGAAGGGTTGTTGATAGAACGGGACCTGAACACACTGGCCTTTCAGGGCGAGGATGCGATCGAAGGTGCCACGGCGTTTTTGGAAAAACGCGCGCCTGACTTCAAGGATCGTTAGTGATGACGGCGGGCAAAGTCATTGCCATCACCGGTGCCAGCCGGGGTATAGGTTCCGGCCTGGTTGCTGAACTTGCAACCCGGGGGCACACTATTGGCTGCCTGTCCCGCAAGGGAGTTGGCCCCGAAGACCGGGACATCGAAGGCGATCTACTGAACTTTGCCTGCGATATGGAAGATGAAGGTCAAATTGTCGCTGCCTTTCAGGGCCTGTCGGAACAGGCCGGGCGGATCGATGTTCTGATCAACAATGCCGGCCTGCATCTGGAAGGCGTCAGCGCCGAACTAGCCAAAGCGGATTTCGAAAAGATCCTGGCCACCAACATCACCGGGCCTTTCCTGGCCTGCCGCGAGGTTCGCCCCCACATGGTGGCCAATGGCGGTGGATTGATTATCAATATCGGCTCGTTCTTTGAACGCTTAGGGGCCAAACGGAACCTGGCCTATAGTTGTTCCAAGGCAGCCATAGGCGCGTTGACCCGGACCTTGGCGGTGGAATGGGCGCACGAGAAAATTCGCCTCATCAATCTGGCACCTGGCTTCGTAAAGACGGATCTGAATGCGGAATACATGACACACGAAAGTTTCCGGAACTTCATTCAGCGCCGCATTCCCACGGGCGATGCGGCAGAGGTGAATGAAATTGCCCGCCTGACCGCCTTGCTGGTGGCGGAGGATCTGCCCAGCCTAACCGGTGAAACCATCTTCATCGATGGCGGGCAAAGCATTAATTTGTAAGGTGTTACCACATGAACGTTCTCAAACGCATCGACGATAGCCTTGATCTGCCCGAGGAAGAGCGGCTGATATTGGATGCCGTCAGCGCCTTGTGCCGGGATCGATTGCAGCCGAACGCGGCGGCCTATGATCTTAGCGGTGAATTCCCTTGGGACAATGTTCATGCGATCAATAATTTGGGCCTGAACGGCATGTTTATCCCGGATGAATATGGCGGCACGAAGACCTCCTACGTCAGCTATCTGGCCACGATCCGGGAGATGGCCAAGGCCTGCGCGGCGACGGCAATGGTCTGGGGCACCACATTTCATGCGGTCAAACCGGTGATCGACTTTGCCTCCAAAGAACAAAAACAGCGTCTGCTACCCAACATCGCCAAGGGTGGCCTGGTCTCTCTTTGTATCACTGAGCCGACCGCCGGGTCGGATGCCACGGGCATGAAGACCAAATTCACCCCGGATGGAGATGACATCATTATCACCGGCGGCAAGACCTTCATCACCCAGGGCGATCAGGCTGATCTGTTTGTGCTGTTCGGCAAATGGTCGGAGATTGAGAATGACAAGGCAGCAATCTCCGTCGTGCTGCTGGAAAAAGGCACGCCGGGGCTGTCTGTTGTCGGCAAGGAAGACAAGATGGGTCAGCGGGCCTGTTCCACCGTCTCTCTCGCCTTCGACAATATCCGCGTACCGCGCGCCAACCTGATGTGCGAACCGGGTGATGGTCTGAAGATATTGTTCTCCGCCCTGAACAAATCCCGCCCCTCGATCGCGGCCCACGCACTGGGCATTGCCCGCGTCGCGTTTGAGGATGCGGTGGCCTATATCAATCAACGGCAACAATCGGGGCGTAACATTATCGAATTCCAAGGCATCCAGTTCATGCTGGCGGACATGGCGACGGATCTGGCGCTTTGCGAAAGCTGGCTGTGGCGGGTGGGCCGAATGATCGACGCGGGTGAAGATGACATCGGGATCGAGGCATCCATGCTGAAAATGCGCGCCTCGGACCTGGCCATGCACATCACCACAGAAGCGGTACAGTTACACGGCGGCTATGGTTATTGCCGGGACTATCCGGTGGAACGTTATATGCGGGATGCCAAGATCACCCAGATCTACGAAGGCACCAATCAAATCCATCGCCAATTGATCGGACGCTCATTTATCGAGAAATAAAGTCACTGTGTCCAAATCAGGCTGCACTGGCCGATGGCAGGGCGCTGCCCGCGATCTGGCAACGCCACAGAATACGCCGGGCACTGGGGTCGAACGCGTCCCGGCGATGCAGGGTGGAACGGTTGTCCCAGATCAGCACATCGCCCGGCTGCCAATTGTGGGAATAGGTGAAATTCTTATCCACGCAATAATCCCATAGCCGGTCCAACAATGCCTCGCTGTCGGCAACCTCCAACCCCTTGATATAGGCGTTGGTGCGCCGGCCCAAAAACAAGGCCTGACGCTGGGTATCGGGATGGCGAATGACACAAGGGTGAACAGCACCCGGTGCGTCGCGGACATCGGTGACTTCATCCATGCCCCGACGCAGTTCGCCTGCAGAGGTGTAGGAGGAATTGTGCAACGCCTGGGCATCCACGACGGCGCGGCGCAGATCATCGGGCATATTGTCCCAGGCCGCATACATGTTGGCAAACCAGGTATTGGCCCCGGATGGTGGCACTTCATGGCCAAACAGAACGGATGCTGTGGGCGGCACATCCAGATAAGTCATATCGGAATGCCACTCCGCCTCCCCATTGCCCAGGGCACCGATGGCTTTGCCATTCTCCACCACGTTCGAGATGATCCACATATCCCGGGCCTCGTCCGCGCCGGAATCCGCCCGCAAATCCTTCTCACTACCGGGGGGTGGTTCCAGAGGACCAAATTTTGCTGCGAAATTCGTTAACCCGCCCGGCGTTAAATCCTGGCCACGAAACAACAACACACAATGATCCAGCCAAGCCTGATGAATGGCCGCGAAGTCCGCCGCATCAATGTCCGCGGCCAGATCAACCCCATCAACACGGGCACCAATAGCATCGTTCAGCGGTGTAAATTGCATGACCGGCCTCCGTCGTTTCAAATGACTATTTCTAACATCCTGGCAACTATTTACAACTTCAAGAATGCCGGATAGCGAAAGGCATCCCCCTTTGTCAATGCATCATGCAGACCCGCAATGCGCGGCCCACAGGGGCCGGGGCGCGGGGCATAGACAGCGTCATCACCGAAAAACCGCAGGGATACCGTCTCTCGCACCCTATCCATCGTGGCACCACCGCCGTGCAGGAGATTGGGGTGAAAAGCAATGATATCGCCCGGTTCGGTGGCCCAGGAAACGATGTCAAAATCCCGTTGCCTTGCATCGATGTCGGGTAGGCGCGGCAGGGTATCGTCGGGATAAATCGGCTCGGTCGGGTCATCGATGTTGAAGGTGGAGCCATTGTACAAAGGGCCCTGATGGGAACCGACCACGAATTCCAACGCCTCCGCCTTCGGCACGGCGGCAAAACTGATCCAGAAAACGATCAAGTGATCACCGTCCACAGCCAAATAGGAACCATCCTGATGCCAGGGGGTGCGCCTGCAGCCCCCGGCCTTTTTGAAGACCTGTTCGTACATGAACCAAAGGTCTTCGCTGCGCAGTATGTCGCGTGCCAAACCCGCCAGGCCGCTTTGCCGCAGAAACCCTTCGTAAATTTCAGGCGCGCCGGGGTTCGCCTTGTCTTCGAAAGTTTCCGTCTCCGCGCTCAACCAATCGCCACCTTTGCCGTGGGGGCCCAGGTTATTCAAGCTCCATTCATAGGCTGTTCTGACCTGGGCCAGACTGCGTGCGTCCAAAGCATCCGTGAGCTTCACCACCCCGTCTTGGTGATAGCGTTCATGTTCCGGCATGGATGGCGACGATCTTTTGCACGGCTGCCCGCGCCGACATGCGCTGGTAGTGGGCATCCACGTTGGGCAAATCGGCCCTGTCGATCCCATCGCCCGGCAACCAGCCCGTCAAGGTAAACAGATACGGATCGCAAATGCTGTAATGATCCCCGAGCACCCAAGGCCCTTTGATCATGGTGTTATTGATAAGATCAAAACATTCGCCAACAGATTGCGGCACCTTGGCCCTCATCGCCTCAATCGCCACCGGATCATCGGCCCAACGGTGGCCACGGCGCAAATGGGCATGGGCCACATGCACGGAAGAGCAGAGATAGCTGTTGAACGCCTGAGCCTGGGCCAAGGCGAATGGGTCATTCAAGGGTGCCAGGGCGGCATCGGGATAACTTTGCGCGATAAACAATAACAACGCGGGCGTCTCGCTCAACACACCTTGATTGGTTATCAACGAGGGCACCCGTGCCTTTGGATTAATGGCCAGATAGTCCGCCGCCTTTTGATCTTCCTTGGTGAAATCAAGGCGTACGGCTTCGTAGTCAGCCCCTGCCTCTTCCAATGCGATGTGCGAGGCAAGGGAGCAGGAATTGGGCGAATAATATAACTTCATCATCGGATTTCGGTGTCCCCTAAAAATTAAAACTATAATGTTACGACGCGTAAGGCCAACAGGATCAGCACGCCGCCGGTCAATCGATTGACCAACTGGCTGCGCCGTTGCAAGGCACTAAAAATGCGGCCATGGGATAACACAACGGCCACTATGGTATACCAAAGCCCGTCCACGACTGTCACGGTTCCGACCATGATGCCGTGATCAGCCATGCTGCCATCCTTGATCAGGAACTGCGAAAACAATGCAATAAAAAATATTGCCAGTTTCGGATTGAGGAAGGATATCAAAGCCCCATCGCAGCCACGCCAGATAGCCCGCACCACACCAGGTAATGATGGCGAACAATGTTTGCGATTGCGCCACAACGACGGCCAACCCCGCAATCGTTGCGATGGCCCATAGCCCAACGCCAAGAGCATGACACCAACTGGCAGCCAGCCCATGCCCCCGGCCGTTATTAACAGTCTGCCTTAGGACCACAGCAAGGCTGGGACCTGGCGACATGGCCCCAAGGCAACAGATCGCCACAAGCGAGGCCCAGGTCGTCCATGTCATCAGGTGATATCCAGTAAATTTCGCGCGGGATCAATCAATTGGATCGCGAGCGCGACCCCTATTGACTGAATACTGCGCCAGTATACCCGACCAGCCTTGCATGGTGAACCGGGAACCCGGTCAGAACATCAAATTGGGCAAGGCCAGGACAATTTGTGGAAAAGCGATCAACAGCCCCAGGGTCAGGATGTCCAGAAATAGGAACGGCATGATGCCGGCAAACACATCCTCCAACGTCAACGGTATAGGCGAGGCAGATCGCACCACATAGACGTTGAGTCCAACAGGCGGCGTAATTAACGATATTTCCGCTAGCTTGATGGCAATAACCCCCAACCAAATAGGATCGAAACCGGCCCCGGTCAGTATGGGGAACATCACCGGCAGGGTCATGACCATGATCGCGATGGGGTCGATCAACATGCCCAACACAAGATAGAGCACCGCGAAACTGGCCAAGTAGAGGTAGGGCGACAATTGCAGGCCCAACAAGATGTCGGAGATGCTGGCAACCAGACCGGTGTAGGTGAGGAAGCGCGCGAAAATGATACCGCCGATTACGATAATGAAAATCACCGAGGTGGTGATGCCCGCGTCCTTGAAGGTATCAACCAACATGCTGCGGTTCAGACGCCGCTTGCCCACGACGATAATAAACGCCCCGAACGCGCCCACGGCACCGGCATAGGTGGGGGTAAAAAAGCCCGCATAAATGCCACCGATAACCAACATGAACAGGAACAGCACGCCCCAAACCCCATAGAGGGAGCGGAAACGTTCGTTCCATGAAATTCTGATATCCGGGATCGGCGCGATCTCGGGGTTGCGCTTGGCGCGAATATAGATACCCAGCATATAGATTGACGCGGACATGATACCGGGCACCAAACCCGCGATCAGCAGGACGCCGACCGATTGCTCTGTAATGATGGCATAGACCACCATGAGAATGCTGGGTGGGATGAGGGAGGCAAGGGTGCCCGAAGCAGCAATGCAACCGGCACTTAGCCGCTTTGAATAGCCGTACTTGGTCATCTCGGGCAGAGCCATGCGGGTGAACACGGCGGCGTTAACGACGGAGGAACCACAGGCCGCACCAAACGCGGCAGAGGCCAGGGTGGTCGCCATGGCCAAGCCACCCGGCAAACGCCCCAACCAGTTAAAGGCGGCACGGTATAGATCCGTGGTCAGGGAAGCCTGCGTCGCCAACGAGCCCATGAGGATAAACAGCGGGATCACCGCCAACGTGAACGAATTGGTGGTCGAAAAAGGGATGGTCGCCAGTTGCCCCAATGCGGCATCCGGGCCAATGGCAAGGTACATGCCTAAAATTCCGGACAAACCCAACGCCACACCGATGTGGACGCCGACGGCCAGCATGATAAACAAAAGGGCGGTGACAAGAATGCCGGTTGTTGCAGGATCAAGCACGGGGAATACCTTGTTTAACTACGGTTTTCGGTCAAAGCTGTTGGGATCTGGAAGATCGGGCAGGCCGGGGATAGGCGGTAGATCATCACGCTCCTCCAGCTCTTCGCCACTGGAAACACGGCCCAAATCCTGGATTGTGTGCAAGCCCAACTGCAACAACAGCATCACCGTGCCACTGATCAGGATCCATCTGGCCGGATACAAGGGGAATTGGATCAAGCCATCGGCGGTTTCCCTAATCCGCCAACTCGTCATCCCCTCGGCGATAGCCTCGGAAAGCAGAAAGCCAAAAAATATGATGGCGGCCACATTCGCCGCCACATCCATAGCCGCCCTGGTTCGAGGGCCCATATGAGAATAAATAAGCTCCACCCGAATATGATTTCGACGGATCTGGGCATAGGCCAAGGCACCGAAAACAATCAGTGTCATGGTGCTTTCCGTAATTTCCAGGACGCCCGGAATAGGCCAGCCAAAAAATTGCGTGCCGACAACGTCGCCGGCACCAAGAAACATCGCCGTCACCATGCCCGCGCCGCCGATCAGCAATACCGCCAGGGCGAACCGCTCTACAAGGTCGCTAAACTTCTGCATAGGCACCAAACCTGGGTAACATTTGCCAATAATAAGAAGAAAGGCTGCCCGCCCCTCAGCTCTATAGAACTGGGGGGCGGGCCAACCTAGATCGAATTGCGCGACGCTGACTACTTGGTCAGTTCACGCCAGCGCGCAGCCACTTTGGCAGCCATGGCACCTTGGCCGCGTTTTTCCATATCCTTGACCCAAACATTCAAGGTATCGGGCGCCGCCGCTTTCCACTTGTTCAGCTCCGAAGATGGGAAATTTTTCACAACACCGCCCTTTTCGGTGATTGAGGACACCGCTTTAGCTTCGAATGCCGACAACCAAGCCAGGTATTTGGCATGGGTTTTTTTGCCCTGATCGACAAAAATTTCCTGGATATCCTTCGGCAACCTGTTCCAGGTCTTTTTGCCAATGAGGACGTTATGGCCGGTGATCGCCATGATCGGGCCACAGCTGTATTTGCCGGGTTCATACAGTTTGTACTGTTGAATATTGCCTGCGTTGAGGAAGGAATAGTCGATGGTGCCCCGTTGCAGGGCCTCATAAACTTCCACCGGACGCACAGACACCGGCACTGCGCCAATCGCAGCATGCGCCTTAGGTACGGAACTGCCGAAACTACGAAGTTTTTTACCCTTCAGGCCACTAACGCTGTCGCAATTGGCACCTGGCCCGGTCAGGAAGTAGACGCCCAGTGGTTGCTGAAACAACCATTTGACATTCATCTTGTCCATTTCTTCGTTAAAAACCGGGAATTCAGCCAAGGATTTCGCCAGCACATCCATCGCCTGTTCCGGTGATGAAAAGATGAACGGCATCTGGAAAACCTTCCAGTACAACAATTGTTCAGCGTAATAGCTGGGTGGCGCCGCTGCCATATCAATTGCACCACGCCCGGCCAGGGTCATTACCTCGTTACCTTTGCCAAGACCACCGGCGTAGGTAATTGAAATTTTCACGCGGCCATTGGTTCGTTTCTCAATCTGTCTCGCGAAGTCCTGTTCGACTTCCAGGAACGGTCCCTTCCCCAGATAATGGCCCCAACGCAGATTGAATTCCGCAGCCATTGCCGCGCCGCTGACACCCATAGATATCGCCGCGACGACACCAGCCTTAAACAAAGTTCTGATTGAATAATTCATTTGTCACCTCCCATATTTTTGCAAGGGGACGACCGCAGCATCCGGACGCTCATACAAGCAGCAGACTAGGCTACGCTTCATCCCCGTCCATTAACCTTAACTAGTTAAAGGCGTGTTGTCGAATCCGGCATAGGTTGCAATCGGTTGCAAACGTGGCAAGTTTTCGGACCGTTCCGAAGCTATTGCATGGCTGAATTTTTTAGACCCTGAACAATATATTCCGCCGCCAATGCCACAGCGGCCAGTGCTTCGCTGCCCGCCCGCCGATGCAGCGCAATCACGATGTCCTGCAGGGGCGGAAAGCCATCCCTGCCATCAAGAATTTCGAAACCATCTTCAATTGTGGCGCTTTCCGATACCGCCACCCCGGAGCCTGCGGCAACCGCATTGTGGATCACCGCAACGCTGCGTGTAGAATAGGCAATACGCCACGACGTCCCCGCCCGGCCTAATGCTTTTAAGGCGATCTCCCGGCAGACGGAGCCATGTGGATAGATCACCAGGGGCACCGGCTCTCCCGGCTCACAATAGAAGTTTGATGCCGCGACCCAATGCAAAGGTTCGCGGCGGATAAACTCGCCGGAATTGTTCTTGTTTGGATGGGCCGCGACCACCAAATCCAACTTGCCCTGATCCAATCGCCGCAGCAAATCCACGACATCGTCGCAAACAACTTCTACCTGAACCCGTGGGTAGGCGGTGGAGAAGTCTGACAGCACCTGGGGCAATAGATAGGTGGCATAGTCATCCGGGGTGCCAATGCGCACCAGACCATCAGCCTCCGGCTGGTGCAGGCGGCTCAACGCCTCATCATTCAATTGCAGAATTCGATTGGCATCGTCCAACAATGTTTCGCCCTGGGCCGTGATCGTCACCGCCTTGTTGGTCCGTTCGAACAGGCGCAGACCGGCAATCTCCTCCAACCGTTTAATCTGAATGCTGATGGCAGACTGGGTTCGCCCCAGGACGCCCGCGGCCTGGGTAAAATTCTTGTGGGTTGCGACAGCGACAAAGGCGCGCAACAGGTCGATTTCCAGATCCCTCTGCATAAACAATGATAACACATTCTAATTATCATCATAAATATAATTCGTTTTTCAAATTATAAAATAATCCCTATCTATGCATCATCAACACGAACCGGGAGACACCCCATGATACAGATTTATGCCGCCTCTATATTTGAAGCCAGCCGCGCCTCAAACGCCCGCCCCACAGTAGCGCCCATGGATTGGCGTCAGGCTGAAAGCACCAGACGGCAGCAAAGCATGTTGTCCCGTTGCAATGGTTACTGGCAAAGCGGCAAATCAGCCTGCTTGCGCAAGGTAGCCGGCTTGGGCTAAATCTTTGGCCGCATGGCCACATCCCTTATTGCCCTATTTCTCAACGCCTTCGTCGCCTCCACGATTTTACCGGCGGCGTCCGAGGTGGTGCTATGGGCCATTGTTGCGGATGATCCGGGGATGCTATGGCCGGCCATCGCCGTCGCCAGTGCGGGAAATACCGCCGGTGCGGCGGTCAATTGGGTCCTGGGGCGCTATCTGTCGAAATTCACGGGCCGGAAATGGTACCCGCTGTCAGCGCGCCAGCAAGACAGGGCCAGCACCTGGTTTCAACGCTTTGGCCTGTGGTCCCTGTTATTCGCCTGGCTGCCCATCGTCGGCGATCCGCTGACGGTCGTGGCGGGCGTTCTGCGGGTGCGCTTCCCGGTCTTTCTGGGCCTCGTCGCCATTGGAAAGACCGGGCGCTATATCATTGTTGCACTACTGGCAATCTAGTCAGCGTTGGGCGAAGGCACTCCGTCGGGGGGCCAGGCGGCCACGCCGTCTTCGAGGCCGATGTGCAGGCTTTTCAGCATGATCGAGAACGTATTCCAATTGCAGATCGCTGCCACCAGCTCCAATCGTTCTTCATTTGTGTGTAGATGTTTGCCACAGGCCTGCCAGGCCGCCTCACCCACCCCGCCGTTGTCCAGGACGTCGTCCGTGGCGGCAAGCACCGCCAGCTCGGCCGCGCCCAGGCATGTGGCATTGGCGGGATCACGAACCGCCAGGATCTCTTCCTCGCTCAACCCAATGCGCAGGGATACCGGCCAATGCTGGGTCCATTCATACATAGCGCCCGTACGCCAGCCGATCCGCATGATAATCAATTCCCGCAAACGCTCATCCAGCTTGTTGCCCCGATACAGCAGCATAGCCAGTTGCTTGGCCACGACGCCCGCCAGCTCCGGATGATGGGATATGGTGCGAAAGACGTTCAGCCCCGCCATGGTCGAGGGCACACCCACTTCCTTGCCAATGGCGCGGGCTTCATCCTCCGCCAGCATGGGGATGCGCGGTTCAATGGTCGTCATTTTCGCAAACTCCTTGGTAAAATATCTCAGGCTGCAAAGTGCCGGTTTCCCACCCGTGAAACAACAGAAAACTAACGCGCGTTAGAATAAATTTGGGACCATAGGCGCTTTGCCCTAAACTGCGGCCAAATCAAAATGAACAGATAATAAGTGGGGGAACCTATTCATGGTGCAAAAAACCAGCATGGCCATGGTACAGACCGCGCCGCGTAAATTGGAAGCGCAAAGTCTGCCAATCCCGGAGATCGATGCGGACAGCGCCTTGCTGCGGATTGAGGCCTGTGGCATTTGCGGCAGCGACTATGAACAATACGAAGGCGTCATCCGTGCGCCCATGCCTGCTGTTCCCGGACACGAACCTTTGGGCATCATCGAGGCTATTGGTGACCGCGCTGCCCGGCGCTGGGGCGTTGATGTGGGTGACCGGGTGGCGGTGGAGACCATGCTGTCCTGCCGCTTTTGCTCTGAATGCCTGGGCGGGCGATATCACCTGTGTGATGAACGGCGGATCTATTCCTATATTCCCCTGAGCGATGCGCCGGGGCTGTGGGGTGCCTATTCCGAGTTCATGTTCGTGCATGCCAATTCCATCGTCCACAAAATGGACAAGACCCTGGCACCGGAAATCGCCGTCATGTTCAATCCCCTTGGTGCCGGTTACCGCTGGGCGGTTGAGGTGCCCGGCACGGGACCAGGCGACACGGTGGTTATTTTGGGCCCTGGTCAGCGGGGCCTGGCATCGGTCCTGGCCTGCAAGGATGCGGGCGCGTCCAAGGTTATTGTCACCGGCCTGGCGGCGGATGCGGAAAAGCTGCGCATCGCCAAAGCTTTCGGGGCTGACCACACCATCGATGTGGAGAATGAAAACGCCAAACAGCGCATTCGGGAGCTGACCAACGGCAAGGGTGCCGACATCGTCGTTGATGTCACCTCCTATGCAGTGGAACCCGTGGCGGAATCCCTCAGCTATGTACGTTCAGGCGGCACCATCGTCCTGGCCGGCATGAAGGGATACAAGAATATTCCCGGCTTCGTCTCCGACAAGATCATGATGAAGGAGATCACCATTAAAGGCGTCATCGGCGTGACCTCCACGGGCTATGACAAGGCCATCAACCTGATCGAGTCCCGCACCGCGCCGTTGGAAATGATGCACACGCACAATTTCGATCTGCGCGATGCGGAGCGTGCAATCCAGGTTCTGGCGCGTGAGATCCCAAACGAAGAATCCATCCATTCCTGTTTAATACCAAATATGTCTTAGAGGTTAGATTTAACCATGAGCGATTTCGTCAAAGATTGGGTCGACCAATCCGCCTACAGCCAAACCATCGGCATGACCTTGGCCAATCTGACAGACGAGGCAGCGACCATCGCCCTGCCGTTTGCCGAGGCCAATGCCAACCCGGGCAATGCCCTGCATGGCGGCGTGGCCGCCTCCGCCGCCGTTACCGCGGCCCATGCCCTGGCCCGCCATGTTCTGGGCGCGGACACCGGCCCCTGGCACACCATGGATTTTCAGATCAACTATCTGGCTGCTGCCATTGGCGAAGAAATCAAGGCCACCGCGCGTCTGATGCGCCGGGGTAAGGAGCTGTGTTTCATAGTGGTCGATGTCACGGGGGATGAAGGCAAGGCCATTGCCCAATGTTCCATTGCCGTGCGCGGCCGTCAGGGCCGGGATGAAGCGGAAAAACCCATCGCCAAAGGTGACGATGGGGAGGTTGATCCGGGCTTCATGGGTGATCGCATCGCCGCCAATCCGTTTATTTCTGGCCGGGGCATCGCCATGGACTTCATGCGCGATGGCCAGGTCCGTCTGGTCATGCCCTGGAAAGACGGCAATAGCGATTTAGCCGGCGGCGTTCACGAAGGTGCAGCATTGGCCCTGCTGGATACGGCGGGTGCCATGTGTTCGTGGTCCATCACGGGCTTGGGCAAATTCAAAGCCTCCACACCGTCGATCCAGGCGCAGGTTTTCTCCGCCCCGCCCAAGGCTGATCTGGTTGCCTATGGTAACGTGGGCTATCGGGACAACGAGATGTACTGGAACGACGTCGAAGTCGCCGACGCTGGCACAGGCCAGCTGGTGGCGCGTGGGACAGTGTTGTACCGTATCTTCTCTTAGTTATATTTATGAGGATAAGAATCGTAACGGCGATCCTTTACCTAATTTGATGGCGCATGGGATCTTGTTGGCCATGCAGGATGCGCAGAATGAAGATGTGGTCCGCGCGTATCTCGTAATAGATCGTATGGGACCGATGGACGAGGGAGCGCGTCAATTCATCAATCTCCGGGCGCTGACGGCCGATCTGGGGGTATTCGCAAATCCTCTCGAACGCCTGCTCCAAACTGCCGTGATTGGCAACCGCTTGCGCAGTACCAAATTGCGTTAACGTGTAGCGGTAAATGCCCTCAATGTCTCCGATGCTCGCTTCGGAAAGGCTATACCTCACTATTTGCTTCCAAAGTCAGGCTTTGCAATATCTCATCCATGGTCCGGTCAGAAACGCCGCTGTTGCGCCCGACCTCTATCGCGGCGCGCAGGTTGGTGAGTTTTTCCTGACGTTCCTGGTCATGGCGGATCAGGTCGCGGAAATATTCGCTGTCGTTGCCATAACGGCCCGTGCCGATTTGTGTTTTCACCCATTCGTCCATCGCATCAGAAATGGTGATCGTCTTGCGGGTCATGGTCATGCTTCAGCCTCTCAATTTTGCCAACCTTAACATACGATCAAAGTATGTTTAAAGTATGATAATCATCCAAAGGCCGGGACATCCCGTTTCATGTCCGGTTCGTCATGGATGAAAGTAATGGCGACGCTGCCGCGTACGTCGCCCTCTGTTCCGGTGGGATATTCATCTCGTAGGTTTGGGCGATATCCCGCCGCTTCCATTCGGGCCAGCAAATCACCTGTTGCAGCCAGGGGCATTTCGAAAATGATTGAGGCTGAGATGTTTGAAAATAAAGTGTGATCAATAATCCAACCGCCGCAACCGTTAATAAGGCGCGGGATCACTGTCAGGGTCTGAGTGCGATCCATCTTTGTGGTCAGATCCAGTCGTAGAAAATTTCGCTTATCCCGCATCGCTGAACCACCTATCGAAACAGCGTCTCGATAACAGGGCAATCGGGGATGGTGCCATCGGCGCATTTGTCGGAGATTTCCGCCAGGGTAACCTCCATGCGTTGCAGGTCGGCGATTTTTTCCCTGACGTCGTGCAGGTGGTTCAGGGTCAGATCATGCACTTCACCGCAGGTATAGTCCCCGCCATCCACCAGGCCCAACAGGGCACGCACTTCTTTTAGGGTAAAGCCCAACTCCCGCGCCCGCTTCACGAACGTCAGGCGCTTTACATGTATCGGGCCATAGCGGCGATGACCGGCAGCGTTTCGCGGCGGCGGCGGCATAATGGCGATGGTTTCATAATAGCGCACCGTCTCCAGATGCACGCCGGTCTGCCTCGCCAAACCGCCAACCGACAGGTCTGTGGCTTCGCCAACTCTAACGTCCCCACTCATAACATCGTTGTGAAGGGCCATATTTAACCTTGTTCCCGTAGTTACTACGGGATGTAGATTAGCATGAACATATCTATGGGGATAGCCACGATGGCCGATGATACGAAGGTCGATGAAAAGAATTCGAACAAGCTGTTGAGCATCGGCATCGGCGGTGCCGTCGTCATGGCGGTCTGCTGTTTCACCCCGGCTTTGGTGGCATTATTGGCCGCTGTTGGCCTGTCATCCATCGTTGGTGCGTGGATGGACTTCATCCTGCTTCCCGCCCTGGTCTGTTTTGTCGGACTGGCAATCTTTGCCGTGGCCCTTCGAAAACGGGTGAAAACATGACGGCTGACTGTTGCCGACCCGAGGGCAGTTATGATCTGGCCGTTATCGGGGCTGGATCGGCAGGATTTTCCGCCGCGATCACTGCTGCCGAACAAGGTGCCCGCGTGGCCTTGATCGGCCATGGCACCATTGGCGGGACCTGTGTCAACGTCGGCTGTGTGCCGTCAAAAACCATGATCCGGGCGACCGAGACCCTGCACAATGGCAACGCGGAACGTTTCGCGGGCATACGGGCCAGGGCTGAGTTGGCAGATTGGACCGCCGTGGTGGCGCAAAAGGATGACCTCGTCGAAACCCTGCGCCAGAGCAAGTATCTTGATCAATTGGACAACTACCCCGACGTTGCCTATTGCGAAGGGCAGGCAACATTTTCGCCTGATCATCTGCTTTGCAACGACGCGCCCGTAGCGGCAGACAAGATCATCATTGCAACCGGTTCCCAAAACAATGTGCCCGACATTCCAGGGTTGGCCGGCATCCCCTATTTAACCTCCACCACCGCGTTCGAAATGGCGGAACTACCCCGCTCCATCCTGTTGATCGGGGGCGGCTATATTGGTTGCGAGGTGGCCCAGATGCTGGCCCGTGCCGGCGTGGCGGTGACAATCGCCTGCCGCAGCCGCCTGTTGCCCGAAGGAGAACCAGAAGTATCCGATGCTCTGCGCGGCTACCTTCGCGATGAAGGCCTGCAGGTCTTTGATGGCCTCAGCTATGAGAGCGTTACGCAGTCTGATACGGGCATTGCGTTGTCCGTTCAAATGGGCAGCGAGCCACGAATTTTGGCGGCCGAACGGCTGCTGCTGTGCGCCGGTCGCCTCGCCAATACCGACGGTCTGAACCTGGCAACCGCCGGCATCGATACCGTCGCCAACGGCGGCATCGCCGTCGATAACCGCATGCACACATCGCGCCCCGGCATCTATGCCGCAGGCGATGTCACGGGCACGGATCAATTCGTCTATATGGCCGCCTACGGTGCCAGGATTGCGGCCCAAAACGCCCTGAACGGTGACAGCCTGACGTACGACAATCATGCCATGCCCGCCGTGGTCTTCACGGACCCACAGGTGGCGACCGTAGGTCTGACCGAGG
This sequence comes from Rhodospirillaceae bacterium, assembly GCA_018660265.1. Lineage (GTDB taxonomy): Bacteria > Pseudomonadota > Alphaproteobacteria. The sequence continues at coordinate 2,958 of JABJKS010000012.1, read as the reverse complement.
CCGGCGCTATCCTAGCGGGTTATGATGTCGCGACATCCCTGCTACCCCTCGAATACGTCCCCCGCGCCCTGGCCGCGCGCGATACCCGTGGTCTTATCAAGCTAATCGCTGACAAGACCACGAAACGCCTGCTGGGCGCACATATTCTGGCCCCAGAAGGTGCCGACAGCATCCAAACCGCCGCCTTGGCGATCCGCCAGGGCATGACCTATATCGAGTTGGGCGAGATGATTTTCCCCTACCTCACCACGGTTGAAGGCCTGAAACTTGCAGCTCAGACGTTTGAGAAAGATGTCGCCAAATTATCCTGCTGTGCGGGGTGAAACATCACTTGCGAATTACAGGGCGCGGCGCTATAAACCGGCCTTCTTTGCGGCGCACCGGCGCGGGCTGATGCCCGGGGCATGCCTGGTCGCCGTTTTTTATGACTTATCCTAACCTTTAGGAGGCTCAAAATGCCCAAGATGAAGACCAAATCGAGCGTGAAAAAACGCTTTTCGTTGACGGCGACCGGCAAGGTCCGCCGCACCCAGGCTGGCAAGCAGCACGGTATGATCAAACGCACGAAAGAGCAGATCCGCAATCATCGTGGTACCACGATGATGTCGGCTGCGGATGCGAAGATCATCAAAAAATTCATGCCTTACGGCTAGAGAAATTTTCGATGAATTGGAGTCGCTTTCGCGACCCAAGTGATTGGTTCAATTTCTCGTTTTAAAAGCCAGAGCATGTTTAATAGGAACATGCTCTCTGCTGGGAGTTTTAGAAAATGGCACGTGTAAAGCGCGGTGTGACATCTCACGCCAAACACAAAAAAGTTTTAGCACAAGCGTCAGGCTATCAAGGCCGGCGCAAGAACACCATCCGCATTGCCAAACAGGCGGTCGAAAAAGCGGGGCAATACGCTTATCGTGACCGTCGGGTTAAAAAGCGGACCTTTCGCGGCCTGTGGATCCAACGGATCAACGCGGCCAGCCGGGAGCATGGTGTCAACTACGCCCGATTTATGAACGGCCTTAAGTTGGCGGGCATCGAGATCGATCGCAAAGTGTTGGCCGATCTTGCTGTTCGTGAGCCTGAGGCGTTCAAGGCCCTGGTTGATCAGGCTGAAGCCGCACTGGCTTAAGCCCCGGACTTAAGTTCTGCCGGACTTAAGTTTTAATTGAGCGACCGGGCTTTCGATCTAAAGATCGGGCCCCAGACAGATTAAGTTAGGAAATGGGGGTCCGTCCAACGGCGGCCCCCATTTCTTTTGGCATCCTCTATGCCCCGAAAATAACTGCGTGAAAGCGAAATCATAACGATGGATATTCAATCCCTGCAGGACGAGCTTTTGGCCGAAGTGGCCGCTGCTTCCGATCTGGCCACGTTGGAAACGACGCGGGTTGCCGCCCTGGGTAAAAAGGGCCGGATCACGGCCCAGATGAAGGGCCTGGGTCAATTGGCACCGGAAGAACGCCGGGACGCGGGTGCCGCCCTGAACAAGGTCAAGGAGGCCGTGGCTGAAGCCATTGAAGGGCGCAAGCTGACCCTGCATGAAGCTGAATTGGAAGCACGCCTGACGACCGAGGGCATTGACGTGACCCTGCCCGTTCGTCATCAGGCCCAGGGCCGCATTCACCCGGTCAGCCAGGTTATGGACGAGATCGCCGCCATCTTTGCCGATATGGGTTTCACCATCGCGGAAGGGCCGGATATCGAGGATGATTTTCATAACTTCACCGCATTGAACATCCCGCCGGAGCATCCCGCCCGGCAGATGCAGGATACGTTTTATCTGCCCAAGCGTGATGATGATATGCCCATGGTTTTGCGGACGCACACCTCCCCCGTACAGATCCGCACCATGCAGGACACCCCCCCACCCCATCGCATTGTGATACCGGGGCGCACTTATCGTTCAGATTCTGATCAGACCCATACGCCGATGTTTCACCAGATCGAAGGTCTGGTGATCGGCAAGGATATTCATATGGGCCACCTCAAAGGCACGTTGGAGGCGTTCTGCGAGGCATTTTTTGAGGTGGATAACATCCGCATGCGCTTTCGCCCCAGCTATTTCCCCTTCACCGAGCCATCGGCAGAGGTGGACATCGGCTGTTCTTACGAGGGCGGCAAGCTGGCCATTGGCGAGGGCGATGACTGGTTGGAGATTTTGGGTTGCGGCATGGTCAATCCCCGGGTGTTGGAGAACTGCGGCCTGGATGCCAGCGAATGGCAGGGCTTTGCCTGGGGCATGGGCATCGACCGCATCGCCATGCTGAAATACGGCATCCCCGATCTGCGCGCCTTTTTCGATAGCGATCTGCGTTGGCTGCATCATTACGGCTTCGTCCCCCTGGATGTGCCCACCATGGCTGGAGGGTTGTCCCGATGAAGTTCACCCTTGCCTGGCTGAAAGACCATCTCGACACGGATGCCACCTTGGTCGAGATCACAGATAAACTCACCGCCATCGGGCTGGAGTTGGAGGGCGTGGAGGATCGCGCCACCGATCTGGCCCCTTTTACGGTGGGCTATGTGATCGAGGCGAAACAGCACCCCAACGCCGACCGTTTGCGGGTCTGTATCGTTGATACAGGCGATGAGCATATTCAGGTGGTCTGCGGTGCCCCCAACGCGCGCACGGGCATGAAGGGCGTTTTCGCGCCATCAGGGACCACCATCCCCGGCAACGGCATGTTGTTGAAACCATCGAACATTCGCGGTGAAGCATCCAACGGCATGCTCTGTTCCGAACGCGAGATGGGGATGAGCGATGAACACGACGGCATTATAGATCTGCCCGAAGACACCCCCATCGGCACACCGTTCGCTGAAATCATGGGCCTGGATGATCCGGTCGTCGATATCAACGTCACGCCGAACAAACAGGATTGCCTGGGCGTCCGCGGCATTGCCCGCGACCTGGCCGCCGCCGGGCTGGGTACATTGAAGCCCCTGGATGCGACACCCATT
>JABJKS010000013.1 GCA_018660265.1 Rhodospirillaceae bacterium | reverse complement strand
CTCCGGCCACTGGTGTGTTTTTACTCCGGCGTTGACAGTCGTCGCCTTTAATAAAGGGCTGCACATGCTTCGCGCCGATACTTCAGGGGTAAAGAAGCGCATCTCGGCTTTCGCTCCAGGTATGGTCAATGTCAGCTTCAAGGCCTGTGGCGTTACCATGAAGGGAATGGCCAAGAAGGAGGGCAAAAAGCCTGAACTCTTCGATTTCGTCGAAGTTGTTCCCGCCGGCGTGGCACAGATAATGACTCGCGACGAAGCCGGCTGGACCATCGTCCGGCCTTGATTGGGCGACGACCGGAAATATGAAGCCGGGCATTCGCGACGCTATGGCACGTGAATGCCCGGTTTTCAATTTTTATGCGTTCTTATTTGTCCACCTTGGCGCCGGCATCCACCCAACCCGGATCTACCGCCTGAGGCGCAGACAAAATGTCTGTCTGTTTGATAGAAATCAGGACCGTCTTACGATCAAGACGTCTTTGGAGCGCAAAACAGGCCGTGCAGCAAAGTGATAACTTCCTGGGCTTCAACGCTGGATAAGGAATAAAGCTTTTCCTTGGCCTGGCGCCGGTCCTTGACCAGGCCTTCCTTTCGCAGACGGGCTAGATGCTGCGACAACCTGGGCTGAGAGATGCCGGTTGCATGTTCCAATGCAGTCACATTCATCTCTTGTTGGACCAACAGGCAGAGAATTTGCAATCGATCAGGATTGGCGATGGCCTTGAGAAACTTGCTCACGTCCAGCGCTATGTCCGCCAGTTCAATCGAATCCACGGTCTTTATGTCTTTCCCGATGCCCCGACCGTCGTAAAAGACGGCCAACTGTTTCCCCAAACGACCACAACCATTCAATTGGCCGACGATGTCCCGTAAGTCAAGGGCCGGCTGGACGCCTGCCGGCTTATTCTTTGTGCACGGCGGCCAGGATCGCCGTTTCGATATCGGCGGCCCCCACACCGGGCATCTCGATATCGTTTTCCTTTATAATCGCCTCGATACGCGCCGCCAACGGGCCTTCTTCCAGAATTTCTCCTTGCAGGGTCTGGCCCAGCATTTCCACGCCGCTTTCCGGCAGGCAGGTAAAATCCCCGGTAATCATCAGATCATCGATACGGCCATCCTTGGCCAGCAACCGGGTTCGGATCATGCCGCCGGGGGCTTTGTGGGCGGCCTCCGTCAGCAAAGTATCGCCCGAAATGCGCACACCCATCTGCACGAATTTCCGACCCTTGCGGTAAGTCCATTCTTTGTCCTGAAGTTTGGTTTCCTGGCTTGCGATCGCTGCAATTTCGCTGTCTGTCGGCTTATCGGGCGTCGGGGTAACGTCGAGGCAATCGCGGCAGTGGTCATAGAAATGTTGCAACAGCTCCTCTCGGGGCGGCGGGCTGTCGAGTTCCTTGACAATGGTGGTCATGTAGTCGTCGAGGCCTGATTTCAGCTTGTCGCGGAATTTCTCCGACGGCACTTTCAGGCATTTCGACATCTTTTCGGTATCGAAATCAAACATGAAACTGCCCGCCATGACCGTCGCCTCACCCAGACTGGCAGCCCCCGTGCCACCGATTTTCCGGCCCCGCACATGGATGTCGTTAATGGGGCGGTAGGCCGCATCAACGCCAAAATCCTGATAGGTCCGCACCACCGGTTCAATAAACCTGGGGTACAGATTGACGGCATATTCCGGTGCCTTCTTGCGCGGATAGATGAAATGGGTGAACAGCTGGTTTTGGTCCAGATAGACCGCGCCGCCGCCCACGTGCCGACGATAGATCGGCAGTTCGTTTTGCTGGCAATAGTCTTCGTCAACTTCCAAGGCGATTTCCTGGTGTACGCCAATGCAGACGTATGGCGCGTCCGGACTGCACAGGCAAAGCAAGGGATCGTCGTCATCCGCCATATTGAATGCAAGACCATGGAAAATCGCCTGGCTGCGAATACGCGTAACCAAACCAAAATCGAGAATTCGCAGACGCATGATTGGTGGCTCCTGGGCGTATTAAAAAAGGTGTTTAGATTACAATGGAAATGAACCGAATTTTTTAGAATGGCTATTCCCAGGCACCGGTAAAAGCAATAATAGGTCTGAGTGTCAACGGCGAACAATGTGAGGATAGGCGAAGACGTAATGAGCAAGCTTCTGGTCCTGCAGCACACGGAATCTGAATTTCTCGGTTTAATTGAGGATCATTTGGAGGCTCGCCGCGTCGCTTTCCAATACATTCGCCCCTTTGTGGACCAAAGCTGGGAGCTAAAAACCTTTGATCCATTCGACGGCTTGATATTGCTGGATGGTGGTCCCTGGGGGAGTGCGGGACAACGTGATGTGCCCTCACTCGCGTCCGAGATTGAGCTCTGCAGGCGTTACCTCGGCGACGGTCTGGCCGTAATCGGATTTGGCCTTGGGGCCCAGATCCTGGCAACGGCCGCAGGTGGTCGCAGTGAGGCGACGCCTTTCGAATTTGAATTGGTGCAAGCAATCCGCGCCAGCGACAACGAAGCGGCGGCGTTTTTGCCCGCGACGTTTCCCATTGTCCGATATGGCCGTGACCGCGCCTTGCCGCCTGCAAGCGCGCAGGTGTTGGCCAGCGATAGCGACGGCGTGGCCATGGTCTTTCAGGTGGCTGAAAACAGTTTCGGCTTTGCCGGCAATCCGGGCGTCAAGTCAGGCATCATCGAAGATCTGATCATGGAATTCGAGGATAGTCCCGAACACGCGATACCGGAGCTGAAAAAATTGCGCGCGGCCCACTTGGAAATTGAGCGCAGCCTGCAAAAGATCATGGTCGGCTTGATCCAGCGGACCGGCTGGATGAAACGTGACGGCCAAACATAAACGCCTTTTGGCGATGGACTTTTTGACTATCATTTGCAATAAATTGCATATGATAAATTCTTGGATACTGGATGGAAGAGCGCATGGCCGATAAGCTGGTGATCATCATGGTCAACACGGACCCACGCAATGCGGAGGAGTTAGGCGCGCCGTTCTTTCAGGCGACCGTTGCTGCGGCCATGGAATATGAGGTTGAGGTGGTTTGCACGGCAACCGCCGGGCAATTGATGCGCAAGGGTGTGGCGGAAAAGCTGTTTGTTAAAGAAGGCTCGCCCAAGAGTGTCTATGATTTCATCAAGGATGCCCACGAGGCCGGCGTGGTGTTTCGCTGCTGCTCACCCAATCTTGATCTGTTCGACATGACGGAAGATGACCTGATCCCGGAATGTTCCGGCGTGGTGGGTGGCGCTTACCTGATTGAACAGGTCATGGAAGACGACGACACCCGCGTTCTGACTTACTGATCACAGAATTGAATGTTGAGCCTGAGACGATGACAACTTCGGCCCCATCAAACGCAAAGGCAAATGCCACGGTAATCGCTGATCCTGTCAGCGCCGATGCGCCTGTTGATAGGGAAGAGTTGGAACAGATCTTCGATGATATCAGCAGCCACCCCCGTTACGATCACGAGCTGAACGGCTGTTTGAATTGCGGCATCTGCACGGCAACTTGTCCATCCGCGCATTATTACGACTATTCCCCGCGCGAAATCGTACAGCTGTTATGGACGGAAAATCTTGAAGGCATCCATGATGCCATGCAGGAAAAAATCTGGGCCTGCGCTCAATGCTATACCTGCGCGGCGCGCTGTCCGTTCGGCAATTCACCCGGCGGCCTTGTGATGGTGATGCGCGAGGTTGCCATCAAGCACGGCATGGAATCGGCCAAGGAAGTCCTGCGCCCATTCTCCCGCGTGATGTTGAAGGTGATGTCCACAGGCAACCAATTGGCACCGAATATGATCACGCCGGATCATTTCCCCGATTGGGGACCGAATATTTCCAAGGTTGAGGCACCGCTGAATATCCTGCGCAAGGCCATTCCCATGCCAACCCTTCACACCCTGGAGACCGCCTGGGCGGTCAACCTGAAAACCTCGATTGAGCTATACACGATCTGGGAAGACAGCGGGGTCCTCGATCAATTGGAAACCATGGATGAAAATCTGTTCGATGTGGTCGTCGATATTATGGATGAAAAGCGCGAAGATTACGAAGACTGGCTCGAAGAGCAGGACGATGATGACGATGACGATGACGATGATTAAGCACGATCACTTAAGCTCGTTTGCAATGGGGAGTTAGGCGATGAGCAATAGCGGCGAGAAATTTACCGGCCATGGGGAAGAATGGCGTGATGCGAAGCTAAGCGCGCAGGACGCCGCCACCGCGACATCCTGGGTCGAGCTAAAGATTGATAAGCGGGCCATGCTGACCAACAAGGATCGTGTCGAAGACGTGCGCGATGCTATGTGGGAGCTGGAAAAAGACGGTGAGATCATCGTCCATCGTGTTGGCGATCAACATGAACCCGTGATGGCCAAGACGCTCTATGGCTGGGACAAGAAAATTCCCACCAACCAGCTTTGGCATCACAAATCCTGTGGGCAATGCGGCAATATTCCCGGCTATCCGGCCTCTCTGTTGTGGCTGATGAACCAGACCGGGACCCGCTATCTGGATGAAACAGATCAGACCTCGTGCACGGCCTGGAACTACCATGGCTCTGGCATTGGCAACATCGTTTCCCTGGCGGCGGTGTTTTTGCGCAATTTCCATCAGGCCTATGTCTCGGCCCAGGCGGAAGGTCTCGATCCAGGTTATTATTATCCCCTGGTGCATTGCGGCACTTCGTTCGGCAACTACAAGGAAATTCGTCATTTCCTGATGCATTCGGCTGAATTAAGGGAGCAGGTCCGCAAAATTTTGGCCAAGCTGGACCGCCTGATTGACGGCAAGTTGTTGATCCCCGAGGAGATCGTGCACTATTCCGAATGGCTGCATGTCATGCGCCAGCGGATTGCGGCGAAGCAGCAAATTGACGCCTCGAGTTTGCGTGTGACGATCCATCCTGCCTGTCATGTCTACAAGATGGTGCCGGAGGATGTGATCTATGACGATGATGTCCTGGACGGTAACCGGGTCGCGGTTTCCACCGGCATCATGCAGGAGATGGGCACCCAGGTGATCGATTACTCCACCTGGTATGATTGCTGCGGCTTTGGCTTTCGCCACATCATTTCAGAGCGGGAGTTTACCCGCTCCTTCGCCATCGACCGTAAGATCAAGGTCGCGGTTGAGGAGGCCCACGCGGACGTCATGGTAGGTCACGATACGGGCTGCATTACGACCCTGGACAAGAACCAATGGATCGGCAAGGCGGTGGGCAAGGATTATGCACTGCCTGTAATGGCTGATTGTCAAATGGCGGCATTGCTGTGCGGGGCGCATCCCTACAAGATCGTGCAATTGCATTGGCATGCCTCGCCCTTCGAAGGGCTGATGGAAAAACTTGGCATTGATTGGCAGACCGCGAAGGCGGAATTCGAAGCCTATTTGGAAGACGTCGCCGAGGGCAAAATAGAAACATTGTATGACCCCAAGCGGGCCATCACTTCCGGTGAAGGGTATCAACGTTGACTGAACCTATCCTCATTGTTGGCGGCGGACCCGCCGGCCTGTCTGCTGCCCAGGCTTTGTCCGCCGTGGGCCGCAATTCCATTCTGGTGGAAAAAGAAGATCGATTGGGCGGCGCGCCGATCATCTCGGGCTATGCCAAGCTGGTGCCCAGCGACGAATGGGCCAAGGATGCCATTGGCGGCATGGTCTCGCGGGTGGCGGAGAGTGACCTGGTCGACGTTCGCAGTGGTGCGCGGGTCACGGAATTCACCGGCGCGCCGGGAGCGTTCACGGCGACCTTGAGTAATGGCGAAAGCTGTCAGGTGTCGGCTGCCATACTGGCGACGGGCTTCACCCATTTCGATTCCATCAACAAGCCGGAATGGGGCTTCGGCACCTACCCGGACGTCGTGACCACGGTTCAGGTGGAACAAATGATTTCGTCGGGTAAGGGGGTTTACTGCCCGTCGGACGGCAGGGCACCGGAACGGGTAGCGATCCTGTTGTGCGTCGGCTCCCGGGATAGGCAGATCGGCCGCGAATGGTGCTCAAAGATCTGCTGCACGGTTTCGGCCAATATCGCTATGGAAATCCGTGAGCAACTGCCCGAATGCAGCGTTTACATTTACTATATGGATATCCGCACGTTTGGTTTGAACGAAATCAAATACTATTGGCGCAGCCAGGAAGAATACCGCGTCAAATATATCAAATCCCGCGTTGCCGAGGTTACCTCGGACGGCAATCGCCTGTTGATCAAGGGCGAGGATACTTTGGTCAAGCGCCCGATCGCCATCCCCTTCGACATGGTGGTCCACGCCATTGGCATGGACCCCAATGTGGAGAACGACTCCATCGCCAAGGTCTTCGGTGTGGATTTACAGGCGGAAGGTAATATTGCCCATCAATCCAATTACGGCGGCACGGGGGTGACATCGCGGCCTGGTGTCTTTGTCGCCGGCGCGGCAATTGGACCGGAAACTATCGACGATTCCATTGCTCAAGGCCAGGCTGTTGCGATGTCTGCCATGGCACTGTCGCCGCTGGCCGCAGCGGCAGCGGAATAGGGCTGGCGTTTGATGTTTGGCAAATGGAACACGCGGGCCGAACGGGCGGTGTCGCCGGTTTTGCCGGGCGTCGTCTTGCATTTGTCCGGACCGGTCTTGGACCAGGCATTTACATCCCTGCAATCAGATGCGGAACAATATGGTGGGATTGAGCGATTGCTGGACGCACTGGCTGCCAAGGCTACATATTTTCGAAGCCAATTGTGCGGCAATGCCCTTGAGCATTTGAGCGAATATGCGCTTTATGATCTTGCCGCGTTCATGCCTTCGGTGCGCCGGCGTATAGCAAAGACAGCCGCTGATGTGGGCATGGTTCATATGCGTCAGGCTTTGCGCGCCTTACTTGACGATAGCCAGGGCCCCCATGATATTAACGAGCGGATAGCGGCCTTTGTTCAATCCTTCCCGATGGACCGCAAGCATAGATGGGTTCGGGATCTGGCGACCGAAATTCTGCATAACATTTCGCCGGGGGTTTACCCCTTGATGTCCCGTTGGATTTGGGATGCCCATGCCAATACGGGTGTACTGCGCGAGATTTGGCATAGCGAAGACGGTTCTGTGGGGCGTCTGGACGTGCCCGATGATTTCAAAACCCATTGTAATCTCAGGGATGAACTAACTGGCTATTGCATCGATCGCGGGCATGGTTCAGACCCCGAATTTCTGGTCGATCTACTCTGCGCGCAAATCTACGCCGGATATATCGGCAGCCAGGGCGCAAGCTATCTGAAGACCGAATTTTCCGGACCCGATGATGCCTTTCAATACACCCTTCGCATGCTTGGTTTGGATGTCGCCAATGCGCGCAGTCGAAAGACCAGGGTCAAACTCCCTGAAGGTGATAACAGCGGCCAATCGGAACGTCATCGGTTTACCAGTTTTATTGAATTAGCTGCGGAGGGCGAGGCATAGTGCCAATCCACGAAAAATCCCTGATCCGCCCAGAAGACCTGACCGAGCACGAAGCGCTGGAGATCGACGGCGTCGATGTCTCCGGGCATTGGAGCACCTTTATCGAAACCCGCGTGGTCAGCGACTATAACGAGCGTATGGAAGAAGAAATCGCCGCGCTGCCCGGCGGTGAATACATCCATCGCTGTTGGCAATGTTCCGCCTGCACCAACGTCTGTACGGTCAACGATCTGAACCCGGACTTCAATCCGCGCTATTGGATCTATCTGGCCCGCATGGGCTTTGAAAAGGAACTACTGCGGGACAAGGATCTGTTGTGGCAATGCGTCTCCTGTCACAAATGCACCCACGCCTGCCCCCGCGAAGTGGTGCCTGAAGGCGTGATGAAGGCCATGGCGACCTGGGCGGAATTAAAAGGCCATACGGCGGTCAGCCCATCGGCGTCATTCGATGCGGAATTTACCGAGCAGATCGTCGCCACGGGGAAGATTGAGGAAGGCCGCATCATCCGGGGCTTTTTCAAGCGAACCGGACAACCGCTACGTCAGGCCTGGCTGATGGAGATGTCTTTGCGGTTGGCGAAACATCTGCCCATATTGATGGGCATCAAAATGGCCCTGGCGGCATTGTTCCGCCCGCGCACGCGGAATTGGGGCAAGTCGCAGGCAGCGATCGAGGAATATTTGGTGGAACGGGACGCCGCCAACAAGCGTGCCCTGAATTTGGATTGATTGGCGATTACATGAGCGAGAAATATAAAACCGTCGCCTACTACCCGGGCTGTGCCCTGGAAGGGACGGGACATGGCTATAACCGCTCCACCAAGGCGGTCGGTAAAAAGCTGGGCCTGAACCTGGTGGAAGTGCCGAACTGGAATTGTTGCGGGGCCATGGAAGTCAAGAACATCGACCCGGAGATCCAGAATTATCTTTCCGCCCGCAACCTGGGCATCGTGGCCGAGAAGATGAATGTGGATACAGTAATGGCCCCGTGCAATGGCTGTTACCACAATCTGAAAAAGGTTGAGCACGATATCGCCAAGAAGCCAAAAACCCAGGAAGTCGTGGACAGGTTGTCGCAAAAGGCCGGGCACGCCACCTATCAAGCCGGCCAGGTGGAAACCATTCATGCCCTGGACTGGATCAAGGACGCCATTGGCGAGGACGGCATTCGCGCGCGGATCAAAAACAGCCTGAAGGGATTGAAGGTCGCCAACTACTACGGCTGCATGTATACCCGGCCACGCAATATATTTCCCGAGAAAGACCAGGGACCGGGCAGCGAGTCCACCTACAAGCCCCACTATATGGACGACCTGCTGGCCGCCGCCGGGGCTGAAATCGTCGACTATCCCCTAAAGACCGCCTGCTGTGGCGGGGCCCACACCTTGGCGGATTCCGATACCTCGACCAAATTGGTGCTCAACCTATTACAGACGGCGGAAGTCTGTGGGGCAGACATCATTGCGACCGAATGCCCAACCTGCCATTCCGGACTGGAAATGCATCAAGTCCGCGCCGAGACGGAGCATGGCATCAAAACAAATGTGAAGATGCTTTATTTTACCCAGCTGTTGGGACTGGCGCTGGGCATAAGTGGCCGCAAGTTGGGTCTGCAGGAGAATGTGTCCGATGCCCGCGGCCTGCTGAAGGAAAAGGGCTTATTGTGATTGGTGTGAATGGCATGAGAACCATGGCCGAATTAGAGGCCCGGCTATTAACCAGGGATGCTGCTCTGACGCCTGTCGCGCTGGCTGATGAACTGCTGGACCTATGCGAACAGATCCTCTGCCATTGGCTCTCCCACAAACAAGTTGTTCCGACCGAGGCAAAGGTGGAAGGCTTCCGCTTGCTGGCCCTGCATCGCCAGGGCTGCAAGGGTGAGCCGTCTTTCAATGCCTGCCGCGAGAGCTGCCGGGAATTAGCATACTATTACAATCTACTGCATCTGGAACCGGAGCATCCGCAGATCACCAGCCGCATGGCCATGGCCCGCGCCGTAGCCATGCATTTATGTCTGTTCGTAGGTGGTAAATTCGAGGTGCCCGAATTGGGTGACGACTGTTGTTCGTCCCAAGCGTTACGTGCTGGGGCGGCATAGGCTTAAGAGGTAAAGGGAGTTTGTTATGGCTTTGGTACTTGGCTGCGATCTGCCGGATGATCTGTTCTACGATGTTGAGAACAATATTTGGTATACCGAAAACGGCGATGGCACCCTGACCGTGGGCATGACCGCCGTTGCCATGGGCATGGCGGGCAAGCTTGTGGCGGTGACACCGAAAAAAGTCGGTCGCAAAGTCAAACTGGGGAAATCCTGCGCCACCATCGAGTCGGGCAAATGGGTCGGGCCCGCGAAACTTGCGACGGGCGGGGAAATCCTGGAGATCAACGAGGCCCTGGTCGCATCACCTGAAATCGCCAACGTTGATCCGTACGCCAATGGCTGGCTGGTGAAGGTCCAGCCGGAAGATTGGGATGGGGTCAAACCGCAACTTATTACCGGCGATGCCATCGCCGCCGCATTCGAGGCAAAAATGCGGGCTGACGAATTCATCGGCTGTGATGCCGCCGCTGCGTAAAAGGACGAGTTCCTGAAACTAGTTACTAAATAGGAGAAGAAATTATGCCAGAGGAAAATACATCCAACGCCAAGAGCATGTCATTGATCGTTACCAAAGGTTCATTGGATTGGGCCTATCCGCCATTCATTCTGGCGACGACGGCGGCCAGCATGGGTTTGGACGTGAGCATGTTTTTCACCTTCTATGGCCTGGGCCTGCTGCAAAAGAAGATGGACCTGGAGGTCACGGCACTTGGCAATCCAGCCATGAAAATGCCCATGGCCGGCATGCATATCGGCATGCCGAATTTGATTGCGGCCATGCCTGGCGTCGGTTCCATGGCAACCGGCATGATGAAGAATATGATCGAGAAAAAGGGCGTGGCCTCGATTGAAGAGTTGCGGGAGGAGGCGATTGAAGGGGATGTTCGCCTGATCGGCTGCCAGATGACCCTGGACCTGTTCGAAATCAAGCGGGATACCCTGCTCGACAACATCGAAATCGCCGGTGCCGCCACCTATGTCGAGAATGCCCTGGAGGCGGATATCAACTTGTTTATCTAACCACGCCCAGTTTGCCGTTAGAGCAGACGAACGAATTTGCCAATACCGTCGATATCGCGCCGGTGGTGGTGGCAGCTTGAATAGATAGGAGCAAAAAATGGCCGATCAACAATTGGATGCGAAGGGTTTGAATTGTCCCCTGCCAATCCTGCGTGCAAAGAAAGCGATCAAAGGCATGGAAACCGGTGCCACGCTGGAAATTGAGGCAACTGACCCCGGTGCGGTGAAAGACTTTGAAGCTTTCTGCCGCGTCACCGGCAATGAACTGCTGGATTCAAATGAAGGTGACGGTGTCTACAAATTCCTTATCAAAAAGACGGGGTAAACATCCCGATATCGCCCAGGCCGTGTTTCGCCTGATAACGCGAAGGTCAAAAAGTTGAAGTAGGCTGTGTATGTCGTTTCTCGTGTTGCTTGCCGGTGCTTCCACCGGATTGTTGCTTGGTATCCTCGGTAGTGGCGGATCCATCATCACGATGCCGGCGTTTATCTACCTTCTTGGTGTTGATCCCAAACCTGCGATCGCCATGAGCTTAGGCGTCGTCGGCCTGACGGCTGGCATTTCATCACTGCAACACGGCTGGCGCGGCAACATCAATTTTCGCATCGTCTTGATATTCGGTGCATTTGGCGCTGTCGGTACATTTGCCGGCGCCAAGATTGGCGTCATTTTGCCTGATACAGTCCAATTGCTCATGTTTGCATCCATCATGTACTACGCAGCTTACAAGATGCTCATGCAGAGGCGTATGCAGAGATCCAAGCCGGTTATCGTGGGCGCACAGAAAGACCTAAACGGACCAGCCGTCGATGACCAAGCATTAGGGTCGCTACACTTTGGGCACATCGCACTGCACGGTGTCGTTGTTGGCATCCTGACCGGTATTGTCGGCGTGGGAGGTGGGTTTCTGATCGTACCTGCATTGGTTTTACTCTCCGGCCTGTCGATGAAACAGGCCGTCGGTACATCATTGATGATTATCGCCCTGAAATCATTCGCCGGGTTTGCCGGATATGTGGGCGCGGTTCCCATCGACCTTGTACTCATGGCCACGTTTTCGGCCGTCGCCGTAACGGCCGGATTGGCCGGCGGACTGGTTTCCCACAAAATTCCCGAAGCAGGCCTGAAGACCAGTTTCGCAATTTTCCTCCTCATTGTAGCCAGCTACATGCTCTTCCAGGAATTCAGCAAATTGTCAGTCTTTGGCTAAGGTGAGCTTGCTCGCTGCCTTTATTGGCGAGGCCATGCTTTGTATCAACGTGTGCAGGCAAATTTCTAGTGATGCGAAATTTTTGGCAATTAATATCTAATAACAATTAATAAATAGAATTATTTTCTAATTATATGCCAAATTTACGGATTTTTGCAAAATTATCTTCGCCAATTCGATATATCATATGAAATCGCTCGTTAAAGAGTGACAAGTCCGTGACTGGACAAGTGACAATTGAGCGCTTGGTGGGGGGACGGATCGACTTCAAGCGCATCCACGCGACGCCGTGAGTTTTTTAGCCTGATCAGACCGCCGGTTAGTTCCCCATGGGTCCCACTGCATCGTTATAAAGGAGCCGTAAGAATTATGGATAGTTCGGTTTATATTGATCACAATGCCACCACGCCGCCTCTTCCTGAAGTGATTTCCGCCGTTTGCTCGGCTATGGGTTTGACCGGTGCCAACCCTTCATCGGTTCACGCTAACGGGCGCGCGGCGCGAAAACTCATCGACGATGCTCGCTGTTCCATTGCAACTCTGGTGGGTGCGATGGAAGATCAGGTCGTCTTCACCAGTGGCGGCTCTGAATCGAATAATACTGTCATTATTGGTGCTGGACGCCGCCGGGTACTGGTCTCACCGACGGAACATGCAGCAGTCTTGAAAACCGTGCTGACCCGTACTGGTGATAGCGATCTTGTTCCCGTCGACAAAGACGGACTTGTCGATCTGGAGGCTCTCGAGGCGCTGCTGGCTGAGGATGAAGAGCCCGCCCTGGTATGCATTATGGCCGCTAACAACGAGACCGGCGTGCTCCAACCTATGGCCGAAATTTCAGATCTGGCGCATCGCCATGGTGCCCTCGTACATTGCGATGCCGTCCAGGCGGTGGGGAAAATTCCTGTCGATATTATGGCCTGGGGGGTCGACTTTCTTGCCTTGTCAGGGCACAAAATCGGTGGACCGCAAGGGATCGGCGCGCTGGTACGATGCACCAATTCGCCCTTGGATAGCTTGATTACCGGCGGCGGGCAGGAGCGAGGTCTGCGCGCCGGCACGGAGAATGTAGCGGCCATATCCGGGCTTGGCGTCGCAGGCCGAATCGCGGCGGAGACTTTGGTTGACAAATCCACAAGGCTAAAAGGCTACCGGGACGCGCTGGAAACTGGGATCAAAGCCTTGTCGCCAGCCACGACAATCTTCTGCGAGGATGTGCCCCGTTTACCGAATACGAGCAATTTTACCTTGCCCGGCATTCGCAGCGATAAACAACTGATGACGCTTGATCTGGCAGGGGTCTCCGTCAGTGCCGGTTCGGCCTGTTCGGCCGGTAAAGTGGAACCGTCCCATGTTCTGGATTCCATGGATGTGGATCCGGATATATCGACGACGGCACTGCGGGCTAGTTTTGGCTGGTCCTCGGAAGAAACGGATGTGGAGCGATTTCTTGACGCTTGGGGCGATCTGACTCGCCGCCAAAGCTCCGGCAATATGAAGGCAATTTCGAAGTAAGGTGCGCAGGGATCGATTGCCCGCCTTCGGGGTGCTGCCGGGTGGCACTGTCAGAGGAACCTGAGCGTGGTAGAAAATCCGAGCCACCTGTCGTTTCAAGCGGCAATTTGACGCTATTCAGCAAGGGCAAGCGAGCGATTGGGTTTGAAGATTTGGCGGCTGCGAAGATGACGTTCCCGGTTAAAATGGTTGTGGACCGAAGCATGGATCGAAGCATGGTTCGAACCAAATTTCTGTAGAGATTTGGCGCTCCTGAACTTTGCCATCGCAGGCTCTCGTCGCCGGAACGGCTGGTGTGAATTTTCGGCCCTATTGTTCTACCAGGTGCGAACGGTCTCATAGACGATATCAACGCCGATGGTCGATCTCTGGCTAACGAAATCGAAACTGCAGATTTCTTGCCGATAGATCCACCGGTTCGTGAATTGGGACGATCCAAACCTTTCTCATAGAGTGTTTCGACCGCCGATGTTAGACTTCATGGTGAGTGAAACTGGTTTTGAGCGTTCCATCATGGATTTTTCCCCTCTTCATGCATCCCTCGGCGCATCTGTCACCGACATCGATTGCGCTGATGACGATGCACAGATTGCCGGCGACCTTCAGGTCGCCTTGAGGCATTGGCAGGTCTTATTGTTTCGCGATCAGGACTTATCCGACGAAGAGTTCGTCCGCTTCTGCAGAAACTTCGGTGACTTGGAAATACTGCCAGAGCCAGACAAGCGGCACCCTGTCTATCCGGAAATCTTCAATCTTTCCAACGTGAAGCCAGATGGCAGCTTGCCCCACCGGGATCATCCACAGGCCGTGTTTTTGCGCGGCACATCTCGATGGCATACCGACAGCAGTTTTCGGGACACACCCTGCCTCGCCACGGTCCTATATGCCGTTACGGTGCCACCCGAAGACGGTGACACGGAGTTCGCCAATATGATCGCGGCCCATGACAGTCTGGACGAGAACGAACGTAGGGAACTGGAACAACTTCGAGTGGTCCATTCCTATGCTTACAGCCGGTCCGCGAATCCCGGGAAGTTGGAACCCATGAGCGCCGAAGAATTGGCCCGTGTCCCTGATGTCGCCCATCCATTGATCCGCCAGCATGATGACGGCAGACGTTCGGTTTTTCTGGGCGGGCATGCCTCCCATATTGATGGCGAGCCGGTTGCAGCCAGCCGCGCGCGCATTCGTGCGCTGGAAAACCGCCTAACGGCCATTGGAAATGTTTACCGGCACCATTGGCGCCAGGGCGATATTTTGATTTGGGACAACCGTACCACCTTGCATAGGCTGACCGACTATGCCATCGACCGCTATCCCCGGGTCATGCGTCGTTGCACTGTGGCCGGGTGCGATCCGGTTGTCCCAGTCCTTGCAGGTTAGTTCTTAACCCACTCCTATAGTGATCCCGACCGTCCTATAACGACCGGTGGCGGTCCCCGATCGCAGGTCTCACTCTTATGCTATTTATGCGGTCGTCAATCGCATGTCCGCCGCACCCTGAAACAGGGTGAGTGGCAATGGACCGATCGCCATGGATTGCCAACGCAACATTTCTGGCTCATCGTCACTCTGGTTAGATGAAGCGAATTTTGGCCGTAGAAAGGATAAGGGATGGGACAACATGCGGACGATTGCGAGGCCATACGACAGCTTGTGGCCAAGTATAATTGGCACCTTGATGCCGGCGAGGTCGATGACTGGGTCGCATGCTTTGCAGAGGATGGAATTTTTTCCTGTGTCGGTTTGCCGCCGAATGAGCCGCGGGGTGGTGTTCACAAAGGCCACGAAGCCTTGCGCGCCTACGGGAAATCGCACTACGCCATTAACCAGGGCCGGGTCCGCCATTGGAACTGGAACCTGTTGATCGAGGTGACCGACGACCAAGCCACGCTACGCTGCTACATGAATGCTTTCGGCGCCGGACGGGCAGAGAGCGCGGAATTGCGTTTCACCGGTTTTTACCGCGACACGCTTCAACGCACCGCCGATGGTTGGCGTTTCACGAGCCGGGAAGTAACCCTCGACCCGGCGTAATGACCGTTGTCGGCTCGACGCAATCATGGAAGCCAAGCTCCTTTCGTTCTCCCAAGTCAGAGGTGAGACGGCTACTCGAAGAAACTCGAGCTGCGATATGTTCAGGTTATTGAAACAAGCCAACCAGGTCTTTGGCATCGTGAGAACTCACATCTAGGCCATGGTTCTGCTATCCATTCCACGATACCGTCCGCGCTTGAGTGCGCGGCCTTTACGAACAAGCAAAGGACACCAACAATGAAATTGGCAGTCGAATTTCCCAGTGTTTCCCATCGAGAAGGCCCGGCAATGGTCGCCCAATTGGCCAAGGGCATCGAAGATATCGGCTACGACCAACTGGACATCTATGATCACGTGGTCATGGGATACAACGTAGAAGGCCGCGACAAATCATATTATGCGGCCAACATGCCGATCCTCGAAGCCCTGATGACCCTGTCATATGCGGCGGCGGTCACTAAACGGATCGGTCTTGGCACTCAGGTTCTGGTACTGCCGCAGCGCCAGCCTGTTCTGGTGGCGAAACAGTTCAGCACCCTTGATACATTATCCGGCGGGCGGGCGCGGTGCGGCATCGGTATTGGATGGCAGGCCTCAGAGTATGAGGCGCTCGGCGAGCGGTTTGCCGATCGGGGCAAACGCATGGACGAGGCCATTGAGCTGATCCAGGCCTGCTGGTGCGATGAACGGATCGACTTCGAGGGCGATTATTACAATGCCGTTGCCATGGCAATGGAGCCGAAACCAACCCTGGACACGGGTCTGCCCATCTGGATCGGCGGACGGAGCGCCCCCGCCCTGCGCCGGGTTGGGAAATATGCCGACGGCTGGCTTGCTGGGCAGGTCGAGGACGCCGATTTTGCCAAGCAGGCCATGGATACCATCCGTGAAGCGGCCCTCGCCGCTGGCCGCGATCCGGAAGTCATGGGCTGGGAAGGCATGATCGCCTCGCCGCCGCGTCCCGGCGACGCGGAGGCCAAAACCTTCTATGCCCAGCCAGACCGGGTGGTGGCCCGTGCCGTCGCCATGAAGGAAATGGGATTTCATGGCGTGTCCTTGAATGCCACGGCGATATTCCAATCGGGCGCCCGCAGCGTTCAAATGATCCTCGACACTCTGCAATCCCTACATGGCCGGCTTCGGGAAGAGGTGGGATAAAGGTGGTTTAATCTCCCCTTAGGCACTGTCAGAGGAACGTGGGCGAGGCAGAAAATCCGAGCCACCTGTCGTTTCAAGCGGCAAATTGACGCCATTCAGCAAGGGCAAGCGAGCGATTGGGTTTGAAGATTTGGCGGCTGCGAAGATGAAGTCCCCGGTTAAAATAGTTGTGGACCGAAGCATGGATCGAAGCATGGTTCGAAACAAATTTCTGTAGAGATTTGGCGCTCGTGAACTTTGCCATCGCAGGCTCTCGTCGCCGGAACGGCTGGTGTGAATTTTCGGCCCTATTGTTCAGCCAGCGAACGGGCTCATAGCTGACATCAACGCCGCGTTCATGGCGCAAATCTTCCACTTGCCGCAGTGAAAGCGGAAACCGGACATACATCATCACAGCCAAGCGGATGATTTCGGGCGAGGTCTTGAAATATCGAAATGGATTTCTCATCCCGTAAAGCTACGAAACCGCAGTAATCACTCCAAGCAAGATTCCTCTGACAACGCCGGCTAGAGAAATGCCAAAGGCCGTCATGCCGTCCTAATTCAATACGCATAGATAATTTGAACAACTGCAGCTAAACTCACCGCATGGCGGGGAACGCAACGTAGATCAGCTGCTATCGTATCAGCTGACGTAGCCGACTATACGCACCTCATGGGCGATGGCCTGTTGTTAGCATTTTCCCAGTCGTTGCTGCGGTTAAATGCGTCCAAGAGATAGATGAAGACGCTGTTTGCGTGATGCTTCGCTTTTGAGCACGCGCGCGGAGGAAAATGCCATGTGCGGAATTGTCGGCCTTTATTTGAAGGACCCGAACCTTCAAGCAAACCTGGGTGCCCTGTTTGCGCCGATGCTGATCGAGATGACCGACCGTGGACCGGACTCAGCAGGTTTTGCGATTTATCGTAATCCGGTTGATCAACATCAGACCAAGTTCACCCTGGCCAGCGATGAGCCGGACACCGACTGGACGTCGCTTGGCACTGCCTTGAAAAATGCCCTGAATTGCCAGGCGCGGCTCGATGTTCATGGTGATCACGCGGTTCTGGTCACCGACGCTGATCCATTTGCGACGCAGGCCTGGCTTGCGGAAACCCGGCCCCAAATCCGCGTCGTTGGTTCAGGCCGGAGTATTGAAATTTTCAAACAGACCGGCCTGCCAAAAGACGTTGTCGAACAGTTCAAGCTGGTCGGTGCGCACGGCAGCCACGCCATCGGCCATACCCGCATGGCGACGGAAAGCGCAGTGACCACGGCAGGCTCCCATCCCTTCGCGACCGGGCTGGATTTATGCCTGGTGCACAATGGTTCGCTGTCAAACCACAACCACTTGCGCCGCGGGCTTGAGCGGAGCGGAATTGTCTTTCAGACGGAAAATGATACTGAGGTCGCGGCAGGCTTTATGACCATGAAGTTGCGCCAGGGCCTGTCTTTGCATGCCGCGCTGGAAGCGGGGCTTGTCGAACTGGATGGCTTCTACACATTCTGTGTCGGCACCGCCGACGGATTTGCCGTGATGCGAGATCCTTTTGGCTGCAAACATGCGGTGTTGGCGGAGACGGAGGGCTGGGTGGCCATGGCGACCGAGTATCGCGCCATCGCCCATCTGCCCGGCGCGGATGCAGCCGAGATCTGGGAGCCGGAGCCCCACAAGATCTACACCTGGGGAAGTGCCCATTGAACATGACAGAACTTGATCTGCAAAAGCTCGGTGTCCGCGGCGTCAATTCCGCGCTGCACGGCTTACCTGAAGGTGCTAACGCACAGGACTGGCTGATCAGCAATCCCATGGGCCAGCATGCCATTGCCTGTGGTCTGGATGCGCCGCTCAAGGTTACCATCGATGGCCACGTGGGCTTTTATTGCGGCGGCATGAACCAGCAGGCCGAGATTACCATCCAGGGCCATGCCGGCGTCGGTGTTGCTGAGAATATGATGTCGGGCCAAGTGCGGGTCAAGGGCAGTGCCTCGGATTCCGCGGGTGCCACGGCCCATGGCGGATTGCTGGTGATCGAAGGCGATGCCTCATCACGCTGCGGCATTTCGATGAAAGGCGTTGACATCGTAGTCGGCGGATCCGTTGGCCACATGTCGGGCTTTATGGCGCAGTCGGGTCATCTGGTGGTATGCGGCGACGCCTCGGATGCCTTGGGCGATTCAATTTACGAGGCCATTGTCTTTGTGCGCGGCAAGGTGGCGGGCCTTGGCGCCGACTGCATCGAAAAGGAGATGCGCCCCGAACATCTCGTCAAGCTGGCTGAATTGCTCGACGCCGCCGACATTGATGCGGATCCAGGCAGTTTCCGACGCTATGGCTCGGCCCGTACATTATACAATTTCGACATCGACAACGCTGATGCATATTAAGGCTGGAACAATGGCTGCAGAAATCCCAATGACCCTACCGCGCAAGTCGGCGACCTTCGATGACTATACGTTGTCTGAAATTCGCCGGGCGGCGGCGACGGGTATATATGATATTCGCGGCGGTGGGTCCAAGCGGCAGTTGCCGCATTTTGACGATCTGTTGTTTCTCGGTGCTTCTATGTCGCGTTATCCTCTCGAGGGCTATCGGGAGACATGCGATACCAAGGTGGTGCTTGGCACGCAGTTTGCCAAAAACCCTATCGAATTGGATATTCCCATCACCATTGCCGGTATGAGTTTTGGTTCGCTATCGGCGCAGGCGAAAGAAGCACTGGGGCGTGGTGCATCGATCGCGGGCACCTCGACCACAACAGGCGATGGCGGCATGACGCCGGAAGAACGTGGCCAGTCGAAAATCCTGGTCTATCAGTATTTGCCCTCGCGATATGGCATGAATCCGGACGATCTGCGCAAAGCGGACGCCATCGAGGTGGTGGTCGGTCAAGGCGCCAAGCCGGGTGGCGGCGGCATGCTGTTGGGTCAGAAAATATCCGACCGGGTCGCGGAGATGCGCAACTTGCCCAAGGGTATCGATCAGCGCTCGGCCTGCCGGCATCCGGACTGGACCGGACCGGACGATCTGGCAATCAAGATCCAGGAACTGCGCGAGATCACCAATTGGGAAAAACCGATCTATGTGAAAATCAGCGGCACACGTCCATTCTACGACACCGCATTGTGCGTCAAGGCCGGTGCTGATGTTGTGGTGCTGGATGGCATGCAGGGCGGCACGGCGGCAACCCAGGAAGTCTTTATAGAACATGTGGGCCAGCCCACATTGGCCTGTATCCGGCCGGCGGTGGATGCGCTGCAAGACCTGGACATGCATCGCAAGGTCCAGTTGGTCATATCGGGTGGCATACGCAACGGTGCCGATGTGGCGAAGGCCCTCGCACTTGGTGCCGATGCGGTATCGATCGGCACGGCAGCGTTGGTCGCCCTGGGTGATAATGATCCGGGCCTTGAAGAAGAATACAACAAGCTTGGCACGACCGCCGGCGCCTATGATGATTGGCACGAGGGCCGTGATCCGGCCGGCATTTCGACCCAGGATCCCGCGCTCGCGAAACGGTTGGATCCCATCGCAGCCGGCCGCCGGCTCGCCAACTATCTCAAAGTCATGAACCTGGAAGCGCAGACGATCGCCCGAGCCTGCGGCAAGAGCCATTTGAACAATCTGGAACCCGAAGATCTAGTAGCGCTGACAATGGAAGCCGCCGCGATGGCGCGTGTGCCTTTGGCTGGAACGGATTGGATTCCCGGTCGCGGCGGATCCTAGTGGTCCGATTCTAACGGATTATTCCCATTCGTTAGGATCGAAAGACCACGAGACTCTTAAGAATCCTGGTGCGCGAGACACGAAACAGAAGGACTCTTCTGTTTCGCTCGCACCATTAGCAACCAAGTAGATTCCGGCTAAGCCGGCAAACCCATAGAGGGGAGCAGAATGGCAACCGATCTGGCGCAGTATGCCGAAGACAACGGCATCAAATTTTTTCTGATGAACTTCACTGACTTGTTTGGCATCCAGCGGTCCAAATTGGTGCCCGCGGCGGCCATTGGCGGCATGCAGAAATCCGGTGCAGGATTTGCCGGTTTCGCCGCCTGGCTGGACATGACGCCGGCACATCCCGACATGTTCGCCATGCCCGATGGGGACGCGGTCATCCAGCTGCCATGGAAGCCGGAGGTCGCCTGGGTGCCAGGTGATCTTTACATGGACGGTAACCCGGTGGCCCAGGCGCCGCGCAATGTATTGCACGCGGTGATCAGCCAGGCGAGAGAAATGGGGATATTGATGAAAGCCGGGGTCGAGCCGGAATTCCATCTCATCAATGAAGACGGTTCGGCGATTTCCGATCAACGTGATATTCAGGAAAAGCCATGTTACGATCAATCCGCGCTGATGCGCCGTTACGATGTAATCGCTGAAATTTGCTCTTCCCTGGGCCAGTTGGGATGGGGGCCGTACCAAAATGATCACGAAGATGCCAACGGGCAATTTGAAATCAATTGGGACTTTTACGACTGCCTGAAAACAGCTGATCAATTATGCTTTTTCCGATTTTTGGTGAAGTCAATCGCCGAGAAGCACGGGCTGCGCGCCACCTTCATGCCCAAGCCGTTCAGCCACTTGACCGGCAACGGCTGTCACGTACATGCATCATTGTGGAGCCTGGACGGGGCAAATTGTCTGACACATGATCCCAACGGCGAATTGGGTATATCCGAGTTGGGCTACCATTTTCTTGGCGGGGTGCTGGCACATGCCCAGGGTCTGGCGGCAATAACAAATCCGACGGTCAATTCCTATAAACGCATCAATGCGCCGGCAACGTCGTCCGGCTCTACTTGGGCACCGAACACCGTAACATTCGGCGGCAATAACCGCACACATATGGTCCGGGTGCCAGATGAAGGCCGGTTCGAATTCCGTCTGGCCGATGGTGCGGCAAACCCCTATTTGCTGATGGCGGGTTATCTTGCAGCTGGATTGGATGGCATTGCGAATAAGACCGATCCGGGCAAACGGCTGGATATTGATATGTATGCGGACGGCCACAAAATACGCGGTGCCAAAAAACTGCCGCTCTATTTGATCGACGCCATTCGCCTGTTCGCCAAGGACAAGATGTTGCGCACTGCATTTGGCGACGAATTTTGCGATGCCTACATCAAATTGAAGACCAATGACTGGAACCAGTATTCGCACCATCTGACCCAGTGGGAACGGGATACGACGCTGGATTGCTGATCTGGAGATTAGTACGGTCTTGTCAGAGCAAATCGGCTTGAGCGGGGAAGAGGCGTTCCATCGTCTCTGACGATGCGAAATCCCTTTCGATAATTCAACAGTTCACCTGCCGTAATTCGGCTCGCGGCGATGATGTACATTCGCTATCCGCTGTCGCTACGCCAAATCGAGGACCTCCTGTTCGAACGCGTTGCGGATGTAAGGGCATTGTAAACAAGGCGAGTCGCATGGAACGATCTCCTGAATATTTCGGCTGATCGCGCTTCATGCGGAGGATGCTGGTAAATGCTACGGTGTAGGGCCCTACGGGGTTCGTATACGTGCTATAGTTCCTACGTGTTCGGGTACATGGGTTATCGAAACAGTGATGCATTGAAAAACAGAGAATGCAAAAGCAGGGCGCACTGAAGGAACAGGTTGAGCATGGACAAAATCCTTACAGACAATAAATGGATAGGAAAACGGACAATTCGCCCGGACGGCACGGACAAGGTAACGGGCCGCGCAACGTTTGGGGCGGATTTTAGTCTGCCGGGGATGCTATGGGGCAAGGTCCTGCGCAGCCCACATCCACACGCCGTAATCAAGTCCATCAAACTTGAAAAAGCCGCGGCGCTGCCAGGCGTCAAAGCAGTCATGAGGGGCTCGGACCTGGTGGATTTTCCGTTGGATACACCCGTCATGGTCGGTCCCGCCGATATGCGTTTCGTTTCACGCAACGTAATGGCACGAGACAAGGCGCTATATGCGGGTCACGCGATTGCCGCCGTGGCCGCAATATCGCCTAAGATTGCGCAAGACGCCTTGGCATTGATCGAAGTCGACTACGAGGTTCTGCCGCATGTTATCGATGTGGAAGAGGCGATGAAACCGGATGCGCCGATACTGCACGACTATTTGCGCACGGGTGGGGTCGTTCGCTATACAGCAGTACAAGATGCCGGCCACGCAATCCATCCAAGCTACGTCGAGGGTCAGATCCAAGGTGGTGTGGCCCAGGGTGTCGGTTGGGCCTTGAATGAGGAGTATATTTACGACCACGAAGGCCAACTGGAAAACCCTGGCTTCCTGGATTATCGAATGCCCGTCGCCTCGGACTTACCAATGATCGATACGGTCATCGCTGAAGTGCCGAACGATGCCCATCCTCATGGCGTGCGTGGCGTTGGCGAGGTGCCGATCGTGCCGCCCATGGCGGCGGTTGCAAACGCTATTGAGGATGCCGTTGGTTTGCGCCTGACCGACTTGCCAATGTCGCCGCCAAAGGTTTTGGCCGCACTGGATGCGCAGGCATAGAGGATAGAGGGTAGATTGGAGGTCTCCGTCCGTGGAACAACAATGACCCACCGATTGGGCTTCAACACCTGAAGTATTAAAGCGCCGAAAACGCCGGCCACGCCAACGGGAAGTTTCGCATGGGTAAGAATTTCGACCGTACCGAAGAAGACCTCGCCAATGTCGTCGGCCTCGAACATCTCAATGTGCGGGTGCCTGATCAACGGCTGGCAACCTTGTTTTACATTACCGGGTTAGGGCTCACGCGCGATCCGTATCTGGTGACGGGCGTGGCGAATATGTGGGTCAATGTGGGTCGCAGCCAGTTTCATTTGCCGACCGGCAAGCCACAGGTGCTGCGCGGGCGGGTCGGGCTGGTGGTGCCGGACTTGAAATTCCTCGCAAACAGCCTCAAGACCGTCCGCGCCGATCTCAAGAATACGAAGTTCAGCTACAGATCAGGCAAAGGTCATATCGACGTGACATGTCCGTGGGGCAACAAATTTCGCTGTCATAAAGCTGATGCAAAATTTGGACCTACCATGCTGGGCATGGCCTATCTTTTGTTCGACGTCCCCGCCGGCGCGGCCACGGGGATCGGGCGCTTCTACCGGGACACCCTCAACACGGCGGCCAGGGTCAAGAGCTTCGAAAAAGCACCAGCGGCGCATGTGGCGACCGGTCATCACCAGCAGCTGATATTCCGGGAGACGAAGGGGCGGTTGCCGAAGTATGACGGACATCATGTGCAGCTTTACGTCAGCAATTTCTCTGGACCGCATAAAAAACTATGTGATCGCGGCCTTGTTACCGAGGAAAGCAACCAATACCAGTACCGCTTCCGCGAGATCGTTGATCCGGACAGCGGCGAGGGGCTGTATACGCTGGAACACGAAATTCGTTCGATGACCCACCCGCTCTATGCCCGGCCGCTGATCAACCGCAACCCGACGCAAACCAACCAGAATTTCACGCCGGGTTACGACAATCAACCCTGGGCGGCGTCTCATAAGACGTGAATTAGAGCGCGCTGATATTACTTGAAAGCCGGCATGACATCTGAGGCAATAATGCGAAGGCTGTTTTTGACTTGCGCCTCGCTCAACATTCCACCGGCGTTCATTTCCGCTGTAATCCCATCAATACCCAATACATCGCGCCATTCGTTCACACGGTCGATCAACTGGGCGGCAGTGCCAAAAGCCACCCGGTCCCGCAAAATATCTTCATATGACAACGCCGATAACGTCGCAGCCGTGTTACTGCGCTCTGCATTGCCGCCCTTGGGGCTGCTTGCCGCGATGAGGCGCGCCTGGCGTTCAAAATAGTAGATGATATTGTCGCGTGGCTCCTCGAACGCAGCCGTTTCCGTGCTGGCGGCATAGACCGGAACGCGCAAATAAACGCTTCCATCGCCCTCATGTCCCGACCGGTGCCAGGTTTCCCGATACATTTTGATATTTTCGACCAATGTCGCCAGGCCATCGCCGCGAAGGCCGACAAAAAGGGGCAATCCTTGCTCGGCCACCGTCTTGAAAGTGGCCGCTGATGTTGCCGCCATCCGCATGGGCGGGTAGGGTTTTTGCACAGGCTGTGGAACTACAAGCGCGTCGGTTACTTTATAAAACGTCCCATCGAAAGAAAACTTCTTGCCCGACCAGGCTTTGCGCAGGATTTGCAAAGCTTCCTCGAAGCGTCCCTGACTCTCGCCGTAGTCAATATTGTAGCTATTATAGGAACGGACAACCCCGCTTCGGCCAATTCCAAAGTCCAGACGCCCGCCACTGATCTGATCCACGGTCGCGGCCTCCTCGGCGATCCGCAACGGATTGTTTAACGGCAAAACGTATACCGCTATGCCAATTCGCATGCGTTGAGTTCGCGCCGCAAGCGCAGCCGCGACGACGATGGGTGACGACAACACCGAGCGGTCTGGCGAAAAATGAAACTCGGACAGCCATGCGCTGTCCAACCCCCACGCCTCGGCGGCGTCCACAAGGTCCAAACCTTCACGAAACGCCTCCGCTTCGGAGCCGCCATCGCGCAATCCAAACTCCATGAATATCCCGAAATGCATATGAAAACCCTAGCAGCGAAACGCAGCGCGCACAAACACCACCCTTTCAGTGTGCAGTTGATTTATGGCCGCAGGCATACTGCGCCCCCTTATGCATGAGTCGTTTTTCATAATCCTGGTCATTCAAATCTTGGCACATGCAGACGGCAGTGGCATGCTTCCATGTCTCGAACAGCGCAACAGCCGAAGAACAATGGATTGCCGATGGCAGGAACTACGAGCTCTCGGGCAGGCGATACAAAATACGATATCGCTGTTCTTGGTGGCGGCATGGCTGGGTGCGTGGCGGCGCTGGCCGCTCGTCGTGAAGGCGCGCGCTTGCTGTTGGTGGAAAGGGCCGGGTGTCTCGGCGGCGCGGCGACATCCGGTTCGGTGGCACAATTCGTTGGATGGTCGACGCGATCAGGCCGCGTGGTTGTCCAAGGGCTTGCTCAGGAAATTACCGCCCAATTGCAATCCATAGACGCGGCCGGAAATCTGGATCATTTCACAATGTCGACCGGCAATGTCATGGACCGTATTAACTACGACCCTGACGCACTCAAAATGGTTCTTGACCAGATGATGCTATCGGCTGGCATCGACGTGCTGTTTCACACTAGTTTTGCTGGCGCGGAAAAGGATGGGGGCCGTGTTTCGGGAATGAATCTAGCGGCACCGGGAGGGCTGCTCGGCGTTGAGGCCAGCACCTTCATCGATGCCTCAGGCGACATGGCCCTGCTTGGGGGCGTGGGAGCGACCTTTCTGACCGAAGCTGACCATGGCCGTCAGCCTGCGACGATGATGTTTGCCATGGCGCCCATCGATTTCAGCCGCCTGGACGCGGTTGGACAACATGAAAAGGCCGCCATTATAGCTCGGGGTCTAAAAACCGGTGCGTTGCCGCGTGCGGCGCTGCATTACAGCCGGGTACCCGGCAGCGACGTCGCCTGGTTCAATATTTCGCGCGTGCAGGTCGATGCGACTGATCCGTTCTCACTGAGTGCCGGCGAGATGGAGGGGCGCGCACAGGCGCGGCGCATCTCCCGGTTTATAAGAGAAACCCTACCTGGGTGTGCCAACGCGCGGCTCAGTCAGATCGCGCCTGCCCTTGGTGTCCGCGAAACGCGGCGCGTCGCCGGCGATCATGTGCTTAGGGTGGATGAATTGCGGGAGGGGTTGGCATTCGAGGACACGATCGCCTGTGGTGCCTATCCCATCGACATTCACCATTCCGACGATGCCGAGCTGACATTTGAGGAATTCGGCGAGGATCATTTTTATCGCATCCCATTCCGCTCGCTCCTGCCCGTGGGCCTGGAAAATGTAGCTGCTGCCGGACGCGGGCTTTCCGCCGAAGCCGCCGCGTTCGCAGCGGTGCGCGTTATGCCCAGTGCCATGGCTATTGGTCATGCAGCCGGCGCGGCGGCAGCGATTGCCGCGCGTGATCACAACGGAGCCTATCGAAATGTCTCTGTTCTGGAAATACAAACCACATTGCGCCAACAAAACGCATTTCTAGGGAACTAAAGTAGGGTTTCGTGGCCCCATTTAAGGGGCAAACACGGGTACGATAATTGCAGTTATCGGCATCAATATATTATGAATTGAGACCGGCTTTGGCCCTAGTGTCCTGGTTCAAAGGATGAGGTTATTGGCCCGCAGAGGTGCTGCCCCGATTATACGATTTTCGAACGAGCCGTCGTTGGAATACAATTTTCTCTTCTTTTTGCGGCCTGCTATTCGGCGCATACTGTGCGCTTCGCGGGGATGAACCGCCTAAGATGGTAATATGCCCCGCATTTTGGAGGAGATTGTCATGCGAATGAAGGATCGGGTTGCTTTGGTCACGGGCGCGGGCGGACCCATGGGGATGGCCGTGGCGAAACGGTTTGCCGAGGAGGGCGCATCGCTTGTCATTACCGACATCTCGGCGACCCGGCTGGCTGAAGGCGAGCGGGCAGTCGCCGAGGCGGCCGGTTCCGCCGACAAGGTGGTGGCACTGCGAACCAACGCCATGGTGCGGGGCGAGTTGGAAGACCTGGTGGCGGCGGGTCGGGAGAAATTTGGCTCCATTCAAATTCTCGCCAACATCGTCGGTGGCTACCAAGGCCAACATTATGATGGCCCCGCAGATCTGGTTCATATGACCGAGGCGCGGTGGGATGCGACGATGCAAATAAACCTGAAGCCCGGCTTCCATCTGGTGCAATTGCTTGCACCTGCCATGCTGGAGGATGGCTACGGCAAAATTCTGAACATCTCCTCCATCAACTTCGCGGGTGAAGCCGGCAGTGCTGACTACGGCGCTGCCAAGGCGGGCGTGGCATCACTCACCCGTACCCTCGCCATGGAACTAGCACCCCACGTTAACGTCAACGCGATTGCACCGGGCATAATTCGTACCCGGGTGCTGGCAATGCTTGGGCCGGAAAATGCCGAAATATACCGGGAGCGAAGCCTGCTCAAACGACTCGGCGAACCGACGGATATTGCCAACACCGCGCTGTTTCTCTGCAGCGAGGAAGGTGCCTATATCACTGGCGAAATTCTGCCGGTTTCTGGCGGCATTTGGCCGTCGCTTTGATGATTTCGGGCGCAATCAATTGGCTTCATTCCCAAGGCAACGATAAGGTCATGGTCTTGTTGCGAACCAAAGCGGGACAAGTCCACTAATCTATTTGGATGCGTTCGTTCCCGCCGATGGCGATTGCGCTTTCGATCCGATGGCGCCGCAAAGGGGAGATCCCTTGAGAAGAGGCCAAGGACCGGCAAAAGCCGATTACGCATCATGGCCTTGGTTATTCATTTTTCGCCTCATAACAACCCTGACAGGCGCGGGGGATATCACCGTCTAGATGTGCCTGGCGGAAATCCTGGAACGTCTGGCCATGCCACAGGTCCGTAAAACTGTTGGCATCCCCCAGATCCAATACGTCCGGTGTGCCAATCATACAGCAAGGCACAACGCGCAGGTCGGAGGAGACATAGGCCCGCTCAAACGGCCAGGGGCAAAGCTTGTCCGCCGACCGGGAACTGTATTTGGATGTGTTGTTCCAGAACCCCACATCGATACCCAGGGCACGGCCTTCTTCCACCGCCGCCCAGGATTGTTCAACGCTGACCTGGTTCTCAACTGTCACGGCCGTATTGGTGTCTTTCCAGCTGTCCTGGCCCCAGTCATTCAGGTTCAAGGCAATGGACAAGCGGCGAAAGCCCAACTCATGGGCCAGACCAACGAATTGGCGCATTTGGGAAATATTGGCGGACTGCAACACCACCCACATCTGCGTGACGTTAATATCCTTTTCCCGGCAATAGTCATTGATCAGACGGCAATTTTTTTTCACCTGTTCGAACTTGCCGCCGCGGCGAATATCTTCGTAAACCAACTTGTCCGCCCCATCGACGGAAATCTGAACATCATTAGGATCCGCATCGATCAGTTTTTTGTAATTGTCATGCAGATGCAACAACGAGGCATTGGTGGTTGTCCGCACCCAGATATGACGGGCCCGGGCATAGCGGATCATTTCGAAATAGTCATCACCCTGCATGGTCGGTTCGCCCATGCCCTGGATTTTGATTTCGACCAAACCATACTGGCTGTCGATCAAGTTCCTGAATTTTTTCAGGGGCATATCTTCTGCCCGCTTGCGCCCCGGCCATGCGCTGACCTGACACATGGTGCAGGCAAAGTTGCAGCGGCTGACATTTTCAATGTCCATTTTGACAGGCAGGTAATCGATATCCGGTGTCCGCTTTGCCGCCGTGTAGCGGGCATAGTTCTCCGCCTTACGGGGATCGAAATCCAGGGCGCGCTGACGCTCTGCATTATAGAAGGCAAAATTTGGTGACGGCGTCGGCAGATCCTCACCCCTGACCTTGGGTCGTTGGGATTGATTGTCACCTTCCACAGTTGTTGTATCTCTGGTGATATTCATTTCGATGTCACCTCCGGGCGGGAGAAAATCATATTGGTTGCCGGCATTTCATCGGCCCGCGGAGATTTGGCTTTCGACTCCCAATTGGAGCGCTCCGACACTTTTTCGTAGCCCAGACCAAGCAGCACATCGGGAATGCCCATATCTTCAGGCGAGATCGTGTTGATTTCCACCAGAACAGATTTCATACGCGGATCTGCAAGGGTGGCCATGGCACCCTTGATAATGCGGGGCTCCAACCCGTCGACGTCCAGCTTGATGAAGCTGGGGCAATCCAGGCCATGCTTGGCAATCAATTCATCTGCCGAACAGCTGAACATCACCTGCTGCAAACCGGCGCGTTCCTGATAGGCCTGAGCGGTCGCGAAGGCGGCGGGCAATGCCTCATCCTTGCCATCCGTCCCCATGAAGTGATTGAAGGCGCCGCCTTTGGTGACATATCGCACTTGCAGCCGCCCCAATTCAAAGCCATCACTTAGGGACACAGCGACAGGTCGGCAAAGGGCAGCAAGATTATTCAGATCTATATTATCCACCAGCGTGGCATAATTTTGCGCCTCCGGCTCAAAGGAGAACGTCCGGCAACCAATAACTTTTGCCGCATAAAGAGAGTACAGCCCCACATTTGCGCCAATATCCCAGAGTACATCCTGCGGCGTCATGGTATTAAGCCAGGCGATGGTTTCGGGCTCTTCGGTATAAAAAGTCTCTGCCCGCCAGACCAGGCGGCCGTGTCCCGCCCGGCACAACATGCTCCCCTTGGGCGTCTTGATTTTCGCGACAGGCAGAATAGCCTGGGCCAATTCGGTTGAGAACGGGTGCGATGTATTGAGACGCAGGGCGGACACCAACAACCGGGCGCAGCGACGAAGCCAATATTGTTTTCGTGATCGGGGCAGGTCGGACCCCAGGGCAAAGGCATCAAACTTCACCATTGCCTCATGGTTTTGCGCAATGTCAGTCATGGCGGATTAACAATGTCCTCTTGTTCGGCGGCCTGCTATGTCATCGTAAATATGACACGCGCAGGTCGGGTATTCGTTTCCTAGGTTGTCCATGAAAATGGTGAATTTGGCGTTAACCCCCCGCTTTCATAGGGCTTTGATTGGAACTAGGTTGACGTAGCAACACAACCGGATGTCTTGTATGCTGACGGCCAATTACCCTGACGGCAACGATAGGGTAGTTGGCAAATAGGTATCTTAAGGGTGGGTGCGCGTTGTTCGTGATCTTCGGCAATTCCGGTTTTATCGGCTCGAACCTGCAACAAAAACTATCCCGCAGGAATGGCCCCGGCAGTGGCAAGGTTTTGGGTTTTGGTTCCAAGGATTGCGACCTAACGGACGCCGGTGCGGTGGAAAAAGCCTTCGCACAATTGCCAAGCACCACCAAGGTAGTGGTTTGTTCAACCATCAACCGAAAAATTGACAACAGCTTCGTGGCCCTGCAGAAAAACCTGGCCATGGCGGAAAACCTCTCGAACGCCGTCGCGAAGCATCCGATCAGCAGTTTGATCTACTTAAGCAGTGTCGATGTCTACGGCACCACGCCCCCCCATGGCATTACAGAGGCCACCCGTGTTGATCCGGTAAGCTATTACGCCATTGGGAAATTGGCCGGGGAACATCTTATCCGCCATGCCGGTGGTGCGGCCTGCCCCATTACGATCCTTCGTTGCCCAGGGGTGTTTGGCCCCTTTGATCAACTGAATAGTATTATTGGCCTTTTCGCATCCCGGATCATGGCCGGAGACGAAATAACCTTGTTTGGCGACGGCCAGGTCTTGCGGGATTATTTGGACGTGGACACGGTTTGCGAGGTTATCTGCAACCTTCTTGATCGGCCTTATCAAGGCGTGCTCAATATCGCCCGTGGTGAAAGCCTGAGCATGAACCAATGGATCGCGTTATTGGAAGACGCTTGCGGCAGACGGGCAAACCTTTTACGCGGCGACAATGACGCCAATGCCGCCGGTGATTTGGTTTTCGATATTTCCGCCCTGTCACAACAAATGGGCAACGAAGGATATACCGATCCGAAAGCGGCCATTCGTGCCTATGTGACGTATTTATCTACACCCCATTAATCACTTCAAGTTCCCGGATTAACCATAAATTCACCATTAAGTTGGATGGTTTGGATAGCGGCAAACTGCACCCTTCAGGCAGTTGGCGCATTGTTATGAGTACTCGTGAACGCGTGATTGGATAGTGAGCAAGGGTGACGGACATGCAGGAGCAACAAAGGCTCAACAAGGTTTTATTAATCAATCCGTCCAGTAAAGTGCATATCCTTCCCAATGGCACCCCGGCCCATCGAAAGCATTGCACACCGCCACTGGGTCTGGCTTATCTGGCCGCCAATCTATTGGCACACAACTACGAAGTCTCTGTCATCGACGCGGTTGCCGAAGGCTATGACAATGAATGGCATATAGAGCCCTATATTCACTACGGCCTTTCCGATGATGACATTTTGGCGCGGTTGGAAGAATTCGCGCCGGATGTGGTCGGCATTAGTGTTTTGTTTTCAACGGCGATCCGGGAAGCGCATGCTTTGTGCGACCGTATCAAAGCGTTGCGCCCTGATCTGCCGATCGTTCTGGGTGGTCAGCACCCCACGGGTGCCCCGGTGCGTGTCATGGACAATCAGAATGTGGATTTCGTCCTGCTGGGTGAAGCCGACATAACGCTGATTGATCTGATGTCGGCCCTGAATGGGGAACGGGCGTTGGAGAGCGTCACCGCACTGTACTACCGGGACGGCAACGAAGTTGTGACCACCATGGCCAATGTCAAGCCAGTGGTGCAGGGCGATGGTTGGAATTACTATAACCGCAAGGACGCGGGCATACCCACTGACCTTGACGGCCTGCCGTTGCCCGCCTGGCATGTGTTGCCCATGGAAGCTTATTGGACCACCCACGTCCGCATTGGCGGCGGCGATGCCCAGCGAGATCGTTATGCAGTGATGATGAGCACCCGTGGTTGTCCCCACGCCTGTTACTTTTGCACCTCGCCCCTGCAAAGCGGCTTTAAGGGGTACCGCCGACGTTCGAACGAAAACGTCATTGCAGAAATTCGCTGGCTGCGTGATGAATACGGTGTCCAGGAGATCGAATTCCTGGACGACAATTTTTATGTTTCCAAACCACGGGTCAAAAAACTGTTGAAAGAGATTGCCAAAGAATTCCCTGACATGACTTTCGGGGTGCCCGCAGGGACGGACGTCAACGCTTTGGATGAAGACGTCATTGACCTTATGGCCGAAGCCAATTTCTACAAGGCATTGCTAGCAATCGAGGCAGGAGATCCAGAGTTGCAATCAGCGCTGATTGACAAAAAAGTTGATCTGCACCGTGTGCCCGAGGTGGTGGCCTACCTGAAATCAAAAGGCATTGAAACCCGGGCTCTGTTCATGATTGGCTTTCCAGAAGAAACCAGGGATCAGATTGCCAGTACTGTGAAAATGGCACGGGAACTGGACATCGACGATTTCTATATCTCCCTCGTCACCCCCCTGCCCGGCACACCGTTGTTCGACGAGTGCGCTGCGAAGGGCATCTTGGTAGAGGGTTTCGACGTGGACAACATTCGCTTTTCACACGCCTCCATTACACTTCCCGATACCTCCGGCGAGGAACTGGAAACCATCCGACGGGTTGTCTGGCAGGAGAATTTTGAAGAGAACCGACGCCGCATGGGTGATCGCCTCAAGGACGACCGCGCCTCGCGCATTCAGAACATCAAGGAATACGAACATTTAGGCTTCCGCACGTTGGGTCAACACGCGGCCAACGTTTGATTTTTTTTGACACGACAGAAATTGACTTAACGGGTGGAAAAATGAAAAAAGCTATTGTCGTCGGCGGCGGAATGACCGGGTGCACATGGGCCCACTTGCTGTCCGAAAAGGGCTGGGAGGTCCTGTTGCTGGAGGGCGATAAGATATTGGGCGGCGGTTGCCGCACCATGCATTATGGCGGCCACCCCTATACCTTTGGCCCGCGCCATCTGTTTACGGACAAAGCGCATATTTTTGAATACTACGACAAATATGTGCCGCAAAGGCGATTGGCCCATTACCTGCTGACCTATGTAGAGCGGGATCAAGAGTTCTATTCTTATCCAATCCACCATGATGACATCGCCCGCATGCCCGATAGAGATGAAGTCCAGGCGCAGCTGGACAATCGCGGCGATCCTGGCGCGGCAAAGAATTTTGAAGAATACTGGATCAATTCGGTAGGCGAAATTTTGTATGACAAATTTGTCCGTCACTATTCAAAAAAGATGTGGCAAATCGAAGAAAACACGGTCCTGGATGATTTCAAATTTGACGGCAAAGGCGTGGGCCTGTCAGAAGGCAGCCATGAAGTACGCCCAGATATCTTCATCTCCTACCCGATCTCGCTCGGCGGCTGGGACGACTATGTGGATATGTGCGCGTCAGCGGAAAATGTCGAAGCCCGGACGGGCGTCTTTGTCTCTGAATTTGATCTGAATAAGCCCGCCGTCAAGGTTGGCGAGGACTGGCTTGAATGTGACCTTCTGGTCAGCACCATTTCACCCGATATTGTTTTGCGCCACGCCTATGGGGAGTTGAATTACATCGGCCGGGATTTCATCCCCATTGTCCTGCCTTGTAAGCAGGTCATCCCCGACCCCACCTTCTTCCTCCATTACGCCGGGCAGGAGACCTATACCCGAATTGTCGAGTACAAAAAGCTGACCGGTTATCAATCTGAACAAACGTTGATCGGCCTGGAAATTCCATCGACCCGGAACAAACTGTACCCATACCCCATCAAGGCAGAGCAAGCCCGGGCGCAAAAGTATATCGACGAAATCAGATCGGACAAAGTGCTCTCCGTCGGCCGGCTCGGGAACTACCGTTATATGGACATCGGCCTGGTTACTGATGAAGCATTGCAAAAAATAGATGAGATATGAACCCGGACAATCGAAAATTCTCTGATTTTAACTTCGCGGATCCACTAAGTGCGGAGCCATGGGTCCGTCTGCCGGATGCGGGGGCCATCGCCAACTGGGATGAGGCGCGCGCCATCGCCTACAACCAGCAAAATCGCCAGCATGAGAAATACCGTTTCTTCGTGAAAGCGTTCGACTATCTGACGGGGAACCAGATCGAAGGCGACTACCATGAATACGGCTGCCATCGTGGACGCACCATGCGCATGGCCTTGTCCGAGGCCCGGCGTCACAATCGTGACGACAGCAAGTTCTACGCCTTCGACAGTTTTGCCGGCCTGCCGGAGGTGAATAATCAGCCCGATTATGAATTGTGGCGTCAGGGTGGCGCATTGACGACATCAGAAGCCGATTTTATGGCAATGATAGAAGCCCACGGCATTTATGCAGACCGGGTCGTGCCCATAAAGGGTTTCTATGACGACAGCCTGACGACAAATTTGCAAGAACGGCTGCAGAGCGAAGGCCGGAAGATCGCTTTGGCTTGCATCGACTGCGATCTTTATGAATCCGCCGTACCGGTGTTCGAGTTTATGGAGCCTCTGCTGCAAGACGGCTGCATCATTTATATCGACGATCTCTTTGCCGGGTACCACAGCGTGACCACCGAGGGCATTGCGAAGGCGTTTCTGGATTTCCAGGCGCAATCCGATTGGAAATTCCTACGCCATATGGATGTCGGTTGGTGGGGCCGGTCATATATCGCATCCCGCCAATTGCATCCGCTAAGCGGCAATTTATAGGTGGCATGATGATCGTCGGAGCATCTCAAACCGAATTCAACGAAAATGTCGCAACAGCATTTCGCCAAGGCCGTGATCTGGAACGGCAGGGTGATATTCCGAAGGCATTGCAGCAATATGAGCAAATACTTGAAGCTGACCCATTCCATATCGCAACACTGATACAACTCTGCGACCTTCTGCTTGAACAGGATCGGGAAGATGACGCACTGGAATTTTGCAGGACGCTTTTCGGTTCTGAAACACATGAGTTGATCGCTGATATTACCGCATTTCCAATCAGCGAAGTCGCTCTGTTGCGCCTTGCCGCAATTTATTTGGGGGCAGAACGACCGGAGATCGGGCGTATTATTTTGGAACATACGGCCCGAAAACACCCCGAATTCATCGACGCAGCCGTCGGTTTAGCAAGTATTCTTCATGAGGAAAGAAATTACGGCGCTGCGGCATCCGTAATGCGCAAAACCGCCGAAGCCAACCCCGATAAAGCCGAACTATGGTTTGACCTGGCACAGTTCGAGTTAAGGGCGAACAGCATCACAGCGGCGGTACAATCGATTACCCACGCCTGTACGCTTGAACCCGACAATGAAAAATTCTGGACTGTCCAAGCCGTGGTGCATGGGTTCAGGAACGACTGGCCTGCAGCAAGGGAGGTCCATTTAAAACTCTGCACGCTTTCCAGTGATCCCGACATCTTTCATGACGCGGCGTCCGCCTTGATTGAGCATGAAGAAGCAACAAATCACGAAGACATTTTTGAGCGCATGCTGTCGTTAGACCCGGAAAACCCAAAGTCCAATTTCCTGGCCAGCGCCTTTGCCAGGGAAATGGACCAGCATGACCGGGCAGAGCAGTATTTGGAAAAATCTTTCCAGAACTTAAAAGCTTTATCCCCGGACGACCTCATCCATGTCGTTCAGCTAAGGCGATCCGTCTTATCAAGAGAAATGATGAACCGGCTTTGCTCAGAAGCCGCAGAAATTCTTGATGATGACGCGGAGCGGCTAAAGCAGATTGCCTTCGCCGCACACGAAGCCATGCTTCATGAACTGGCCAACCAATTGTATAGCCGTATCCTAGAACTTGACCCAGGCGATTATACCTCACGCTCACTCTTGCTTGAGACTCAATTGTCGCTCTGCAAATGGGGCGAAAAGAACGCTATCTGTGAGGATATGCTGCGTGAGATCGACGCGGTGATGGAAGCGGGCCAGCCGTTGAAAATTGATGTATGGAATTTGTTCCCGCTCGGTCTCGACTATGCACAAATCGCCCGCGCGGCCAGATACAAAAGCGCGGAAATTTACCAGCGCTATGCAGAGGAGCGGGCCCGCGCCAATTTCACGTTCAACAAGACACGGCGGAAAAAAATCCGACTTGGCATCATGCTTCCCTATAGCCACGCAAACAGTCACACTGCGGCGGTGCGCTCGTTTGTCAGTCGTCACGACAAAAGCAGATTTGAACTATACGGTTATTCCGTCAGCCCACAGACGTCCGACGGTAACAACCATGATTTTATAGATCATTTCGACAAATTCGCCTCCTTCTCAATGGATGAGGCGGTACTTACGGCGCAAATGATCTATCGGGATGACGTTGATATCCTGATCGACACGACCGGGCATTTTGCCCGCCACTGCATGGATGTGGCAGCGTTGCGCCCGGCACCAATTATCCTGCACGGGCCCAGTGGCTTTCAAATTATCGGCGGGGCAGAATTCTATGACTATTCCCACAATGATACAGCCTACCTAAATGAAGAATTCGCATCGTTGTATGTGGAGAAACCATTTTATATGCCGCATGTGGCCATGCCCGCTGAAATGCTGGAGGTCGGGTTGCCAACCGCAAGGCGACAAGATTTTTTGCTGCCTGATGATTGCTTCCTTTTTGCGGATTTCAATCATTCTTGTAAGTATGATCCGGAATGCTTTGCCGCCTGGATGGAAATTCTCAAACGAACGCCCGGTAGCAAGCTGCTGTTGATGGAATGGATCCCTGATGCAAAGGCCAACATCTTTAAAATGGCACAAGAACAGGGTGTTGATCCGGACAGGATTATATTCGGAAGTTTTTACAGCCGTACGGACCATCTACGCCGGGTTCAATTGTGCGATCTGCTGCTTGATACTTATTATCATCCAGGTGGTGTCACCACGGTGGACTCCATCATTGCAGGCACACCGACCGTGAGTGCGAAGGTTTCCTTCCCCTTACCGCAACCAAACCTGGCCCTCCTCAAAGCCGGCGGCACACCTGAATTGTTCGTACATGATCTCGAAGCTTATGTTGAAACCGCCGTGGCACTGTTTCACGACCCGGCCCGTCTGCAGGCATTGCGCCAGCGCATGCATGATCAACGCGATGACGTTGTGTTGCTGCAAACGGATAGGTGGGTTCGAAACCTGGAACGCGGCTATGAGATTATCTGGGAGAAATATCTGGCCGGTGATGAGCCTGCCCGCTTCCAAATTCTCGACGTGGAAGACTGGCCCGACGCCTAAATTCTCAAGGCTTTATTGTTTACGACATGCGCACACAGGATGGGCGCAGCGTCAGAGAGAATTAATGGATCGGATGTCTCGGTTATTTGGAAGCCATTCAGAACTGCCGAATTGCGCAACCTGACTGCATAATTACAGATAGACATTTCGGGCTGGAGGCCAGAAATCATCCCTTGACCGGCGGTCCCGTCAATTTCCTCCGAGTATTTCGCGTAGCCGATATGACAACGTTTCCCGACGATATGGCTTTTCAACAAGCACTATGTCGTCATCGATAACGCCGTTATGTACAATTGCGTTTTCGGTATATCCCGATGTGTATAGGACGCGCAGAGTTGGCCGCCGTTCCAACGCCGCTTTTGCGAGCGCAACGCCATTCACCCCCCCTGGCAGCACAACATCGGTGAAAAGTACGTCAATGCCTGCTCCGTCACCAAATACTGTGAGCGCTTCCTGTGCATTTAACGCGGTTAAGGTCTTGTATCCAAGGCTGGAGACACATTTCACCGCCATGTTCAACAGATCCAAGTTGTCTTCGACGATAAGAACAGTTTCCCCTGAACCCAATGGAATGGCGGCCGGCTCGGAGTCCGCGATTGACGGCTGCGTATCAACCTTAGAGACCGGAAAATACAGTTTCACGGTCGTTCCTTCGCCTTCTTCGCTGTATATCGATATGTGACCGCCTGATTGTTTTAGAAAGCCGAACACCATGCTCAAACCGAGTCCGCTTCCTTCGCCCACATCCTTGGTCGTGAAAAACGGCTCAAACACCTGGTCCAAAACATCCGAAGACATCCCTACTCCGGTGTCGGATATTGCCATCATCACATAATCGCCAGCCGCGACTTCGTCGTGCCGTTCAGTATATTCGCGGTCGAGTTCGGTATTGCAGGTCTCGATGGTCAACAGCCCACCGCCGGGCATTGCATGAAGCGCATTCACCGCCAGATTAAGTAATGCGGTTTCGAGTTGGCTTGCATCGACGAGCACCAATTTCAAATCAGCCGGCAGAATAGCACGTATACTTATCGTCTCTCCGAGGGTCCGCTCCAGCAAATCCGTCATTCCGTGGATCAGCGCGTTTAAATCAACAATTTTCGGGCTCAGAGCCTGTCGACGCGAGAAGGCAAGAAGGCGGTTCGTCAATTCCGCCGCCTGCAACGAAGCGCGTGTTGCTATTGCAACATATTCTTCTTGATCTTTATTGCCATCGATTTCCTCTCCAAGAAAATCCAGGTTTCCGATGATGACGCCAAGCAGATTGTTGAAATCATGCGCGACGCCGCCGGTCAATTGGCCCACGACCTCCATCTTCTGGGCCTGTCGCAACTGGTCTTCGATGGCCTTTCGCTCGGCAATGTCGACTGAAACTGTGCCAATCCCTGTCATCACGCCGTTTGCATCGAACACTGGAAATTTCACGCCATTTCGAAAATACGAACCACTTTCCGTCTCGAACTTTCGCTCCTCGAATTGTGCAACGCCGGTTTCAAGAACCCGACGATCCTGCAGAGTAATGGATTGAGCGGCGGCTTTATCAAGGCCAATTTCAAATGAGGTTTTGCCAATAACATCTTCACGGCGCGTGCCGATGATGGTTTCGAACCCCTTGTTGGCCATGAGGTATCGTCCTTGAAGGTCTTTCAATGAGACGAGTGCCGGCATCTGATCAATTATGCTTCGCAGTAGTATTTCGTTATTTCGAATGTGGGCCTGGGACGTCTCGCTATCCCGCTGTCCCTGTTCCAAATTGTCCGCCATATCATTTATGGCCCGCGTCATGTCGCCAAACGCGCCGTCCACGTCCATATCCAATCGGTAGGATAACCCGCCCGTGCCGAACCGCTGTATCCCCACCATCAGCTGGTTCATGGGACGTACCAACAATCGCCACAGCGCGTACCAAACGACAAGCCCGCAGATGACAACAGAAAAGGACACCAGCAACATGAACCAGAACAGCGCTGGCGTCACATTGAAGAATGGCGGCGTTACCTGATAGGAGATCGTCATGACGCCGATCACATTCGATTTTCGAACTGGATCGTAGGCGCCAAAAATTGCGCGGCTATCTTCATGAGTACCAACACTGTCATGGGAGCCATCCCCACTGTTCGGACCGGGATGTATGTGTCCGGCCCGTCCGGTCTGAAGCACCGTTGCGGGCCCTTCGAATTCACTTGTTTGACCGATTGCCGCTCGCTCCGAATCCGCAATGACGATCAGATTGTGATCAACGATGCTGATCCGACCGAAGCCACTGCCGTTCTTCGCGAAACGACGAATGATATCCTGCAGACCGTCACTTCGAAACAATTCCGGATTAACGGCCAGAACATCGGCGGTAAAGGCAAACAGGCTTTCAACGTTGCGGCGGTTCTGGTTTTCGAGGGCATGCTGATTTTGCCGCGCCTGGAACAATATGACGACCAACAAAAGCAGGGCAAACAATGCGATGAAAATGCTCAGGCATTTAAAGGTGAGGGATTGTTTGGCAAAAAAATTCATGTCTGCTGGTTCAGGCGCGGCTCGAAACGCCGTGCCGTTTCTGTAGCACAAGTCCAAGACAAGCAATAACAACGCCCATAATCGCTAAACCCGGCCAAAGGTAGCGAACGAGGAAGAGCAGCCGCAACCGTTCCCACTGTAAGCGGTCTACGGTTGCGTCGGTGCTCGCGGTAGACATTTCGCCATCCCACTGTGAAAGGTTATAAAGTTTTTGCCCCGCAGCCATGTCAAAAAGCGCATCGCCCGCATAACAACCTTCCCGCCATTTGATGATTTCCCCCGTGACCGGTTCGATCCATAAGGTGAATATATAGCTCTCTTCCGTGCAAAGAACCTGCTGCCCGGGCTTAACTTTGATGCCCTGATAATCTTTTGTGCCCAAATAACTTTCAGTGTATTCGGCTCCACCCCGGTATTCGAAAAGATATGCGGTTAAATTGCCAACTTTCTCCTGCTGGAGATATTTCATCTCAATCGGGTTCAGGTAGCTCATGTCGATAAGATAGTTCCGTTTTTCAGTAAAGCGAGGGAACAGCCCAAATACTTCACCTTCTTTAGAATCTTCCGAGCGACCGGTATTTCGATTGACGGAGAAATAGAGCACGGATTCCCAATTAACTTCACCCGATTTCGGGTCTACTGTTTGATAATGGTCTTTGATTTTTACGATGCCTTTCGCGCTATCGATCTCTTCGATGGTGAATTCGCGTTTCGCGTCCGTGGGGGATTTCCTCTCGGCGAATTGTCCTGTCGTGTCGGCCCAGGCAACAGTTCCGGAATATTGTGATGTCCATGACCAGTTATGCGCTAACCGCGCCGACCACTTGGGTACGCCAGCGAAATAGGCAATCGCCGAGGCAAACAGCAGCATGCCGCCAATCACAAGCAACAAATTATTGCGTCTTGTCATTTTTCTTCATTCCCCAAGTCCCCACACGGGTATGTTAAGCCCCAATTTTGGTGCCATACCACGTCAATATCCGCGTTGTATATCATCACATAGACGCCATGCGTCCCGTTAACTTTAACAGTGCCCCCAGCCTCAATATGTAGCGGCCTGATACAAAGTCAAAATGGCAATAAACGACTGATGGAACCTGATAACGGCCAATAAAGAAAATCTACCGCCCCATAGTCGAGTTATGGACGCCCCTGACATGAATGCTGCCAAACAGAACGGTCCCCACGTGTCGTTATCTTGTACCAGTCTGTGGCGCATGATTCGCCAGACGCCGCATTGCCCACACCCCGCCTTGGTGTGAAAATTGGCGGTTTTAACGGCTTGTAAGAGTGACCTTGCGGGGGCTTTGCTGCGGGGATACAAGGGCCGCCCCGTTGCCTGCCAAATAGTAACCGAGGTCTTTGATGAAAACGATTTCCGCTCGTATAGCCGAGGAACTGACCGTTCAGGAGGCCCAGGTCGTTGCCACTGTCGATCTGTTGGATGGCGGGGCCACGGTGCCGTTTGTGGCGCGTTATCGCAAGGAGGCGACGGGGGGCCTGGATGATATCCAGCTGCGCACCCTGGAGGAGCGCCTGCGCTACTTGCGGGAGTTGGAAGACCGCCGAGCCGCGATCATTTCCTCCATCGAAGATCAGGACAAGATGACCGATGCCCTGCGTCTGTCGCTCAATGCCGCAGATAGCAAGGCGCGGTTGGAGGATCTGTATCTGCCCTATAAGCCAAAGCGGCGGACCAAGGCGCAGATCGCCCGGGAGGCGGGCCTGGCACCCTTGGCGGAGGCCCTGTTGGCCGATCCAAGTCTGACGCCTTCGGACGAGGCGGCCAACTATCTGCGCCCGGATGTGGACGACGACACCAAGGTTGTGGATGTGGAGGCGGCCCTGGATGGGGCCAAGCAGATCCTGGTGGAACAATTCGCCGAGGATGCGGAGTTGATCGGTACCCTGCGGGAATACATCTGGGACAACGCCCAACTTGTATCCCGCGTGA
Source organism: Rhodospirillaceae bacterium (assembly GCA_018660265.1). Lineage (GTDB taxonomy): Bacteria > Pseudomonadota > Alphaproteobacteria. The sequence continues at coordinate 34,234 of JABJKS010000013.1, read as the reverse complement.
TTGAGGGGCAGGAGGCGGCCGGGGCCAAATTCAAGGACTATTTCGATTATGGCGAGGCGGTCAAAAAGGTCCCTTCCCACCGGGCCCTGGCGGTTTTTCGCGGTCGTAAGGAAGAAATCTTGCGGGTCAGCCTGGCCATTGGTGATCCGGACGCACCGCCCCGTCCCCACCCGTGCGAGCAGAAAATCGCCAATCATTTCGCCATTGCCGATCAGGGTCGCCCAGGCGATGCCTGGTTGCTGTCCGTCGCTGGTTGGACCTGGCGGGTCAAGGCCGCCATGCATGTGGAGCTGGAATTGATGAGCCGCCTGTGGACGGCGGCCGAGGAAGAGGGCATCCACGTCTTTGCCGAAAACCTGCGGGATTTATTGCTGGCCGCACCTGCCGGCCCGCGGGCCACCATCGCGTTGGATCCGGGCTATCGCAGCGGCGTCAAAATTGCCGTTGTGAATGGCACCGGCAAGCTGGTGGACACCACAACCATCTATCCCCACGAACCACAGCGCAAATGGGATCAGGCCATCGCGGAAATCGCGACCCTGTGTAAGCGTCATAAGGTGGAATTGATCTCCATCGGCAACGGTACTGCATCAAGGGAGACCGACAAGCTGGCAGCCGAGGTGATGAAGCTGCACGGCGATTTACCCCTGACCAAGGTTATGGTGTCCGAAGCAGGTGCCTCTGTTTATTCGGCATCTGAATATGCCTCCAGCGAATTCCCCGATGTCGATGTGTCTCTGCGCGGTGCGGCCTCCATCGGGCGTCGCCTGCAGGACCCGCTGGCGGAGCTGGTCAAGATTGAGCCGAAAGCCATTGGCGTCGGGCAATATCAACATGATCTGTCCGAATACCGCCTGGGCCATGCCCTGGATGCGGTGGTGGAGGATTGCGTCAATGCGGTCGGGGTAGATCTGAACATGGCCTCATCGCCCCTGCTGGCCCGGGTTTCCGGCCTGGGCAGTGCCCTGGCCCGGAATATTGTCGAGTACCGGGACGCCTATGGTGCCTTTGCCTGCCGCGAAGATCTAAAGAAGGTACCCCTGCTGGGTGATAAGACGTTTGAACAATGCGCCGGCTTCCTCCGCATCATGGAAGGCGATAATCCCCTGGATCGATCCACCGTGCATCCGGAGGCCTACGCTGTAGTGGAACGCATTCTGCAGGCGACCAAGGCGGATGTCCGCCAGCTGATTGGTGATAGCCATACCCTGAATGATATTGAGCCCGGCGATTTCACCGACGACACATTCGGCGAAGTCACCGTACGGGATATTATCAACGAATTGAAAAAGCCCGGGCGCGACCCCAGGCCGGAATTCAAAACCGCCGCCTTCAAGGATGGCGTTGAGAAAGTCTCGGATCTGGAGCCGGGCATGATTTTGGAAGGCGTCGTCACCAATGTGGCCAATTTCGGGGCCTTCGTGGATGTTGGCGTGCACCAGGACGGCCTGGTTCACATCTCGCAACTATCCGATACGTTCGTGAAAGACCCCCGCGACGTGGCCAAACCCGGCGATGTGGTCAAGGTGAAGGTGCAGGAAATCGATCTGCCCCGAAAACGCATTTCACTGACCATGAAAATGGGCGAAAGCCACAAGACGTCAAATTCCTCCCGTCCGAAACCTGACAAACAACAGCGCCCCGCAAAAGTGGCCAAGCCACAAAACAAGGTCAAAGACAAAGGCAAGAGCGGTGGGCGACCTCAAAAGAGCAGTCAAAAAAAGGCGCAACAACCATCCGCCGCCAACCTGACGGCATTGGCAGAGGCCTTCAACCGGGCCCGGAAATAGCTCCTATCGAACCTATCCTATGAATGCGCGGCGATGGCCTTGTGCCATTTCATTCCGGTGGCAGTCTATTTAACTCGCTCCCATCCCGGTCGCATTCCTATTCAATAAACTGTCGCCGTAATCAGGTCTATTTCCTCTAATCCCCCAGTAGTGACCATGACATCAAAAATTCTGCTTTCCGGGTTTAAAACAGTTCGTCGAATGTGCCGGAGTTTTCTATATATCTGTCTCCTCAGATCAGTTTGCGCACGTCGGTCAGGCGGCCTGTTACGGCGGCGGCGGCGGCCATCGCGGGGCTTATCAAGTGGGTCCTCCCGCCGAACCCCTGCCAACCCGCGAAGTTCCGGTTCGAAGTTGAGGCACAGCGTTCGCCCGGTTCCAGGTGATCAGCGTTCATCGCTATGCACATCGAACAGCCAGGTTCGCGCCATTCGAATCCAGCCTCGCGAAAGATCTTGTCCAGACCCTCTGACTCAGCCTCAGTCTTGACCAGGCCAGAGCCCGGCACGACCATGGCGTTGACGTTTGCAGCGACCTTGCGACCCTTGGCGACCTCGGCGGCAACCCTCAAATCCTCGATCCGACCGTTGGTGCAGGAGCCGATAAAAACCCGGTCGATGGTGATCCCAGCTATTGGCTCGCCGACTTCGAGACCCATATAGGTCAGTGCGCGCTCCATCGAAGCCCGTTTATCGGGTTCGGATACTGCTGAGGGATCGGGAATGGAGGCCGTGATCGGCAACACATCCTCGGGACTGGTGCCCCAAGTGACGTGGGGCACTATCTCGCCGGCGTCGAGCGTCAATTCGGTATCGTAATGCGCTCCGGTATCGCTCGACAGTGTCTTCCAGTATTCGACGGCGGCGTCGAAATCGGCACCTTGGGGCGTCATGGGCCGGCCCTTCATGTAAGCGAACGTGGTCTCGTCAGGCGCGATAAGGCCGGCCCGCGCACCCATTTCAATGCTCATATTGCACACCGTCATTCGGCCTTCCATCGAGAGAGCGCTGATCGCCGGGCCGGTATACTCGATCACATGCCCAGCGCCTCCTGCGGTGCCAATCTTGCCAACAATCGACAGAATTAGATCCTTCGCCGAGCAACCTATCGGCAAATTTCCTTCGACGGTAACCTTCATGTTTCGCGAGCGCTGTCGGAACAGCGTCTGTGTTGCTAGCACATTCTCCACCTCCGTTATGCCAATCGCAAAGGTAAGCGCGCCGAAGGCACCATGCGTGGCGGCGTGGGCGTCGCCGCAGACGATGGTGGTGCCAGGTTGGGTGAAGCCTTGCTCCGGGCCGATGACGTGAACGATACCCTGGCGTGGATCGTTCATGTCGAAGAGAGGGACGCCGAAGGCTTTGCAGTTTTCTCTCAGTGTTTCGACCAGGATCCGACTTCCCTTGTCATCTATGACTTGGATGCGATTGGTCGTCGGCACGGTGTGATCGGCCACGGCCAGTGTTGCGTCGGGGCGCCGCACCTTGCGACCCGCTGCCCGCAGCCCTTCGAAAGCCTGCGGGCTGGTGAACTCATGTACAAGGTGGCGATCAATGTAGAGATTCCAAAAGCCTTCTCGGGGCTCGTGGACGACGTGGCTTTCCCATATTTTATCGTATAACGTCTGCGCATTTAGCATTGTGACGCCTCGCTTCCTCCACTACGTGTGCCTGGCCCTGAAGGCAGCGCCATTGCTTAGTTTAGCAATCGAGCGGTCGTTTCTCCATCAACTTGGCGAGTACGTCTCGATGTCCCGGTTACGGTGGCACTTCACTTAACTCGCTCCCACCCCGGTCGCATGCCTATTAGGTAACTGTCGTCGTAATCGTCACCGTAATCTATAATCAAATTCGTCAAGAACGACAAAATGGCCCTCGGCAGCACGGCAACCCGCCCCAAGCGCTAACCCGGCTTCTTTGCCACAATGAACACGGCCTTGTCTTCACCCGGTTGCCATAGATGATCAATATGGAACCCAGCGTCGGTCAAATTGTCTTCCAATTCCTTTTTGGTGAAGAACCGCACTAATGGCAGCAGACCCAAAAACCGCCCCATTCGCAAAATGATCGATAGAATGGGCATGGTTCCGCCAAGGCATGCCGTGCTGCTGACAAACACGCCACCCGGCTTCAGCATCTTATATACTTTGGCGATGGCTGCTTCCCTGTCATTGAGCAGATGCAAGATGCTTAGTCCGAATACAGCATCGAAGGTTTGATCATGTGCTGTGAATTCACTGATGCTTGACTGTTCCAACGTAACGTTCGTGATGTTGTTTGCCGCAACTTTTTCTTGGGCGATTGCAACCATCTTCGCCGAGATGTCAATGGCTTGAATGTGCTTCACATTGGGTGCGTGAGCGACTGCCGTCGATCCGGTGCCGCAACCGAACTCCAGGACCTCCATATCCGGCCGCAGATAATCACGCGTCACCTGTAATTTTGTCTGGTAAGCCGCTTCATCGGCCACGGGCGTTTTCGCATAACGCTTCGCGATCCAATCCCAGAATCTGCTCGACTCGCTCATTTTTCTCTCCGCTTGGCAATGTTGATGACGGTGACGGGTTAGGGTGGCAGGATCGCGGCACCGGTCGGCAATGGCGAACCGCGCAGGTTTTTCGTCACAATCAATTCTATTCTTTGGTTGTTGTCTTCGCCTCACCATCACGACCTTGGCCAAAGCTATCCGGGATCGTTCGTTCCGGTGGACCGGCATAGCGCGCGCCCAATTCGTCTGGGATAATCCGAAGCGGCACACCCTCGCGGACTTCTTCAACAGTATGAGCGATCAGCGCGGGTATATAGCCCATTATCGCAATGCCCGTCATTTCTATCGGCGCGAAGCCGATTTCAGCGAGCACGGCGGCAACTGCGGCGGCGAGATTGAACGGCAAATGCCGGGCGAAACGCGCTTCCGACTGGCTTTCCAACGCCGCAAGCAGTTGCCCCGATGTCCCCCAGGCGTCGTGCCGTAAGGCAATTTCGCGTAATGCCTGGGCTCTTGGCTCAACCTGCTTGTGCATGGGATGACCCAGGCCCGGAACCTTTTGCCCGGCGTCGCTGTATTGCTGCAGTATTCGGTGTGCCGTTTCACTTATATCAAGGCCTTCCGCCACGGCCATTTGCTGGCCGGCCAACAGCATTTCGCCGCATTTCGCCGGCGATCCCGTAACAGAACCAAAGGCAATAACACCCGCCGCAATGGCCGCGGCGGGGGCTTCGGGCGCGGCGGAAGCGGCAAATCGGGCCGCTGGCACCGCCGAGCTTATGAATTGCTGATCCAGGCCCGAGCGCAGCACGGCATCCAGCGCCTCGGCTTGGGCCGTTGTCGGCAGCTCACCCTTGATTATCAAATATGTCGTCTCGGCGAATTTCAGCCGTTCGATAAGTTCTTCGGCAGGATAGCCGCGGACTAAGACGCGCCCCTTGCTTGCTGAACTGATTTTGGTTGTCCAATAGCCATCGAATGGGTTGCCGGCGTTGCTCATGAATGTTCTCCTGCGCCATGGATCATGCGTCCGCCCTCTCCCCAGTACATCGCCTTGACGTCGCGGCGTGAGATCTTGCCGACGGGCGTCTTGGGAAGTTGGTCGAGGAAATCAACCGACTTGGGCGCCATAAACGCCGCCAGCCGCTCTTTGATGAAGGCAATGACTGCCGCTTCGCCGACGCTCTCTCCCTCGCGCAGGGCGACGACTGCCTTGACCGCCTCGCCCCATTTTTCGTCCGGAACGCCGAACACAGCTGCTTCAAGGATCGCCGGATGTTGATACAAAGCTTCTTCGATCTCACGGGGATAGACGTTCAGACCGCCGGTAATGATCATGTCACCCTTGCGATCAACCAGATAGGTATAGCCGTCTTCATCCTGGCGTCCCAAATCTCCAAAATGAAGCCAGCCATCAACGATGGTCTGTGCTGTAAGCGCGGGCAGGTTCCAATAGCGATCCATCATCCACGGTGCCCGGACGCAAAGCTCTCCAACATCGCCAGGCGCGACATCATACCCGTCGTCGTCGAGAATGCGCACTCTTCCGCCGAGGGAATTTTCCGTACCGCATGACAGCAGACGTTGTTCGTGGCCGTCAATAGCCGCCAAATGGTCCTCCGGCGACATGTGGATATTCAGACCATAAGCCTCGGTTCCGCCCCACCCGGTATGCAGAATTGAGCCGAAGCGCTCTATCGCGCGGCGCACAAGGGTCGAAGACGCGGGTGCCGCCGCATAACAAATGAAACGCAGGCTTGATAGGTCATACTGATCGATTTCCGGGTGCTCCAGGAACATTTGCATAAGCGTCGGGATGGCCAGTATATGGCTGACCCTGTACTGGGCGATGGCAGCGAAGGATTGCACCGGGTCAGGCGTTGGGAGAATGACCGCTGTACTGCCGGTAACCCATCCCGAATCCATCAGCCGCGCCGCAAAATGGCTCATCGGCATGTAAAGCAGGCCAACGTCGCCGGGCTGCCGATTGGCCATGGAGACCCAGTTGATCATTGATGCCTGGGTACTGGCATAGGTGTGGGCCACCCCCTTGGGCTTGCCGGTGGTGCCAGACGTATAGAGGATTTGGGCCAGGTCCTGTTCATCTCCGCGCACCAGCGGGGCCATGCCCGCATGGGCCTGCAACAACGCCTCATAGTCATGCGCGTCATCGCCACCGTCCACGACAATCAGGTGGCGTAGTTTTGCCACGCTTGCCTTAAGCGCCGCGCCGCGCGCCTTAAGCGCCGCAGCGGGGACGATCAATACCTCCGCGTCAGTATCCTCCAGCATATAGGCGTGATCTGCTTCGGTCAGAATTCCCAGCATGGGAACGAAGGCCGCGCCAACGCGGGCGATGCCGACCAGGGCCTCCATAAACTGGTGATTGTTGGCCTGTAGCACCGCCACACGGTCGCCACGCCCGACCCCTAAGGCGCGCAGCGCCAAGGCCAGGCTGTCGATCCGCGCATTCAACGCGCGATAGGTCAGACGAATGTCACCGTCGATGACCGCGACCCGGTCTGGATAGCGCTGTGCCGCGCGACCAAGATAATATGAGTAAGGATGGATCATCACGATAATCCCTCTATCAGTCCAGCGCATCGGCGGCTAATATGTCGACAGGTCGGCGTTCCGAGACGTTTTCCTCGGGTCAACGGAATACTATCCGATCTGGTGGGGAAAGCTAGATACGGCAACGGCAGCCGTTGGCACCAACCGGGCCACATCCGGCCTCAGGTCAATTTCCGCTGGTACCCTAAAGTCGGGCAGATCATCTACTTTTCAGCCGAAGTTTATGAATTCGCGGCGATGGCCTTGTGCCATTTGGAATCCGCGCCTGCGCCCACGTTGGTGATGTGGACGTCCAAGACATATGGCTCCCCCGCCGCCTGGGCGTCCCGGCCCCGTTGCAAGGCCCCTTCCAGATCGGAAGGTTCATGCACATGTTCCCCCTCGATGCCCTGGGCCTTGGCCAGCATGACGAAATCAATGGCCGGGTCGCCCAAAAAGGTCTCCGGATATTTGTTCTGGTCCTTCACATTGCCACCCCAGGCGGCAAAGTTCGTGCGCACGGTCTGATAATTCATGTTGTTCCAGACGACGGTCAGGATCGGCAGGCTGTAGCGCGCCATGGTCCAGAAGCCCGATGAGCTGTACATCACCGAGCCATCGCCAATTGATAACACCACGGGCCGGTCCGGCGCACCAAGCTGGGCCCCAACGGCACCGCCGACGCCATAACCAAGGCTGCCCCCCGCGGTGCGCACCATGCTCATATCATTGTCGCCATAGCCGAAGGGCAGGAAATGATCAAAAGCGCGGAAGTTCTCCGACACCACGACGGAGTTTCCCGCCAGGGTGCGCGACATGACATCGCCCAGATACAGAGGGTGGATGGGATTGTCAGTAGAACGCGTAACGGCGTCGTCGGCCTGTTTGGCCAAGCGCGCCTGGCTTTGTTCCAGCAAAGCCATTTTACGTTTTTGAATGTGCGCCAGGTTCGAATGGTCCGGCTTCCACAAACTGTTCAGGGCGCGCATGGTATGATCGACCTTGCCCAAAACATCCAGGTCCAGGGCAAATGTATTGCCCATCAGGGCCGCATCCTGGCCAATGCCGATGATCGTGCCCGCATCAGGGAACTTGATATCTTCGACACTGGCGCGGGTGTTCTGGCGATAACCGATGCAGCAGACCACGTCATAGCCCTTGTCCGAAATAGCATCGATCATGCCGACATAGTTCGGGTGCTGCATTGGGAAGCCGCCATAGTCGTAAAACCCTACCGCCACGGGCAAGGCGTAATTCTCCACCAATTCCAACAATTCGTTCTGCCCGCCCGAAGTGCGCACATCCGGTCCAACGACGACCAAAGGGTTTTCCGCATTCAACAGGGCATCGTGGATCTTTTCCATGGTGGCACCGTTTGGCACCTGGGCCATCTCCAACCCAGCGGCGGCCTGGATTGTCGCCTCAACCCCGGTCGCGTCCAGGGCCGGCGATGAAAAGGCCAGATAGACCGGGCCGGTCGGCATGGTCATCGCCTCCTTAAAGGCGCGTCGCGTTGCCATGGCAACGCCGCGGGCGTCCGTCACCTCCCACCTGTTCTTGGTGATATCCTCCACCGCACCCATTTGCGAGAAGCCGCCTGAGGCCCCCAGGGTGTTGTGATCGCCGAAGGAGCCATTGTCCCGCATGGCCGCCGTCACCACCATGGGGGTGCCGTCAAAGTAGGCGTTCTGCAACTGGCCGGAGCCCTGGCGGGTGCCGGCGGCCAAATGCACATTCACGAAGGCCGGTTTTTTCGCCGCCTTGGCATAGCCATCCGCAGCCGAGAGAACCAGGGATTCCGATAGCAACAGGATCGGCTGCACGCCGGGAACGGTCAAAAAGGCATCAAAAAAGCCGGCTTCCGCACTGCCTGTGTTGGTGAAGGCATATTCCACGCCCTGTGCCACCAACTGATGCATCAGCACCTCACCACCCGTACCGACCACAGTTTTCCTGCTCATAGCTTCTGCTTCCCACTAATGAATACTGACGACATTGTCTTTGTTCTACCTAGGCGAAGCCTAGAGAGTTTCTGAGATGTTGTAATGCGGTAACGACTAAACCAGAAGGCTCAGATGCTCAAATCCAGCAGATTATAGTCTTTCAGGCTTTCGCGGGCGGCATCGTCCCAACGGTGGCCCTCGTCTGCGTCTGCAAACGGTTTGTAGGCAAACGGTGTTTCATCGGGGAAGCGTTGCTTGCGGGCATCTATAGCATAGCCGATTATGCGGGAACGTTCCTTGATCCGCGCATCATCATAGACGGCAGGGGCGCTATGAATACCGCCGCCCATAACGCCCATAACCGATGCCCGACGATGAAAGCCCATATTCAGGGTCACCCGCCAATCGGTCGAAGTATTGGCAAAGGATCCATGCAAGGCCTGGCGATTGCTGATCGCCACATCGCCGGGCGCACAGACCATGGGCACGGCGTCGGTCAGACGCTCTGACCCGGCCTCGGCCACCAAGGCCTTAATATCGACCTGACCCAATTTGTGGGAGCCGGGCAGCACCCAAACGCCATTTGCGGGTGTACAGCCATAGAGCTGGCCCATGAAGTTAAAGCCATGGCTGCCCTGATCCCAAGTCGGGCTGTCCCATAAGGTGGTGCCGTCCTGGTGCCAGGCAACGGAGGCACCCATGCCGGGTTCCTTGATGAATATCGCATCCGAGAAGGGGACGAAATCATCGCCGTTTACCGCTGCGGCAACGGCCAGCAAATCCGGGTGAGCGTATGTGCGCAAACAGGCATCAGAGAATTGCAGGGAGCCAAGGATCAGATAAACCACTTCATCGGGGGCATCCTGGGCCGGGGTGGGTTCCGTCATCTTGACCGGATGGCGGCCATTCGCGAGGTCCGTACCGCCGAATGGATCGCCCAGGGGCTTGGACCAAAATAACGTCGGGGCCTGACAATCCGCCCCCAGGGCAGGTCGGCCCTGGGCATCAAGGGGGGCGTCTTTTTCTTTCGGCAGGCGGGTCAGGATCTCTTTTAAATCAACTTCGATATCGGCCAGTTCCTCCGCGCCCAACACCCCCTCGAAGACGTAAAAGCCACAGCGCCAATAGGCATCCAGAATATCCTGGGCCACGGCACCATTGTCGTCATAGCGAATGGGGCCACGATTACCCAAAGCATAGGCTTTTTCCTCACCGGCCTTTAGGTAAGCGGCCATTTCCTCCCGCGCGGGACCATAATCGACAGGCGCACTCTTACTTTGAATGTTCACGGACGTTTCCCCTTTATTCCTGACGGTTGCGTTTTCATATTACCATTCACATAGACCATGGTGCCGTCATCCAGGCCCGCCTTGGGCCAGCGTGTATTATTACAGGCAATGATTACATAATCCAGCGCCGCTGCATTGCCCCGGCCCATCCCCGGCCCATCCCCGGCCCATCCCGATCAGTCGCGCTGTCTGGCACTACCGCTATAGCTTTCCGGTGCGAATTTCAGGAACAGCATACCAGCGACGACGCTCAGGGCCGCCGTCACCACCAGGGCAGTCTCCGCCCCTTGGGTATCGACCAGAAAGCCCAAGGCGATGGGGCCAATGACATAACCAATATCACCGACCATGCGAAATGTGCTCATGGCGGCAGCGTTCATACCCGGCGGTGCGCTGTCGGCGGCATAGGCCGCGGGTGCCGTCCCGCCAACAGTGGCCGCGATCCCCCAGACGACGCAGGCAACGACAAACCAGGCATATCCAGGGGCCACCATGAACAGTAGCATCGCCGCCCCGGTGATCAGGGTTGCCGGCACAATTACGGCTTTTCGCCCGAACCGGTCCACCAACATGCCCGTGGGATAGGCCGCCAGCAGACCGAAAACACTGCCCAAGGCCATGCCGGTGCCGATTTCGGCGACGGAGAGTGCCAAATGCACAGCGGCAAAGACCGGCACAATCGTAAACAATCCTCCCGTTCGCGTGACAGCGTTGACCAGGGATATGATGGAAACCAGGACAAAGCCGACCTGCCCCATCAACAATTTTATCTGCCGGAGAAACGAGATACTTGCGCCCGCGCCCAGGCCGACGCTTGTGCCCAGGCCCTTGGTCTCCTTCACGGCAAACCAAGCCACGATCATTGCCAGGAACGAGGCCGCGCCATAGGCCTGAAACGGTGCGGCAAGGCCATAGTGGGTTGCCAACAAACCGCCCGGCAGCGGCCCGATGCCCACCGCGAACAGAAAACAGCCCTGGTAAATGGCGATGATACGGCCCCGGCGCTCCGGCGTTGAGATATCCGCCAACACCACCTGCCCCGTGGTCAGGATAATGCCCGCGCCGAAGCCCGAGACGAAGCGCGCGACAATGAATTCCGGATATTCCGTCGCTGCCGCGCACCAGAAACTGCCCGCAGAGGAGATGACCCCACCGATCGCCAGCGTGGGCCGCCGACCCAGCCAGTCAGACATCTGGCCCGAGGGTACGGCAACAAAAAACCGTGCCAGACCATATATTGCGACCGCCATGCCAATAGCCGATGCCGGCACACCAAAGGACTGCGCGTACAAGGGCAGCACCGGGATCACCGCGCCAAAGCCAAGTTGATTGACGGTGATCAGCCCGCACATGGCCAGGAGCACCCGGTTTTCAACACTCATATTGGGGATTTTAACTTTCGACGACTGGATCAACGGCGATGCCCCACCAGCCTATCATAACAACGTTGCCGGGTGGCCTGGATTCGCCGCTGCGGACCGAATATGCTACCAATATGATAGATAATAATCGCCTTGGAGGAAGAAACCATGTCGCAATCATCTGTTTCATCAGCACAAAAGGGCGCTACAGCCGAATTTGACGCAGTCATTGTCGGCGCGGGCGTGGGCGGCCTTTATGCTCTGCATCGTCTGCGCGGCCTGGGCCTAAAGGTCATCATCCTGGAGGCTGCCGACGATGTGGGCGGCACCTGGTATTGGAATAGATACCCCGGCTGCCGCTGCGATGTGGAAAGCATGGAATATTCCTATTCCTTTGCCGAAGATTTGCAGCAGGAATGGAAATGGCCCGAACGCTACGGCACCCAGCCCGAAATTCTTCGCTATATCAATCATGTCGCCGACCGCTTTGATTTGCGCCGGGATATCCGTTTTGACACGCGGGTCCTGGCCGCGAAATTCGATACGGAAAACAACCAATGGGCCCTGAAGACCGACAACGGCGGTGACATATCGGCCCAGTTTTGCATTATGGCGACGGGCAATCTCTCCCTGCCCCGGGTACCGGATTTCCCCGGCCTGGATGATTTCAAAGGCAAATCGTATCACACCGGCCTATGGCCACATGAAGGCGTGGACTTCACCGGCCAACGGGTCGGCATTATCGGCACCGGGTCGTCCGGGGTGCAGTCGATCCCGTTGATTGCACAACAGGCCAAGCACCTGCATGTTTTCCAACGCACCGCGAATTTCAGCCTACCGGCGCGAAATGCCCCCCTGGACCCGGAGGTTGAGCGCAAGCATAAGGCGACTTACGCCGCCCATCGCCTTGCCGCCTTTGACACGCCGTTTGGCATCGCCGGTTTTCCCCCACCGACAAAATCCGCGTTGGAGGCCAGTGCCGAGGAGCGGGAGGCGGCATATGAAGCAAAATGGGGCGAAGGCGGGTCGATCTCCTTCCTATACGCCTATAACGATTTGCTGGTGAACAAAACGGCCAATGACACAGCATCCGAGTTCGTCCGCAACAAGATCCGTGCCACGGTAAAGGATCAAGTGGTGGCTGAACTGTTGGCACCCAAGGATCATCCCATCGGCACCAAACGTCTGATCCTGGATAGCCACTATTACGAGACCTATAACCGTGACAACGTGACCCTGGTTGATGCCAGAAGCGCGCCCATCGAAGGCATTACGCCCAACGGTATCCGCACGACGGAGGCCGAATACGAATTTGATGCCATCGTCTTTGCCACCGGCTTTGATGCCATGACTGGCGCCCTGCTGGATATTGACCTCCAGGGTACAAACGGCACACGGCTGCGTGATAAATGGGCTGATGGCCCCCGTTCCTATCTGGGGCTGACCATGGCGGACTTCCCCAACATGTTCCTGATTACCGGGCCGCAAAGCCCGTCCGTGAAGGCGCAGATGATCCTGGCCTGTGAACAGCATACGGACTGGATCGTTGATTGTCTGACGCATATGAAATCCGCCCGTATGTCGCGGATCGAAACCAGTCAGGCAGCCGAGGATGCCTGGGTACAGCACAACAACGAAGTCGCGGACAGCACCCTCTATCCCCTGGCCAATTCCTGGTACATGGGCGCCAATATCCCCGGCAAACCACGCATCTTCATGCCCTATGTGGGCGGTTTTGACCGCTATAAACTGAGGTGCGATGAAGTCGCGGCGAATAATTATGAAGGCTTCACACTATCAAGCGCCGAAACCCCGGCCATGGCCGACGCCTAACAAAGGACATTTCATGGACTACCAACATATTAAGGTGGAGCGTGGCGGTGAGATCGCGACGATCACCTTCAATCGGCCGGAAAAGGCCAATGCCTTGAATGATCGGCATATTCAGGAGATTGAGCATGCGGCGTTAAGCTTTCGCGATGATGAGAACGCCCGCGTGGTGGTCTTCACCGGCGCGGGCAAGCATTTCAATTCCGGCGCTGATCTGACGGGAAACGAGCCGCCCCATCCCTTGCTGACCATGCGCCGACGGCAGCGTCGTATTGGTGAGCGCTGCATCCACGCCATTCGTGAAATGGATCAGATCACCATCGCGGCCTGGAAGGGAGCCGCCATGGGCGGCGGGGCCTGCATCGCCACCGCCGTAGACTTCCGTATCGGTGCACGGGATTGCTTTATGTCCTATCCGGAAGTTCTGATCGGCGTCAATTTGATGTGGCAGAGCCTGCCCCTGTGCGTGCAGTTGGTGGGACCGGCGCGGGCCAAACGGTTGGTCATCTCCGGCGAACATATTCACGGCCCGACATTATTGGAATGGGGTGCCCTGGACGAAATGGTGGAGGCGGATGAGGTTATGGACAAGGCCATGGAATGGGCCCGCCTTTATGCATCGCAAGCGCCCGTCGCAGCGCAAATGATCAAGCGCAGTGTGAATGCCATATCGTCCGCCTTGGACCGTTCCGTCATGCACATGGATGTGGACCAGCATTTGTTGAACCGCGAGACGGAGGACGCAGCCATTGCCGTGTCCGCCTATCTGGCGAAGGAGCCGCCAACCTTCAAGGGCAACTAATATGGCGTCCACATCAGATCCGACCATGCAGTTCGGCGTGATGCAACGGGGCGTGTTTGAGTGGGACGATGATATGGGGGCGCATTTTTCCGAATTGATGGAACAGGCCCAGGTGCTGGATAAATTGGGTTATGACAGCATCACCACGGGCTCCCATTTCTCCACCTATCCGCATCGGGAATTCATGCAGGTACCTTACCTTTGCCGGGTCATGGCGGAGGCACCGAACCTGCGCCTGAATGCGGGCATTGTCCTGCTCTCGCTGCATAACCCGTTGGAGGTAGCGGAAAATTTCGCCGCCATGGACGTCATGTCCGGTGGCCGGATTATTTTCGGCTGCGCCCTGGGCTATCGGGATGTGGAATACAAAGGCTTCGGCGTCAAGAAAGGCGAAGGCGTCGCGAGGTTCGAGGAAAATCTGGAGGCCGTAAAACGCCTGTGGACAGAGGAACGCGTCAGCATGACCGGCTCCCACTTCGAACTGGACGAGGCCGTGGTCTCCCTGCCACTGGTGCAAAGGCCACATCCGCCGATTTGGATTGGTGCCAATGCGGACAACGCCATTCGCCGGGCGGCGCGTCTGGGGGATTGTTGGTACCTGAACCCGCACCAGAAACTTGAAACCTTCGTGCGTCAGATGGAGATTTATCGCGGCGAGTTGGATCGCCTGGGCAAACCGTTCCCGGACGAGTTCCCCATGCGCCGGGAAGTTTTCTGTGCCCGTAGCCATGATGAGGCGATCAAGATCGCTGCGCCGTACATAAAGAAACAATACGACTTGTACAAAACCTGGGGTCAGGACAAGGCAATGGCAAAGGGCGATCAGGATATCGCCATGGACTATGAAGACCTGGCCCGGGACCGCTTTATCGTCGGCGACCCGGATGAAGTGGCAGCGGAGATGTTGCGTTATCACAACGCCCTTGGCGTGAACCACATTATCATGAGTGTGCAAGGCGTTGGCATGCCCCAGGGCCAGGTACTGGATACATTCCAGCTCATGGCGGAAGAGGTATTCCCAAAAGTTCGAGACGCTTTATAGGATTGGAGACGCGAATGGACAGCGCAATCACCGAACATGTGGTCAAGAACGAACGCCACACAACGTTCTACCTCGCCGCTGGGCCCGAGGACGGGCCGTTATTGATTTTTGTTCACGGCTGGCCGGAGTTGTCGATTAGTTGGCGTCATCAATTACCTAGCTTTGCTGCCCTGGGCTTTCGCTGTGTGGCACCTGACATGCGCGGCTATGGCCGCTCATCCGTGCCGGGCCGTCATGAAGACTATGCCCAGGTTGAGATCGTTGCCGATATGATCGAACTGCTTGATGCGCTTGGCCGGGAACAAGCGGTCTGGATCGGCCATGATTGGGGCAGCCCTGTTGTTTGGAATATCGCCTCGCATCACCCTGATCGGGTCAGGGCGGTCGCCAGCCTGTGCGTACCCTATGGCCCGTTGGAGCGGGGCTTGGACGGAATGATCGATCTGGTTGATCGATCCGTCTATCCCGAAGATGAATTCCCGGCCGGACAGTGGGAGTACATGCGCTTTTATGAAGAAAACTTCTCCCATGCCACCGCCGGGTTCGAAGCCAATCCCTACAACACCGCCAAGGCACTGTTCCGACGCGGCGATCCCAGCGGTCGGGGCAAACCATCACGCACCGCCTTTGTTCGCCAGAATGGGGGTTGGTTCGGACCGGACAATGTTGCCCCCGATGTCCCCCGCGACGATGCGGTGGTGAGCGCGACGGATCTATCCACCTATGCGGCCGCGATGGAACGGACCGGATTTTTTGGCGCTGATTCCTATTACATGAACCACGAACGCAACGCCGCCTATGCTGAAACCGCCCAGGGGGGCGGCATCCTGGAGATGCCTGCGTTATTTATCGCCGCGCGCTATGACTACACATGTGAATCCATCACATCCGATTTGCCAAAGCCCATGGCGGGTTTGTGCAAAGACCTGACGACAGCCGTCGTCGACAGCGGCCATTGGATGGCGCAGGAAAAACCAGTGGAGGTCAACGGCGTATTATGCCATTGGTTGGCGGTCGGTTTATCTGAATATTGGCCGGCGTCCTGACGGGGAGCTGGGCATGGCAGGCAATGTCGATTTTACGATTGAGGATTTAATCAGCGATAGCCATCGCAGTCTGTATGCCTGGTTCACCACCTTTAGCGAACGAGATACATTGCCGTCCCGGGCCGATTTCGAACCTCTTGACTTCCCTACCAGCCTGCAACACCTCGTGTTGGTCGACGTGGAGCAGGATCCCGTACGCTATCGGGCGCGACTGGTGGGCACCGCCATCACAGAGGCCCGCGGCCTTGACGCCACGGGCGATTATTATGACGAAACAACGGGTACCGAAGAGGCGATAGCGCGTGCCGGTGCGGCCGTCAAAAGCGGCAAGCCCAGCTTTTATACCAACCAGCCAATGACCTGGTCACCGAAAGACTACAAACGCTATAGCGTCCTGACCCTACCAATGTCATCGGACGGCAATACGGTTGATGTGATCATGTGTTGCCTGAACTTCGAATAGAGGCCGGGACGCATTATCCCATCATCATCCCATTAGCGGCAGCGTGACCGATTGCCCCGTACGCAACGACATTGTCACCGCGTCGGTCCATTCCATGTATTTCACCGCCGTCGTCAGGTCCGTGTGGGTGATGTCCTCAACCCCACGAATGGCGTTGATGAATTCTTCCTCCACCCGCCAGCCGCCTTTTTTGGCCGGGTCGATGGCTACTTCCGACAGGCCCGCATCACCGCGCTTGCCCGCGAACAAGGCCATTGGGTCGGACCCTGCCATATACAGACGCAAGGTGCCTTCGGTTCCGAAAATGCACACATCAACAGTCGCTGGCACATGGCCAATGACGGTTGAGACATTGAAACGGATCTGCCCGCCCTGTTCCATTTTTCCCATGATATCCACATGGTCGGGGATGGTCATGGCAACCCGGTGTCCGGCCTCATTGACCCGGTGATTGACAACGGCCTGGCCGCTGGCAAAGACATTCGCCATGGGGCCAACCCAACGCATCATGGCTTCATACCAGATGCCCATGGACATGATATTGTTGCCCGACAGGTCCCGGTCCTGACGCCAATGGGTCGGCGAATTGGGGTTGGGAAAATTACTGCCCGCCGCGATCCGGGCATCCAGGGTGATCAGCTCGCCAATATAACCATCCGCGATCATATCGATAATGGTCTGGTCAAAGGCCAAGGTATGGGGCGCGGGCACGATTTGCGCCACACAGCGGGGGGATTGCCGGGCGGCATCCAGCATGGCATGGCCTTCATCTGCATTCAGGGCCATGCGTGCCTCGCACAATACGTGTTTTTCCTCCACCAAGGCGGAGATGGTCATGGGCGCGTGCATATAGGGCCAAGTACCGATGCAAACCGCGTCGATATCGGGGTCCTCAATAACCGCCTGCCAGTCAGGGGAAATATTTGGGATACCGAATTCATCCGCAACCCGCTGTGAGGATGCGGCGGTGCGATTGACGACGGTGACGATCTCCACCCCTTCCTGGGCCTGCAGGCCGGGAATGTGGAGTTTCGTCGTATTGCCGCCTGCGCCAATTACGCCGACACGAATTTTTTCGCTGCTCATAAGTCTTTTCTTTCCATCTTTGAATCTGGCTCTAAGATTATGCGGACTAGTCAAAATGATAAACCGTAAAATGGGGGAGTTTGCCATGCGTGGTGTCCTGGTTGCAGAATATACCGAATTTCAGAATCTAAAGGTCCAGGATTGTCCCGTACCGGAGTTAGCACCGGGACAGGTCCGCATCAAAACCCAGGCAGCCGGCGTCAGCTTCGCCACCTCCCTGATGGTCGCCGGGCGCTATCAACGCAAACCGCCGCTGCCGTTTGTGCCCGGTACGGAAGCAGTTGGCATTGTCACCGAAATCACGCCGGAGGTTGAGCGCCTGAAGGTTGGCGACCGGGTGGCATCCGTCCTGGACTGGGGCGGCCTGGCCAATGAAACCGTGGCGTTTGAGGTCAATACCTTCCCAATACCCGACAGCCTGGAATTCTATCGCGCCATTTGTTTCACCAATTCCTATTCCACGTCCTGCGCCGCGTTGACATGGGATCACCTGTTGAATGTAAAGGCCGGCGAGACTTTATTGGTGCACGGCGGCGCGGGTGGCGTTGGTATTGCAGCAATAGAGATCGGCAAGATCCTGGGCGCAACGGTCATCGCCACGGTTGGTTCCGATGAAAAGATCGCCATCGCCAAGGAGCATGGTGCCGATCACGTGATCAACTACCGTGAAGGTCCGTTCCGCGAAAAAGTGCTGGAGATCACGGGCGGCCGGGGCGCCAACGCCATCTATGACCCGGTGGGTGGCGAAGTGTTCGAGCAATCCCTACGCTGTATCGCACCTGAGGGGCGGATCATGCCCGTGGGCTTTGCCGGCGGCACTATTCAGCAGATCCCCGCCAATCTGTTGCTGGTCAAGAACATCTCCGTCGTCGGTCTGAACATGGGCTATTACTTCGGCTGGAGCCCCGATGACGTGCGTCACGAATACGGCCCCCGCATGCAGGCCCTGCTGGCCCAGCTGTTTGCCTGGTTCGAAGAAGGTAAATTGAACCCCCGGGTCTCTGACGTATTTGCCCTGGCTGACTTCCAGGACGCCATGGCCGTGGTTCTGGGCCGCCTCTCGAAAGGCCGGGTTGCCGTGGTCATGAATGAAGAGGCTGAGCGCCTGGGGAAATAAATCTCTAACGCGCGGCACGTTCCTGAATGCGGGCGGAATACATGGACAATAGGCGATGGTCTGCCTGCCAGTCCGGCAGGGCGTTGCAATCAACGGCATTTGCGAAACGCGCAACAGCGGTTTGTAGAGCCCGGTCCAAGGCTGCCAAAGTCTTTGGCACCACATGCTGGCTCTCACAGACCATTGCCAATGCCAGGGCAAGGCTGATCAGATCCTGTTCCAGGGTTTGATCAGCGCCCTTTAGGTGGGCCAGCAAATACCCAGTGCCCGCCAGCATGACAAAACGCGGCTCCCGCCGGCCAAATTCACGCATGTGATCGCTATCAAACACAGCCCCCGCCGCAACCTCGACGGCTTCGAAGTCGCCATAACCCTGGCTCATGGCATTCAGGAATTTTGAATTTTCCCGATGACTAAGATGCACACCGGATGCCTGGGCCGGGACCAGGACGCATTGATCGCCAGCCGTGACCAGCAGGTGATCCAGGTGCCGGGATTGTCCGACCCAGGATTTGTGGCCGTTTAAGAGAAATCCATCGCCCTGGGTTGTCAAAGCTGTGGCGGGCTTGGATTTATCCTCGGTCGCAGCGTAAGCTGCCCAGCCCTGGTGCGGCACAGAGGGAAAGACATAGCGGATCGCGCCTTGATAACCGGCGACGAACGCCCAGCTCAACCGATCAGCGCCTATGCCGCCGCGCAGGGCGCTTTCCAACGGCGGCAGAGTATGCAGACCAAGATCATGCCAGGCCTTGTGCCAGGCCCCCTCGTCAGGTGCCTCCTGGACGGATAGTTCACCGCGTAGAAATTCGTCGATTGCTGCGGCAACTGGCAAAACCTTCCTCCTACTCCGTTACCTGGGCGGCAGCGCGCAGGCTGGCGATCATGGATGTACGCAACAGATAGTCGCGGGTCTTCTCGCGGCTTGAAAGCGCATCATCCAGGCTGTCGCGAAAGGCTTTCTGCGCCTCCGGCGTGGCGGCTTCCAGGTTCTGTTTGTTACGGATGGTCTGATTATTGACATACTCCAAGGCAATGGGGCGGCGCTGTTTTTCATAAAGCGCCAGCAGCGCCTCGTCAGCCTCACCATGCCATACATCGGCCATCTTCGCAGCCAGGTTAAAGGCATCGTGGATGCCGCCGTTCATGCCCATGCCGCCCAGTGGATTGTTGATGTGGGCCGCATCGCCGGCAATGAAAATCCGGCCCTTTCGGTATTGCTCCGCCACGCGCTGATGCACCCGATACAATGTGGTGTGCATGCATTCGTAGGGAAGATCATTGGCATGGGCCCATTGCATGCGGGTTTCAATCCGGTCCGGGTCGAATATTTCTTCCTCCGTCTCCTCCGACCTGGTTGGGAACATAGCCCGCCACAGACCTGGCACCTGCAACAGAAAGAACCATTGCTCGGGATCGGGAAAATAATTCACCCGAGACATATCAGGCAGGGCGGTGGCAAAATCAAACGGGGTGGAGACGACCAAGAAGCGCTCGTCCCAGGTAAAGCCCTCGAACGGAATGTCCAAAGTCTGCCTAACAATGCTGTTGGCGCCCTCGGCACCGATCAACCATCGTCCCTGAAAGTTCTGTTCCCCATCCGGGGTATCGATGATCGCCGTTACCCCTGCATCGCCCTGACGCACACCGGTTATGGCATGATTAAACCGGACGTCCGCGCCACCCTGGGTCTGCAACCAATTGTACAGCAGATGGTTCAGCTTGAACTGTTCACACTGCACCCTATAGGGATGTTCCGTGTCATCCGCCAGTACGGCAAAATCAAACTCCGCCAGACAGCCCTGTACCCGGTCACGGAACTGAAACTTCGGTGCCACCAACCCCTGGTCGATCAGGCCTTGCGTGGCCCCAAAGGGCGCCAGCATATCCAGGGTCGGCGGGTGAAAGGTGGAGGCCCGAAGGTTTTCAGGCAATTGCGCCTCTGCCTCAAACACGGTGACGGGAATGCCCTTGCTCGTCAGATAGGCCGCGGCGCTTAATCCTGCCGGCCCTGCCCCGGCTATTAATATGCGATCGGGCATGGTTCTACGGTGCCGTCCAACCGCCATCGACCATGATGGTCGTGCCGGTAATCAGGGCTGCGGCGGGTGAGGCCAGAAAGACCACCGCGCCAAGCACATCTTCGATCTTTCCCAACCGGCCCAGGGGGATTTTTCCCCGCAGATCCTCCGCCACGGCGGGGTCTTTCAACCGCTCCGCCAGCATGGGCGTCTCGATGGCCGTGGGGCCCACGGCGACAACACGGATGTTGCGGGACGCCAGCTCTACAGCGGTGGATTTGGTCAACCCTTCGATGAAATGCTTGGTGCCGGAATAGATCGAGGCACCGGGACGGCCAACTTTGCCAAAGGTCGACGATAGATGAATGATCACCCCACCACCCTGTTCGGCCATGATCCGCGCTGCGGCCTGGGCGACCAAGAAAGCCGCACGGATGTTCAGATTAATCATCAAATCCAAGGTTTCCACTTCCGCTTTCAGAAACCCGACGGGAACATTGGTGCCCGCGTTGTTGACCAGGATATCCAGGCGGTCGATACCAGCGAAGGCAGCCGTCATAGCCGCCTGGTCAGCGACATCGCAGACCACGGCGCGGGCTTTGCCGCCCTTGGCCTGGATCTCGGCCACCACGTCGTCGATTTCCGAAGCGGTCCGGGCCATGGCGATCACTTCCGCCCCCGCTTCCGCCAGGGCCAAGGCACAGCCCTTGCCAATGCCACGACCCGCGCCGGTAACCAGGGCGATCTGGCCATCAACCCGCATGGAGGGGAGGACGCTGCCGGTTTCTGTCATTCTAAAACTCCAACACGTTAAAACTACACAACTTCAGACACAACGACGTTCAACAAGACCTGTCGCCGTTCTTCACGAACCATCTTCACGGCACGGGCCAGGGCATCGGGCAAGGCATCGGGGTCCGTCACCCGTTCGCCGTAACCGCCGCAAGCTTCGATGATCATTTCGTAATCAGGGGCCGGGTCAATGCGGGATAGTGGGATGTCATTGCCGGTTAACGCTTTGCCGTCCGGGTACATGGCCTTGGTGGCCCGGCGCACGGCACCCCAGCCATGGTTGTTGACGACGATGAACAGGATCGGCAGGTCATAGGCCCGGGCGCAATAGTGTGCCGCCATGGGATTGCCGAAGAAGTAGGAGCCGTCGCCGATGGTGGCGATGATCAAATCATCAGGTGCGGCCAGTTTTGCGCCTAGAGCCGCGCCGAGACCCCAGCCAAGACCACCCGCCGGGCTGGGCCCGAAATAGCGACCGGGATTGTTGATGCCCGCATGTTGGGGCACCACACCCATTTCGTTCACCAGCACCGTATCGTCGCCCAGATGTTCGCCCACCGACTGGGCCAGCCAGGCGGGATGGATGGGATCAGCCTTGCGCGCATTGTCCCGGATACCCTGCCATTTGTTACGCACTTCCTGGCGGGCATGGGCGACCTTCTCGCGCCGGGC
This sequence comes from Rhodospirillaceae bacterium, assembly GCA_018660265.1. Classification (GTDB taxonomy): domain Bacteria; phylum Pseudomonadota; class Alphaproteobacteria. Next base: position 11,943 of record JABJKS010000013.1, on the reverse strand, counting down.
CGCGATACGGCCTTCATCCATGGTCCCCATGGCGTCTGCCAGTTTCGGTAAGGCCGCAACGCTGTCGGCGGCAATAGACAGGTTCGAGGGGAAACTGCGGATAGGATAGCGGCTGAACAATGGGTCCTGGGCCAGATGGATGACTTTTGCGTCAGGAAAAACCGGGTCCGTCGCCGGGATCCAGGGCACGTCGCAATCCAGCACCAACACCGCATCGGCATTCGCCAGATGGGGCGAGGCCTCATAATCAAGATGCATGGGATGATCGTTGCCCAGGCAAAGATAGCGCGGCACATGAGTGATGACGGGAATAGCATAACGTTCCGCCAGATCGGCCAGATAGCCCGCAGCGGTGGGGTTCTTGCCCACATCCGCCGTAATGATCAGGGGGTTTTCCGCCGCCATGAGAATGTCCGCCGCCTGGGCGATTTGATCCGGGTCCGGGTGGGCGATGCCCGTGGGTGCCGACCGGCGCGGGGCGGACGACGGCACCGCCGGGGCCGCCAGAACCTCCCGCGGGATAGACAGATAAACCGGGCCCTGGATATCGGACTCCGCGATGGTAATCGCCCTGTCGATAACCACATCAACTTCCGCCGGCGCGCGCAGTTCATAGTCCCATTTGACCAACTCCCGCAGCATGCCGGCCTGATCGAACATCTCCTGGGCCCAGTGAATGTGCCGGCTACGGGTGCCTTCGGACAAAGGCGCATGTTCCGACCATGGCGTCCGCCCGGCCATCAGGACCAGGGGCACATTGGTGCGATAGGCGTTGGTCAGGGCGCAGATGGCGTTGGAGGTGCCGACATTCACATGCAACATCACCGCCAACGGCTTACGCGCCACCATGGCATAGCCATGGGCCATGGAAACAGCGACGTTTTCATGGGGAATGACCATGGCGGTGGGGCCGTCATCGTCGCCGGCCCCACCACTCATTTGGGCTATAGCTTCAATAATGGGAGGGAAATCCGTACCCGCGTTGGCCAGAAAATATTCTATGCCCGCAGCTTTCAGCCGGGCCAGCAGGGCGTGGCCCACTGTTGTGTTATCGCTCATCCTATCGCTCCCCTAATCGTCACTCGAAATAATTGCCGTTGCAGCACCCGGATCATCAAGCACTGCATTCAGATCAACATCGTCGGCGCCCGGCACCTTGATCACTGTAAAGGTGAAGTCGTCCGCCGCCAAAGGTATGGTCGCATCGATCCCCATCTTCGCGCCAACGCCGTCGTCGGTCGTGGTTGGATCCAGTTTGGAGGCTTGGGTGTTAGCCACAACCAACAGGTCCTGATCCGCCTGAAAGCGTGTGGCCACGGCCCACTCCACGGATTCAGGATCGTGAATATTGACATCTTCATCGACCACGATCACCTGCTTGATGTCGTAGTGACCGGCGAAAGCACCCATCATGATGTTCTTGGCCTGACCTTCCTGCTTTTTGCGGATCTTGACCACCAGATGATAGCGGCAGGTCCCACCGCGGGAGAGATGCACATCCAATACGGATGGGTCGTTACGCTGCAGGGTTTCCAGCAAGGTCGCCTCTCTGGGCAGGCCACCCAGCAGCAAATGCTCCATCCCGCCGCCAACAATCGTATGGAAAATGGGTTTTTTGCGATGGGTGATGGCGTCCACTTGTATTACATGGCGATTGGCCTGACGGCCGTAGTATTGCGGGAACTCCCCAAACGGCCCCTCAGGTTCCTGCACATTCGCCAGCACCCGGCCCTCCAGCACAATCTCCGCCTTGGCAGGCACCCGGACATTGTTGGTCTTGCATTTGACCATTTCAACGGGCGCACCATGCAGCGCGCCAACGATCTCCATCTCGTCAAAATCCATGGGCACGATGGCCTGGCTGGCCAGAAGAGAGGCTGGATCAATACCGATCACGATGGCGACCTCAAGCGCCTGTCCCGCCTCCTCCGCCATGCGGGCGTATGTCCAGGTATGTCGGGGTAACAGCAGTACACCAATACGATCCTTGCCACTGATCTGACAACGATGGATAGAGACGTTCTGGATGCCATTGCTGGGATTGCGGGAAATCATCAGACCGGCGGAGATATAAGGCCCGCTGTCCAGCTCGTTATGCGTTGGCACGGGGAGTTGTCCGTTGATGTCTACCTCCCGGTGCACCACATCCTGAACCGGGCCCGCATCAACCTCCACCCAAGGGACAGGGTTTTGCACTGCATCCTGATAGCGGGCGATCAAATCATCCTCGCTGACGCCCAGACAATCACCGATCCATGCCCGACTGGCCAACAAGTTGGCGACCACCGGCACCGCATGGCCGCTGGGGCTGGGTGCAATCAAAGCCTTATCCAGTTCCAGGCGATCAGAGACGGCAGCCAGTTCGTGCGTTAGGTCCAGGCCCGGCTTGGCCACCGCCAGGCGGTCGGTCGCTGCCAGATGGGTCAGCCATTCACGCAGATCCCGGCTGCAATGATTGGCAGATGGTGCCGCTGCTTTATTGATGGTGCTCATGCGCCCCTCTTCATTAATGGTTGCAAGGCATCAGGGGCCATGGCCCTCAATTCCCGCTTCAGAATTTTGCCTATGGCATTGCGCGGCAGGTCGTTCACAAAAACAATATATTTCGGCTTTTTGTACGAGGCGATCATCTTCCGGCAGTGGGCAATCAAGTCCTCTTCCGACGGTAGATCATCCTGCGCCACCTCGACAAAGGCAGCAACCGCCTCGCCATACATTTCATCCTGCACACCGATGGCTGCGGCATCAACCACGGAAGGATGGCTGATCAAGGCACCCTCCACCTCCTTGGAATAGATATTGAACCCGCCCGACAGGATCATGTCCTTCTTCCGGTCCGCGATATAGAGATAGCCATCGCTGTCCCGATAGCCAAGATCCCCGGTATAAAGCCAACCATCGCGCAGGGTTGCGACCGTCTCCTCGGGTCTGTTCAAATAGCCTTTCATCACTGTGAAAGCGCCAGGCGGGCCGGAGCGAACGAGTAATTCCCCCACATCGCCGATCGCCGCCTCTGCCCCGGCTTCATTCACCACCCGGACTTCGATCCCAGGCGTTGGCCGGCCGACGGATTTCGGATGGGTAAATTGTTCTTCATGGGACAACGATGTGACGCCGCCGGCTTCGGTCATGGCAAAGAAGGATACCAATCGGGCCTGCGGCAGCAACTTGATGAATTGTTCTTTTAAGCTGACGGGAAATGCTTCCCCCGTGACCAGGACCCGGCGCAACGTATGGCAACGACCTGGATCCTTGGTGATCTCAGGGATCATCATGCGGCAGACCGTGGGCACCATACCCATCACCGTCACACCGTGGGCTTCGATCAATGCCACGGCCTTTGGCGCATCGAAGCTTTCCATGACGACGATGGTCGCGCCCAGAGTCAGCGCGTTGGCAAGGCGGCCAAAACCCGTACGATGGGCCAGCGGTGTCCCCACCAGGAAGACGTCATCGCCCGTCAATCGCCATTCCACTGCATGGATAAAGCCGTTTTGGATCAATACATTGGCATGGGTGATAATCGCACCCTTGGCCCGCCCCGTGGTACCGGAGGTATAATTGATCATGCATTCGTCTTGATCTGAAGGAATTGCGGGTAAATCGCCCTGATGATCGCCGGACATTAGATCAGCCAAAGGCACGGCCCCAGCGACGGAATCGCCAACGACAATCGCCGCCCTGTCCTGGCGGGCGGCCAACAGGTCCGCCAATAAATCCGCCTGATCAGAATGAAAGGCCAAAACCTTGGCGTCACAGTCCGCGCAAAAATCCGTCAATTCCCGCACCGTCATGCGGGTGGTCACGGGCACTGCCACAGCACCAAGGTTCAGGGCGGCATACAACAGCTGCACCACGGCCAGGCCGTTGGGCAGATACAGCACAATCTTGTCATCCGCCGTCAGGCCCATATCCGCCAAACCGGCTGCTACCTGACGAATGGAAGACTGCAACGCACCGTAGGATGTCTTTTCACCGGCGCAGATGATCGCTGTTTTATCCGGATGCCGTTCCGCATACGCGGCCAACACGGCTTCAACCCGCATGCCTAAGCCTCGACCAGATTAAAGGCGGGATAGGCAATGTCGTCATTGATGGCATCCCAGGCCAGCGCCACCCGCTGGCCGATGGCCACTGCGTCTGGTTCCACGTTCATGATGTTACCCATGATGCGGACGCCTTCATCCAATTCCACCGTCACCACCGCAAGGGGCAAACGCCCGTCCATGCCGGGACCGGGCACCCGAACAATTGTAGCGGCATAGATCGTGCCCGTGCCCGCCACCTTGCGCCATTCCAGGTTACGCTTGCCCGTATAGATGCTGACCGGACGGGGGTAATGCTGAAACTGTTCTGTATCCGGACAATATTGCAACAGCAGCGCGCCATCCTTGGTGCCTTGCCAGAAGCTGTCCGTCGCGACATATTTGTTGGCCTTCGGAACGGGGCGCGGTTTTACGTCTTGGTCTGACATCTTATGAAGCCTCCAATATCATGGCGGTAGAGGTGCCCCAGTTGCGGGCATAGGGGATGACACCGATGCCGGTGACCAGGGCGTTCTGGGTTTTGGCAATCTGGCGCGCACCGCCTTCGCCAAACATCTGACGCACGGCCTCGGCCAGGTTCAAACCGCCACTGGCCAGGCCTGGCTGCCCCGCCGATAGCTGCCCGCCGCCTGTATTTAGCGGCAGATCGCCATCCCGGCCCAAATCCGTCGCCATGACATAGTCACTGCCCTGTCCCTTGGGGCAAAATCCAAAATCTTCCAGCTGCATCATCACGGCGATGGTGAAATCATCGTAAGGGTGGAAGCTGTTTATATCCTGGGCCTGCAGGCCGGATGCGCCGAACACTTTTGGTGCCAGGACGGAAAAGCCGGTTTCGGTAATATCCGCCACCGGGTCCGCGCCTTTGAAATTCGTGATTTCAGCATAGGCCGTGGGGCGTACGGTTTTCTCCATCCCCAACGCCTTGGCCTTGGCGGCAGAGGTCACCAGAAAGGCGTTGCCGCCGTCGCAGAACATGACGCAGTCCAAAAGACGCAATGGGTCCGCGATCATGCGGGAGTTCATGTAGTCTTCGACCGTCAGCGGCTTCTTCAATTTGACGAAGGCATTATCGTTGACCAGCGCGCCTTCCCGTTGGGCAATGGAAATCTTCGCCAAGGCTTCGTAATTCAAGCCGTATTGATGTTCATAGCGGCTCATCAACAGACCGAACGTCGCGGGCGGGCCCAGGACGCCGACCGGGTCCTGAAACTCGCCACGAAAGGCACCGTAGTTTGCGGCCCAGTTGGTCGACGGCGCATCGGCTGAGAGCACCACCGCCACCTCGCACATCCCTTCGCGGATTGCGGTCATGGCCCGGGCCACCCCGCCCGTGGCCGAACAACCGCCCATACCACCGTAGTTCAACCAGGTTGGCGACAGGCCCAGGGCCTCTGTCATGTAGACGGCAAAGAACGGATTGGCGCATTCGCTAAGGGGTACGGTGACGGATAAACCGTCGACCATGGATTTCTCAACGCCCGTTGATGCCAGCAAACCGGCGAAAGCCTCACCGGCGAAATCATAGGCGCTGCGCCCACTTTTATATTCCACCAGGGTTTCCGAATAGCCCGCGATGACAATTGTTTCTTCTGACAAGATATCTCCTCCACCACATCTTTTTATTCTTGGCCCTGATGCTACACGGATTTTCTGTGCTTTGCTTTCATTGAATGCACCATGATATCCTAACTGTATAGGCCCGCAGATAAGGATGCTTCGCATGAGCAAGACCAGCAAGAAAGTCCCGACATATTGTTTTCAATGCGTTTCGGGGCCGGACCTGATCAAGGTGGAGGTTGAGGACGGCGTGGCAACACGGATTGAGCCGAACCTGAACATCTGCGGCCAGCATCCGGGCCAGGGCACGCCGTGTGTCAAGGCCTATGGTCTGGTGCAGAAAACCTATAATCCCAATCGCGTCAGTCAGCCCATGAAGCGGACCAACCCCAAAAAGGGCCGGAACGAAGATCCGGACTTTGTCCCCATCAGCTGGGATGAGGCGTTGGACACGGTCGCCGACAAGATGAAGGAAATTCGCGCCAAGGGGCTGAAGGATAATTCCGGCTACCCGCGCCTGGCGGTCAGCTTCGGGGGGGGAGGTACGCCCACACGGTTCATGGGCAGCTTCCCTGCCATACTGGCGGCCTGGGGACCGGCTGATCTGGGCTTTGGCGCGGGCCAGGGGGTAAAATGCTATCACTCGGAACATCTGTATGGTGAATTGTGGCAGCGCGCCTTTACTCTGGAGGTCGACAGTCCGTACTGCGAATACGTCATCAACTGCGGCAAGAACGTGGACGCATCGGGGGGTGCCACAGGGGTCCGCCGTGGGGCCGAGGCGCGGCGGCGCGGCCTGAAGCGCGTCATGGTGGAACCACATCTGTCCGTGACCGGCGCCATGTCGGCGGAATGGGTCCCCATCAGGGCCAAGACCGACGCAGCATTTTTGTTCGCCGTGATCCACCGCATTATCAAAGAACGGAACTGGGCCGAGGTTTGCGATGTGCGGTTCCTGAAAGAAGACACAACCTCGCCCTATCTGGTGGGACCGAACGGATATTACCTGCGCGAACCCGGCACAGAGAAACCGTTGATCTGGGATCTGGCAGACGGCCAGGCCAAACCCTTTGACGGCAATATCACAGACGCGGCCATGGATGGGTCATTCCAGGTCACGGGCCTTGAAATAGGTGCCGATGACGAGGTTTGGCAGCATGAAGGCGTGGTGGTGAAGCCTGCCTTTCAGGTGCTGTTGGATCATATGGAGGAATACACGCCTGATTGGGCGGAGGTGGAATGCGATGTACCGGCGGAAACCATACGCCGGATCGGTGACGAATTCGTGGCCCACGCCCGGGTCGGTGAGATGATCGAAATTGAAGGCGAGATGATGCCCCTGCGCCCGGTGGGTGTGGCGTTGGGCAAATCGGTCAATAACGGACCGGGCGGCTATCACGCGGTTTGGGCCCGGACGCTGTTGAGTGTCCTGGTGGGTGCCATCGAAGTGCCGGGTGCCAACCTGGGTACCAAGGTGCGCCTGAACCGCCCCGCCAATAACAAGCATCTAAGTGCCGTATCCAGCCGTGACGGGATCATGGATTTTCCCTTCAATCCCACATCCAAGGCGGAATGGGCCAGCCAGCCGCGCATTCGCAACGGCTATAACACCCTCGTTCCCCTGTCGTCATCATCGCCCTGGGCCCCTGCATTGGGACCGGCCCATCTACCCTGGCTGTTTCAAAAGGAGGCCCCGGATAACTGGCCGCGTCCGACCTTGCCGGATATGTGGATCTGTTATCGTACCAACCCCGCCATTTCGTCCTGGAACGCACCCGAAGTGGCGGAGCGGATTTCGGAATTCCCCTTCACCCTGGCCTTTGCCTATACCAAGGACGAGACCAACCATATGGCGGACATTATTCTGCCGGAGGCGACGGATCTGGAAAGCCTGCAACTCAGCCGCATTGGCGGTACCGGGTCCGGCGAACAGTTCTGGAAGCATCAAGGCTGGATGATCCGCCAACCAGCCGTAAAGCCCGTGGTGGATGCCATGGACATGACCGACATCGCCACGGAAATCGCCCAGCGGGTCGGAATTTTGGGCGAATACAACATAGCCATTAACAAAGGTGCGGCTGGCATGAAGCTGGTCAGTAACCAGTTCGATTATAGCCTGGAGCCGGATGTGGCCTATGGGGTGGAGGAGATTTGGGACCGTGTGGCCAAAGCAGCCAGCCATGATCTGTCCAAGGGTGAGGAAATCCATGATCTGGCCTGGTTTAAAGAGAACGGCTATATGCTGCGGGAATTCGCCCAACGGGAATGGTACCTGTATCCCTATATGAAAGAACGCGGTATCCGCTTTGAGCTGCCCTATCAGGAACGCATCAAACGCCACGGGGTGCAGCTGGCCAATCGCCTGCACGAGGTCGGCGTGGAATGGTGGGATGGCCAGCTGGAGGATTACGACCCCCTGCCGAAATACGAATCCTTCCCCGATATCTGGACAAATTATGTCCGGGAAAAAGGCCAGGACCCGGACGATTTTCCCTTCTGGGCCCTGACCGCGCGCAGCATGCAATACGCCTGGGGTGCCAACGTGGGCATACCGTTGATTTATGAAGTGGCCGAAAACGTGGCCGGACATTCGGGCATCATCATCAACATGCAGGCAGCGCGCAAGCTGGGCATTGGCCAGGGCGATCCGGTTGTCATTACCTCTGCCACCGGTGTAACCCGTGGCAATGCCGTACTGCGCCAGGGCATCCGCCCAGACACGGTATTGATGATCGGGCAGTTCGATCATTGGGCCACGCCGTTTGCCAAGGATTTGAACCTGCCCAGCCTGAATTCCGTGACGGATATTGCATTGTCTCTGACGGACGGTACCGGCAGCGGCTCCGACATCGTGCGGGTGAAGATCGAGAAGGATTTGGAAGTCCTGAAAAGGGCCAATTCATGAACGACCTAAGCACGCCCCCAAGTATGAGTGCGCGTTACGGCATGGTCATCGATCTGAACAGCTGTGTCGGGTGCCAAACCTGTACCATTGCCTGCAAACACGCCAACGACACGCCCCCCGGCGTGCAATGGCGGCGGGTCATTGATGTAGAACTGGGCACCTTTCCCAATGTGGAGCGTCTGTTCTTGGTCACGGGCTGTCAGCATTGCGCAGAGCCGTCCTGTGTGCCGGTCTGCCCCACAGGTGCCACCAAACAACGGGCCGACGGCCTGGTCACCATGGATTACGATTTGTGCATCGGCTGCGGCTATTGCGCCGTGGCCTGCCCCTATCAGGCCCGCACCATCGCGCACGAACAGAATTGGTATTACGGCGAGCCAACGACGCAGGAAACCTATGTGGCCCAGCCCGACCGCATCGGCGTCGCCAACAAATGCACCTTCTGTATAGAGAAAGTAGACGACGGCCTGGCTGCGGGCCTGACGCCGGGCGTGGACCCGGATGCAACACCGGCATGTGCCAATTCATGCATCGCCACCGCCATCCATTTTGGCGATTTTAATGACCCCAACAGCAATGTCAGTCAAATGTCGGCAGATGATCGGGCCTTTCAGATGCATGAAGAGCTCGGCAACGACCCACAGGTAAAATACCTCTATGGCATCGATAATTCCATGCCCGGTCGGGACCGTACGGCGGACGATGTGGATGATGAAGCACTACAGGACCCGGCCAATCCATTGGTCGGCAAGGTCCAGAAATTCTGGGATATGCGCGCGGCGATGAATTTCACCTTAGGCGGCATGAGCACGGGCCTGATCATCATGGCCTGGCTGGCCTATATGCTGGGCAGCATTCCCGAAAGCGCCCTGATCGGCGTCAACGTGGTGGCAGGCGTGGGCATGGCCATAGGCCTGTTTTTTGTCTTTTTGGAAATCGCCCGCAAGGCCCGCTTCCTCCTGGTCCTGCTGCGCCCGCAATCATCCTGGATGACGCGGGAGACCTATGTGGTGGCAGCCTTTTACCCGACCTTGTTGGCGGATCTGTTCTGGCCCGCCGATATCCTGCATCTGGCATTGGCTATCGAGGCCGCGGCGTTTCTATATTGCCAGGCCCGCATTCTACAGGCGGGCAAAGGCATCCCCGCCTGGCGCGCCCCGCAAATGCCCTGGATGTTAATCGCCACGGGTTTGCTGGAAGGCGCGGGCCTGCTCGCCATCGCCACCACCCTGCACCCGGATTTGCGCGGCGCAACACCTATTGCTGCGGGCCTGGGCGGTGCCCTGGCCGCCATCAACGCCATCCTCTGGCGCAACTATATGGCCAACACATCGGTAAACGGTATCCACCCCCTGCCCCGCAAAGCCCTGGCCGCCATCAATACCCCCCTGCGCCTGATCGGCCAGGTCCTGCCCCTACTAGGCTTCGCCGCCTTCCTGGGCCTCTGGCCAACCCAACCACTCGTCGCAGCCCTAGCAGGCCTTGGCGCGGTTGCGGGCGGCATCATCTGGAAAATGACGGTCATTACCAAAGCCAGCCACCAACAAGGCTTCGCGTTATCAAAGGTACCGCAACGAGGTTCAGGCACACGGGCCGCACCGGCAAGAATGGGCACGGCGGTGTGATATGACTGATCCGACATCGCCGAACCTAACGGTCGAAAAGTCTTTTTGACGTCAATGCATTAGGCCGCCGCAAAGTATGAGTTTTTGGAAATGTCGAGGTCTCGCAATTTCTGCTCTAGCCAAAAACCCAATACATTAAGCAAAGTATGACAATCAATACCATAGCACGGATGGTGAACCGCTTGATCGCTAGGCTCTGTCTTGTCGGCATGTTTTGGCGAGCGTATTCTTTCGAACTAAGTTTCTGATAATATTCAGCATGTTGGTCCGATTTTTTTAGGGTCTCATTCAACCGCTTACGTGTCGGTTTTTCGTGACCATAACCCCAAAACCTCGCACCCAATACAAATCTCATGCCAAATATCGCCCAATTAATGCGCTGGTTAACCAAAAACTAGTGCTAAGAAATTTTAATCCTATTTAATGGAGATTGCCATGACTGTGTGGCTCAGATCAGATCATGTTATTTGTTCTGATGGTCGCAGGATCGGGGTCAAGCCTTGTATTTTGAATTCCGCGTCATCCACTCAACGCCTCTATTGGTAACGGCGTATGACTTTTTTAGTCAGGCACGACAGGCTGCCGCCACCGACGGCGATACCCAGCCAGCGCCAGCCCTCGGGGCCAAAAAGGGTAGATGGCAAATCCATGCAGTGCGACGGGGTCATTGAAATGTCCTCAACCATGATGCAGCATTCATGCAATATTGGGATAGTAGGGAAATAACACCATGATCACAGTTAACGGAATGGCCCATGTGATACTGACGGTTAGTCAGTTTGATGCGGCACGTACGTTCTATTCCAAACTCATGCCGGCGTTGGGGATGGAGTGTGTGTTTGATGGCGAGGAGATGGTTTATTTCGTCGGTGCGCGGACGGCTTTGGGTATTCAGCCCTGTGCGCCCGAGCATGCAGGCGAACGGTTCGTGCAGGGGCGCGTGGGGCTGCATCATATATGCTGGCGGGCGCGCAGCCGGGAGGACGTGGACACGGTGGAGGCGCTGTTGAATAACATCGGCGCGCACATTGTAACGCCGGCGAAAAAGGGGCCGTGGGCACCGGGCTATTATTACGTGCTGTTCGAAGATCCCGACGGCATTCGCCTGGAGGTCAACTTTGTACCGGGCCAGGGCGTGCTGGCCAAGGACGAAGGCTTCAACCCAGGCGGCGACTATCGCTGACGAGCGTTATTCCGCCATCATTCTGCCATCACTCTGCTAGCAGGGCCATGACTTCGCCTTCGCTAACTTCCGCCGCAACAGGGTTTTCCGTACAGATCTGATCCTCCAACAACGCCCTGTGCAGGGCGCAATCCTGATCAACAACTGCTGAAATAACATGATCCGACGTGCCTTTGCCCGTCGCCACATAAGAGACCACGGTGGCGGCGACCGAAACATACTGAATTGCCGGGGGGATCGCGATCAATGTGACGCAATTGCTTAACGCAAGCGCGCACAATAGCAGGATAACAGCCCTCATCACTTACTCCATACTCTACCTATCGACTTACGGGGTACCGGTTACAAATTCGCTCCAACGGCGCCCCATGGAGTAACTGCAGAAGTGCATATAGTGACGGCGCGCGGGGATGCGAGTCCGAATAGGGCAAAACGTGACAACCGTCACAAAGCTAGTGTCCTGGTTCAGAAATACGTCATTTTTAGGATCGGTTCTCCGGACCTCCGGGTAGGAGGCATTCCGCCGGCGATGCGGCACATCGTCAAGGGATGCCGACGCCATCCGGAGGTCCGGAGAACCGACCAAATTGGCGGTCTAAGAGGCCCCTCGGACGTCGTTGTGCG
>JABJKS010000042.1 GCA_018660265.1 Rhodospirillaceae bacterium | reverse complement strand
TTGATGTTGAATTGACCGAAGCCGCAAAATGTTGGAATATGTCTGTTCGGTCCATTCCAAGCATTACGGACGGTTCCGGGTCAATTTTGCAGCTAACGGAGATATCCCGTGTCTGATTTTACCCCTACGAACATCCTACCAACACCAATACCGGCACCGCTACCAACATCTGAGTTGGTAAAGCAGCCGCCACGCATCATTGCCATCGCCAACCAAAAGGGCGGTGTCGGCAAAACCACGACGGCGATCAATCTGGGCACCGGCTTGGCCGCTATTGGCCGGCGTGTCCTGGTGGTGGATTTGGACCCCCAAGGTAATGCCAGCACGGGTTTGGGTATTGATCGGCGGAACCGTACCGTTAGCTCCTACGATGTCCTGATGGGAGAGGCGACAATTGCCGAGGCCCAGGTGGAGACGGCCATTCCAGGTCTGAGCATTATACCCTCTACCGTGGACCTGACCGGTGCGGAGTTGGAGTTGATCGATATGCCGCGCCGGGCTTATCGCCTGCGGGATGCCCTGGCGGATACGGTGACAGATGCGGATGAAAGCCTGGACTATGTTTTGATTGATAGCCCGCCGTCCTTGAACCTTTTGACCGTCAATGCGTTGGTCGCGGCAAAATCAATCCTTGTACCGCTGCAATGCGAGTTTTTCGCCTTGGAAGGTCTGTCCATGTTGATGAGTACGATCGAGCGCATTCGCAAAAGCTTCAACGCGAATCTGGAAATCCAGGGGGTTGTCTTGACCATGTATGATAAGCGCAATAATCTGTCGGATCAGGTGGCCGAGGATGTGCGCGGTTTCCTGGGCGACAAGGTTTATGAAACCATTATACCTCGCAATGTACGGGTTTCGGAGGCGCCGTCTCATGGCAAGCCAGCTTTGGTATATGACCACAAATGCGCCGGCAGCCTGGCCTATATGCAATTGGCCAGTGAAATGCTCCGGCGGGAACGCTTAGACGCAGCGGCGTAATATCACGATGAGCGACGATACACCCCGCAAAGGCTTGGGCCGCGGTCTTTCCGCATTATTGGCCGAAGATCCTGATGATCAGCCGGCATTGGATCGACTGCGTGTCGGCAAAACCGTGCCCATCGAAAAACTTGTGCCCAATCGCTATCAACCACGACAGTATTTCGATGAGGACGAGCTGGAGGCTTTAACGCAGTCGGTTCGGGAAAACGGTATTCTAATGCCAATCCTGGTGCGCCGGGATGGGGATAGTAACGACAGCTTTGAGATTGTGGCTGGCGAACGTCGCTGGCGGGCGGCCCAGGCGGCACAATTGTACGAAGTACCGATCATTGTCAAAGAGCTGGATGACAACCAGGCCCTGGAAGTTGCGCTGATCGAGAATGTGCAGCGCCAGGACCTGACGGCGTTGGAAGAGGCGGAGGGTTACCGCCGATTGATGGATGAATTCGCCAATACTCAGGAGGCATTGGCCACGGCAGTAGGCAAAAGCCGCAGCCACGTTGCCAACATCATGCGGCTTCTGGGCCTGCCCGAAGCCGTTAAGACATTGCTGCAAGCGGGTAGTTTGTCCGCCGGCCATGGCCGGGCATTATTAGCGGCGGAAGATCCCGAGGCGCTGGCCAATATTGTCGTGCGCAAGGGCCTGAATGTACGCCAAACGGAAGCATTGGTTCAAAAACCGCAGAAAACTGACGATACGGCTAAACCGGCTGATGCTGGGCCATCGCCTATTGATGATGCGGATACCCGAGCCATGGAGAAACAACTGTCTGAAAAGCTGGGCTTGACCGTAAAAATCAATCATCACGGCGAGGTTGGTGAGGTGCGCATCGCCTTCACATCCCTGGACCAGTTCGACGAAATACTACTTCGTCTGAGCCAACAACCCGACGTTTGAAAATTGACGCCTAAAACCTGCCCCTCGTGGTCCGATTCTAAGTGATTGAAAAAAATTGCTCGATTCTTAAGAGTCTGAGCATTTCCTGATCGGAAATGCTCTAGGGTCTCAATTACCGGAACGGGGACGGGCCGCATTCGCTATACGGATCAGGGCGCGGCCACAAATCGCCTCCGCCGGAAGGCCGGTAGTTTTACAATCCAACTCCGCCTCCGTCAGGATCTCCAAGGCTTGCGCCAGGCGGGCCGGACGCCAATGTTGCAGCTGACGTTGTATAATGGGCTGATGCTTGAAAAATATCGGTGGGCGCTGAGATTTGATAACCCTGGAGATATCGTCTCCCTGGGCTAATTTCAGGGACATCAGGTGCAGACGTTGCAGATGGCGGATAACAGCGCGCAAGATCGCGATCGGGGATTCGCCGGAAATACGGCATTTCACCAGGGCCCGATCCAGCCCCACCTGATCGCCCCCCGCTGTGGCCAGGGCAACATCATCCCGGGCCAGGGGGGCGCCGTCACCGACATTAGCCTCTGCCTCCGCCAAGGTAATCGAACCACCGTTCCGGCCTTTGTAAAGCGCCAGTTTTTCAAGCTCGGACCGGGTAATCTGCCGGTCCGTACCCAAATTCGCCGCAAGATAGGCCATAGCGGAAGGTTCCGCATCCAGGCCGTGTCCGCCTAAAACCTCATGTATCAGGTTTTCCAAAGACCTGCCGTCATCCAGGTAACAAGGAATTGCCGCAGCCCGGTCATGGCCTTCAAACAATTTTCGCAGACTGTCCCGCGGTGCCAGACCAGCCGCCTCGACCAGCAGTAAACTGCCGTTTCCCGCCGCTGCCGGATTATCCAAAACGGCTTCAATCCCGGCGCTGTAGGCATTGCCGGCCCGGCCCAGTCGGACAAGACGGCGGCCACCGATGAGTGATAATGCGGCCATTTCGTCCAACAACCTGCTGGGTTCGTCCTTCAACATCGCGGCACTAATTTCCGCTACGCGAAAAGGATCGTTCGGGTCGTCAACCACCGCAGCAGCGATGCGCCCAGCCCGTTCACGCACCAAGCCACCATCTTCGCCGTACAAAAGAACGGCTATAATACCCGTCTGTGGCTGATCCAGGAATGCTTCGACGGATCTGTTTTGCACCTTTACCACTGCGACAAATCCATGGAATCGCCCTCGATTTCAGTTGCGACGACGGGAAAAATAGACCGCGACCCTGCTCTCAATACCATCGGCTACCGCCAACGCTGCCCGATTACGTGCATCGCGTTGGGAGATCAAATTGGCATAATCGGAAAGGACAACATTATAGGCTGCAATAGAACGGGTTGTACCACTCATCAAAGTGGTGCCATCCCTGACGTCAAATAATTGAAAATGCGCACGCAGATTAAGGTTATAACGCGTCGCACTGTCGTCTTGTTCAAATGCCAAACCCTCCTGACTCTCATCCAACGATACTGTCAGGCGAAACACGATTCTGTCCGCCTTGCCACGGGGGTGCAGACGTTCCAGCAATCTATTTCGCACCAACTGGCCAACGCGATCTGAAATTGGCGCGACGGCAACATAGGCCATATCGCTGATTGTACTGCCAGCTGCCTGGTTTGCGCCGGTCTGGTCCCGATCGCCATAAAGTGGCTGAAAACCGCAACCGCCCAGGCCCAGAAAGGCCAGCAAAACCGCCACGCAACCTATTCCGGCGCTTGTGCGGACCTGCCCGCCTATGGGCCTAGACCACGACATTGACAATACGATTAGGCACAACAATAACCCGCCGCACAGGCTTGTCTGCAACCGCAGCGACCATTTTTTCAAGCGCTAAGGCCGCTACACGGACGTCATCCTCGGGTTGATCGCGGGCAATCTCCAATGTTGCGCGCATTTTTCCGTTCAGCTGAACGGCAATGGTTATCGTATCCTCAACCAACAGTGCAGGATCGGCCAAGGGCCAAGCGGCATCTGCCAACAGACCGCTTTGGCCCAGTATATGCCAGCCTTCTTCTGCCAAATGCGGCATCATCGGGCCGATCATGACCACCAAGGCTTCAATGGCTTCCCGTTGGGCCCAGCGCTCGCCATTCGTTTCGTCGATACCGGCGTCAACGACTTTGTATGAGGCCAAGGCATTTGCCAATTCGTACAGCCTGGCTACGGACACGTTGAACTGAAATCTTTCAATCCCATCCGTTACCGCACCGATCGCCTGATGAGTGACCCGGCGCAGGGCCTTTGCCTGATCGGAAAATGATGCGGGCGCGGGGCTGTCTGCAGGCGGCAATTCCCCGGCCGCTTCCTCTACAATTCGCCAAATTCGCCCGGAAAACCGCCAGGCACCCTCAATGCCACTATCCGTCCATTCCAAATCCCGTTCGGGCGGACTATCCGATAACATGAACCAACGGGCTGTATCGGCACCATATCGTTCAATAATATCTTCCGGGTCGATGACATTCTTCCGGGATTTCGACATTTTTTCCGAACGGCCCGTGTCCACCTGTGCGCCGTTGTCCAATCGGACCATCTGGCCGGCATCGTTGCGGGCGACTTCCGTCGGCTCAAGCCAAATGCCTTCCGGGTCACGATAGGTTTCATGACAAACCATCCCCTGGGTGAACAAGCCTTCGAACGGTTCGCTGACGCCAATATGGCCACACTTTTCGATGGCGCGGGTAAAAAACCGGGCATAGAGCAAATGCAAAATCGCATGCTCTACACCGCCAATATACTGATCCACCGGCATCCAATAATCGACCGCCGCGCGATCCAACGGCTGGGCGGCGTGAGGACTGCAAAACCGGGCGAAATACCAGGCGGAATCAACGAATGTGTCAAACGTATCGGTTTCCCGCCGGGCCGTCTTGCCACAGGCCGGGCAATCAACCACGCCCCAGGTTTCATGGCGGTCCAGGGGATTGCCGGCCCGATCGAACGTGACGTCATCAGGTAATGTGATGGGCAGGTCCGCCTCATTAACAGGGACCACACCGCAGGCATCACAATGAACAACGGGAATAGGGCAACCCCAATAACGCTGTCGGGATACCCCCCAATCACGCAGGCGGTGCATAACCTCCCGGGTGCCGAAATTGCCGGCCTCCGCCCGCCGGGCAATTTCCGCCTTACCCTCTTCAATGGTCAGGCCGTCCAAAAAGCCGGAATTCGCCAGTCGGCCCGGTCCTACATAGGCCTCCTTACCAACAGAAAAATCCGCAGTTTCAACGTCACTTGGGATGACAACCGGTAGTACTACCAGGCCATACTTACGGGCAAAGTCCAAATCCCGTTGATCATGCGCCGGGCAGCCGAATATAGCGCCCGTGCCATATTCAATGAGGACGAAATTGGCAATATATACCGGCAATTCAACGTCCGGCAGGAACGGGTGTCGGGCCCGCAAGCCGGTATCAAAACCCAGCTTCTCGGCTTTTTCAATTACCTCTTCCGAGGTGCCCAGCCGGCGGCATTCGGCGACAAATTCAGCAATCTCAGGGTTTTCGGCTGCCAGCTCCGCAGTCAACGCATGATCTGGAGATAGGGCCAGAAAGGACGCACCAAAAATAGTGTCCTGGCGGGTGGTAAAAACCTCAATTTCCGTTTCACGCTGTTTTACGGAAAAGCGCAGCCGCGCGCCTTCGGAACGGCCAATCCAATTGGCCTGCATCAGGCGGACTTTTTCCGGCCAACGCTCCAGATCATCCAGGGCCGCCAGCAGCTCATCCTGGAAGGCGGTGATACGGAAAAACCATTGCGACAATTGCCGCCGCTCAACCGGCGCGCCGGAACGCCAGCCGCAACCGTCAATAACCTGTTCGTTGGCCAGGACAGTATGCTCCACCGGATCCCAATTGACCCAGGATTCCCGGCGATAGGCCAGATCGTTCTTTAACAAATCCAGGAACAGTTTCTGTTGCTGGCTGTAATATTCGACATCACAGGTTGTAAATTCCCTGCTCCAATCAAGCGAAAGGCCCATCGATTGCAACTGTGTACGCATATTGGCGATATTTTCGTAGGTCCACTTGGCGGGATGCACCTGTTTTTCCAAGGCGGCATTTTCAGCCGGCAGTCCAAAGGCGTCCCAGCCCATGGGATGCAACACATTGAAACCGCGCGCGCGCTTATAGCGGGCGACGACATCGCCCATGGCGTAATTGCGCACATGGCCCATATGAATGCGTCCCGATGGATAGGGAAACATCTCCAGGACATAATATTTTTCCTTTGAGGGATCTTCTGTGGCCTCAAAAGTCTTCGCCGTTGCCCAGGCCGCCTGCCATTTCGCTTCGGTGGTTTTGGCATTGTAGCGTGCCATGGATATACCTCTTCCTGGCGGCGACCATAATGGCGCTACCAATAATATGACGAGAGCAAGTTCACTTTAAACATGCTCGGACTGTTATGAGAAGAGCAATTGAACCAATTAAATTCGTCAATTTTTGCTCTAAAACAACGCCGTAGCGTGAAGTGCAGGGTCCTAAATCAGGTTTTCGCAAAATACAAGCGGTCTGACAATGCGCTAAAACCATACTCGACGGGGACAGCCGTACGGTTCCCACGACGAATGGGTCTGTGACCCGCTATTGCTGCAGGGTGTCCAGGCGCAATTGCCGGGCCCGAACCAGAATGGCATTTTCCAACTGCACGGCGGTATCACCGCCAACTTCGGCACTCAACCAGTCCTTGGCGGCATTTTTCGTCTGCTTAAACACTGCCACCTTGATACCGTCGGCGCGCAGGCGGCGATCCAATATATAGACGGTCATCTTAAACCGCTCCTCTGGATTGGCGGGCGTACTGTACCAATCGGTAATAATGACACCGCCAAAGGGATCGGCTGAATTCAAGGGCATAAAGGATAGGGTATCGAGGGAGGCCCGCCACAGGAAACTGTTAATGCCGATACCACTGCCGCTGCCACCCCCGCCGCCGGCACCTTCGGGTTTGTCGTCGCCAAACAAAGACAGGCCGCCGGGCCCAAACACGGTGTCGCGTTCGCCGGTCGGGTTGGGAATTGCCTTATCGCCTTCCTTGCGCGGATAATTTTGCACGGGGTCCGCCAGGCCGCAGGCTGCCAGAAGTAAGGCCGACACAAGTATTGCGCCCATACGGTTCCATACCGGTCTGGCTTGCGACTTCGACGTCATACAAATTAACTCCAATAACAACAGACAATCTTCTGCAATCTATATACAACTTAATGAACTCAGACGGAATAACCATCGGCCATTTTATAACACGGGACATTGCATTAAGGATGCCCCAATAGGAACCGAGGAAAAAGTGCGACAGAATACCACGGCGGCGCTCCAGGAAGCCCTTGCAAAACACAACGCCGGTGATCTTGGCGGCGCGGCGCGGGCTTATCGCGCAATTCTGAAACGCGATCCTGCCCAGGCGGACGCTTTGCATTTATTGGGCTTAACGGCCCATCAATCCGGTGATCAGGCCAGGGCAATTCGCCATATTGAGACGGCCGTAGCAATAAAGCCCAAGGAACCTGTGTTTTTGGGAAACCTGGGTCTTGCCCATCATGCCGCCGGAAATTTGGATTTAGCCGAGGGCTGTTTTCGCCGGGCGCTTGCGGCTGTTCCCGCATACTATCCGGCTCGACTGCATCTTGGGTCAGTTTTGGCGGCGCAGGGCCGGGACGAGGACGCATTGGCGGAATTCCAGGCGCTAATCGATATCACCTTATCCGATGTGCCCGCCGTAGCCCGACCCGATATGGCTTCTCAGGTATTATCGCATGCCAAGGCAGCGCAGGCTTTGAGAAATCTGGGCCGCTTTGAAGAAGCGGTGGAACAATACGAGCATGCCATCCTTCTTGCGCCAAACGACGCAGAGCTTTTAGCCAGCCAGGCGTCATTGGAACAAATACGGGGCCGCATTGACGCGGCGGTGGAGATTTATCATCGGGCCCTTGCTTTACAGCCGGTGTCTCCACAGATAAGCCTCAACCTTGGTCATTGTTATCTGGAACAAGGCCTGTTTGATGAGGCCTTAACCGCCTTCAAAGCAGCACAGGAACCTATTGGCGGCGGCAACTAC
>JABJKS010000014.1 GCA_018660265.1 Rhodospirillaceae bacterium | reverse complement strand
CCTTTAACAGCAATATTTCTCCCCCAACCCCTAAATGTGGATGCGCCCAGGACAGTAATTTGGACAGCGGCGCCAAGGCCCGGGCAGAGATGGTTTGCGCACCCAAAGGCGGCACGGCCTCGATTCTGCTATTGTGTACAGTCACTTCCGTGCCGGTGGCCCGCGCAGCCTCCCGCAGAAAGGTGCATTTTCGCCCATCGCTTTCCAACAGATGGACATTCCGAACGCCCGCAATGGCAAGGACAAGACCCGGGAAACCCGCACCACTGCCCAGGTCCAACCAGATATTTTCAGTCTCCGGGGCTGCATTTGGCTTGTATGGCTCAAAAAGTTGAAACGAATCGAGCATATGTCGCCGCCACAGATCATCCAAACTACGGTGACTGACCAAATTAATGCGTGGATTCCATTTTTCTAGAATATCTGCATAGATTTTTAGGCGGTCCAATGTTTCACGTGAAACATTGGCGGCTTTTTGAAATTCTTCAATCGTTAACGGGGCTTTTTGCACTGATAAAGCCATGGCCTCAAACTCTACGCCACAGCCCGGCGTTTTCCTCTCCGCACGTATGCGAGTAATATGGTCAATGCCGCCGGCGTTATCCCAGGAATACGCGCCGCCGCCCCCAAGGTCGCTGGGAAATGGTTTTTCAGCTTCTCCCGCACTTCGTTGGACAGACCCTGCACATGGTCGTAGTTCAGATCTCCCGGTAGCTCCAGCGCCTCGTCTCTGCGATAGGCATCAATATCCGACTGCTGTCGTGACAGATAGCTCGCATAGTGGGCCTCTATCTCCAACTGGGCCACAACGTCATCCGCAAATTCCGCAACTTCGGGCCAAAGCGTGCGCAATCGCTCCAGGGAGACGTCCTTGAAGGCGAGCAGCTCCATGCCGTTCCGACGCCGGCCATCCTCATTAATCGTGAAGCCCTGCGCGTTCGCCTCATGGGGTGTTATAGACTGCGTCTCCAGGAACAGTCGCGCCTTATCTAGCCGGGCCATCTTCGCCTTAAACTTATCTCTGCGAATATCGCCTACACAGCCAATGGCAAGACCGAGGGGTGTTAGCCGCTGATCTGCATTATCCGATCGTAACAACAGGCGGTATTCAGCGCGCGAGGTGAACATGCGATAGGGCTCAGGTGTCCCTTTGGTCACCAAATCATCAATCATCACGCCAATATAGCCATCGGCCCGGTCCAAAATTATGGCTTCGCCATTCACCGCCGCCAAAGCCGCATTCAATCCAGCCATCAAACCCTGGGCCGCAGCCTCTTCGTAACCCGTAGTGCCGTTTATCTGGCCAGCGAGATACAGGCCCGCCAGCTTTCTGGTCTCCAAACTTGGCCTAAGTTCCCGCGGATCAACAAAATCATATTCAATGGCATAGCCGGGCTGGATCATTTCGGCATTTTCAAGGCCCGGAATGGTCTTCAACAAAGCCAACTGAACATCTTCCGGCAGGGAGGTCGAAATACCGTTGGGGTAAATCGTATGGTCATCCAGGCCCTCAGGTTCCAGAAATATCTGATGCCGCTCACGCTCCGCGAAGCGCACCACCTTATCTTCTATGGAAGGGCAATAGCGCGGCCCCGTCCCGTCGATCTGGCCGGTATATATGGGCGCCCGGTCAAGATTACGCCGGATCAGGTCATGACCCTCTGTATTGGTCCAGGTTATATGACAGTCGATCTGTGGGTTCGCGACCGACGTGGTCAAGGTTGAGAAGGCCTCCGGCGAGGCATCGCCAGGCTGACTTTCCAGGCTATCCCAGTCAATTGTTCGACCATCCAGGCGTGGCGGCGTCCCCGTTTTCAAGCGGCCCATAGCCAGGCCCAAATTATACAGACGTCCAGAAAGCCCTAGGGCTGGTGCTTCCCCCATACGCCCCGCCGGCCAGCTTTTTTCGCCAATATGAATACGGCCTTTCAGAAAGGTCCCGGTAGTAAGGATCACCCGGCCGCCGGAAATTTCGCGACCATCTTCCAGGCGCACGCCGACGATGGCATCATCCCGTAAAAGCAGGTCGTCAACTGCGCCGGCCTCTATGGTCAGGTTTTCAACGTCCGCCAACGCGGCTTGCATGGCTGAACGATAGAGCGCCCGATCCGCCTGGGCGCGGAGGCCCCGAACAGCAGGACCCTTGCGACGGTTGAGCATACGAAACTGGATGCCGCCCGCATCGGCGACCCGTCCCATTAATCCGTCCAGGGCGTCAATCTCCCGTACAAGATGGCCCTTCCCAAGACCCCCAATGGCAGGGTTGCACGACATCTCTCCGATAGTGTCCAGGCGATGGGTGAGCAGTATGGTCCGCGCGCCCATACGGGCCGCAGCGGCAGCTGCCTCACAACCGGCATGGCCGCCACCGACAACGATGACATCAAATGTCTCTGTGAATATGTCGGGCTGCTGTTTCATGGCGCGCAAGATAGGCAGGCCGAAGGGCAGAGTCAAAACATCCTCGAAAATATTTCAACTGAAGCAGGGAGTGTTTCACGTGAAACATCCGAGACCGGCAAATACCTACTCTATTTGCCTATACAAAAGTCGCCGAACACAACATCTAGAATATCTTCCACATCTACGCGGCCCGTGATCGACCCCAGATGGCGTGCTGCGAGGCGCACATCTTCGGCCACCAACTCTCCATCGCTCTCATTCAAACCCCGCAACAATGCATCCCGGCAATTTTCAAGGTTCTCGCGATGGCGCAGTCGGGTCAGGCCAGGCGCACCATGCCCCGCCATAAGGATGCCCGCTTCTACTTCCAAACGAGCTTCCAATTCATCAAGGCCCTGCCCTGTTTTGGTAGAGACCGAAATCCCCACCTGCGGCGCTTGCCCTGCCTGCGGCACTCCGGCCCCAAGATCCGCTTTCGAGGCCACCAATATCCCATCGTCTCCCGCCAGCTGCAAAACCTCAGCCCCCGGATCCGGGGTATCAGCGCTGTCATAAAGGACGATTTTCAGGTCCGCGCCCTCACTTCGTGCCAAGGCCCTGCGCACGCCTTCGGCCTCTACCAAATCATCGCTATCCCGCAAACCCGCCGTATCCACCAAGATGACCGGATAACCGCCCAGGTTCAAGTGCACCTCTATGACATCCCGCGTGGTACCCGCCTGGGACGACACAATGGCTGCATCCCGTCGCGCCAATGCGTTCAATAAGCTCGATTTGCCAACATTCGGCGCACCAAGAATGACCATGTGACAGCCTTCCCGCAGCCGCTCCCCCCGGTGCCCGTCATCAAGGTGGGCAGAGATCGTATCCGCCAAAGACCGTAAAACAGGCCGTTGTCTGGCCAGCAATTCACCCGGCAGGTCTTCGTCAGGAAAATCGATGTCCGCCTCAAGGTATGCCAAAGAGCCAATAAGGTCCCCGCGCCAGCCTTCATAAAGACGGCCCAGGGCGCCATCCATCTGCCGTTGCGCCTGACGTCGTTGCGCCTCCGTCTCCGCTGCAATCAAATCCGCCAAACCCTCGGCCTGGGTTAGATCCATTTTGCCGTTTTGAAATGCCCGCCGGGTAAATTCCCCAGCCTGGGCCATCCGACAACCGGGAATTTGGCCCAACGCCGCCAATACTGCCGTTATGACAGCCGGTCCCCCATGACCATGCAGTTCGGCCACATCCTCACCGGTAAAGCTTTGCGGCCCCGGAAACCACAAAACCAGGCCCCGGTCCAGCTCCTCTCCACTGATGGGATCAAAAAAACCGCTCAACACGGCCCGGCGCGCAGCGGGCAGCTGATCTTTGCCGGTGATCGACCTTACGGCATTACCTGCCTGATCGCCGGAAATCCGAATAACCGCCACACCAGCCCGGCCGGACGCGGTTGCCAGAGCATAAATAGTGCCCGCGCCATTCATGGGTCATCACCAGGTTTGTAGATAAGCTGCCGGATCAGGCCGTTCTTTCATGGGCGTCGTCTTGTTCGCGGTACCAATATGGATAAAGCCCACCAGTCGATCCTTTGCCGCCAGGCCCAACGGTGCTTTGACGTTTTCATCGTAACAAGGCGCGCCTGTTACCCATATAGCCTGATAGCCTTCCGCATGCAGCGCGTTCAGCAAATTCTGCGCCGCCGCCCCGGTCGCCACGACCTGTTCAATTGCCGGAACTTTCGGGTGATTTTCAACGATTTCCGCCCAAACCGCCAGTACCAGGGGCGCGCGGACAGGTTTGCCCCGCGCCTTTTCAATATCATCGGCACTTGCCTCAGGTTCCCGCAACGCCAGGGCATCGGCGAATATATCACCCAAAGCTTCCCGCCGGTCGCCGCGAATGAGAAGAAAGCGCCACGGACGCAAGGCCCCATGATCAGGTGCGCGCATCGCCGTCTGCAATAATGTCACAACCTGTTCGTCGGTTGGCGAAGGTTCCACCAAAAGTCCCGCCGGCGTAGATTGCCGCCCCAACAGGCATTCGATCGCATCCATTCCACAAACTCCCCAAAAATATTGCCGTCGCCAATCAATCGTCGCTTTTGCCCATGGCCTTGGCCCAGAAGGCCTTTTGCATGGTATCAAAGCCCTGCATACCCGACGGCATCCAGGTCTTTACCAGGCTTTCCATATCGGCATCGGCCATGGCCTCTTTCATACGATTTTGTATATCCAGCAAAACCGCCTCCTGCATGGGGGCCACATCAGGCAGACCCAGAAAGGCCCGTGCCTCCCCCGGGGTGCAATCAATATCGATCTTGATTTTCATATTCCCAATATCCCGCTTTTGCCCAAGGCCACAACGTGGCAAACTTAGTCCAGGGGAACGGTCGGGGCAATGATCCATTGGGCAATCACATAGGCGCCTAAGAACGCCTATGCATGCCGCTATGTTAGGGGAATACAAGGCTATGGCAAATAAACTAGGGTCGGAAACATCGCCCTATTTGTTGCAACACAAAGATAATCCCGTGGACTGGCATCCCTGGGGTGATGACGCCCTGGCAGAGGCCGCCGCCACGGGCAAGCCGATCATGCTGTCCATTGGCTATGCCGCCTGCCATTGGTGCCACGTCATGGCCCACGAAAGTTTCGAAGACCCCACAATTGCCGCTTTGATGAACCAGCTTTTCATCAATATCAAGGTGGACCGGGAAGAGCGTCCGGATATTGACGCGGTTTACATGGCCGCCCTGGGTGTGATGGGCGAACAAGGCGGCTGGCCCCTGACCATGTTTCTGACGCCCGAAGGCAAACCGTTTTGGGGTGGTACCTATTTCCCGCCCGAGGCGCGTTACGGGCGGCCCGGATTTCCCGATATCCTGCGCCGCATCGCAGAAGTCTACCAGACGGAAACAGCTGCCATTGGGGAAAATACCGAAGCCATTCTGCAATCACTAAGTAAACTGGCCAGTGGTGATGCAGACGCTCAGGAAGTCCATATCAGTTACGCTATCCTGGATCAGGTGGCCAAGCTGTTAGCCGAGCAGGTGGATATGGAACACGGCGGCCTGGGTCAGGCACCAAAGTTCCCGCAAACCTATGCCATCGAAATGATCTTGCGGGGCTGGTTGCGAAAACAGGATCAAAATATGATTGCCGCCGCCGATATAACCCTTACCGGTATGTGCCAGGGGGGCATCTATGATCACCTGGCCGGTGGTTTCGCCCGCTATTCCACCGATGCCGCCTGGCTGGCCCCGCATTTTGAAAAGATGCTTTACGACAACGCGCAATTGATCGATGTGCTGACCCTGGCCTGGCAGATCGACAACAAGCCCTTATACAAAACCCGCATTGCGGAAACCATTGCCTGGACTTTGGATGAGATGGTGGTCCCAGGCGGTGGTCTGGCCGCGACCCTGGATGCCGACAGCGAGGGTGAAGAAGGCCGCTTTTACGTTTGGCAGGCAGTGGAGATCGATGCTGTTTTGGGAGATGACGCCACCGTCTTCAAGGCTGCCTATGACGTCACGCCCCACGGCAATTGGGAGGGTAAGACCATCCTGAACCGTTCCGCCAAACCAGAACTTGGCGACAATGCATACGAGGCAAAGTTGAAGGCCTGCCGGGAAAAATTATTGCAGCATCGATCAAAGCGCATACGCCCCGGCTGGGACGACAAGGTTTTAGCCGATTGGAACGGCCTGATGATTGCCGCCCTGGCCAATGCTGGTGCCGTTTTTGGCCAACCCGCCTGGTCCACTGCGGCCATTTCGGCCTATGAATTTATCACTGACAAGCTTTCGCCTGACGGCTTATTGGTACACGGCTATCGCCAGGGTCAAGCGAAACACCGCGCCCTTCTCGACGACTATGCCAATATGTCGCGCGCCGCTCTGGTGCTTTTCGAGCTATATGGCGACCAAGCCTATCTGGACCAGGCAAAAGCCTGGGTCGCAGAGGTTGAGGCCCATTTTGCCGACCCCGATCGGGGCGGCTATTTCTTCTCCTCCGATCAGGCTACGGATGTCATTGCCCGCATGCGCCATTGCAACGACAACGCCATACCCTCGGGCAATGGTGTTATGGTCGAAGTGTTGACCAAACTATGGCTCCTGACGGGAGAGGCCGCCTACGGCCGCCGGGCAGAGGCTCTGGTCACCGCGTTTTCCAAACAACTGAACCATTATGCCCTGGCCATGACAACTTTCCTCAACAGTGTCGAATTCATGCTGCGACCCCTCCAGATTGTCATTATCGGTGAGCGGAATGATCAGGGGGTGCAGGACTTTCTCGCCGTGGTTCATAACTTGGCTTTGCCCAACAAGGTTTTGCAGGTTTTAGCCCCCGGCCAGACCCTGCACGCCAACCACCCAGCCGCCGCCATGACACAGATAGAAGACCGCGCCACAGCCTATGTCTGCGTCGGGCAAACCTGTTCCCTGCCCCAAACCGATCCGAAGGCGCTTGGCATTGCCCTTTCCATGGCGTCCGACACTACAAATATGGCAGACTAGGGCCATGGCACAATTATCCATGCACTCCCCCATCGGTGATCTAACCATCAGCGCCGATGACGGCTCCATCGTCGCTCTGGACTGGGGTTGGGCCCGTGATCAAAGCGATGATGCCTTATTGGAGGCGGCAAAAGCACAATTGGAGGCCTATTTCGACGGTGCCTCCACGGCCTTTGATTTGCCCCTAAGCCCAGCTGGTACCGAATTCCAACGCAATGTCTGGCGCTTGATGGAAGCCATTCCCTATGGGGGAACAAGGTCTTACGGAGATCTGGCAAAAGACCTGAAGTCTGCGGCCCGGGCCGTGGGCATGGCCTGCGGCGCCAATCCTATTCCCGTAATCATTCCCTGCCACCGCATCTTGTCTGCAACTGGCATGGGTGGTTATTCCGGTGAGGGCGGCGTGGTCACCAAGGTCGACCTGCTTCGCCTGGAAGGTGCCTTGTTGTAGTCGAAACCTTTTCATCAATCCTAGCGAGCGTGACAAGACCAAGGCCTTGGGAGTAAAGTTCGCCCAATCATTTTTCCTGCGCCCGCCACCCGGCGGCATCAGCAACGAAATCAATCCAAATCAAATCACTTGGGGAAAGGCGAAGCGACCATGGTCAAAGCAATCCAATTTCACAAGGCAGGCCGCCCATCAGTCATCAAATGGGAAGACGTCAAGCTGGGAAAACCTAAAAAGGGACAGGCCCAGGTACGCCACACCGCCATTGGCCTGAACTATATCGACACATATCACCGCGGCGGCTTGTATCCCCTGCCCATGCCGTCAGGATTGGGAACGGAAGGTGCCGGCGTTGTGGAAGCGGTTGGTCCAGGCGTCAAGCACGTTAAGGCGGGCGACCGGGTCGCCTATGCCGGCGGCACGCCCGGTGCTTATTCCGAAGCACGCAACATGGATGCGGGCATTCTGGTGAAAATTCCCCGTGGCATCTCTGATGAAGCCGCCGCCGCCATGATGCTGAAGGGCATGACCGTAGAATATTTGGTCCGCCGCACGTATCCGGTCAAAAAAGGTCAGACCGTACTGTTTCATGCCGCCGCCGGCGGCGTTGGCCTGATCGCCGGACAATGGTTGAATGCTTTGGGCGTCCGCGCCATTGGCACAGCCGGCAGCCCGGCCAAGGTCAAGTTGGCCAAGGCCCACGGTTATGCGGAAGTTATCGACTACAACAAAAAGGATTTCGTCAAGGAAGTCGCCCGCCTGACCAACAAGGAAGGCGTGCCGGTGGTATACGATTCAATCGGCAAATCAACCTGGGACGGCTCCCTCGATTGCCTGCAGCCCCGTGGTTACATGGTCTCGTTCGGCAATGCCTCGGGCGCGGTGGACAGCTTCGCACCCGGCATCCTGGCCGCGAAAGGTTCTCTGTTCCTGACCCGGCCCAGCTTGCTGGCCTATAATTCGACCCGCAAGGAACTGGAGGCCAGCTCGAAAGCACTGTTTGCCATGGTCAAAAGCGGCAAGATCAAGATTGAGATCAATCAGACCTATGCCCTGAAGGACGCAAAACAGGCTCACATCGATCTCGAAGCCCGCAAAACCACGGGCTCAACCATTCTGATCCCGTAGCAACACATTCTATAAGAAACAAAACGGGCCGCGCTGGCGACAGCGCAGCCCGTTTTTCTTTTATACTTCAATAGCTTAGGTGTTACCCTAAGTGTTCATGGAATCAAAGAATTCGTTGTTGTCCTTGGTCGCCTTCAATTTACCAAGAAGGAATTCCATGCTGTCCATAGCACCCATGGGGTTGAGGATCCGGCGTAACACCCACATCTTGGCCAGGGCGGCCTGATCCACCAGCAATTCTTCCTTGCGGGTGCCGGACTTGATTATATCGATAGCGGGGAAGACGCGCTTGTCAGCCAGCTTCCGGTCGAGCACGATTTCAGAGTTACCCGTGCCCTTGAATTCTTCGAAAATCACCTCGTCCATACGGCTGCCCGTATCGATCAGGGCGGTAGAGATAATGGTCAAAGAACCGCCTTCTTCAATATTTCGGGCGGCACCAAAAAATCTTTTCGGCCGCTGCAGGGCATTGGCGTCCACACCACCGGTCAGAACCTTCCCCGATGACGGCACCACAGTATTATAGGCCCGGGCCAGGCGGGTGATGGAATCCAGCAGGATCACGACGTCTCGTTTATGCTCCACCAACCGTTTGGCCTTATCGATGACCATTTCCGCCACTTTTACGTGGCGGGCGGCAGGCTCGTCAAAGGTCGAGGAGATAACCTCGCCTTTCACGGAACGTTTCATGTCCGTGACTTCTTCCGGGCGTTCGTCGATCAACAGCACGATCAAAAAACATTCCGGGTTATTCTCCATGATCGAATGGGCGATAGATTGCAGAATAACCGTCTTACCTGTGCGGGGCTGGGCCACGATCAGGGCCCGCTGACCCTTACCGATAGGCGATACCAATTCGATCACCCGGCCGGTCTTGTCTTCCACCGTCGGATCGCTGCGCTCCATCACAATGCGCTCTTCGGGATAAAGTGGCGTCAAGTCGTCAAAATGTACTTTGTGTTTGGCGTCTTCGGGATCATTGAAGTTGATCAGGTCGACCCGCAACAGGGCGAAATAACGTTCGCCGTCTTTTGGTGCGCGGATCTCCCCTTCTACCGTATCGCCGGTGCGCAAGGAAAAGCGTCTGATTTGGGAGGGCGAGACATAAATATCGTCCGGGCCCGGCAGATAGTTCGCTTCCGGTGCGCGCAGAAAGCCAAAGCCATCCTGCATTATTTCCAGCACGCCGATGCCGGTGATCTCTTCTTCATTGTCCGCGGCCTGCTTCAGGATCGCAAACATCTGCTCTTGCCGCCGCAGGGACGAGGCGTTTTCAACCTCCAGCTCTTCGGCATAGGCCAAAAGATCAGTCGGTGTCATAGCCTTTAGTTCTTGTAGTTTCATTGCAATTTTCGTTTTTATCTGTTCGTGGGAATGGAGAATGGGGGGTAGGGCAAGAGACTTCGCCTGATACGCAGCGACAGCGACATTCTTGGGGTAAACGAAGAGGTTAGGTAGACCTTGGAAATTCAGGCTCGCCGAGAGAGGTAGGTTTAGAAAACTCGAATTACGGTGCCGGTCGGCACCTTAGCCCTGTTTGATTGCCTTCAACTAACATAGGTCCGGCTCAGGTGAAAGCAAGAAATTGCATCAAATGAACACTTATTTTTACAACACCCGCCAAACCGAACCTATTGCGCGGCATATCCGCCATCAATAAGCAAATCAGACCCGGTCATAAATCTGGCGTCATCGCTGGCCAGATAGACCGCTGCACGCGCGATTTCCCGAGGCTGACCAAGCCTGCCAATAGGATGCGTCGGACCCCATTCCCGTTCCGCCGCCTCCAGATCACCGAATTGTTGCGCCAAACGGTCCGTGGCAATACCGCCCGGCGATAAAGTATTGGCCCGAATGTTTTGTCCGGCATGTTCCAGGGCGACCACCTTGGCCAGTTGCAGCAAGGCGCCCTTGGTAGCGCAATAGGCCCCCCGCCCCGGCGTGGCGACCCGTGCCATTTGTGATGCGGTCATGATGATGGACCCACCGCCTGCCGATAACATCTGCGGGATCAAATACTTAGCGGTCAAAAACACGCCAGTCAGATTGACGGAAAGGGCATGATTCCAGGTCTCGACGGACATCTCGGCAATCGAAACCTGCGGAGTCAGTGTCGCCGCGTTGCACATGCCCACATTTACCGGACCAAAAGCTGCTGCCACAGCCGCCACAGCCGCATTCACCGAAGCCTCATCCCCCACATCACAGCCGCAGGCCATAGCGCGACCGCCTGCCGTCGTAATCGCTGCCGCTTCACTTATCGCAAGTTCCTCGTTCAGATCCAACAAACCAACAGCCGCACCCTCTTCCGCGAATGCCCGGGCCGTCGCCAGGCCAATGCCCTGGGCCGCACCCGTTACCAACGCGACCTTGCCCGCCAGAATACCGTCCGCCATGCTGAATTCTCCCAAAAAAACCGCTAGAATGGCCGTACGATGACCATAATAATGATGATAATCATGAAAACCGTCGGAATTTCATTCACTTTACGGTAAAAACCCGCTGTTCGCGTATTACTATCGGTTTCAAATTCTTTCCGCCATTTTGACAGACGGGCATGCATGCCGCCAAGTCCGATAAAGGCACAAAACAGCTTCACCCAAATCCAAATATCGCCAAAATCAATGATACCGGGGGTAAACAACAAGCAAAGGCCGAAAATCATCGCCAAAACCATTGCCGGATTGATGATCGCGCGCAGCAACCGCCGCTCCATCACCTTAAGGGTTTCCGACAGCTCCGACCCCGGTGTAGCTTCAGCGTGATAAACATACAGGCGGGGTAGATACAACATGCCCGCCATCCAGGACATCACCGCGATTAAATGCAGTGCCTTGATCCAGGCATACCAATCAGACAGAAAATCACTCATACGCCAATTCCAGTTTCACAGCCGCAGGCCCTAAAGTCGTCCCGACAGCATCGACCCCCCTGTTCATTTCGCGCTGCATTATCCGGCCATGCCAAAGCAGTTCGTGTCAAATCGGCCAAGCCTGTGATGAATTCAACCTTGGTACCGACAGTCGGCACCCTTGCATAATGGTCAACACCAACTGAGTTTGCCAGCAAGCGGTAATCTATGTCCAATTCAACCAATGTTTCCGAATGTTCAGAAACAAATGCGACCGGCGCCAGAACAACGGCCACGCCATCCTGTCCGGCGCGGGTGATTTCATCCTCCGTCGCGGGTCCAATCCACTCCAACGGTCCCACGCGACTTTGATAACAGACCTGCCAATCCAGACCCGTAAAGCCTTTTAAGGCCAGCCCGTCGGCAATGACGGCGCATGTCTGTTCAACCTGCCATTGATACGGATCTCCACGATCAATGATTTTTTTCGGCAAACCGTGGGCCGATAACAATAGCCGTGTTGGGCCTTTTCCTTGCGCTTCTTCCAGTAGCGGCGCGATCAGGTCGACTTTAGCGGCGATAAAGCCGGGATTTATCGGGTAACAGCAAATGGTACGTTGGTCCGCTATCAGACCATCGGATTTCGCCGCCCGCCGCCACTCATCAATGGAAGATTGCGAGGTTGATGTGGAAAACTGCGGATAAAGCGGCAACAGCACAATCTGATCCGGGGCAAATTCCTTCACCGCACGGGCCACCTGATCACTAAAAGGATGCCAATAGCGCATACAAGGAAAAGCCTTTACCTCACCAAGATCCGACAATGCCACTTCCAAGGCCCGTGCCTGTTTTTCAGTCTCCAACCTGATCGGGGAGCTACCGCCAATTTTTTGATAGATGGCACGGGCATGTTTGGCCCGGCGGCTGGATATAAGCCTGGCCAGAAACCACCGAATAGGGGCGGGCGCGGCGATAATTGCGGGATCAGAAAACAGATTACGCAAAAATGGCTTCACCGCATCAAGATTATCGGGACCACCAAGATTAAACAGTACGATGGCAATCCGTGACATCCGCACCCCCTTTGTTGTTATTCTTCGACGCCTGGATCTAGCCGCGTAGCATTTCCGCCAAACGTCCCACATGTTCCGGTGGAGTTTCAGGCACGATACCGTGGCCTAGATTAAAGATAAATGGCCCCTGTCCCAAAGTTTCCCGAATGCGGTTAATTTCCGCCTCCATGGCCGGTCCACCGACGACCAGCAGCCGGGGATCCAGATTGCCCTGAACCGTGACATGGGGCTGCAATTCCCGGGCGGCCCAATCCAGCGGCACGGTCCAGTCCAGGCTGACCCCATTTACATTAGCGGTTTTAGCAAATGTGCCATATCCCGCACCAACCCCACGGGGAAACCCTATTATGGGCAGATCCGGATAGCTTTGCCGCAATTGCGCGACAATTTTTTGTACCGGTTCGATACACCATCGTTGAAATGCGGTTTCCGATAAAGCACCGGCCCAGGTATCAAACAACTGCACAACTTCAGCACCGGCCTCAACCTGTTTACTGAGGTATTCAACGGTCGCCGTCACCAACAAATCCATCAACTGCCCGAAGCCATCCGGGTCGCTGTAAGCCCATTGTTTGACGATGGCATGATCTCGGCTGCCCCGACCCTCAACCATATATGTCGCCACGGTCCATGGCGCGCCGGCAAAACCTATCAAAGCCACATTATCAGGTAATTCTTCCGCCAGGCGGGCCACAGTCTCATACACAGGTGCTACACGGCTATGGAGGTTATCCATGCTTAACGCAGATAATTCTGCCACGTTGCGAATAGGTTCCAATATCGGACCCTCGCCCTCCTTATAGTCCAAAGCTTGGCCCAACCCGTCAGGGATCAACAATATATCCGCGAACAGAATAGCGGCATCCATACCAAAGCGGCGGATCGGTTGTAACGTCACCTCCGTGGCCAGATCCGGATTATAACAAAGGTCCAGAAAGCTACCCGCATCCTGGCGTGTGGCCTTATATTCCGGCAGATACCGTCCGGCCTGTCGCATCAGCCAGAACGGTGGCCTGGACAAGGTTTCCCCCCGCAAGGCGAGAATAAGCAGCTTTTCCTCTGTCCGCACTATTTATGTCCCATGATTTAAGGTCTCGTCCCATTTTCCGTCTTTTTTACATATAGTTTTTTTTAAATATAGATAGTGGTAGTTAGTGAATCCCTGTGAGAGTTGGGGATTAAGTGCTATCCATCGATTCCCCCGCCGATTCCTCCCCAGTTCATGCAAATCCTGATCCTTTGGGGATAAAATGCAAATACCGGTGATTTCCCCGCTCTGAATGACGGGGATAAATGGGACAAGATGACCAAGGTAAAACTATGCACGGCATTTCGATTCGTCGGCCTCATATCCCTAAGAGGGCCATAAGCGGGCGCATATTTGTCACCTCATGGTGCATGAAAATTCCTGTCTGTCCCCAAAAGGCCCCTTATCCCCATAACTAACGCAATCGCACACGATCTGTTATTGTCTAAAAATCTAGAGCAATTCCGATCCAACGTGAATAGCCCAAAGCACTGGAGCGATTTTAAGTGATTGGAAAAATTGCTCTATTCTTGAGAGTCTGAGCATTTCCTGATCGGAAATGCTCTAGGCCTAACATCTGGAATTATGAATGACGAAGTTTCATTTGCATCTGGTATCCGATTCCACCGGTGATACCTTGTTGTCCCTGTCCTCGGCCGCCCTGGCGCAGTTCGAGGATGTGGAGTCTGATCGCCATATGTGGCCGATGATCCGCTCCGAGATCTATATGGCGAAGGTTATTGCAGCGATCGAGGCTAATCCCGGTTTGGTCATGTTCACTTTGGTGGATCATTCCCTGCAAGCGACCTTGCGCGAAGAATGCCGCCGCCTACAAGTTCCCTGCGTGCCAATTCTGGATCCTATCATCGGTGCACTGGAAAACTTCCTCGGCGCGGAAAGCCGTGAAATGCCTGGACGCCAGCATGTGATGGATGCTGATTATTTCGAACGTATTGATGCGATCCATTTTAGTCTTGGTCACGACGATGGCCAGGGGGTTGAGGAATTCAATCGGGCCGACGTGGTGTTGATTGGAATTTCACGAACCTCCAAGACCCCGACTTGTATGTATCTTGCAAATCGTGGATTGAAAGCAGCCAATATTCCCATGGTGCCCGGTATTCCCTTGCCTGACGCGGTATTGGCCCTGGATAATGTGTTGGTTGTTGGTCTAACGGCATCGCCGGACCGTCTGGTACAAATCCGCCGCAATCGGCTGCAATATTTGAACCAGGATCAGGATACGGATTATGTGGACATCGATGCCGTGAAGGCGGAAGTCATCAACGCGCGTCGACTGTTTGACAGCAAAGGCTGGGCCAAGATTGATGTGACCCGCCGTTCTATCGAGGAAACCGCAGCCGAGATTATCGGGATGCATACCCAGCGCATGGAACAAAAACAGCAGCGGGAAGATTAGACATTATTCTGCAATTGTGTCTTCGGTCCAATAATACGGTATAGCGGGTGATTTCTGCCCGGGCCGGGGCAATACGGCGGCATCCCTAATCTGCAACCATGGTTTCAACAAGTCCCGGTCCCGATGGCGCCTGCCGCCGGGCTGTGCAGCTTTCGTACGCTCAAGCTGTAAGCGATAGATCAAAGGAAATGCACCATCATCTGATTTCGTTAGGGCATAATGGTCAAGGTTTTGAACCCCGGCCGCTGTTGCTGCCAGATAAAACCGCTCCAAATCCAGACCCGTGGGGCGGATCAACAGATATTGCGTGATCATCGCGCCTTCATCGAGAATGGTTAGCCGGCAATCTTCCTGTCCGGCGACGAAAACAGCAAATCTTTGGCTATGGCCCGACAACAATTGTGCCGCCATGGCTGCCGCGCTTTTACGCCCAGCTGCATTGGCCGAGAAGCCGAAATATTCGAAAAACTTCCCCTCCAATGCCTCGACATAATCTTCCCCGCGTTCAAATAGGCGGCGTTCTATATAGCCAAGGTGTCTGCCTAAATCTTTTATGGCGGTATCCGTCAAACGTTCCAGCTTCACGTGCATATGGCTTAGCACCATGCCGCTATCATCTTCACCCTGTTGCGCCAACAATGCGTAGTCCAAGGCTAAAAGCCGTGGCAGCAATTGCCCGAAACCAGGATCATCCAATTGACAATGAGCCGCCTTGAAATCCGTTAGATCCAGATCCGGTGCCAGGCGCTGGATATTGCGCCAGGTGACCCGGTTGGAACTGCGCAAACGGAAATGCTTGTTCAAGGGGCGCGGCAAGGTACCGTCGATCAGGAACATCAACACCGTACTTTGATGACGGTGTTCCACCCAGGTCTGGCTAAGAGCAGGCAGGACTTTATCCGAAGTAATAAAGGGATAAGGCTTTCCATCAGAATTAAATCGATGGAAACTATCCACCAGACTATGGCGTAATAATTGGCTGGTTAGTTTTTGCCGGTTCAACAGATACGGGTCGGATTGCCCCCACTGATCGGACGTTTTCGACGGATCAGATGGGGCCGCATTGGGCATGGGAATGATATTGCTCGTATCCGTCATAAAACCAGTGAGTTAGAACCAAAATATAATGCTTATAATTAATATAATAGAGAAACCATCAGAAACAACGGGAAATTATTCCATATGACCCATAGGGATCAGCCCGAACTGATTTTGGCCTCTAACAGCACGGCCCGGCAATCCATGCTGCGGCATGCCGGATTGAAATTCTCAGCGCAGCCATCAGACATTGATGAAAAGTCACATAAGGTAACTCTGGCAGCCGGGGGCGTCACAGCAAAAACCCTGGCTGCGGAATTGGCTATGGCAAAGGCCGGCGATATTGCCAGCCAGAAACCGCTGGCCTGGGTTATCGGCGCTGATCAGGTTTTAGTTTGCGAAGACGAATTTTTTGATAAAGCTGAAAACCTGTCTGCGGCCGGTGAGGTACTGCAAAGGCTTTCTGGGCGCTGCCATGAATTGCATGCCGCTGTTTCCATTCTTTGTGGGGATCGGGTTCTATGGCAGCACACAGATGTTGCCCGGATGTGGATGCGGCCCCTTTCGGATCAATTTATTGAGGCTTATTTAGACCAGGCGGGTCCGTCGGTGTTAGGATCGGTGGGTTGCTATCAAATTGAAGGGCTGGGTGTGCAATTGTTTGAACGTATCGAAGGCGATCACTTCACCATTATGGGCCTGCCCTTGCTGCCCCTGTTGAATTATCTCCATAGCACGGGGGTAATCTCACGATGATTTCGGGTGCGACACGATTGGCCGGTGTGACCGGCTGGCCCATCGCCCATTCCCGCTCCCCCAGACTGCATAATTACTGGCTGCGGGATTATGGTATCGATGGTGCCTATCTGCCCCTGGCTATCAGGCCGGAGGATTTCGAGCAAGCGATCCGCGCTTTGCCGAAACTGGGCTTCGCCGGCTGTAATGTCACCATGCCCCACAAGGAAGCGGCTTTGCGGGTGGTGGATCGAGTTGACCCTGTGGCCAAGCGGATCGGTGCGGTGAATACTATTGTTGTAGCGGAAGATGGCGGCCTGGATGGCTCCAACACCGATGCCTTTGGATTTATCCAGGCCTTGACGGAAGGCGCGCCGGATCTGGACCTGACCGAGGGTCCGGCAATTTTGCTAGGCGCGGGCGGTGCTGCAAAAGCCATCGCCGTGGCGTTGTTGGATGCCGGCGTGCCGGAATTGATCATTTTGAACCGGACAGAGGTTCGGGCCCGTGATTTGGCGGCGTCCTTGGAAGACGGCAGAATTGTTGTCAGAAAGTGGGACGCGCGTACTGGCAGCTTGGCGGAGGCTAATTTTGTCATCAACTCCACGACCCAGGGCATGCAGGGCCAGGCGCCCCTTGATTTAGCCTTGGATGATCTGGCCCCCGAGGCGGTGGTCATGGATGCAGTTTACACGCCTTTGTTGACATCTTTGCTGGCCGGGGCCAAGGCACGGGGCAATCACACCGTAGATGGTTTGGGTATGTTGCTGCATCAGGCCCGGCCCGGCTTTGCGGCCTGGTTTGGCCGTGAACCCGTGGTGGACCAGGGCTTGCGCGACCATATCCTGGCAGATTTGTAGGGAGTTTTCGTTTGTTTATTCTGGGTTTGACCGGCTCAATCGGTATGGGAAAATCGGAAACGTCAAAGATGTTTCGCCGCCTGGGCGTACCGGTCTTTGATGCGGATGCCGCCGTGCACGAGCTAATGATAAAGGGGGGACGTGCCGTTCGCCGGGTTGAAGCAGCCTTTCCCGGCGTGACTAAAGACGGTGCGGTTGACCGTCCCGCTCTGGGTGCCAAGGTTTTTGGAAAGCGTGAGGAACTGCGTAAGCTGGAGGCGATCCTTCATCCCATGGTGGGGCAAATGCAGCGATCCTTTCTGGCTGATGCCCAGGCCCGGCGGTTGCCCTTGGTGGTCCTTGATATCCCCCTGTTGTTTGAAGGCCGGGGCGAAGAACGCTGTGATGCGACTGCGGTGGCCAGTGCGCCCTATTTTTTGCAGCGACAAAGGGTTTTGGCCCGCCCCAATATGGAAGCGGAAAAATTCGAGAATATTCGCCGCCAACAAGTCCCCGACGTAGTAAAACGCCAACGGGCCGATTTTATTCTGCCCACTGGCCTGGGTCGTCGCCATACCCTGCGCTATGTAGCAAAACTGATCGATACTGTGAAGAACCGTCCCGGTCATGCCTGGCCCGTAAAAGGCCGACCCCATCGCCGACCCACCAATCACCCAAGCCGGAGGCCCGTACATGCGCGAAATCGTATTCGACACTGAAACAACGGGCCTGGATCCCGCTGCCGGCCACCGGGTGGTGGAGATCGGCTGTGTAGAGCTGGTAAATCACATGCCCACGGGCGAAACCCGGCAATGGTACATCAACCCCCAGCGCGACATGCCGGAAGAAGCCTATAACATACACGGCCTGTCAGAAGAATTTCTATCAGACAAGCCGTTGTTTTCTGCCATCGCGGAAGAATTCGTCACCTTTATCGAAGGCGCTATGCTGATCGCCCACAACGCCAACTTTGATATGAAGTTCGTGAATGCAGAACTTGCCGCCCTTGACCGCCCAAACCTGCCCAAGGATAAGGTCATCGACACCATTCCCATGGCCCGAAAGAAAATTCCCGGCGCGCAATACAGCCTGGATGCCCTCTGCCGGCGGTTTCAGATCGATCTGTCCGTGCGTGAAAAACACGGTGCTTTGCTGGACGCGGAATTATTGGCGGAGGTCTATCTGGAGCTGATTGGCGGTCGCCAACCGGGCCTGGTTCTGGCCAGCACCAATTCCACCATCAGTGCAGAAATGGCGGTTGCTGCGAAACCGGATGCAACAAATGCCCGGCCCCCCCGACCCCACGCGCCGACGGCGGAAGAAGCTGCTGCCCATCAAGTTTTTGTCGAAAAGATCGATGATCCGATCTGGAACAAGTAGGTGCGAAGGCAAGACGCTTGACAGTAACGTGCAATTAAGTTGCAATTTTCGTGCAAACTTGAGCGGGGATGGTTGGTGATACTAATTGTTGTTAAGGCAGTGCAGTGATGCAGCTGGCGTTTGGTGGTTGTCTGTTGGATTTAGGGCGTCGAGAATTGCGCCGTGACGGAACCTTGGTGCACATTCGCCCCAAGGTATTTGAAGTTCTTGCCTACCTCATTGCAAACCGTGATCGTGTCTTAAGCCGGGATGAATTATTGGCCGAATGCTGGCCGGACCTCACGGTCAGTGATGCAACGTTGAGCAGCTGCATTTTGAGCGTCAGGCGGGCGATCGGCGATGATGTCGGAAATCCGGTTTTTGTAAAGACCTTACGGGGTCAGGGTTTTCGCTTCATTGCCGAGGTTGTTCCGGCGAAAAGTTCGTCGAACGTATCGCCCCCTGCCATTAATCAGGAACAGATTGCAACGGCAAATAGTCAGGCTGAAAATGGCGATCCATCCATTTCAATTTTACCCTTCAGCAATCTTGGCAATGATCCCGGGTTGGACTACCTAGCCGATGGTCTGGCGGAAGATATTACCACGGAGTTGTCACGTTTCCGGGCGTTCTCGGTCATTGCGTGGGGTTCAAGTTTTCAATATCGGGGCGCGACCAACCAGATCGAAAGAATTCGCGCTGAATTGAATGTGGACTACATTTTAGAAGGTAGTGTGCGTTATGCAGACGATGCTTTCCGGGTCACCGCACAATTGATCCATGCGCCAACGGCAAAGCATATATGGTCTGACCGGTATGACTGCCCGATGGAAGACTTACATGTCTTGCAGGACGATATCCTGCAAAAGATTGTCACGTCTATTGCCCCTGAAATGGCGATGGAGGAGTCACGCCAGGCGATTGCCCTGCCAGTCGGCAATCTGCGTGCCATAGAAATGTCTTGGCAGGCCCGCGCCCTAATTACCCGAAGCCGGGCCGAGGGCGATCCCGCGCTTTTTGCCCGCGGGATGGACCTGGCGGAAGACGCTGTGGCTTTGGACCCCGCATGCCGTCATGCCTGGCATACTGTTTCCCTGGCCAACTATCTTCTTGCCTTTGCCCGCGCCGGCAATCAGGGAGAGGCCTATATTGCACGGGGACGCGAAGCCGCCATACAGCTACGTGTTCTGGACCGCAATGACCATAGGGCTCACAGATCCCTGGGCTGGATTAATTATATCGAACGTAAGCTACCTGAAGCCCTGTTTGATTTACGCCATGCACACGAACTCAACCCCAATTGCACCATGACATTGGCGTTCATGGGCGTGGTCGAAACGACCGCCGGCCTGCCCCAGGACGGCTATGATCACATTTGTCGGGCGATACAACTTAGTCCGCGCGGTCCCTGGCTGGCATTTATGTTCGCAGCCCAGGCTTTCGCCTGTTTTGCCCTGGGGAAACTTCGGGAAGGTGCTGAATGTTCACAGCGGGCTATTCAACATGAACCACAGGCCCCCGCCAACCATGTTATTTTGGCGGCTTGCCTGGTTGAAGATGGCGACGTTGAGGCCGCCGTCGTCGCGATCATCAAGCAACAGCAAATCAACGAAAATTTTCTCAATCAGATTATCGAAGGCCATCGCGTTTCGTTTGTCGACCCGGAGGTCTCTAATCGCTATGTGACGGCCCTGCGCCGTGCCAGCAAACTCGCAAAACAGGCGATGTCAGAATAGAGCAATTGCTTCAACGGCTTTCCCTTGAGATACCGGGCATACTCAAAAATGATATGCGCTAGTGTCCTGATTCAGAAATACGTCATGTTTAGGATCGGTTCTCCGGACCTCCGGGTAGGAGGCATGCCGCCGGCGATGCGGCACATCGTCAAGGGATGCCGACGCCATCCGGAGGTCCGGAGAACCGACCAAATTGGCGGTCTAAGAGGCCCCTCGGACGTCGTT
>JABJKS010000015.1 GCA_018660265.1 Rhodospirillaceae bacterium | reverse complement strand
TAACTGAGACGCTTTCGCTTTCGCTGAATGGCGCTGCGGGCGTGCCTGCAGCTGAAACCGCAATCGACGCCGTGCAATCGGCGGTCAAATTCGTTGCGCCGGTAAATCCCACATTCGCCTGTCCGCCGGCCCCACTGGTCGCCGTCCCGCGCGCGAGCGTGCCACAGGGTGGGCCGCCGGTCACCGTGAACGTTACCCCCGCAACAGCCGTCGCGGCACCACCAGGCGGCCAGAAAGGCGAGATTAGAGACTGCATATTAATCGTTGAGGCACCGCCTTCCGGAATGTCGGCGGGACGGGCATAGAGCCTCAAATCTTCGTAGCCACCACAGCCCGTGATGAACAGCATCCCAGCGAGTAGCAGCCACTTCGCCGCAGAATGCTTCATAATTGGAAGAATATTGTTCATGATTAGATATCCCTCAATATCGAACCTCAACCATCAATTCCTAGAAACCTACAGTTCCAAACAAATCGTAGGCGCAGTCTACTGCGAAAGACAAGGAATTTCGCTATGCCGCTACATCGACGCCAAAAGGAAAGAGTCTGAACTCAAGGGCCACTCTACACGGATATCATCGTATCGCCAGAGGCGCGCAGGGTGCGCGATCAGCCAAATTTTGCCAAAAACTTGACGATGGCGCGGGTGCGGTCCGTGAATAATTTGGGGATGAAATAGCTGCCCGCAGCGCGGTGGCCGACTTCGCCAAAGGTGGGATAGGGCCAGATGGCACCGGCCATGGTGCCTATTTTGAAGCCTTTTTCCACCGCCAAGACCCAAGGTTGGATCAGATCGCCGGCATGGGGCCCGACAATGGTGGTGCCCAAAACGCGACCGTTCTTTGCCGTGATGATTTTGATCAGCCCGGTCGTGTCGCGCTCCGCCTGGGCCCGGTCATTCTCGGCGAAGGGAAAGCGCAGAATACGAATTTCCCCCGCTTCGGCTCTGGCAGCTGCTTCCTGCAGGCCCACCTGAGCCAATTCCGGATCCGTATAGGTGACCCAGGGGATGGCCGTCTGCTTGGCCTTGGCGGGCAGGCGAAAGAGGGCGTTGCGAATGACAATACCGGCATGATGGCCCGCCACATGGGTGAACTGCAAACCGCCTGCAACATCACCAATGGCAAAGATCTTTTTGTTCGAGGTACGCAGGCGCGGATCTACTGCAATGCCCCGGGGGGAATAGTCCACACCCGCGGCCTCCAAATTTAGGTCTGCGACATTGGCCTTGCGCCCGGCGGCGACGAGTATGTGGCTGCCCGATATAACCTGGCCGTCATCCAGGTGAACGGCGATGCCGCCATTTTGCCCTGGCGCGACGCTTTCGACATTTCGCCCGGTCAGGATATTGACGCCTTCACCTGCCAGGCTGTTATGCACCACCCCGGCCATTTCAATGTCATCATTGGCAAGAATACGGAACTTTTCGATCAGGGTGACCTGCACCCCCAGACGTTGGTGGGCTTGGGACATCTCAACCCCAATGGGGCCGCCGCCAATGACAACCAAATGCGCCATGGGGGCATCATACTCAAAAATAGTTTCGTTGGTCAGATACGGCACCTGATCCAGGCCCGGAATGGGCGGCACGAAGGGGGAGGAGCCCGTCGCGATGACAAAGCGCCGCGCGGTTATGCTTTGTCCCGCGACGTCCACTTCTTTCCGGCCGGTGAAACGCGCAGCACCTTCAATGACATTGACCCCAAGGGCACGAAAGCGTTCCACGGAATCATGCGGTGCGATACCCGCGATAACGTCACGTACATGCTGGCGTACCGCCTTCACATCGACGCCGGGGTCGGCCGCGGTCAGTCCGAAACGACCGGCGGTTTCCATGTTGTGTGCGGATTTGCCTGCCGCCAGTAAAGCCTTGGACGGCACACAACCGAAATTCAGGCAATCCCCACCCATCAGATGCCGTTCCACCAAAGCAACCGAGGCACCCATCTGAGAAGCCCCCGCAGCGACACTCAACCCGCCGGAGCCCGCGCCGATAACGCAGATATCCACCTCAATCGGTGCGCTCATTCCGGTGGCTCCACAATTTTGTTTTGTGACTTGTTTTGCCGACGCGTCTGATACTTCTTGTAGATTAATGGCAATGTCGCCAGGGCGGCCAAGCCAAACAGAGCGGTCAAAATATCCTGGCTCAGAATGGATCCCGCTGACAGTTCTTCGCCGCTCTCCAGCAGACTATCCAGGCCGGTTCCCACCTGGGCAAAGACAAAGGTCGCCGGAATGATGCCGATGAAGGTCGCCAAAACATAATCCCGCAGGCGGACCCCCAGGAAGGCCGGGACGAGGTTAACGAGGAAAAACGGGAACAAAGGTATCAATCGCAGGATCAGCAGATAATTAAAGGCGTTCTCCTGAAATCCCGCCTCCATCTTCAACAAAGCCGGTCCGGCCCTGGCCCGCAGTGGATCGCCCAGGGCAGTCTTGGCAATGAGAAAAATGGCCGTCGCACCCACCGTCGCGCCAATGGTCACCAGGCCTGTCGCCACAATACTGCCGAACAAAAATCCGCCCGTGATGGTCAGGATCAGGGCACCGGGCAGGGAAAACGCCACCATAACCACATAGGCGAGGACAAAACAAAGTCCCATGAATGCAGTATGGCGGGCGACGTATTCGGCCAGATCTGCCCGATAGAGGCGCAAACTATCCAGGCTCAAGAACCGGTCGCCGCCCAAGGCGACAAAGGCGATCAAGCCGGCCACCAACACCAAAATCGGCCACATACGGCGGAACGACAATATTGGCTGTGGTTTTTTAGCGGTGTGATCATCCACGTCGCCGTGTTCCTCCCCAGCCATGGCTATGCCCCATTTAATCCTTACCCATCTTAACTCATAACATAGCTTGTATTAAGACAGATATCGCGCGAATTTCAGTGGGGCTGATGAAAAAGTGATGCGGGTAGGCGGCACCTTTGACGAGGTAAGTTGGTAAACTTGCAGAATCCCGAATTTGCCGTCCGCCTGGCGTTGACTTCTGCTAATCGAAACCGTATACAGCGCGTCTTGTTTTGGCCCCTGATGGGCCGGATATTTTTATGGAGGTTGAAGGGTGAAACGTACCTTCCAACCCAGCAGATTGGTTCGCAAACGCCGGCATGGCTTTCGTCATCGCATGGCCACCGTTGGCGGTCGCCGTCTTCTGGCTAAACGCCGGTCGAGAGGCCGTAAGCAACTTTCGGCATAGGATGCCGCCGGCCCAGATTCCTATGGCTTCGTGTGATTTTCAATAGGACCTTGGCATAGGTGGACCGATGCGTAACGAATTGGGGCAGGTTGAATTAGGGCTCGTGCGTCTGAAAAGGCGCGCGGACTTTTTGCGTGTGGCAAGGTCCGGTCGGCGATTTGCCGCCTCGGGCCTGGTTTTACAGGTCGCAGATCGGCACGCCCCTGACGACTGCCGCGGGGATGTTCCAGCACCCGCTGGCGGAGCGTCTAATAGATCGGAGTCCGCTGTGGGCATAGGTTTTACGGTCAGTAAGAAAGTTGGCAATGCCGTAGCGCGAAACCGCGCCAAGCGGCGTTTGCGCGCTGTTGTGGCCGAATTGATGCCAACCCATGCTGTCCCGGATCGTGATTATGTGCTGATCGGACGGAAGGCGACCCTTGACCGGCCTTATGCAGATTTACTGGCGGATTTAAAGCGGGCCTTGCGGCGGACCAAAAGCCTGGTCGTTGACCAGGGTGGCCAAGACGGCCAAAGCGGCCAACAGTCTCTGGCGGCGTCATGACAATTCGTGCCATTTCGCAATTCCTTGAGGCGCTTGCCGGCTATGTCCTGCAAGGCCTGATCCAAACCTATCGTTACCTGCTGGCACCTTTGTTGCCGACCAGGTGCCGGTACCTGCCCACCTGCTCCCACTATGGCTTGGAGGCGA
This sequence comes from Rhodospirillaceae bacterium, assembly GCA_018660265.1. Taxonomy (GTDB): domain Bacteria; phylum Pseudomonadota; class Alphaproteobacteria. The sequence goes on along the minus strand of JABJKS010000015.1, from coordinate 26,308 downwards.
TCCAGGTACATGGCCCTGTGTACGGCAGCTGGTTGACCTTGCGGCGTTTCGCCCGCTGTCACCCTTGGGGCGGGCACGGTTATGACCCGGTGCCGCAGCAAACGCCTGAGCCGATGTTGGGATCAACATCAATAACGGCAGTAAAACCAACATCCATCTCTGTTAATAAAGCGACCCCATATGTCTGACCAACGTAATCTTATTATCGCGATCGCACTGTCCCTGGCTATTCTGCTGGGCTTCCAGTTCTTCTGGGAAGCGCCCCGGCAGGAGCGCGCCCAGCAAATGGCCCAGCAGCAACAGGCCGATCAGCAGGCAGTTAGCGGGACCACCACGGGTACGGATGGCTCCATGATACCGGCAGCACCAGGTATGGCGGCAACTTCAGGCGGTACCACAACGGGGAACATCCCCGGTGCCCCGGCCCAGGTCCCACCCGGCGCCTCCCGCGATGCCGCGTTAAAGCTGTTGCCAAGGTTGCCGGTCAATGGGGCCCGACTGGCCGGCTCCATCGCCCTGAAAGGCGCGCGGATAGATGATCTGACGATGATCGACTACAAGGACACCATTGCCGATGACAGCCCCGCCGTAACGCTGCTATCTCCCAATGGTGCACCAAACCCGTATTTCAGCCAGTTTGGTTGGGTTTCCGTTGGTGGCCTGAAGGTGCCGGACGGCAATTCTGTCTGGCAGGCCGATCATCCCTCGCTCCAACCCTCCCGGCCATTGACCTTGACCTGGGATAACGGCGCGGGCGTCCGCTTCATTCAAGTCATCGAAATTGACGATGCTTTTATGATGTCCGTGACCCAGCGGGTTGAGAACAATTCCACCGCCGTGATTTCAACCCATCCCTATGGCCGCATCGCGCGCACCAATACGCCGGATACCCTGGGGTTCTATATCCTGCACGAAGGTCCCCTGGGGGTTTTCAACGATACTTTGAAAGAGGTCGACTATGACGACCTTGTGGAAGGTCCGGCGGACGCCACGAAAAGCGTCGGCGGTTGGATCGGCATCACCGATAAGTATTGGCTGACAGCCCTGATCCCGGATCAGAAAGCGCCCTACACCGGTACTTTCCGTTACAGCCAGATCAATAAAGAAGACACGTATCAGACGGATATCATGACCCAGGCGCCTCAGATTGTGGCACCGGGGGCAACGGCGCAAATCGTCAACCATGTTTTTGCCGGGGCCAAGGAAGTGCATTTGCTGGACCGTTACGAGGAACAGCTGGGCATCGCACGCTTCGACCTGGCGGTGGATTTCGGTTGGTTCTATTTCATGACCAAGCCGTTGTTCTTTGTCCTGGATTATTTCTTCAAGATGCTGGGTAATTTCGGCCTCGCCATCCTGTTGCTGACGGTCTGCGTCAAGGCGATCTTTTTTCCCCTGGCCAACAAATCCTACAAGTCCATGTCCAAGATGAAGGCCCTGCAGCCGGAAATGACCAAGCTGCGGGAGCGGTTTGGCGATGACCGGGCCAAGATGAACCAGGAAATGATGAGCCTGTATAAGCGGGAAAAGGTCAACCCGGCGTCGGGCTGTTTGCCGATCATGGTGCAAATCCCGGTGTTCTTTGCCCTGTACAAGGTGATGTTCGTAACGATCGAAATGCGCCATCAGCCATTCTTTGGCTGGATCCATGATCTCTCCGCCCCTGATCCCATGTACATCTTCACCCTGTTCGGTGCCATTCCCTGGGATCCGCCACAATTCCTGATGATCGGGATTTGGCCGATCTTCATGGGGGCGTCCATGTATGTGCAGCAATTGCTGAACCCCCAACCCGCGGACCCGGTGCAGGCGAAGATTTTCCTTTTCATGCCGCTGTTCTTTACCTTCCTGTTGGGTAGTTTCCCTGCCGGTCTGGTAATTTATTGGACTTGGAACAATCTGCTCTCGGTCACCCAGCAGTGGGTCATCATGAAGCGGATGGGCGTTCCTATATCACCCAAGTAAATGTCCGATAGCACCGTCACAGAGGAAGAAACGGCCAAAGCAGCTGCGGCCATTGCAGCTATTGAGCGGGGCCGTCTGCTGTTTGCCCAGGAATGCGAATTTGTCATGGGCGTCCGTACGGAAGCGGACCTGCCTTTGGCAGAGCTGCCCGAGGTTGCCTTTGCCGGGCGCTCCAATGTGGGGAAATCCAGTCTGCTCAACGCCTTGACCAATCGCAATACTCTGGCACGGACGTCGAACACGCCGGGGCGCACGCGGGAGGTCAATTTCTTCCGCTTGGGCGGACAGCTGATGCTGGTGGACCTGCCCGGCTATGGCTATGCCAAGGCGGGCAAGGAAGAGATCGCGCGCTGGAACAAATTGATCGAGGATTATTTGCGTGGCCGTTCGAACCTGCGCCGGGTCTGTCTGTTGATCGATGCCCGTCGCGGCATTGGGGCGCCGGACCGTAAGGTGATGGAGCTGTTGGATAAGGCGGCGGTGGTCTATCAGATCATCCTGACCAAGGTGGATAAGGAAAAAGCCGGGGCCCTGGCTAAAATTCAGGCAACGGCGGCGTTAGAAGTTGGCCGTCATGGCGCAGCCTATCCCGACATTATGGTGACCTCTTCCGCCAAAAAAACCGGCTTGGCGGAAGTGCGCGCGGCTTGTGCCGCCCTGGCGGAAACCACATCGGCGGAAACCACGTCGGCGGAAACTAACGTGACGGAAGAGCAGTGAGTGCGGTAGAACCGATCCTATGACCGATAATCAACAAGAAGATCAACTACACACGGCCCGGACCCTGGCGGAAGCATTGCCGTTCATGCGCCGTTTTACCGGCCAGACATTCGTTATCAAATATGGCGGCCACGCCATGGGGGATGCGGAACTGGCGGACAATTTTGCCCGTGACGTGGTGTTGATGAAACAGGTGGGGATCAACCCTGTCGTGGTTCACGGCGGCGGGCCGCAAATCGGTGCCATGCTGGACCGGCTGAAAATCAAAAGCTCTTTCATAGACGGCCTGCGGGTGACGGATGCGGAGACGGTGGAGATCGTTGAGATGGTTCTTTCTGGCTCCATCAACAAGGCGGTGGTGACCGCCATCAATGGTGCGGGCGGGGTTGCCGTCGGCATCTCTGGCAAGGATGGTCGCCTGATCGAGGCACGCAAATTGCAACGCACCACCAAGGACCCGGATTCGAATATCGAAAAGGTGCTGGATCTGGGCTTTGTCGGAGAACCTGTCCGCATCAATCCAACCTTGTTGCAGACCTTTGCCCAATCAGACTTGATCCCCGTGATCGCCCCCATTGGTGTGGGAGAAGGCGGCGAGACCTACAATATCAACGCTGATACCGCAGCTGGTAAAATCGCGGCGACCCTAAAGGCGTCGAAGCTTGTCATGTTGACGGATATCGCAGGCGTCTTGGATGGTAATGGTGATCTGATCTCTAAAATGACGCCGGAACAGGCCGATCGTCTAACCCAGGAAGGCGTCATCAAGGGCGGCATGATACCAAAGCTGGAGACGTGCCTGGATGCGGTGGCCGAAGGCGTTGGCGCAGCCCATATTCTTGATGGCCGGCTGCCTCATGTCCTTTTGCTGGAGGCATTCACCACCGCCGGTGTCGGGACCATGATTGAGGGCGGCCGTTAGAGCCGACCCCATATTTGGCGCTCTACTTGATCTTGTTTAGCTCTTTTTCCAACTGTGCCTCGGTCAACGGATAGTCGACCCCGTTGCGGGCATTGAGTATGCTTTGGGGCCGTACTCGTGCGATGCGCAATTGTAATTGCATGGCCGTACGCATGGAGAATTCCGCCTTCCAGGCCAGCGCTGTCACTGTTTCCGGTTTTGCAACCGTCAGCACCTGATCGACCAATTTTGTTGCATATCCGCTTTTGAGAGACAGACCATGGATCACAAATTCCCGATCGCCAGCAGTGATGGCATCTTGTAGCGCGTCATCATCCAGACCACCGTCCTTGAATAATTTCGTGGCCCAGTCCTTGCCGCCGTTATCATTTTTTACCGGTCCATCATCAACGTCTTCCGTGCGGGGTAAGGGATCAAGTGCTGTATCCGGCCCAATCTCCTTCTTCACGACTTTGGCCAATTCGATGGCTGTATTCGCGTCAATATCGTTTCTGTTACATAACGTTTCGATCAATGAGGTGGCGACAAAGCCGGCGATGCGCCGAACGGCGCTGTCGGACAGGCTGGGCCATTTCACCAACGGTTTGTGCCAGGGTTCTACGGCGGCAGCGTTGTCGATGATCCAATCCAGGGTATCCTCGCGCAACTGGGCGCTGTCATTGGCCAGCAGGGATCCGATCGCCTTGGGATCAAGTGTCTGGGCAACCGCGTCTGCTACATCGCCGCCTAACGCCTGGCGTTTGGCGATGGCGCTTAGGGCACCGGATTCCCGCCCGGCCTCAATAATTGCCAATAGATCCTGATCGCTTAACAAGGGTGAGAATTGTAAAATCGGGGCCGCGACAATGACCTCCAGATCCTTGGCCAGTTGTAGGACAATGTCCTTTGGCACATTGTCGGCGTTCTTTAGGTGTTCCGAGACTATGGCCCGGATCTTCGGCAACTGGTCGGCAGCCAATTCGCGCAGCACGGTGATGGTTAGTTCCTCAACCTTTTCCCGCTGTATGGCGGACATCTCAGGGACCAGTTGGCCAATCTTGTCGGCCAGGTGATAACGCACATCATCATCGCCGTCCTGGGCCAGTTTGGCGTCGGCCTGAGGCGGCGTGGATGGATTGGAGGCGATGGCCCGGCGAACCTCGGGTACGTTGTCGTCAGCCAGATAATAGAGGATTTCCGGCCGGGTATCGGCGCGCTTGGCAAGGCGCAGGCGTTCCTTGGTGTTGTCATTTTCAAGACTGCCCCGTTGCGCTTCATAGCTTTTCGGCTTGGCCAGCCGGCCCATTAAATTCTTTAGCATGCTGAAACGCCCCCCACTTCATGCCTGTCGCCATCGCTGCGTTCGGCCAATACGGCCTGGCCCCGTCCGCCACGTTTGGCCCGATATAGGGCGGCATCCGCGCGTTTGATCAAGGCGTCCAGATCGTCGTCATAGTCGGGATCGGCAACGGCGATGCCGATGGACAGCGACAGGGGGTGATCCGCATCACCAGAGAAACGCTGTAATGTTTTGGCCGCCCCCAGTAATTCTTCCGCCTTGAAGCGGGCACCTTCAAGCTCTGTTTCTTCCAGCCACATGGCGAATTCATCACCACCAAGGCGGCCCGATATATCACCCTGGCGGCCCTTTTGACTGCTCAAAATCCCGGCGACCGCGATAAGGGCCGCATCACCAACCTGATGGCCATGGGTGTCGTTGACGGATTTGAAGTGGTCCATATCGATATACAACAGCACACCAAAGCGTTTTTTGCGGCGATGTTGTGCTATCCGTTTGCCGACGCTGTCGTGAAAGCCACGGCGGTTTAACAGGCCCGTCAGTTCATCAACGGACGACAATTCTTCCAACCGCTCCTGGATCTCCGCCTGGGCCATGGCAATGCCCAGCTGGGATGAAATATCCATTATTGTCACCTCGGCCTCTGCCATGGCATCGGTATCGTCGAGGGCAACCGCTAGAATACCCTTGGGCTGATGGCGGAAATGACAGGGTGCCAGCAATATTTGCCGGCCGTCCACTTCTGTCGGGTGAACTCTATCCAGATCACCGGCAAAGGCTTTTTCCGCCGCTGCCAGAATGTCGATATCAACAGCCTCTGTCGTCCCGATGTTCTCGGAAGACTGAAGGATATTGACTTCATCGACATCTGTATCGGTGGCAATTCGATTGGCGGCGAGACGTAGACCGCTCGACTTGTTGTCCCGCAGGATCCAGATCTGGCTGGCCGCAATGGCCTTCGCCGTGGCGGCAGCGGCTGCGGCAAACATTTCTTCGGGCGTTAGAGCATCACGAATTGAATCGATGATAGACCGGCTTAATTGTTCCCGCTCCCGCGCCCGGTCCAGGGCCGCCTGCCGCATTTTATCCCGGGTGATATCCCGGCAGACGCCGCGCACGCCCTGCAGGCTGCCGTCGTCATCGTCAAGAACCGGCACACACGATGCCCGAACGCAGGTCCGTTCACCTTTCCGGTCAAGCAGCCAGCATTCTACTTCATCCAAATGGGAAAGGCTTTCAAACGGGTTAAGCGGTGCCTCCAAGCCATCTTCCGTTGTCGGATCGGCCAGCAAATCGCGGGCCGGGCGACCATCCAATTCATCGGGTGTGTAGCCCAGCAAACCACGGCCCGAGACGAATGAGAAGCACCCTTCGGCATCAGTTTCCCAAACGAAATCGGTAGAGCATGACACGAGGTCCTTAAACAACTGGCGCGAGGCGACCAGGGCCCGGCTGAAATTCACATCGAAAGTACTATCCCGCGCCAACAGCAGAATTCGTTGCAGCGATGCCTGCCGTTCCGGGCCGCCGTTGGTTTTGGCGAATTCGGCCTCGGGCATCAGTGTGACGTCGAAAACGCCCTGGCCCGTGGGAATAGGCAGCTGAAAGCGTTTCGATTGGACACCGCCGTTATTTAAGACCTCCGCCAGCATGGCCCGCAAATCGGTGCCGGTCGCACTGTTGTCCAACGCTGCCATGATCGGATCGGCCAGACCGTTCTTGGCGAGGGTTTCGCCATTGCCGTCAAACACCACCACGGGGCCGGCATAGCTGGTGATCAGCTCGTCCGTAGAGAGGACAACCGGGTCCCCAAGGTGGTCCCCTACATAGTTCTGTGGCAGCCGATCGTTGGTGCCGCCCAATTCCGTTCGTTGTATGCGAAAATTTGCCACGTTGCCCGCTCAATTGCTTTAAAAATTATTAGCCAAATCTAACCTAAGGCCCCTTAACGACGCCTTAATCGGCCGATCACATTTGGCCAAGCGTCAGATCATTTTCTTTAGGTGTCGCAGCATTTCATCCCCCGTTTCGGGATAGTCCGTGCCATGCCGGGCGTTCAGCAGTTTTTTCGGCGGAATTCGCCCAGTACGGCTTTGCAGTTGAATAGCCGTCCGCATGGATAAATTGGCTTTCCAGGCCAGCGCGGTAATCGTCATGGCGGAAGACGAGGCCATGATCCTGGCCACCACCTTTGCGTCCATTTCCGAACGCAAGGCCAACGCTTCCAGCACGAAATCATTGCGGCCGGCCTGGATAGCCTCTTCCATGGCTTCGTCGTCCAGCAGACTACGTTGATCCAGGACCATGGCCTGTTCCCGCTCTTCCGCCTGAACTTCGCCCTCGCTCTCCGCGATGCGGTCCTTCAGGCGTTTGGTCAGAAAGCGCGTGGTTTCCTTGTCCAGATCATTGCGCGCTGCCAGGGTTTCCAACAATGATGAGGCGACAAAGCCCGCAACCCGGCGCACCGCCCGGATGGAAAGCTCCGGCCGCATCGCAAGCGGCTCATGCCAGCTTTGCACCTCGGCGGCATTTTCCGCGATTTGATCCAATGTTGCCTCCCGTACGGACGCCTTCTTGTTGGCCAACAGGGTGGCGACGGCAGGCACGTCTAAGGTGGCGACAACCGCGTCGGAGACATCTTCCGAGACGTCGGATCGTCGTGCGATGGCGCATAAGGCCTCATCCGCGCAGCCTGCCGCAATCACTTCCATCAGATCGGCATCGCTCAACAGGGGCGAATATTCCAGGACCGGCGTGGCGACGATGGCGACCACATCCAAGGCCAGTTGCCGGATGATGGGAACCGGTACGTCACGGCTGTTTTTCAGCTCCTCCGACAAAAGGGCGCGAACCCGGGGCAACTGATCGGAGGCCAGGCGCTTGAGCATATCGAAGGTCAATTCACGGACTTTTTCCTGCTCATCATCAGGCATATCAGGCAACAGGCGGGCGATTTTCAGGGCCAAGTCGCCGCGTACATCATCATCAGCGTCGTCCACCAAAAGCTCATCCGCTTGCACGGGCGTGGCCGGGTTGGCGGCCACGGCCTGGCGCACCTCCGCCTCCTGGTCACCAGCCAGATAGTACAGAATTTCAGGCATGGTATCCTGGCTTTGGGCCAGCAATAGCCGCGCCTTCACATCGGCACCTGCCAGCAGCTCCCTTTGGGAACTGTAATCCAGCCCGGCACTGTCCGCCGCCGTTACAGGCAGTTGCGAAGACGATATCGTCAATTGTGTCGAAGAACTCGCCTTCGTCGCGGTTTTGCGTTTCAACAGTTTTTTAAGCATAGCGCGGCGAAGTCTATGGCCACTATCTTAAAGCCAGATTAATGCGGCTGCTGTTGCGATCTGGCCCTTGTTTTCCGGTTCTTTTGCCTTCAATGTGATGCCATGCTCGAAACATCAAAATTAGACCTTGAGAACGTTGCTGTCTGGATCTTTGATCTCGATAACACCCTTTATCCCGCCAGCTCGGATCTGGGGGCTCAATTGGGCCGGCGTATGGGGGAATTCGTGGCGAAATTCCTTGATCTGCCCCTGGATCAGGCCCGGGTGGTGCAAAAGCACTATTTTCACACCTATGGCACCACGTTGCGGGGGTTGATGGTGGAAAAAAACCTCCAGCCGGACGAATATCTGGACTATGTCCATGATCTGGACCTCTCGGATATTGATCTCGATGACCGTTTGGGCCGGGCGCTGGCCGCCTTACCTGGGCGCAAATTAATTTACACCAACGCCACAAACGAACATGCGGCCAGGGTGTTGCGGCACCTGGAGATCGAGCACCATTTTGAGGCCTCATTCGACGTGGTCGATGGGGATTTCCTGCCCAAACCGCACCGAACACCCTATGACGTTTTGCTGGACCGTTATGACGTTGATCCAAAGCGCTCGGTGATGGTGGAGGATATTGCCAAGAACCTGGTGCCCGCATCGGAACTTGGCATGGGCACGGTCTGGGTCCGGGGGGGCCGGGACCTGGAACTGGGGGCGGACCATATCGATCACGTTCACCACATAACGGACGATCTGCCCGCTTGGTTGCTGGATTTGTCCAGTTGACAGAACGCTGTGTCGGGGTAGTTTGCCCCACCTTTAAAGCAGGCCAGAACAGAGAGAATTTACATGAACACCTCCAGCCTTGAATCCGTCATAAATGACGCCTGGGAACAGCGCGATAAAATCGATGTCAACACCAAGGGCGAGATGCGCGACGCCGTCGATGCGGCTCTGGACGCGTTGGACAAGGGCGAAAGCCGGGTTGCGGAAAAAGGTTCGGATGGCTGGACGGTCAATCAATGGCTGAAAAAGGCGGTACTGCTGTCTTTTCGCCTGAATGACATGGCGGCAATTGAGGGCGGGCCCGGAGCCGGCACCACATGGTATGACAAAGTGCCGTCCAAGTTCGAAGGCTGGGGCGACAACCAATTCCGCGCCGCCGGGTTCAGGGCCGTGCCGAATTGTATCGTCCGCCGTTCCGCCTATATCGCCCCGAACGTTGTCTTGATGCCCTCATTCGTCAATTTGGGTGCCTATGTGGACAGCGGCACCATGGTGGATACCTGGGCAACGGTTGGTAGTTGCGCGCAAATTGGCAAGGATTGCCACATCTCAGGCGGTGCCGGCATTGGCGGCGTGTTGGAGCCGTTGCAGGCCGAACCCGTAATAATCGAAGATAATTGCTTCATTGGGGCCCGGTCTGAAGTTGCCGAAGGGGTTTTGGTCGAAGAAGGCTCCGTACTGTCCATGGGCGTGTTCCTTGGCTCCTCCACTAAAATCGTCAATCGGGCGACGGGTGAAGTGACGTATGGCCGGGTGCCGCCCTATTCTGTTGTGGTTCCCGGTTCCATGCCCGGCGCTGATGGCGGCGTGCATCTATATTGCGCCGTGATCGTCAAGCAGGTCGATGCGGGTACCCGGGCCAAGACCTCCATCAACGAACTTCTGCGCGACTAGAACCAGCCATGGCTGATAATAAGCCCACTGATGCGGTTGAGTTGACCCGCGCCCTGATCCGCTGCGATTCCGTCACGCCCCGGGACGGCGGTGCCCTTGCGGTCACGTCCGCCGCGTTGGACCGGCTTGGTTTTGAAAGCCATCGGATGACGTTCAGTGCGCCCGATACGCCTGATGTGGACAACCTTTATGCCCGCCTGGGCAGCGGTGGCCGCAATTTCTGTTTTGCCGGTCACACGGATGTTGTCCCAGTGGGTGATGCGGACGCCTGGAGCTTAGAGCCATTCGCGGCCGATATTCGCGACGGTATCCTCTATGGCCGGGGGGCGACCGATATGAAGGGCGCGGTGGCGGCCTTTATCGCCGCCGTCGATACTTTCCTGGCTAAACGGGGGGGCGATTTTGACGGCTCAATCTCGCTGTTGATAACAGGGGATGAAGAAGGCCCTTCCATCAACGGCACCCGCAAGGTTCTCGATTGGCTGGATGAACGGGGCGAGAAGCTGGACCACTGTCTGGTTGGCGAGCCGACGAACCCGGAAAACCTTGGCGATATGGTCAAAATCGGTCGCCGGGGCAGCTTGTCCGGCACTCTTGTGGTTCGCGGCACCCAGGGCCATGTGGCATACCCGCACCTGGCCGACAATCCCTTGCCCCGATTGATCAGGATGTTGGCGCGGCTAAGTGAGCATACCTTTGATGCGGGCAATGATCATTTCTCACCGACCAACCTGGAACTGGCAACCATCGATGTGGGCAATACGGCCACGAACGTTATACCCAGCCAGGCCAAGGCGGTCTTCAATATCCGCTTTAACACGGAGCAGACGGCAACGGGCCTGCAGGATTGGCTGCGTCAACAATGTGACGCCGTTGGTGGTGGCTATGATCTAAGCTTTCATCTTTCAGCGGAACCGTTCCTGACCGCACCGGGGCCTTTTACGGCATTGATTGCCCAGGCGGTAGAGGATGTGACCGGCAAGCGTCCTGCCCTGACGACCACCGGTGGCACGTCGGATGCGCGCTTTATCCACCATCATTGCCCTGTGGCGGAATTCGGCTTGATATCGGAAAGCATGCACAAGGTGGATGAACAGGCCAGCGTCAGTGATATCGAACGACTGGCCGGTGTCTATGCTCGGATACTGGAACTGTATTTCGAGGCTGGAGATCTTGATGCTGCTTGAGTTGACCCGATCCATCCACGGTGCCTGGCGCATTGCCCGGATGGATCCGGATGCCTTAACGTTTTTTGATCTGACCATTAATGGCTTCTGGCGCTCGTTTATGGCGATCATCGTCGTCGCGCCATTTTATGTGGGTTTTCTGATCCTTAGTTTTAGCCATCAGCCCCGGTTACAGCTGGTGGATGGTCCGCAAACAGCCATCGAATGGTACCTGGTCGTCAAATTGGTGACATTTGCGGCGAGCTGGGTGATTTTTCCCCTGGTCATGGTGCCCATTTCGCGGTTGTTGGATCTGACCCAGACCTACGTGCCTTACATAATTGTCTGGAATTGGGCCAATGTTCTGGAAATGGCGGTTATCCTGCCGGCGGTGATGTTGTTCCTCTCCTCCACCCTGCCAGGACAGACTGGTGCCATTGTTTTGATGGTGGCCCATATCACGATGCTGTTCTATGGCTACCTGGTGGCCCGCGCCGGCCTGCAATGCAAGTTGGTAACAGGGGTGGGTGTTGTTGCGTTCAATTTCGTCTTAAGCCTGCTGTTCAACGGCCTGGCGTCGCAAATGCTCTAATTCAGGGCTTCAGGATAATCAACCTGGGTAAGATAAAGGCCTTCTGCCGGGGCCACAGGTCCGCAGCGGCGGCGGTCGCGGGCCTCCAGCGCGTCGGCCATATCCTGCACCGACCATTTCGCCAGGCCCACTTTATGCAGGGAACCGACGATGGAGCGGATTTGGTGATGCAAAAAAGCCCGGGCCTTGGCACGAACATGAATTTCCCCCGTCTCCTCCCGGCTTACCGACAACAGATCCATGGAGCGGATGGGTGAGGCGGCCTGGCATTGTGCCGCCCGAAACGTGGTAAAATCATGCTTGCCTACCAGTGCCTGGGCGGCGAGATGCATGGCGTCCGTATCCAAAGGACCTTGGGCATGCCAGACCCGGCCCCGGCGCAGGGCCAGGGGTGGTCGTTGATCGGCGATGCGATAAAGATAGTGGCGGGCAATGGCTGAAAAACGCGCGTCGAAATCCGGGCCCACGATATCCGCCGCCAGAACCACTGCTGCATGGGGGCGGAGATAGAAATTCAGCGCATCCCGTACTTTGTCAGCGGTAAATTCCCGGACCAGATCAAAATGCGCCACTTGCCCCAAGGCATGCACCCGCGCGTCGGTACGGCCGGCACCGAACAAGCGAACCTCCTCGCCCGAGAACCCCAGCACAGCCTCTTCCAAGGCCTGCTGCACGGACATGCCATTGGCCTGACGTTGCCAGCCAACAAAGTTAGCGCCGTCATATTCTATGGCAATCTTGTAGCGGGTCATGATCTCACGGCTGGGTTATACGCCCCTCGACCGGATAGGCAGGATCGTTATAGCCGGGGGTGGAGGGATGCCCGATCGGCACCAGGCTGTCGACCAGGGCTTCATCTTCCGCCGTGAATTCATAATCCAAGGTGCCCAGGTTTTCATCCCACTGTTCGAACGTTCTGGGCCCGGCGATGGCGCTATGGATCAGGCGATTATGCAGCACCCAGGCCAGGGCGAATTGACCTGCCGTGATGCCCTTGGCCTCTGCGTGCAGGCGCAATGTTTGGGCAATCTCCAAACTCTCGGGCCGCCATTCCGATTGCATCATACGCGGGTCGTTGCGTCCGGCGCGGCTGTCTTCAGGCGGAGTTGTTCCGGGGGGGTATTTCCCCGTCAACACACCACGGGCCAGGGGACTGTAAGGGACCACTCCCAGACCAAAAAAATCACAGGCCGGCAGATGCTCCACCTCCGGCATGCGGTTCATGGCGTTGTAATAAGGCTGGCTGACGATAGGTCGATCAATGCCAAGGCCGTCACAAATATGACAGATTTCGGCGACCCGCCAGGCGCGATAGTTGGACAGTCCGAAATACCGTACCTTACCCTGGCGGATCAGATCGGCCATGGCACCGATGGTTTCGGCCAGCGGCGTGGTGTGGTCTTCCTTATGCAGATAATAAATATCGATGTAGTCGGTGCCCAGCCGCGTCAGGCTGTCCGCGCAGGCCTGATGCAGCCATTTTCGTGACAAACCACTTTGGTTCGGGCCTTCGCCTTTGGTGCCGGCGACCTTGGTGGCCAAAACCCAATAATCCCGATCGCCCGCGATGGCGGCACCGGTTATCTGTTCTGAGCGCCCGGCGGTATAGACATCCGCCGTATCAATGAAATTGATCCCCCGCTCGCGTCCATGCGCAATGATCCGCGCCGCCTCGGCGTTCTCAGTCCGACCGCCGAACATCATAGTGCCGAGGCAGATTGGCGAAACGCGCAAACCGCTTTGACCCAGAGTATCGTATTTCATGCTTCCATCCAGTCGGATATATCAGGCCCCGATTTCGGCTTCACCACTAACGCAGTTGGCAGCTTGGTGCAATCGATCCCATAACCGCATGAATACCCGAGGCAAATAGCAACGAATTCTGCGTTGTGGTCAGTGTCGATGCATTGTTGGCGATCTATCGCCTGCGACCAAATGCAACAGGTGATCGGTAATCCAATACTTGACCTTCCAGTTACTGGAAACTCCATGTTAGACATAGAGATCGCTTTTACACTGGGCGTCGGTGGGCGTCGGTGAGCGACGGTGGACTGGGTTGGGAGTGCAGGATGACTGAAGCGGCAGTAAATCAAGACGTTCACGCGATTGATCCGGTCTGTGGGATGCAAGTGTCATTACCAACGGAAAAACCCTCTTTCGAACATGATGGAAACGTCTATTATTTCTGTTGCGCTGGTTGCGCCGGCAAGTTCGAAGCAGATCCCAAGGGCTATCTGGACGGCACGGCCAAGTCCGCGATGAAAGCCAACCCATCAAGCGGCGGCTCGGGCAGCGACAGCGCCGGCAAGGGCGGCTATATCTGCCCCATGTGTCCCGGCGTTTGGAGCGAAACGCCGGCAAGCTGTCCAGACTGCGGCATGGCGCTTGAAGCCGACATGGTAATTGGTGCCACGCAAACCAAATACACGTGTCCCATGCATCCGGAAATCGTTGCGGATGAACCCGGCGATTGCCCAATCTGCGGCATGGCGTTGGAGGCGGTCACGGTCGCGGTCGAGGCTGAACCAAATGCTGAACTGATTGATATGACCCGGCGTTTCTGGATCGGCGGGGCATTGGCGTTACCTGTCCTGGTTCTGGCCATGGGTGAGATGATACCGGGCCTGACCGATATTGTCGGTGGGCCATGGAACCCCTGGGCGCAACTTGTCCTAAGCAGCCCGGTTGTACTGTGGGCCGGCTGGCCGTTTTTCCAACGCGGCTGGAAGTCCCTGCTGACCATGAAGCTGAACATGTTCACCTTGATCGCCATTGGTACCGGGGCCGCCTATGGCTACAGCGTTATTGCCATATTGCTGCCCGGTGCTTTCCCGGAAGGTTTTCGCGCTGCGGACGGTCGCGTCGCCATTTATTTGGAAGCAGCGGCCGTCATCATCACTTTGGTACTGTTGGGGCAGGTCATGGAACTGCGCGCCCGGGAGCGTACTTCGGGCGCACTGCGGGCCTTGTTGGATCTGGCACCAAAGACAGCCCGCCGCCTCGTGGAGGATGGTGGTGAGGAAGAAATTGATTTGGCGGCTGTTGTTATTGGTGACCACTTGCGAATCCGCCCCGGTGAAGGAATACCTGTGGATGGCGAGATATTGGACGGTCATAGCGCGGTCGATGAATCCATGATCACCGGCGAATCCTTGCCAGTTGAAAAACTAACCGGCGATACTGTGATCGGCGGTACGCTAAACGGCACCGGTGCCCTGGTCATGCGCGCTGACAAGGTGGGCTCTGAAACCATGTTGGCCCGTATCGTTCAGATGGTGGCGGATGCCCAGCGCAGCCGTGCGCCCATCCAACGCATCGCCGACACTGTTGCCGGCTATTTCGTGCCGGTTGTGGTCGCCTGTGCGGTTGCCGCTTTCGTCGCCTGGGCGATCTGGGGGCCCACGCCGCCCTTGGCGTATGGTTTTCTGGCCGCAGTATCAGTGTTGATTATTGCCTGTCCCTGTGCCCTGGGCCTGGCGACGCCCATGTCGATCATGGTTGGTACCGGACGCGGGGCCCAGGCCGGCGTCCTGATCAAAAGCGCGGAAGCCCTGGAACGCTTTGAAAAAGTCGACACCCTGATCGTTGATAAGACGGGCACATTGACCATGGGCAAACCGGCTTTGACCAAGGTTATCGCCGTTGCTGGATTCGAGGAAAACGAGGTCTTGGCCTTGGTCGCCAGCCTGGAGCGGGCCAGCGAACACCCTCTGGCGGAGGCCGTGGTTGCGGGCGCACGGGTACGGGATATTGAGCTGATCGAACCGACAGACTTTCAGGCGACGATTGGCAAGGGTGTAACAGGCAATGTGGCTGGACGTGCGGTGGCGTTCGGCAACGCCGCCATGATGGCGGAACAAGGTGCCGATATCTCCGCCTTGCCGGCGGACGAATTGCGCCGCCAGGGTGCCACGGCAATGTTCGCCGCCATTGATGGTGCCGCTGCCGGGTTGATCGCCGTGGCCGATCCCATCAAGGAGACCACGCCCGATGCCATAAGGGCGCTGCATGCGGAGGGGCTGCGGATCGTAATGTTGACCGGTGACAACCGGACCACTGCGGAGGCGGTGGCGCAAAAGCTCAATATTGATGAGATCGTTGCCGATGTCCTGCCGGACGAAAAAAGCGCGGCGGTACGCCGGTTGCAGGCTCAGGGCCACGTCGTCGCCATGGCCGGCGATGGCGTCAATGACGCCCCCGCCCTGGCCCAGGCCGACATTGGTATTGCCATGGGAACAGGCACCGACGTCGCCATCGAAAGTGCCGGGGTGACGCTCGTCAAAGGCGATCTTAACGGCATTGTGCGCGCCCGACGGATCAGCCGGGCGACCATGGGGAATATCCGGCAGAACCTGTTCTTTGCCTTTTTCTACAACGCCCTGGGCGTGCCGTTGGCGGCAGGCGTTCTGTATCCATTCTTTGGCGTGCTGTTGAGCCCGATGATTGCAGCAGCGGCAATGAGCCTAAGTTCCGTATCGGTGATCAGCAACGCGCTGAGATTGCGCACCACCAAGATCTAGTTCCGTTGCCTATATTAGGAATGGTCCAATAGACGAAAGGAGGCCAAATCATGAATATCGGAGATGCGGCAAAAGCCACCGGCTTATCGCCCAAAACCATTCGCTATTATGAAAGTATAAATCTTGTCATCGGTGATCGGCTGGCCAACGGCTATCGCGATTACGCCGATGCGCATATTCATAAACTTCGTTTCGTGCAAAGAGCCCGCAGCCTGGGTTTTTCGATCGACGATTGCCGGACACTTCTGTCGCTCTATGAAGATCAAAACCGGGCCAGCGCAGAAGTGAAGAATGTCGCCCGGAAACATCTTGAAGAGATTGAGGCGAAGATTACCGAGTTGCAGGACCTGCAGGAAACGCTTTCCCATCTTGTAGAGCATTGCGCAGGCGATGATCGTCCTGATTGCCCGATCATGGATGGTCTTTCGGGTGCACTCATAGAAGGCCCAAAAAACGTGCCGAAAATCCACTGATATTCCGACGGCGCGCCCTCATGGAGCCAGGGAAAAGCGAAGGCCGCGCCGAGCCATATGGTGCCCGGCGCCTTCCATCGCTATCCCAATCGATCCCAATCAATCTATGCGCTTGGCGATGCCGTTGTAGCGATCTACTTCAAATGCCTGGACCAGCGAGCCGTCGACCGTAACAATCTGCGCGGTGATTGTGTCCTCATCTCTTTGCTTCACTTCGCCCAGCTTAAGCCGCTTGTTGTCGTGGCGTTCGAGATGGTGGCCAAAAAAATGCCTGACATCATCAACGGTTAGATGCTGGACCGGGGTTACGCGCATCCGCCCCATCTTTCCGACACCATCCATATGATGGCCTTTCCCCATATGCTTGGATCCCATCATGCCATGCCCGCCCTGGCCGCTATGACGGTTATGCCCACCATGCCCACCATGGCCACCTTGGTGCATGGAACCTTGCTGCATCATCATATGACGATTGCTCATTTGGCCCTGGTGCATTTTCATGCCCCCTGGCATTGCACCGGACTTCGTCATGCCCTGATCCATCATCGAACCGCCGGCATTGCCGGTCGGATGCGCCGATACTGCAGTACTTGCGGTCAGGGCCGCCACGGCCGCCACGGCCGCCACGGCCAATGACCCCAGCAGCGCCTTCATCGAACTATTCATCTGTTTATTCCTTCCTTCGTATTGCGGTACCCTCGGCCCGCTTCAGTGAGAAATGGGCATTCCACCCACTGGAAGGTCAATACCACGTCAGGCCGAGGCGCCTGCGGCATTTTGACCGTTGTTTCAAATTCCACAAAAAGGGCCTTTACCTTCCAGTAGCTGGAATGACGATATTGCTATTGAAGGCACGAAATCCATTGACCTGACAATTCGGGACCGCATGTCATGAACAAGAAAGCGACGAAGACCACTGGCCTAACAGAACAGCTCAAGGGAAAGCTGCCAGTGTTGCTCGTCCTGGCCGTTGTCGTTGGCGGTGCCTGGGTAATGATCAACCAGTCAAAGAAGATGAGTGGTCCGGCAGCGGTCGTCGATGTAAAGGTCCCGGCGCTTTCGACGATTGGCCAGAAGGGGGAAAAAGCCTTCGCGGCCAACTGTGCTGCGTGCCATGGGGTAAATGCCGCCGGGGGGACGGGCGGGCCGCCGCTGGTGCACAAGATCTACAATCCCGGACATCACGCCGATGGCGCATTTGCCCTCGCCCTGCAGCGAGGCGTCAACCAACATCATTGGCGGTTTGGCAACATGCCGCCCCAGCCGCAAGTCAGCGCGGCAGATACCAAGGCGATCGTCAGCTATGTCCGCGAATTGCAGGTGGCGAACGGCATTGGCTATCAACAACACCGCATGCAATAGGAGAGGAGACGACAATGACTATGTTCGTATCAGCAAAGCACTGGCTGGGCGTAATGATGATCACGCTTCTGACGTTGGGTTTTACGCAGACAGTACTGGCCGACGGACAATCGGGCGGTTTCTCCCATGACCACATGATGGGTGGAGGATGGGCCATGATGTTTATGGGTCCCTTGATGATGATCGTCCTTTTTGCTGCGATTGTGGCCGTCGCCGTACTGGCCGCTAGATGGTTTTTGCCGGCAACGGGTACGACTGCATCGGCCAATTCAAACGCGCGCGGCATTCTTGACGAACGCTTTGCCCGTGGCGAAATAGATGCCGATGAGTATCGGGCCAGATGCGCGGAGCTTGAGAGATAGCGGCGTTTCAACCCGTCTGTACGTCAAACATTCATGTTAGTAGGACGATTTATGAAGATCATTACTTCGGGCTTTGCGACACTGGCGAGCATCGGTTTCCTTTTAGTGGCGTCATCACAGGCATTTGCGGAGAAGGATCTCTATCTCCACCAAGTTCCCCAGATCGGCGGCATGGTTATTCCGGGTGCGGAAAGCCAGGACTTTCTGGTTGCCAGCAACTATGGCGCGCTCTCTGTAGCGCCGGATGGCCGCGTCACACGGCGATCAAAGGACGCCGGCTTTCTGACAGAGCTGGTTGCACTTCCAGGGCAAGCCAATGTCCTGTTCTCCAGCGGATATCGCACGAAGACCGAGAAGCTGGGCATCATCCGCTCAGACGATACCGGCAAGACGTGGTCGCGGATCTCTGATGCTGTTGGGGGGCCGGTCGCGTTCCATGCCATGGCCATTAGCGCCACTGAGCCAGCGACTATGTATGGCGCGGAGAAGACCGTTCAAATCAGCCGGGACAGCGGAAAAACCTGGCGTTCGATGGGTGGTCCGCCGGGCCAGATCTATGACATAGCGGTTTCCGCCAAGAATCCGAAATCGATATACGCCGCCACCCATGAAGGTTTGTTTGGCAGCTTGGATGAAGGCGTCACCTGGACCCGGCTAAACCCTGTTACGCAGCCAGCCACGGCGGTCACCACGACGCCCGAGGGCCAGATATACGCATTTGTTTATGGTGTTGGATTGCTGCTTGGCGCGGAGCCGGGTAACAATTGGAACCTCGTGTCGAAAGAGTTTCTGGACCGGGCCCTTTTCAACATTTCCATCGACCCCGCCAACCCAGGGCGGTTATTGGGGGTGGCGGACACAGGCGCTGTCATGCTCAGCCGGGATGGCGGCAATAACTGGATCGGTTTCGATGGGCACCTCGACAAAGTGCCAGGGCGGATTTCGGCGGGCGAGAAACTATTCAACGAAAACTGTCAGGCCTGCCATGGCGCCAAGGGCATTGGAGAGAAGCCTGATGATCCACGGGCCGTGGACGAAAATGGTTTTCCCCTGGCGCCCGCCCTCAACGACGATGCCCATGGCTGGCATCATGCGGATGATCAGCTTATGGCAACCATCCTGAATGGTTCGCCGCGCAACAAACGCATGCCTGCCTGGAAGGATGAAGGTTTGACCCCGGACGATGCCCGAAACTTGGTTGCCTATATAAAGAGTCTTTGGAGCTTTCGCAGTCTTGCCTGCCAGGGCGGGCGTCACATGCGCTGCATGCATTGATAATGCCGCGTTGATTGCATTTCGATCTTGGCGCGGCCTTCTTTGACTTCGCCGATGATCGTATCGGGCACGTCCGCGGTTACCTGCGCCTCCATAATCCTCGCCAAAAGCGCCAAAAGCATTGTTGGCGGCGCTCAGCTATATATCGCGACGAAGTAGGTTGTTCCGCGGCGATTAACCTAATATCATGACGCGCATCGCCCTTTTTCAGGGCCATGCCATCAAATCGCAGAGTTCCCAGACCAAACAAACATCGAAGTAGGAGCCGCCAATGTCCCGCGCAGATATATCGCACTATGAGGCCATCGTCATCGGGGCTGGCGTGGCCGGGATTTACCAGATCAAGCGCCTTGCCGACCTGGGCGTGCAGGCAACGGTGCTGGAGGCCGACGGCGATCTTGGTGGTACCTGGTACAACAACCGCTATCCCGGTGCCCGGTTCGATTCCGAAAGCTATACCTATGGTTATACCTTTTCCAAGGAAGTGCTTGAGGAATGGCATTGGAAGGAAGCGTTTTCGAGTCAGCCAGAGAATTTGCGCTATTTGAATTTCGTCGCCGATAAATTCGATCTGCGGCAATATATGCAATTCAATTGCCGGGTCGAGGCAGCGCATTATGACGAAGACGAAAATCTTTGGCGGCTGCATATTAACGACGGGCGCGAATTGACCTGTCGTTTTTTGATCACGACCCTGGGTCTGCTGTCGATCCCAACCCTGCCAAAGATTGCCGGTATGGACGACTTTAAGGGAAGGTCGTTCCACACGTTTGATTGGCCCCATGAAGCGATTGATCTGACAGACAAAAAGGTTGGTATTATTGGCACCGGGGCGACGGCGATCCAGGTGATCGGCGAAATTGCAGACAAGGTTGGTGACCTGACGGTGTTTCAGCGCCGGCCCAATTGGTGCGCCCCGCTCCACAACAGAAAAATCTCCGAAAAGGAAATGGCCGACATACGGTCCCGTTACGAAGAGATCTTTGCCGCCTGCAACCGTTCTCCGGGAGGATTTGAGCATGAACCTGATCGGCGTGGTTTCAATGAAACCTCCCGCGAGGAACGCTGGGCACTGTACGATAAGCTTTACGACGAACCAGGTTTTGGCATTTGGTTGGCGAACTTCCGCGAGATTTTCACGGACGATGACGCCAATGCGGAAATTTCCGAATATATTGCCGGGCGGATACGTCAGCGGGTGAAGGATCCGGTCACCGCGGAAAAACTTATTCCTAAAGATCACGGCTTTGGCGTGCAGCGGGTCCCGCTCGAAACAAATTATCTTGAGGCCTACAACCGGGACAACGTGCACCTCGTTGACATCAATGAGGCGCCGATCGAACAGATCACCGCGAATGGCTTGCGAACCACGGCGGAAACGTATGAATTTGATATCATCATATATGCCACCGGCTTCGATGCCATTACCGGTGCATACGACCACATCGACATCCGGGGTGTTGGCGGCGAGACGTTGGGAGATAAGTGGCATGACGGCCCGTCGACTTATTTGGGCATGTTCGTCAGCGGCTTTCCAAATCTGCTGATGCCCAGCGGTCCGCAAAGCGGCTCCGCCTCAACCAATTATCCCCGGGGTATTGAGAATGGCGTGAATTGGTGCACGGACTTCCTCGAATACATTCGGAGCAACGGCTATGACCGCGTAGAAGCGACAACAGCGGCGGAGGAACGCTGGACCGCGCATGTCACACGGATGTATTCGACAATGCTCATGCGGAAGGCAAAATCCTGGTTCACGGGGTATAATTCCAACGTCCCCGGGCACGAACAGGGCAAGATCAGGTATTTCGTCTATAATGGCGGTACGCCGAAATATGTCGCCACCATCAACGACGTCGCGGCATCGGGTTACGAAGGTGTGCAACTTTCGAATGCCGCCCCACCGCCACCCGCCTAGCCCCTATCGGGGTCAGCTACGGCTGGTAAACCGCCCTGGCGACGCAGCCTTCTAACTTCGAATTCAGCTGGCATTGTCCTGAAATGATCTCCTATGCCAGGGGATCCGTCTTCATGTTTATGACGAACGCATCTTTTGGGGCGCGAATAGCTAATCTTGCAGCTGTAGATACCTGGATGTGTCGTATAGAACGGCGGCGCGGCAGTACGCGCGAGGCCTCACGGCCTTCCGTGGGTAAGGATAAGCTCCGGGAGAACTCCCAGACGTCGGGTCACCCAAGTGGAAACAAAGTTATTCCAATGGTAACGAAATCTGGTCATTGTTGATGCGATTTTGAAAAACATCCGAAGCATTCGGATGGGAAGACCGGCTTGGCGTTAGACACAAATCCGCATATCACGGCGTGTCCAACATCAAAGGGGATAAAACTATTCGAATTCTAACTGTATTTGGCACCAGACCTGAAGCCATTAAATTAGCACCGGTTGTCAGGGCGCTTGCCTTGGCGGACGGTATTGAATCATTGGTTTGCGTAACGGCCCAGCACCGGGAGATGTTGGACCAAGTATTGACTTTGTTTGATATCAAACCTGATTTCGACCTGGACATTATGAAGTCCAGGCAGGGTCTGAACGACATTACATCTGCGGTTCTATTCGGAATTCAAAAGGTAATTCAGGAATGCCGGCCTGACCGCGTGTTGGTTCAAGGTGACACGACAACGACTTTTGCCGCTTCCCTCGCCGCATTTTACGAGAAGACACCGGTGGGACATATAGAGGCGGGTCTGCGCACGGGCGATATTTACGCGCCCTGGCCGGAGGAAGTGAACCGTAAATTGACCTCTGTTATTGCAGATCTGCATTTTCCACCGACAGAATCCTCACGGCAGAATTTACTTGCCGAAGGCATCTCCGAGGCGCAAATTTTGGTCACGGGTAACACGGTAATCGATGCCCTGTCGCAAGCCATCGGGATCATTGACGGATCACCCGATTTGCAAAAACAGCTGCAAGGACAGTTTGATTTTATCGACCCGAATAAGCGGCTGATACTTACGACCGGCCATCGCCGGGAGAATTTTGATGGCGGCCTGGATGAAGTGTGCCGCGCCCTGGCTGATTTGGCCAAAAGGGACGATGTAGAGATCATCTATCCGGTGCATTTAAACCCGAATGTACAAGAATCGGCCAAAAAAGTGTTAAGCGGCTATGACAATGTGCACCTGGTCCCGCCGCTTGATTATCTGCCGTTTCTATATTTGATGCGCAAAGCAGAATTGATCGTCACGGATTCAGGCGGGATACAGGAAGAGGCTCCCTCCCTGGGCAAGCCGGTGCTCGTCACCCGTGATGTTACCGAACGACCCGAGGCTGTCGCTGCCGGGACTGTCGAACTGGTTGGTACCGATCGGGCAAAATTACGACAACGACTAAGCCAACTCTTGGATGATGATGACGAATATCAACGTATGTCGCGGGCTAATAATCCTTACGGCGATGGTCACGCCAGCGCGCGGATCATTGAGAGGTTGAACAACGAACGAGGCCTGCAAAAATAGCAAATCGTCGCGTACGTGGTGACAACTTGTGCAAATGTTAAGGCATGTGTTACAAACTCTATGGTGTCTATCTATTTGGACCGGCACAAATAACCCAAAGACAACTGCCATATTGTGGTGCAGATAGTGCTTGCCTATTTTTTGGTCTTAATCTTCATATTTGTTATATTCACGTCGAACCGTTGGACCTTCGATGGGATTACTTATACCTTATTATCAGGCGCATTCGTTGCCATCGGATATGCACAAATTGACGATAACAACGCCACTTCAATTTGGTTTGTCTATTTTTCATCTTTAGTCGCATTTTGGGCAAGCTACCATTTCAGTGAGAAATATCTGTTTCACTGGGTGAGCCGTTATGATCAAGAACAAATACGGCAGCCATTCACAAATGGTGCGGCGCTTAACTTGTGCTCAATTGTGGTTTTCTCCCTTGCCTTTTATCATGTGGCGGCCATCGGCTTTCCTCTGTTTTCGGACAATATCGAAACCGCCAGATTCAATTTTGGCGGATCCGGGTTATTGGGACTTCCAAGTAGAATGTGGTTATTCGGCATGACCTTGATGATCTTTGCTCAATGGAATTACGCCATTAACAACCCAAGCTACAAAAACTCGATGGTAATGATGTTCTTTACGGCTGCATTTGTCGTGCTGACACTGCTCGGCGGTTTCAAAGGCGCGCCCGTGTATGTTGCTGTTCTTTATCTTACGCACCGGCTTTTGGCCGGGGCACCTGTGCCAATAAGATCTTTCCTGTCATACCGTTTCTTGGCCGTCGCGGTTTTCATGGTCGCTTTCTTATTTGTACTTTCCGGTAGGTACCAGTCTCTCGACCTTATCGGTTACTACGATATCGGCGAGTACGTAGTGAATCGATTTACAGTAATTCCAGCAATGTCTGGGTATACTTTGTACACGGAAAATGTAATTTCTTCGTTGTCCGGCATCGATTTCCTTGTAAATGATTTTTTATATTTCCTATCAAAATATATGAATTTAAATGTGTCTATTGAATACGGACTATCGCCAACTGAATATTATACATTCGTTAATCTGTGGAATCTCGACCCTTGGAAATTGCAGCCTCAGGCCTTCGCCATTACCATGAGTTATCCAGCCGAAACATATAACATGTTTGGATGGGTCGGCTCGATCCTGTTATGCGCTGGATTGGGCGTTGTCTTATCTTGGTGTGTTGGAATTGCGCGCCGCAGCAATATTGGAGCGTTTCCCTATGGAATTATGGGATTGGTGATCTCATCGTTAAGTACGCTTTATTCCAATGGAAATATCGCCTATTTAATCATCAATATTTCTGCAACAATCGGGTTTATCTGTCTCGTTTATATGCTTTGCATTTCATTAGTCGGGTCGAATAGGTTTAGATATTTAGACAATGTACGTTCTGATGATTCTATAATTTGAAACAATAAAATATTCGCATTTAGATAATGTAAATACTACAAGATTACGGGTATTTGGATTTTGCTATGCTTGAGTTCTTGATCTCAAGCTTGTTTCGTAGATTTTTAAGGTCTGGCTCGCTATGGAATCCCACGTCATGTCCCCGTGCACCCGCTCGTAACCTTTGCCGGCGATTTGCGCGCGCTGACCGGCACTTTCGGATAAATCACGAATGGTTGTTGTGATCGCATCTGCGGAGCCACTCTGAAACAGGACCCCGTCCAAATCGTGCCGGATAAACTCCGCCATTCCGCCAACAGACGAAGCGGCGACCAAACATCCACAAGCCATTGCCTCTATCGCGGCGATTGAAACAGCCTCCAAAAGAGAGGGAATGAGGCAAATATCAGCTGCATTAAATAGACCTGCAAGCTCCTTTGGCGCGACGCTGTCTTTCGCTATCACCAGAGGCAAGCCATCTAACTGGGCCTGAATTAAAGCCTTATAATTTTCGTACCCGGGACTGTCCTTTCCGAGGAAACACCATTTTATCTTTTTTTGATTTTTCAGCTGGCGGGCAGATGTTGCCGCATGCAGCACGCCTTTCGTAGGTGCCCAGCGGCGCGGCACCAATACGAGGGTTTCATCACTTTCGACATCCAGTTCTGCCCGCACTTTTTTTCTGGCTATCGGATCAAGATTAAATGTGCGGTCATCAAAACCATTCCATAAAACACTGCAATTGTTATGCAGATCTTGCGGATTTAATTCACTACTTGGTCCGATGATATGATCGTAGGGTGCAAAAATAGGTCGTACGACGAAATCTGGCAGGTATTTCCTCATTAGTAAGTATTCGCCCAGATGGTTCGTCAATAAGACCGGCTTTCCCGTTCGAACGAGGAGCCTCGACGTCAAATAGTTGCTGATCAAATCATGTTGATGAAATAAATCGCACCCAAGACTGGATAGTTGTGTGGCCATCCAGCGATTGCTGATGAGTGGCTTGCCTTTTCTCAAGAATTCTTGAAAAAAGCTTTTCGAATTTTCGCGTTGCCTATTGCCGAATATAGCGCGAATTGTGATCTCCACGCCTTCTTCGACAAAGTTGTCATCTACTGTGGCTAAGGCCGAGTTATGTACGACCGATACTCGAGCGCCAAGGCGAACCAGCGCCCGGCTAAGATCCCGTATATGGTTCTCGCTCCCACCATGGGTAAAAACGTGGGAATTCATGGAATACATACCGATATGCATGGGCATCTTTCTGTCTATAGCGATCTACGCCGATGGCGCAGTGGTACCTCAATGCCGCTGGAAAAAAGCCCCGACAACGGCGCCTCTCAGCGCGGCCAGAGCATTTTCCCATCGACCATGAACCATTTGGTGCATTGCAATAGCACAATTTGAAAAGAAGGCACCCGCGATCCACACGGTATTCCATTTACGGCTGAAATACATACGCGATCGTGCTGAATAAAACACAGCCAGGCTTGACTTAGACTGCCGCGTTTCCGAATTCCCGGTACTTCCACCGATGGCATGATCGATCTCGATGCTGGAAAGCACAAACGCATTCACGTCACGTCCGTACTTAGTTCGCGCTCTCTGAAACCAGTCGGCCTCTTCAAAGTACAGGAAATATTCTTCGCTAATGGGCCCAACCTTGTCATAAAAATCGCGTGGAATGAGGAGGAATGCGCCACTGAGATAGAATAATGGATCAATAATCATTTTACCAACATACGCCGGATCTAGAACCGGACGGGTAATCATGAACTTGGCGTTGATATACGCCCCGCCATAGCACTGATAACCGTCC
>JABJKS010000037.1 GCA_018660265.1 Rhodospirillaceae bacterium | reverse complement strand
GGTTCGGATTGTCGGCCCAAACCACTAGCCCAAACCACTAGATTGAGTAGGCATTGAGGAAAGGAGCAATCCATTGGGTGAGTTAATAGACGATGCGGCGAGGGCCTGGATCGGCCGTAGCCAGGATCCGCAACGAATAGAGATTAATCGCAGCGACATCATCAAATATTCCATCGCCACCGAACAGCGCCTGGAGAAATACCTGTTGGGTGACGAAGCCCCGGCCATGTTCATGTTCGGTGCCCTGCGTCCCCTGGTGCCCATGGAGGAATTGGGACCCGATGGCATTACGGTCGACAAATTCATCCCCGAACTACCCCTAAAGCGGGTCATGGCGGGGGGTACGGAAATGACCTTTCACCGCACGATCCATCCCGGCGACGTTCTGATCGCCACCCGCTCGTTGAGCGAAATGGTGGAAAAACAGGGCAGCACCGGCCCGTTGATTTTTGTCTCCTATAATTTGGTCGTTAAAACCGAAGGCGGCGACATGGTGATGGAAGAAAAACAGACGAGGATCCTACGATGAGTAATATTGATATTGCAGCCCTGTCGGTAGGTGATGCTTTGCCGGAACGCCAGCATACCGCCAATAATGTTTCGCTGTTCCTCTACAATGCAGCGATCTGGAACCCCCATCGCATTCATTATGATGAAACCTATACAACCCAGGTGGAAAAACATCCCGGCGTGGTCATTGATGGCCCCCTGCAAGGGGATTGGTTGAACCAGGTCGTGGTCAACTGGATGGGTGATAATGGCGCGCTGGCAAAGTTTAACTATTCCAACCGGCGCGCTTCCTACCTGGGCGAAACCCTGACCTCAGGCGGCGTTATCACAGCCATCGATACGGCTGCAGGTACGGTGGATATGGAGATTTTCATCAAGAACGAAAATGGTGACGTCATCACGCCCGGTACGGCGCAAGTGCGATACGCCTAAGCGTTCTTTCGCGCCTACATGAAAATTGTATCGACTTCCAGGCCCAGCATGAAGCGGCCGACGGTTTCGTAATTGGTGTGCCGGCCCTGTACCTGTTGTGATACGGCGTGGATATCGCGAAAGCGTCTTTCAAACGGCTGTTCGTTGAAAATCGCCGTGGAACCGGCCAGGCGATAGACCTGTTCCATCACTGAAGTGGCTTCGTTGATGGCATAGGTTGTGCACAGACGAATACGGGCCCGATCTGACATGCTTAGGTCGCCGCCGCCATCCAGATGCTCCCAGACCTCCGAGACGATGGCGTGTTTGTAGGTTCGGGCGGAAGCCAATTGCGCTTCCATCTCGGCCATTCTGGTTTGGAAAACCGGGCTGTCGCGCAGGGTGCTGCGGGCACCTCGGGGTTTTTTCTCCCGGCCCAGGGCCAACAGGTCATCGAATGCACTTTGCGCGATGCCCAAGGCGACGGAGGAGAAGACGGAGGCATAGACGGATGTTGTCGGCAAACCGAACAAGGTCGCCTCCACCTGACGCTCCGTCGGGGTTTCCCTATCGACGGTCAGGCCCTCTTCCACAAACAGGTTCTCCACCGTGTAGCCCTCACTTCGGGTGCCGCGCAGGCCCATGACATGCCAGTCATCGGCGAAGTCGGCCTGGTCACGGGGAAACAGTGCCGTGCGGTTGGCCTGCCGCCCTTCCGGGCCGGGGCGCGGGGAGCCATCAGCCTCGAACACTTTGGAATGGCCGCCCAGCCAGGTCGCGTGGTGGCTGCCGGAGGCAAATCGCCAGGTGCCGCTGACCAGATAGCCGCCGTCGGTCGCCACCATTTTGCCCTGCAAGCCGGCCCCCCAGGCCAGAACCGCGTCGGCGGGATCAAAGACCTGGCGCGCCGGTGCCTCAGCCATAAAGGCCGCCGACATGGCGCACCCGAATGCCTGGCCCAGGCACCAGGCGGCGGAGGCATCGGCACCGGCAATAATCTCTGCCACTTGCGCTAACTGGGGCAGGGGCAGTTCGGCGCCGCCGTGCCGCCGGGGCAGGGTCAGGCGAAACAGCGACGCCCCATGCATGGCGTTCAGGACCTCAGCCCCTAAGCTGCGATCAGCCTCGATCCGGTCACCGGCAGCGCGCAACAAAGGTGCCACGGCGCGGGCGTTGTTCAGGGCGGCGGCGGCCAGAATTTCGCCAGCTTGTGGCGTTGCGTTGGTATTTTCACTCGACATCAGTTTTGCCCAATATATGCTTTTTTTGAGTTCAATTTGTCCCTCTACACTAGTTTCAAACGCCGTCGGCAAGCAAGACGTATGCAACCGATCACGATCCGGTCTATCCTGGAGAAAGACGGCATCAGAAAAAAAGGAAATGACATGGACCCGGAGATTAAGGCAGCGTTGGACAAGTTGTTCGCTTCCGACAGCCAACTCTATCAAAATCGCGGCTTCCAACGGCGTATTGGTTGGGGCAAAAAACCGGCCCTGGTTAATATCGACCTGGCCAATGCCTGGACCCGGGAAGACAATGCCTTTACCTGCGAAGGCATGGATACGGTGATCCCGGCAACACAACAGGTCCTCGCCGCGTTTCGCGCCAAGGGTCTGCCAATTGTTTTTACCACCACGGCCTATGACATTATCGAAGGCGAACACAGCGACATGGGGTTGTGGGGCAAGAAAATCCCGGCGGAAGTTTTGCGCGTCGGGTCAGAAGCGGTGCAGATCGATGACCGTCTGGAACGCCGGGATAACGAATTGCTGATCGTCAAGAAACAGGCCAGTGGTTTTCGCGGCACCAATCTGAACAGCTATCTCAACGCCTGCGGTGTGGATACGGTGGTGATTACGGGGGCGACCGCGTCGGCCTGCATTCGGGCCACGGTAGAGGATGCCATCGCCGACGGCTTCCGCCCCATCATCGTGCGCGAATGTATCGGCGACCGGATTGCCGGTGCCGTTGAATGGAACCTCTATGACATCGATGCCAAATTCGGCGATGTGGAATCCCTCGACGATGTGCTGGAGCACATGCGCCGAAATACGTGAGATAATAACTGCTGCGACGACTTTGCGGATGGATGCCCGGATCAAGTCCGGGCACGACATTTATCGCTAGTCTCTTCTGTGTCGTCAGGTTTTCGATCATCCTGGCGCAGGCGATGAAAAGGCCAAGGGCCAGAGCGCTTTTAACGAACAGATTTATCGAATGATGATTTCTGTCATTTGTCCGTCGCTTCGCTGAATAGGGTATCGAACTGTCGTCTGAGATCACTGGAAACGGCTCGTGAATTTTCACTCAGGGTTCTGACCTCCCGGGCAATAACGGCGAATGTGCGCCCAAATTCACCTGCGCGCGCGGCTTCGATTGATGCATTCAATGCGATGAATTTAACTTTTGAACTGATGTCGTCGATACTCTGCAGGGCCCCACCAATGACTTTCTGGCGATCTGCGGCCTCTGCCCTGCTATCTGAATTCATGCGGTCCAGATCGTTTTTGAAACCATCCGCTATACTGTTGAGAAAGGCCAGTAGATCGGTAGAGACGAACAGCGACAATGTTTTGATTTTGTCTTGAATATCTTCGGTAGCTTCGATGTTTTCCAGAATTTCCTGAAAAGCGGTGATAAATTTACTGATGGGGTTTTCGCCGGCTAGATCGGCATCAGCGAACAATTTTATGACGGTCGGTGAGAATAAAGGCGGAAGCTCTGCCACCCTGTCCCCATGGATAATTCCGTTATGGGTTGAGCGGAAATCACCCAGGGATTGCGTGACGGTTTCCAGTAATGTTTGCCGCTCGTCAACATCACCCTCACGGGCTGTTAATAAAGCGAAAAGCACAATGCGGTGCGACAACATCCGAAGCCGTCCTGCGAAATTGATCAGGCGTCCTAGTGTTTCTTCCTGGTCAAAATCTACATTTACCATAATCCACCTTTTGCGCGTTACACGATCGAATTAGTTCACCGATGAGGCGTCTTTTGAAATGAATTACTGTTGCATTCAAGCTCACCGAACTGCCACAGCGTCAAAATTCGCGAAACAGGTATGGAATTTCAAGCAGCGCTGATGGCCGTCCCGGCCCTTATACTATCAATTCATTAACAAATTAGCTAGCGTAACGCGAAATGACGGCTGGATATAATAGCTTCATCAAAAAATAGACAACGAAACCTTTTTTATGCCCGTTATAACCTAATCCTTCGCGCCAAAATCCTTGATCACGTCCAGGTCCGGCTCCAACCCTAAACCGGGGCCCGTGGGCACCTTAATGCTGCCGTCTTTGGCAGAAATGGCATCGCCGTACAGGGTGGCATCGATGGTTTTGTAGAAGAAGCTTTCCGCCAGACATTCATCGGGCATGGTCGATAGCAGATGCAGGGTCGCGAGCAGGCCGGGTGCGAAATAGGGCGCATGCGGCATCACAGTGGTGCCGTGTAATTCGGCCAGGGTGATGATCTTGCGGAACTCTGTAATACCGCCAACCTTGGTCACCGACGGCTGCACGTAGGTTACCGCACCTGCTTCCATCATGTTCTGGAATTCAAAGGCGGTGCAGGCGTTTTCACCCGCAGCCAGGGGGATATCAACCTCCAGGCCAAGGCGGGCCAGGCTGTTGAAATCTTCGGGCGGAAAAATCGGCTCCTCCAGCCAGTGCAGTTCATACGGCTTGAACGACAGCGCTTTTTCCCGTGCCTGATACGGCGTCCAGGGACAGTTGGTATCCACCATCAAGGGGACGCCGTCGCCAATGGCCAGGCGGGCGGCGCGCACTTCCGGTTCGGCAATTTCGTGCAGTTTGATATAATTGAAACCATCGCCGATGGCGCGTTGGCAATTTTCGGTGACTTCGTCGGGGTTGTTGTATTTGAACAACGAGGCATAGGCCGGAATTTCCGTGCGCCGGGCCCCGCCCAACAGGCTGGACAGGGGTAGTCCTGCCGCCTTGCCGGCAATGTCCCACAGGGCGATATCAACACCGGAAATGGCAAACATGGTGACGCCATAGCGGCCCCAGATATGGTTTTCCTGTTGCAGGTCATGATTGATCCCGGCGATGTTGGAGGCATCCCGGCCAATCAACGTCGGCCCGATCATATAATCCACCGCCGCCTTGGTGGCCCGGGCGGAGCCATAGCCGAAGCCGTCACCCCAGCCAACCAGGCCGCTTTCCGTCTCTATCCGGATCATCACGTAATCCAGCGTGGTCCAATCCAGATTGCCCCATTTCCCGGCCCCCCCCGTGGTGTAGGGCAATTGCACCAGAAAACTTTCGACCTTGGCGATTTTCATTTTGAAACTCCTATCTACTTGGCAACGCGATGGCGAACCGATTTAAGTACGCACGCGGTCGCGCCTCGATTTAAGTACGAACGCGATAGCGCCTCGATTTAAGTACGAACGCGATAGCGTTCGATGGCATCCGGGTCGAAGGTGAAGGCCAGGCCAGGCCGGTCCGGCACCAGGAAGTCACCGTCCACCATCTCCATCTTTTCATTATACAGCGGACCGAACCAGGGCATGAATTCACTGTATTCGATATTGTTCAAGGCACCGCACAGTTGCAGGCATTGCTCCGTATAAAGATGCGGCGAGATGGGGATGTCGAAGGCATCCGCCATATGGGCCACTTTGACGAATTCCGTAATGCCCCCCACCCGTTCCAGATCCGGCATCAGCACATCAGCCGAACCCCGTTCGATCATGTCACGGAAGCCATAGCGGGCATATTCCGTCTCTCCGGAGGCAATTGGTGTATCGATCTCGGCCGCCACGCGGGCAGAACCCTCCAGGTCATAGGCCTGCACGGGTTCTTCGAACCAGACCAGATTATACGGCTCCAACGCCCGGCCCATACGGATGGCATGGTTGACGGTGAAGCCCTGATTGGCATCGGCCATCAAAGCAATATCAGCGCCGATAGCCTCGCGTACGGCGGCCACCCGTTCTATATCCGCTGCGACGGACGGCTTTCCCTCATGCGCCTTACCCAGGCGCATCTTCATGGCGCGAAAGCCTTGTGCCAGATAGTCCTTGGCCTGGTCCTGTAGTTCATCGATGGAGAGGGAGACCCACAGACCGCCCGAATGATAAGCCCGGATACGATCCCGCCTTTGCCCCAGCAGACGGCAGAGGGAGAGGTTGTTGGCCTTGCCGACCAGATCCCAACACGCCATATCGATGGCGTTGATGCCGAACAAGGTTATGCCTTTGTGCCCAAAGAAATTGACGTCGGCCCACATCTCGGCCCATAGGGCGGCGTGTTCGTGGGGGTCGCGGCCAAGCACTTTGGGGGCGAGGCTTTGGATCATCGCCTCCAGAACGGGCAGGCGGGCCGGGTTCATACACCAGACCAAGCCTTCACCCACCAAGCCTTCATCGGTATCAACCTGCAAGGCGACGAAACTGACAGATTCAACATAATGGATCGCCGTACGGATCGGGGTCTCGAACGGGATTTGCAACTGCGTGGTGCGAAGTCCGGTGATCTTCATGGGGTTTCATCTTCCTCATAATAATCTGCTGGATAGTCGAACAGGGGCAGCAATAGATAGCCGGCGACAAAGCCGCCGATATGGGTCTCCCAGGCGATGGTACGCATCTCTCCCATACCGGGTGCGCCGGTGAAGGCCATGATCAAATTCATCGCAATGAAGATGCCCATGGTGACCAAGGCCCGCTGACGGCTGATCCGAATAACGGCACCGAACAGGCCCGATATAGCACCCGATGCGCCCACGATGATGGTCTGTTCGTGGGTGAGGAAAAACAACGCGATGGACGTCACAACGGCGATAATTCCACATACCAGATAGAGGCCCAGGAACCGCTTCCAACCGAGATATCGTTCCACCGCCGTGCCGAAAGCCAACAGGAACGCCATGTTCATGGCCAGATGCACAAAATCCCCATGCAGAAACGCATAAGTCAGGGGTGTGAGGGCAAGAATAAAGCCAAAATGCTCCTGCGCGCCCAACACGGTGGCCAGGAATATCGGCGCGGAAAACCCACCCAGCAGGACCACGATCTGAGCCAGTTGATCGGGCAGCACCTGACGAATGAGATGAATAATGACGTTAAGCGCAATCAGGCCTATGACAGCGGGCGTCGTGTTAAAAATGGGTTGGGATGATTTGGTCGTTAGGGACAAATGGCTCTCGTTCGATTGGCAGCGGATTTGTACAACATAAGCCATGGGCCCAGGCAATCAAGGCCACTGAATGAGGGCTGGTGAGGCGGCCTGGCACGGGGTAACCTGATCGCAACATAGCAATAATTATCAACAGATAACAATGTGGGAGACGCACCATCATGAGCGAGATCGATTACACAGCCGTTTTGCCTGAGGGCTGGGGCCGGGCCCGGGGTTTTTCCTACGGCGTCATCGCCACAGGCGCGCGGGTATTGCGCATTGCAGGACAGATCGCCGCGACGGAAGGCAATAAGCCGGTCGACCCCACCTTGGATTTCGGCGGTCAATGGGAACGCGCCATGGGCAATCTGGTCACCGTGCTTCGTGCTGGCGGGGGGGAGCCTGCAAACCTGGTCATGATGCGCGCCTATGTCACCGACATCGACGCCTTCGATGCAGCCGGTGCCGCAGTTGGGGCTGCCTGGGGCCAACACCTTGGCAAAAATTTCCCCGCCATGACCCTGGTAGAAGTCAGCCGCCTGATCGACCCCAACGCCATGGTAGAGATCGAGGGCGAGGCGGTGCTGCCGTAGGTGTCGTTGAGTTGAGTAAATTTCCACCGAAATTGGAGTAACCTGTCACCGGAATTGCAAGCTCGATGCTCTAATTGGTTTCCCTTGCCCGTGAAATTTCTATCTTACCATCACATTCACCGGTACTTTGCCAATACCCTCTAAACTTTTGGCCATCGAATTTTCCGTCGAAATCAGCTAGCCCGGCGTTTATCCAGAATGCGCCGTCGAAGGTGTTGTCCACTTTAAGAACACCATAAAGGGATTGGCCAATATCATTTGAACCGGCAAATTTCGCCTGAGCATGCGAACCCCTGTTCTCTTGGGCTAAGAATGTTACAGGAATTTCTAATCTAGTTGGGCACTCAAGGCCACCAATGCCAGTTCTGATTATTGCCAGCCATGACCCGGCGAGTTCATTAGCCATATTGGATTTGTCAGGGGCTTTCGATGCCAAAGTGTTTGTTCGTTTACTGTCTGTGGTGTTTGTTATCCATTGACGGGCAAGATTTTGAGCGTCGTTGATCTGGCCGGACGACATTTTCTGGGTAATGTCGTCGCGGTTTTTACGCGCTTTTACAGACCCCTTGGTCGCAGAAATATTGAACCATACGTGCGCCTGCGTATAGTCCTGCAATACGCCCCAACCCTTATAGTACATGAGGCCGAGCTTATTTTGAGCATCGGCGTGTCCCAGATTTGCAGCTTTGCGATACCAACTTGCAGCAGCCTGATAATCCTGCAAAGTGCCTTGGCCGATTTCATACATTCGGCCAGTTTGATATTGGGCCTCTACATAACCCTGTTCCGCCAACATTCTCCAAACTTTTATGGCCGTGGGGTAATCTTTTGTTTTATAGGCCGCTCTGGCGTCCTCCATGGGGCCAGCGTTCGCTGTTCCTGCAAAGCAGAGAATCAATACAGCAACTGCGAATACAAAGCGGGTGAACGACACCATGGGTTCCAATTCCATTCAATAAATTTTAATTATGCATCCAATAATAGAGAACATGCACGTTTAGAGCCACTCATGATATTATGATTATTGCGCAATTCCGGCGACAGTTTATTCAATAGAACCGTACCGAGCGCGGTGGTCTCAATCGTCCTGGCTCAGATGATCCCGTTGGGTCGTGCCTGTGTAGTCTTCCCGGAACAGGCCGCGGCGTTGTAGTTCGGGGACGACCAAATCGACGAAATCTTCAATGGCGCCGGGGTTGTGGACGGGGGGGAGCATGAATCCGCCGCCGCCCACCTCTCCCATGAAGGCCTCTATCTGGTCGGTGATGGAACTTGGCGTACCGAAGAATTGGGGCGGGCCCACTGATTGGCCATCTCGTTTGGCCTCTTCCGCCACGGTCATGGGTTCGCCTGTTTCTTTGCTATGCCGGGTGCGCAGGCGATGCGGTTCCGGCTCCACCGTCGCTTTGGTAGTCGAATGGCCCGTGGGGGCTTCCGTCATATTGAAATATCTGACGTCAGCAACGATGGGTTTGAAATTACAGCGTACAAAACAAGACATGCTCCGATGCGAATGGACAAATACAGAGCTATCTCGAGCGGCCTGCACCACGTTGCCCTCTGGCAACATGCCTAGCGTTCACGTCTGTATTAAGCCCCTTTATGGAGCCTGAACCAGGATCGAATTGCCCAAATCGGGCTTGGCTGGGCTGATCGACATTGGCCTTCCGCTTTCCAGCGTTCTGTGTCGCTTTTGCTTTTGCCCGTTGTCGGGCCTTGGCTTTGGTCATGTTCTCTCCGCCTTTGTAAAAACACCATCTTGAATGTTGTCGATCAGATAATGGCGATGCATAACCGGTTTCCGCTATTCCGCGCCCAAAGCATCGATCTCGCAAACAAAACCGCAATCTTCCCGGTGGCCGCGTACTGGGAGGTCACTATTCAAGCTATGCGGCCTGTAAGTTTGTGTGGGTCTGGGCAATGGCTGTTTGCTTGATTTTCGTCGATGAATTTCGGGGATTATAGCGAACCTGAATAATTTGCTTTCCGGCTGCCGCTAAATAGGATTCCACATCAAGATTATGCTTTTGGCTGCCCCAATCTTCTCCAGTTACGAAAATATCGGGATTCAATTCCATACAACCCGACACATATTCAAGTTCATGGTAAGGGCGCACAATGTCGACACACCGCAACGCTCTCAGCATTTCCATTCGTTGCTCAAGTGGAATAACAGGCACATTCGGCTTGTAAATGTTGACGACTTCATCGGAGGCAACGCCAACCGCAACCACGTCACCCAGAGTTCTACAATAGCTTAACAAGGCTAAATGCCCCACATGCAACAGATCAAAAGTGCCGACTGTATAAATAATCATTATATAAATTTAACCTCGGTATAATTGAAAACAATGTATAGTCGATATGAGTAAAAATAGAAACCTCCGGTTTTAGGTTAATTAATGACAATTAATAATACTGATACTAAAGATCAGCCGCAAAAATCTATTATTTCCTATGTTTGGGATCTTCCAAATATTTGCTCTCTTGCAGGATTAGGTTGCACAATTCTAGCCATATATTTCATTATTCTGGGAATTTATTCTGCTGCAATGGTTGGAATGATCTGGGCCGTTGCTTTTGATTGGGCTGATGGCCTCGTTGCCCGCAGGATGAAGGGGCGAACCGGTTCAGACCGATTGTTCGGCGGGCAGCTTGACGTATTGATCGATATTGTAAGCTATGGCGTCACACCTGCCATACTATTATTGAGTTATGGGAAATTTGAGCCGGCATTCCTACCGGGAGCATTTTTGATGCTTGCAGCAGGAGCGATAAGACTGAGTTATTTCAGTACTTTTGGCCTTGCTGACGGATCCAAATATACCGGCTTGGCCCTTGATAACAACAGCATAGCACTGGTTTTCATATTTCTATTTGAAGGCTTTTTTAGTTCGGGGGCTTTTTCTGTAATTCTCTATGCTAGCGGTCTGGGACTTGCGGCCTTGAATGTATCAAAGATCAAAACGCCCAAGCTTTCTGGGAATCCAATTAATGTTGTTCTTCTTGCGGCCTATACTCTTGTAATAACGGTTATCTATGGTTGGAGGCTCCTGTAAAGAATTGGAGCGATCAGTACAAGGAAACGAATTTTGGTGGGCTGGCGGTGTCACCGCCACACCTTGCCACGACAGGCGTCGCAGGATTGGAAGGGCTGATACCAAGGTGCGGTAATAGAGACCCATATAGACGCTTTACGAAGGTTTTCGGGTAGGAGCGCGTTGCGCCGTGGTACGCGTACCATAAGCTGCGCGCGACACCGCCGAAAGCCTTCGTAAAGCGCCGAATTCGGTCGTTTCAGGAGCGCGCCGGCGGCGTCATGAAAGCTTGAAGGTACCAGTACCGCCTGCGCTTCCATTCCTACCCGGCGCACGCCTGAAACGATCTATATGGGTCTCT
>JABJKS010000088.1 GCA_018660265.1 Rhodospirillaceae bacterium | reverse complement strand
GGTTAGCCTTCATGCGCAGGGTCGAACTTTGCAGGTTACCGCTGCCAAGGTTATAGGTAAACGACGCCAGGGCGGAGAACTGGTCTTCCGATAACGGAAGCTTTCGCTACCGCGAAAGGGTCCTGGCAACGCGGAACCCGAAGTAGTAGTTGTTCCGGCCCATCCCGATGCCGTCCCTGAGGCGGTAGGCCGCGCGCAGTTCCCAAGGTCCGTTGCCCCAGGAGCCGCCGCGAAGAACACGGCTATTACAGTCGCCACTGGTCCAGGCAGAGCCGTCGGTCGGCGAGCCCGTGTAACTTTTATTCCAGCAATCCTCGACCCATTCCCAGACGTTGCCATGCATGTCGTAAAGACCAAAGGCGTTAGGGGCGTAACTGCCGACAGGCAGGGTCTCCGTCATGCCGACCACCGTTTCCATGGAAACAGCCTTCGACGCGCTAAACACGTTTCCCCAATGATACTTCGTCGTTGTGCCTGCACGAGCCACGTATTCCCATTCCGCCTCCGACAATAGACGATACTGTCGGCCCGTCCGCGAAGTCAGTTTCCCAATGAACCTCTGGGCATCCTTCCAACTGACTTGCTCTACGGGTCGGTCATCTCCTCTGAAATGGCTGGGGTGTATTTTCATACTGGTAACGTCCACCCAAGTGAGGGCCGTCAAGCTGGCTACCATCGCCCCTGGTGGCCTAAGAAAGGGCATGGGGGTTATTCACAGGTTAGACGACGCCAGAATTGTTATTTTCTTTCGTCACCAATTTAACTTCTACTTTTACCATGAGACGGCACACCTTGATGAGGCGCAGCCCACTCAGGCGCGCTATCTATCCATATATTGGTTACCACGTGCATGTTCTTTTCTTCTGAAAATAGCGCCGCTTTTAATATTTTCATTCCCGAATAGGAGGTTGTGACCGAGTAGATGGGGCTGCCGCAGTCCCCACAAAAATGCCTCTCTAAATCTGCACCACTATCAGCGGTCTCCTTAAAAAATTTTGTTACCCCTCTCGAAACATCGCAGGCGTCATCTTCCATTATAATATTGAATGATGCAGCGCCACCAGACGCCTTCTGGCAGCTCGTGCAATAACAGGCGACGAGTTCTTTTGGGTTTTTATTGAGGGTTACCTCGATTGCGCCGCAAAGGCATTTCCCTGTTGTAGCCATATTTAATCTCCATTGTGCGGTTATAGGATGGGCAATCAAATGCTCGAATGTTTCTCACGCTCGGCGCTAGCCTATCCGACGACAGACGAATTGTGCCTTGCTATCGGCTTTGGTGAGGCTCTGGAACGCCTTCGCGTCGAACTGGACGCACCAATATACCCCAGCGCCTGCCGGTCGCCTATGCATAATTTCCCTCACAGCAATTGGGCAAAATTATCAGGTTGCCCTTCGGCAGTGGAAAAAGGACCCTGATCTGGAATGGTTAGCTGACGCCCCTGCGGACTCATATAGCTTTGCCTTGCGTGACCTCGACCGAGCTTTCAAGAATTTCTTTGATGGGCGTGCTCGATTTCCTTCCTGGCGCAATGCCACAGATAACAATTCCTTCACGGTGCCTGCATTTAAAAATTTGGGCAACGACAAGGGTTGGCACATGAACACCATCTTCGGCAAAGATAGTATCAAGCTGCCGAAGATTGGCCGTATCCATTACCGGAAACACAAGAGGATGCGCGGTAAATTGAAGACTGTAACGGTCATCCGCGAAGGCAAGAATTGGTACATTTGCGCAAGTGCAGCAATTGAAATAGCCGAGCCCGCCAACATTCTAAAACCAGCAATCGGCGTCGATGTTGGCGTGACGCTGCCTCTGGCCCGATCCGATGGCCAAGCCCTCCCCAAGGACGACGGCCTGGTGAAGCTGGACAAGCGAAAACGTCGTCTTCAACGCGAGCTTTCGCGCCGCGATAAGCAGAGCAACCGGCGGAAGAAATCACGCGAGAAAGCCGCCAGAGTCAGCCGCCATATTAGCAATCCGTTGCATACCGCTCTGCATCCCTCCAGCGAGGTGCTTGAGTACGCCGAGAAGGTGTTCCGGCTTGACGGTATATTTAATCAGGATGCCGATAGATTTAATCACGGTGATGATCAAATTGATCGCGGCAAGT
>JABJKS010000032.1 GCA_018660265.1 Rhodospirillaceae bacterium | reverse complement strand
GCGCAACGCGCTCCTACCCGAAAACCTTCGTAAAGCGTCTATATGGGTCTTTATTACCGCACCTTGGTATAAGCCGGAGCGCCTGGGGAACGCCTGGGCTGAAGCATAACCGAAAGAGCCTAATTCCGGTATTCGGGTTCTTCCCTGTCCAGAATACGCCGCAGGGCCGTAAAATGGCGGTCCGACATCTTCACCCGCTCGGTGCTGTTTTGCTGGCGCACCCGGTCGCGAACGTCTTGGGAAATTGTGCGCATTTTGCCACCCGTGGAACGGGCCAACACCTGAAACTGCGCCGCCCGCTCCAGGTAATACAGATCGGTGAAACATTCCGCCACGGACGGTCCGACAGCCATAACCCCGTGGCTGGCCATCATCAGCAAACTGCGGTTGCCCATTTTGCTGGCCAGGCGGTCGCCCTCGTCCGTGCTTAATGCCAGGCCGCCATATTCGTCGTCATAGGCAATGCGTTCATCGAACATCAGGGCGTTTTGTTCGCACATTTCCAGGCGTCCCCCCTCAAGCAGGGTCAGGGCGGTCGCATGCGGCTGATGGGTATGCATGGCGACCGTGGCCGAGGGGCAGCCCAGATGCACACGGCTGTGGATAAAAAAGGCGGTATCCTCAACCGCGTTATCACCCTCAAGGACAGTGCCGTCCGCATCGCACAAGACAAGGGATGACGCAGTAATCTCGGACCAGTGCCAGCCATAAGGATTGATCAGAAAACGATCGCCGCGCATAACGCCATCATGGTCAGGCACCGCCATGGAAAAATGATTATCAACGCCTTCGTTCAGGCCAAGTCGGGCCGCCCAGCGCAATGAAGCCGCCAAATCAACCCGCATTTGCCAAATATCTGATGTTCTATCCAACGCAACCTCCATGGAGCAGTAATTCATTTTGCGGCAAAATGCCGTTCCCTGGGGCAAACTGCAATAGGGTTTTTTCAAGATGTAATATCGTTTGAAACCACTCTAACCGCTGGATATGCTGCGACCAACCTTTTCGGAGTATACGCATTATGAAAATATCCAGCACCGTCCGCCGCAACATGCAGGTTAATGGCCAAGGCACCGCGACGATCTTTGGCGAAAGGCAACACACCTGGGCCCAATTTGGTGACCGTATCGCCAGGCTGGCGGCAGGTTTAAGCGGCCTTGGCCTGGATAGTGGTGATCGGGTGGCCGTTCTGTCCCTGAATAATGACCGCTATATGGAAAGCTATTTTGGCGTGCCTTGGGGCGGCTATGTGCTGGTGCCCATCAATACCAGGCTGGCACCGCCTGAGATCGAATTTTGGCTAAATGATTCCGGGTCCACGGTGTTGATGGTGGACGAGGCTTTTGTCGAAATGGTTCCAAAAATTCAGGCGCACCTGGAAACCGTGAAGCATGTGGTTTTCCTGGGCGACGGTCCCGTACCCAAGGGCATGATCTCATTCGAAGGATTGCTTGAAGGCGTATCGCCGTCAGAGGCGGCGGATACGGCCAGCGATGACCTGGCCATGTTATATTACACAGGCGGCACCACGGGCCGTTCCAAAGGCGTCATGTTGAGCCAGCATAATGTCCTTTATGATGCTCTGCTGTTCGCCCCCACCGTGGGCTATCGTGATCATTCGGTCTATTTGCATGCCGCGCCCATGTTCCATATTGCCGACGGCACCTGCACGTTCGCTATCGCCACAGCTGCCGGGACATCGGTAATTATTCCGGGCTTTGAACCGAAAGCCGCGCTGACCGCCATTCAGGACCATAAAGTCTCGGTCACCCTTTGGGTGCCGACCATGATCAACATGGCCATGCATTACCCCGGTGTTGAGGATTTCGACCTCTCCTCCATGGTTGATATGATGTACGGTGCATCCCCCATGCCCGAGGCCGTGGTTCGCCGCGCCATGGAGGTGATGCCCCATACCCGCTTTCACCACGCCTATGGACAAACGGAATCCGCGCCCATCCTGACCATGCTGGCACCGGATCGTCATATCCCTGATACAGATACAGGCAAATTCGGTTCCTGCGGACAGGCACTTTTGGGGGTGGAATTGAAGATTGTCGATGAAGACGACAACGAAGTCCCCGCCGGAACGGTTGGTGAACTGTGTGCCCGGGCCGACAATGTCATGTTGGGGTACTGGCGACAGCCTGAAATGACGGCGTTTGCGCTGCGTAATGGCTGGCTACACACCGGTGATGGCGCGCGCATGGACGATGAAGGCTTCGTCTATATTGTGGACCGTGTCAAAGACATGATCATCTCCGGCGGGGAGAACGTTTATTCGGCGGAAGTGGAAGATGCCATCTATCAACACGCCGCCGTCGCAGAATGCGCCGTGATTGGTATTCCGCACGACAAATGGGGCGAGCAGGTCCACGCCATTGTCCGTCTGCATGACGCTCAGCAAGGGGACAAAAGCGTCGGTGAGCAAGCAATTGTTGATCATTGCCATAGCTTGATCGCCGCCTTTAAATGCCCTCGATCCGTGGAATTCAGCACGGCGCCACTGCCTCTGTCTGGTGCCGGAAAAATCCTGAAGACGGAATTGCGCAAGCCATTTTGGGCGGATCAAGAGAAAGCCGTGCATTAGAACTCTAAAATAACCCGTAAATCATGCATTAGCAAAACATTAATCTTAATTCCATAAATTAGAGGGCTTAAGCGACGTTTGCCGACTGAAGGGAATACGGCAACGAATGTGCCGATGCGCGGAGGGGACCAAGTATTTTGTTGCAGGGGGCGGAACACGGTGTGGAACCAAAGACGGT
Source organism: Rhodospirillaceae bacterium (assembly GCA_018660265.1). Classification (GTDB taxonomy): domain Bacteria; phylum Pseudomonadota; class Alphaproteobacteria. The sequence goes on along the minus strand of JABJKS010000032.1, from coordinate 1,160 downwards.
GACCGGTGTCGGGTCAACAGTCGTCGCTGGCTTGTCTCATAGCCAGTCGATGCAGCAAGAAACAGTGTCGAAAACGCAAACCAAACGTCTATTTGTCCTTGCAACCATGATGGTCGCCGTTATAGCAACTGCGGCCGCTGTCTCTCTTACCTTGCTTTATCGGGCCCAGTTGGACCGGCAATCCGAATTGCTGCGGGAACTGGCCCTTGGTGAGGCCCGGCTTATTGCAACTGTGATGGCCATGAAAGCGGGTGATGCATTTTACAACGCAATCCCCGATGCCGCTTTGACAGAACTAACAACCGATCTGGTCCTGAACTTACCCGAAGCGCAATTTGGCGAAAGCGGTGAATTTATCCTGGCCCACCGCCTTGGCAATCAGATTATCCTGGCCCGGCGCGGCGCGCCCTTTTCCCCCGGCCCAACACTGGCCATTCCCATGCAATCGGATCTGGCAGCGCCGGCGCGGTTCGGCCTGTTGGGCAAATCCGGGATCGTGACCGTCCTCGATTATGCCGGCGTCACGGTTCTGGCCGCCCACGAACCGGTCCCTGGTTATAACCTGGCCGTCGTTGCAAAAATCAACCTTTCGGAGGTTCGCGGCCCATTTGTTCTGGCAGCCATCGTGACCAGCATCGGAATTGCCGTATTCCTGGTCCTGGTGATAGGCGGCTGGTACCGCGTTAGCCTTAGCATACGCCAACGGGAAGCAACCGCAGCACAGTTGCGCCGTAGCGAAGCCCGTTTTGCCGGCATATTGCACATGGCGCCGGAAGCGATCATCACCATAGATATTAACCAGCATATAACCCTGTTTTCCCAAAGCGCTGCCCGCATTTTTGGTTACGAAGCGGAAGAAGTACTAGGCCATCATCTGGAGATACTTATTCCCGAAGCGGTCCGGGATATCCACCGAACGCATGTGACAGATTTCTCCCAAAGCACGGATGACCGCCGGCAACTGCAATCAATAAGAGGCATTTACGGTCAGCGAAAGGACGGCCGCCAATTTCCTGCCGAAGCCAGCATCGCAAGATTGCAACTAGCCCACATTATTCATGATCGCGATCAGCTTTGATCTGAGCACACGGCTTCAGCCGGATCAACGGCGGTTTTCAGCGGCTAATTTTTAGAGGTGTTAGGGATTGACGTTCGGGGTT
>JABJKS010000108.1 GCA_018660265.1 Rhodospirillaceae bacterium | reverse complement strand
TGGGCGAGGTCATGCAGCAGTTTGACACGCTGATGCAGCAGGTCTCCAAGGCGCACCGTTCAGCGCGGGAGCGTTTGGCGGCGATGGTCGACAACAGTACCGACGCCGTTTTTGCTGCCGAACCAGATGGACGTCTGACCTATGCCAACTACGCAGCCCTTCGCCTATCCAAAGTCGAGGATTTGGAACAACTGAAACATCTCGCCTTGCCGCTGGTCGTTACACCGGAAGGGTTAGAGGCCCCCATGGCCCAATATCTGCCAACTGCGGAAGGTGCCAGTGAAGTTGAACTGCAGAACGCGGAAGGGGAGCGGACAATCTGCATTCTTGGCGTCAATCAACTGGCGGGCAGCGACGGTCAAGCCAACTTGCATTATGCCTGGGCCATGGATATCACGGCCCGCCGTCAGGGCGAAGAGGCTTTGCTGCGGGCGGTTGAGGATTCACAGATCGCCAACCGGGCCAAGACAGAGTTTTTGGCCAATATGAGTCACGAATTGCGTACCCCCTTGAATGCCATAATCGGCTTTTCCGAGGTCATAGGGGGCGAGATATTTGGCCCCTTGGGCCATCAGCAATATAGCGAATATGTCCGGGATATTCATAGCAGCGGCGAACACCTCTTGGCGATTATCAACGATATACTGGACCTCTCCCGTGTTGAAGCGGGGGTGACGACGCTGATGGAGGCGGAAGTTGATCTGCCAACGCTGATCGATGACAGCGTTCGTATTGCGCAAGGACGTGTAGATAGCGGCCAAACCGAGATTACAACACGTATTGATGCGTCACCTGTGCATCTGTTATGCGATAGTCGTCTTTTGAAGCAGGTATTGCTGAATATTCTCTCCAACGCGCTGAAGTTCACCCCGGATCATGGCGAGGTTCGGCTTGCCACCACGCGCTCACGGCACGGCGACCTATTGATTACCGTTGCCGACGACGGCTGCGGTATTCCCACCGACCGCCTTGAGGATGTATTGCAACCCTTCACCCAGATCGAAGATAGCTATAAACGCTGTCACGAGGGCGCGGGTCTTGGCCTTCCCTTATCGAAACAGTTCATGGAATTACATGGCGGCACTTTGGAAATCGACAGTGATCACGGCCGCGGAACCATTGTAACGCTCTGCCTGCCGGCAACCCGCCTGCGCGAGGGCGATGCAGTCGTCAATAGTGCGAACGTCTAAATATATTCTAGGTTGAGCCGAGCAGAAAGTCGCGCAATGCATCAAGGGTTTCGTCCGGTGCCTCATCCATCATGATATGGCCCGCGCCGGGGATGACCACTTCGCATACATTGTCGATCTGCGCCGCCAATTTTCGGCACTGTTTCATGGGCGTCATCATGTCCCGCTCGCCAATGATCGATAATGTCGGGCAGGACAAATTTTGTGCGGCATCATCCCCGCCTTTGTAGTCATTGCAGGCATTCATATCATTGAACAGAACGCCATCACCCGCCACTTCCAAAAGCCGCATGCCGCCTTTCAGCATCCACATGCCGGGCACCTTGTGTTGGCCCCGTTGCGCAGCCCGCCCATAGCCCCATGAATTGGTCAGCTCATTGCCCAAGGGTTCATTGGCACGGGTCGCGTTTAGCAAGGCATCGTTGACCAGCATGGGCACGGCACAGCCCAGCAAGGCCAGGGCGCTGACCCGGTCGGGATAGCGGGCCGCGGCATCCAGGGTGATAAGAGAGCCGAGGCTATGGCCGACCAAGGCTGCCTTTTCCAGGCCGGCGGCATCCAACAACGCGATCAGCCAATCGGCCTGGCCTTCGACGGTGGGGATCAAGGGCGTTGTGGTCCGCCCATGGCCGGGCAGGTCCAGGGCAAGGACGCTGTGGCCGTGCCAAGCGAAATAGCGGGTTTGCAGTTTCCAGACCGTATGGTCGGCAGCTGCACCATGGAGAAAGACAATCGCCGGCAAACTGGGGTCAAAGGATTTGCCCCCCGTCGCCGCGAAGACGGAATGGCCGTCAACATTAAGTTCCATATTCCAATATCCCTTGCCGTTTTTTGCCTAGGGCATGTCTACTTTAAACATGCCCAAGGCGTTAGGATTCTTGAGAAAAGAGCAATTGAACCAATCACTTGGATCATAAGAGTGACTCCAATTGATTGAAAATTGCTCTAGCGTTGCGAACGTCGCAGGGCGTTGTTCAAATCGTCCTTCAGGTCCCGGATATCTTCCAGACCCACGGACATGCGCACCATATCCTCTGCGACACCGGCAGCTTCCAACGAGGCTGTGTCCATTTGCTGATGGGTGGTTGAGGCAGGGTGAATGATCAAGGATTTCGCATCGCCGACGTTCGCCAGATGGGAATAGATTTCCAAACTTTCTATAAATGTCGCACCGGCGCTGCGCCCGCCCTTGATGCCAAAGCTGAAGACGGCACCTGCTCCCTCAGGCAATAAATCCTTGGCCAGGGCATGGTCGGCATGTTCGGGCAGCTCCGGGTAGGTAACCCAGGCGACCGCCTCGTGTCCCGCCAGAAAGGTAACGATCTCCCTTGTATTGGCGACATGGCGCTGCATACGGACAGATAAAGTTTCCACCCCTTGCAGAATATAGAAGGCTGTTTGCGGGCTCATGGCAGCACCGAAATCCCGCAGGCCCTCAGAACGGGCCCGCATGATATAGGCACCGGGGCCGAATTCCTCGGCGAAATTCAGACCGTGGTAGCCATCATATGGCTCTGTCATTGTGGGGAATTTGCCCGATCCCTCCCAATCGAACTGACCGCTGTCGACCAGGATGCCGGCGACTGCGACGCCGTGCCCGCCCAGAAACTTTGTCGCTGAATGGATCACGATATCCGCGCCATGTTCGAAGGGGCGGAACAGATAGGGCGTGGCGAAGGTGTTATCGATCATCAGGGGAACGCCGTTGGCATGGGCCACATCGGCCACTGCCCGAACGTTCATTACCTCCAGTCCCGGATTGCCCAATGTTTCGCCGTACAACAGACGGGTGTTGGGTTGGATGGCGGCGGCAAAGGCCTCCGGATCCCGTGGGTCCACAAAGGTTGCCTCTATGCCAAACCGGGGCAGGGTATGGGCAAACATGTTGTGGCTGCCGCCATAGATGGAGGCGGAGGAAACGATGTGACTGCCCTGTCCCATCAAGGTCGCCACGCCCAGATGTAGCGCGGCCTGACCCGAGGCGGTTGCCACCGCACCGACGCCGCCTTCCAGGGCAGCGATCCGTTCCTCCAACACCGCGACTGTGGGGTTCGAGATACGGGAATAAATATGGCCTGCCCGTTCCAAATTAAACAGGGATGCGGCGTGATCAGTATCCTGAAAGACGAACGAGGTGGATTGGTAAATAGGTACCGCACGGGCACCATAGGTGGCATCGGGCTTTTGCCCCGCATGGAGGCTCAGGGTGTCGAAGTTGAGATATTTCGGATCCATTTGTGATCCTTCCATGCTGCAGAATTTGCCGGAAAATTCGCGGCATCCTAATCCCCTCTACAGATTGGGGCAATGCGTCTATTGGCCGGTCCATTGGCCGGTCCATTGGCCAGACCATTGGCCAGACCATTGGCCAACCCATTGGATTGTGGGTCAAAAGCCTCATATGATGTTGCCACGTTTGTGAACCGGATGTGGGAGATGCCAATGGCTTTGTTTGATATTGAACCGATCCACGATGATTTTGGTGCCAGGATCACTGGCATTGATCTGTCAGAGCCACTGTCGGCGGCCATGGTTGAGGGCATTCAGGCAGCCATCGATGATTATTCATTGCTGCATTTCCCCGACCAGCCATTCGATGATGACCGGCAGTTGGCCTTTACCAAGGCATTGGGAGAGGCGGAGGAAAGCCATGTCACCTTGGGGGAAACCGGCCAGGTCGTCTATTTCGGTACCATCGGCAATGTGCAAGCTGACGGCACGAAACTGGGAAACCAGGATAAAAAGACAATATTCTTGACCGGCAACAACCTGTGGCATTCCGACAGTTCATTTCGCGAGGTGCCGGCCCGCCTGTCCATCATGTGCGCCTACGAGGTGCCGGCGACGGGCGGGGCCACTGAATTCGTCAGCCTGCGCGCCGCCCACGGTCGCCTGAATGCTGAAACCCAAGCTCGTATTGATACCCTGGTGGCCATCCACGACTACACATATTCCCGGTCCAAAGTGGCACCTGATGCGGTCAGCCCCTCACTCTCCGCCTCTCTGCCCCCGGTGCCGCAAAAACTTGTGCGTTCAAACCCCAGAACAGGTGCCAAGAACTACTATCTCGGCTCCCACGCCAAGACCATAGACGGCTGGGAGGATGGTGAAGCCCGCGCCCTGCTGGATGACCTCCAGGACCGCGCGACGCAGCCTGCATACACCTACAGCCACCAATGGCAGCCCGGCGACCTGGTGATCTGGGACAACCGCTGCCTCCTGCACCGTGGTTCCGGCTATGACGCAGACAAATATCGCCGTTACATGCGCCAGACCCGGGTGCGCGGAGATGGCTCAACCTTGGCGGAATAGGTCGCGTATAGTCTAAGCCCTTACAATTTCCAAAAGTGGCTCGAATGCAAAGAGCGCAGGACGCCTACCGGCTGCAGGTTCCAAAGTGGTCAACAACTGATTTTCAACCAAGACTCGGGTAAACCTAGCAGCAGTCGGCTTCGGGATTTCGCTTTTCAATGTAAAACTGTTGTTCCTAAAAACGGGCCGACTAAAAATGAAGTCCAGCGCCGTTATGCTCCATTTTGACGATAGTATGGCCCTGAATTGATCTTTCATATTTTCATAGAGCGCGGCAATTTCTTCAGCGATTCGAAGATTATACTTCGCTTGTTCTTCCAGGGCATTTAAGAAAAATACGACCCACTCGGTCCAGGCTCCGGACCTGGATACATCGCGCATACGCTCAATATACTCGTCTCGCCGTTCTTCAAGGTAACCGCTGATATAAAGGTGAGGAGCTGATATTTTTCCCATATTCCAAAGCATAAGGGTTATCAACATGCGCCCTATTCGACCATTGCCATCTTTGAATGGATGCAAGGCTTCAAATTCAATATGTGTCAAGGCGGTTCGAATGAGTGCCTCATGGTTGTCGTTTTTCATGAAGGCGAATAACTTTTCCATGCCAAGGGGCAAATGTTCCGGGCTTATCGGCAAGAACAAGACCTTCCTTCGGGTTCGATCAACGAGGTAGTTCTGTTCGTCTTTATATTTTCCTGGTGCTTGAAGGGCACCACGTCCAAAACCTAGAAGCACCTTATGTATAGATCGAAGGAACCAATCTGAAATTGGAGTTCCATCTTGCATTGCGGCCTGTGCCCGCCTCATGGCATTGTGATACAAGAACACTTCCATCGCCTCTGTTCTGTAGTGCGCCAACGGCATGATGTCTCCATCGTCGCCTTGGTCAGCCTCATATCTTAGGACTTCGTCCAGAGTGCTTACAGTTCCTTCTATCCTTGATGAAACGACCGCCTCTTGGCGACGCAGGGGCGCTAACAAGATTTCACTGTTGTGCATTCCTGCAAGCATTTGATCATATCTGGCTAAAGCCTCAGAGGCGGAGGCTAGTGGCCGTATCAGTTTTTCAAATTCTAGATTTGTAGGGGGAAATTTATCGTAATGATAAGAAACAGCGTCGGTTAAATCGTAGTTTCCTGTTAATGTGTTCATTGCCCTTGATCCTGTTGTACGACGATTTCCAGTATTTTTGAGATACAAATAGATTTGTTGCTAAACTCTGTTCTTCAAGCGCTGTTGTTGTATGTAATTTGATGGATTTGATACACAAACGTATTTGTGACGCATAAACTAATGAGAAGCAATGTTGCATCGCAAATTACAGGCATTTTGCGATGCAAAATTGTTTATGGAAATTGTACTAAACTGCCAAACGGACGCATTACCAAGTAATAACAATGTCTGCGTCCGATAATCTCAAACCGACACAGATAAATCTCGGTTCAAATTGTCTCGATACTCAAGCTTAGGAAATGACGATAGATGGGGCCAACTGGAATGACCGACGAATTGCACTATCAGACCATTCTCAACCTTTCGGCACGGATCAAATCTGGCGATCTGTCGCCGGTGACGTTGACTGAGGCGATGCTGGCGCGGATCGAGACTTTGGATGGGCGTTTGAAGTCTTATGCAACGGTAATGGCGGAACAGGCGCTGGCGGAGGCAAAGGCGGCGGCGGCGGAAATCGCGGCTGGCAACTATCGGGGTCCGTTGCATGGCATTCCCATTGCCGTGAAGGACCTTTGTTATACCAAAGGGACGCGCACCATGGGTGGTCTGGCAGTGTTGGCGGATCATGTGCCGGATTTTGATGCCACCGTGGTGACGCGGTTGCGGGACGCGGGCGCAGTTTTGCTGGGCAAGTTGAACCTGACCGAGGGGGCTATGGCTGGTTATAACCCCGCCTTCGACGTACCGGAAAACCCATGGCGGGAAGGCCATTGGTCAGGTGCATCATCCTCTGGATCGGGCGCTGCGACAGCTGCCGGGTTGGCATTTGCGACATTGGGCAGTGATACCGGCGGCTCCATCCGGCACCCTGCGGCTGTCTGCGGCACCGTGGGGCTGAAACCAACCTGGGGCCGGGTCAGCCGTCATGGGGTGCTGGATCTGGCCCAATCCCTCGATCATGTGGGCCCTTTGACCCGTTCCAGCGCCGATGCGGGTATTGTGCTGCAGGCCATGGCAGGCCTTGACCCGGACGACCCAACGACCCTGGTGGCCCCGGTGCCCGATATGCTGGCGGGGGTTGAGGCGGGTGCCAAGGGTCTGCGCATTGGCTGGGATGAAACCTATGCCACAGCAGACATGGCACCAGATTATGCCGCCGCGATCGTCGCGGCAGTGGAAGTAATGGCAGAATTGGGGGCGAAAATCGTTGACGTTTCGATGCCGGAACGGCTTCGCGAGTATCTGCCCGCCTGGACGGTGTTATGCACGGCTGAGGCGGCGGATGCCCACCGGGCGACCTATCCTTCCCGGGCCGATGAATACGGCCCTTGGTTTCGCGGCTGGCTGGAACAGGGTCATAGCCATTCCGCCGCCGACTACGCCCGGGCCAACAACCTGCGCGCCGCCTGTGTGGGGGCGCTGCGCCAGACCATGGCAGATATAGATGTGCTGGCCTGTCCCTCCACCGCGCGGGTTGCTTATCCCGTCACGCCCGAGTTGGCTTATGGCCCCATTCCCAAGGACCGGGACCCATGGCAAACCCGTTTTACCGTGCCTATGGATTACGCAGGCCTGCCGACAATTTCCCTGCCTTGTGGTTTGTCGGAAAATGGTTTGCCTCTGTCCTTACAATTTGTCGGCCATGCTTTGTCTGAACCTTTGTTGGTGCAGGCGGGGGCGGCCTATGAAAGTGCCAGCAACTGGCATGAAATGCATCCACCGGGTTGGTGATGGGCGTAATGGCTGTGCGCTGTTTACAAATTTTGCCGCCCGAATAAGGCTTTTTTAATGAATCCGCCCTTAACCTATTCGTAGAGAGAGAAGAAGTAGGGCACGAGGGTAGGTACGCGGCATGTCTATGCTGAAGCGTATGGTTGTGGTGATGCCAATCACCGCCATAGTGGCAGCCGTCATGGTTGTCAGCCGGCCAGGCGTAAGTTTGGCTGACCGGCCATCGGGCGCGGCGGAACCGGCGATTGAGGTTTTGGCCTCGTTGGAGAGCCAAGGCAAGGCTGATTTTGACCGCCTGGCGCTTTTACGAATTCGCGCAGAGCAAGGTTCATCCGGCGCGCAACATCAACTTGCGGCTCTATTGGCGACCGGTAGAGGTCTGCGACAAAATTCGGTTGAGGCCGCCAGTTGGTTTGAACGGGCGGCCGGCCAAGGCCACAACATAGCGCAATTCTGGCTTGGCAATTTGTATATGCGCGGCGTGGGTGTGGATCAGAACACCGACGATATGATGAAATGGTGGCGCAAGGCGGCGGTGCAGGGCAATATTGATGCGCAGTTCGCCCTGGGTGCGGCCTACCGGGATGGCCGTATGATACCGCGTGATTTACGCCGCTCCCGCGCCTGGTTCTTTATGGCCAGCGGCAAAACCGGCCGTGCATTTGCGCCCAAACCGCAAAAATCCATGCTCAAACGGATCGACGCGCCCGAGGTGCCGAAGTTAACCCGGGCGGAAATCGCCAAAGCGCGGCGCTTTGCGCGGGATTATCAAAGCAGCGCACAAGGTGGTAGATAGAGCAGCAGCAATGGTTGCCTAATCCTGCATGGTTTTGCCGCCCTGCACGACGACTTCCAAAAGTACCGGCCCATCCCGGTCATCGGCGGCCTGAAACGCGTTTTCGAATGCGGCGGCAGTCTCAATACGCTCCGCCTTCATGCCCAGGGACCGGGCCAGATCGGCGAACGCGATGCTCGGCTCCTTAAAGTCCATGGCAATAAATTCATCGTTGCCGTGGAAGGCCAACAGCCGCTCCTTAATGATCCGATAGCCGCCGTTGTTGGCGATAACGAATGTAATCGGCAGCTTCAAATGCGCCGCTGTCCATAGTGCCTGAATGGAATACATGGAACTGCCATCCCCCAGGACGGCAACGACCCGGCGATCAGGGTGGGCAATCTGTATGCCCAGGGCGGCAGCGATACCCCACCCGATGCCACCCGATGCGTTGCCGAAATAGCCATAGCGGTCGCGAATAGGCAGAAATTTCAACAGACTGCGGGTGGAGATAATGCCTTCATCCACAATGATCGCATCGTCGGGCAACAGATCCACCAAAGACAGCATCAGCCAATCCGGCTCAATCGGGCTGGCATCCGCCAATTTAGCGAAATCGACCCGCAATTGTTCCCGCTGTGCGGTCCAGTTCCGTGTCGATAGATCATCCAGGGAGGCCTGGGCACGATCTTTCAGGTCCTGGCCGCCGCGGGCTGCCAGGACGGGCAGCAGGGCCGCCACGGTCTCTTTAACATCGGCGCGCAGGGCAATCTCCACGGCGTGGTTCTTGCCCATCTCCCAATCCCGCTGGCCAATTTGGATAACCGCCAGATCGCTGGGTAGTGGATCGACCGGGCTGTAAACCGACATGCGCAACAGATCAGCACCAAGGCAGATAACCAGATCGTGGGGGGCCAGTTTACCGCGCACATATTCCTGATCCCTGTTCAAACTGCCCATAAAGGCCGGATGTTCAGACGGGAAATGAGCGCCATCGTTGACTGTCTGCTGATAAACCGCCGCCCCAAGCATTTCAGCCAATTGAGCTGCTTCATCGAACGCGTCCGAGGCGATAATTTCGTGCCCTGCAATGATCACAGGGTTTTTTGCCTGCAACAGCCGGGCGGCCAATTGCGCCAACCCGGCATCCGATGGCCGCACGGCGGTATCGACCCGGGTGCTTTCACCCATATCAATGGCGGCTTCCATGTTCAGAATATCGCCGGGCAGGGAAATGAACACCGGCCCCGTCGGTGGTGTCAGGGCGACTTTGGCGGCCCGGCGCAGAATGCGGGGCATATCCTCTATACGATTGACCTCAACCGCCCACTTCACCATAGGTGCGGCGATGGGCACCAAAGGGGCATACAACAACGGTTCAGTCAGACCGTGCCCCTGTTCCTGCTGGCCGGCCGTGATGATCAGGGGGGAGCCGGAGAAGTTTGCCGTGTACAGGGCGCCCATGGCATTGCCCAGGCCAGGAGCCACATGCACATTCACGGCGGCGATCTTACCAGAGGCCCGGGCGTATCCATCGGCCATGGCGACGACGATGGATTCCTGCAGGCCAAGGACATAGCTGATATCCGTTTGCTCTGTCATGGCGTGCATAATGGGCAATTCCGTTGTGCCCGGATTGCCGAACAGCCGGGTAACGCCTTCGTCCTTCAACAGGGCCAGAAAGGCGCTGCGACCGGTGATCAAATTGCTTTTGGCTTCATTACTCATGATTGGTTCTCTTTCGTTGGGGACACTTGAACGGCCGCCAATTCCTCCAGCACCGTGACAACGGCGCTATGATCCGCCTTAGCCTGACCGCGTGCGTTGAGGGCATTGAAAAGGCTCTCCGCCGTTGCCGCCAAGGGCAGAACGACGCCCAGGTCCCGGGCCGCCGACAGCGCGACGTTAAGATCCTTTTGCTGCAATTCAGCGCGGAAGCCCGGTTCGAAGTTGCCCTCCAACATGCGGGCCCCGTGGTTTTCCAGGATCATCGACGACGCCGCACCCCCCATTAATGCCTGCCGCACCTTGGCCGGATCCGCCCCTGCTTTGGCTGCCAGCACCAAAGCTTCGGCCACGGCCTGAACAGTGACGCCGACAATGATTTGATTGGCGGCCTTGCAAACCTGGCCGTCGCCATTACGGGTGCCGATCAGGGTCACCGTGCCGCCCATAAGCTCAAACAACGGCAGGGCGCGGTCAAATGCCGCTTGGGGCCCGCCAACCATAATGGTCAGTTTAGCGTCGATGGCCCCAACACTGCCGCCAGATACCGGGGCATCAAGGTACAGGCAGCCGAGGTCATTGATTCGGGCGGCAAAATTCGTTGTGGCGGTTGGCGAGATGGAACTCATATCGATGACCAATTGTCCGGCCCGCAGACCATCCGCAACACCGTTGGTGCCGAATAGGGCAGCCTCCACGTCCGGGGTGTCGGGCACCATCAGGATCACGACGTCGGCGGCTTCGGCGACGGCTTTGTTGCTATCGCAGGCAATGGCACCGCCAGCAAGCAGATCGGTGGGTAGATCAGGTGCGAGGTCATGGAGGTAAAGATCATGGCCACCCTTTTGCAGGTGTCCCGCCATGGGCGCGCCCATAATGCCCAGTCCAACAAAGCCTACCTTCATGATGTCCTCCGCTCTCAAGTGGATTTGGATCGCAATAGATGTGTTCAGAGCGCCCGGATTGCCCCGTTCATCCTGATCATCCCGATTGCCCGGATCGTCAACCGGACCGTCAAAAGGAAACCAATTGATCGATAATTAATCCGGAGCAAAAAAAGGGGGACCGCCGTATCGACGATCCCCCGGATGTTTTTTTATTTTTTGCCTCAACCTGTCAGACTCGCGTCTGTAGGACGCGGACTTTATGTTCCATGACTGACCCAGGTCAAGTGGGAAATCATAATATTATGAGAAATCAGTCAGTCAGGAAAATCGCCCTCTAGATTGAATTGTGCCCGTCACCGAGAATAGACGTGTCTTAATTGCTCAATTTTCTGTTCCATCACCGGCGAATTCGGAGCAAAAAAAAGAGCCGCCCGAATTTGGGGCGGCTCCGAGTCAACAGGGAGGCGTCAACAGACTGGAATAATCCAATCCGATGGATGACAGGGTGTGTGTGTCATCACCGATCAAATTAGCCATAATGTGTTAACAAATGAATAATGCCGATCAGTTATGGATAATTTTTTTGTTCCCCACATCGCGAGGCATTTGATTGGAGAATTTCGATAGATGAGAGATAATGCCCGGATGCTAATTCGCTCACAAATATTTTCTCATACCTATGGAACAGCGGCCATAACCATTGGGGCGTGTCAGACCCGATGAGCGCCCGCCCGCGCTCCATGCACCACAAGTGCCTCCCCGCGACAAATCTGCTGACATTTCTGGCGGTACTAATGGTAACGGCGATGTTGGCGGGCTGTGGCTGGGTCGATAACAAACTTCCAACGTCTATGAAATTGCCAAGTGTGGCGAAGCTGACAGGATTGGGCGAGAAGAAACCGGTTTGGCAATCACCCTTGTTACAGAAGCATCATCTTGTGGGGCGCATCTGGCATCCGTCTTCGGGTCGGTTTATTGAACAGAAAGTCCTGGCTGAAGTTCTGGTCCGATCGGCCTTTGTTCTACTGGGGGAAAAACACGACAATCGGGATCATCATATTTTGCAGGCCCGTCTGATTAAGGTTCTGACATCCCTGGGCCGTCGGCCATCTGTCGTGTGGGAAATGATCCCGGAAAGCAAGCAGCCGGTTTTGAATAAATTTTGGGAGCAATATTCAAAAAATGCAGACGCTTTGGGCGTGGCCCTGGCATGGGATATCAGCGGCTGGCCAGCCTGGAACATGTACAAACCAATTGCCGGGGCGGCGATGGCCGCGCATTTGCCCATGTATGCCGCTGGTCTGCCAAAGGCGGCTGTCCGCTCGTTAGCCCGCGGCAAGCCGTCGTTCGAGTTTGCCCGGCGTCGGCGTCGTCTTGGTCTTTTGACACCGTTTCCAAAAGAGCTTCGCCAGCGTAGTATTGACCAATTGTACATTGGCCATTGCGAATTGATGCCGCGTGCGGCCCTGGGCCCCTTGTTCAATGTCCAGCGTGCCAGGGACGCGGTCTTTGCCGAGCATATGCTGACCAGCGGCCTTGATGACGGGGCGCTATTGATCGCGGGCGATGGCCATGTGCGCAAAGACATTGGCGTGCCCTTGTTTCTGAAACGGCACCAACCGAATGTAAAAGTCACGACGGTGGCTTTTGTGGAAGTACAGGATGGGGTTTTGGATCCGGGCGATTATGCGGAAAATTTCTCCGCGCCGGTTATGCCCTTTGATTATGTCTGGTTCACCCCCCGCGCTGATGCCAAGGATTATTGTGCCGCGTTGCGCAAAAAATGGCAGAAACCGGCAACAGGGAAGGTAGAGACTGTTAAGCCGTCCAGAAAGGCGTTGGACGATGCGGCGCCGGCCCCAGAGCCAAAAGCAATGCCAAAAGCAGAACCGAAACCCGAACCAGAACCTAACGCTGAACCGGCCCCGTCGCCGGAAGCTGTATCTGAACCGGACCCTAATTCACAGCCCGAATTGGATGGGGATGAGACCGAGGCAGGGTCGCCACCGGCGCAACCAGCACAACCAACAAAAACGGAGATGCCCGCTTCAGATGAAGATCAGCCGGATATGGCGGATCCCGAAGAACGTCCGTCCATAGATGTAACGCCGGTGGATGCCCAGCCTGACATGCCGCCGGTGCCACGGTCGAAGCCGCCGCGCCCGGTCAAGAAGCCGTAACGTGCAGTTATTCCGAATGTGCTCAGTCTCTTGAAAATTGCGCCAAAATAAGCAATTCATGCTCAAATTTTGAAGACGGCGTCGGCGGCGCCACGGGCGCTTTGCTTGCCTGCAATGGCGCTGCGGATGCGGGCGATCTCTGCCTCCAACTCAACAATGCAATCTTCCAGTTGCGCAATAGACAGCAATTCCAGATCGGGCTTACCAACAGGAATTTTAGGCGGTTCCAGTTCATCCGTATCCATCGCAGCCTCGTACCATTGCCAAGTGTCCTGTATGATATTAGACCAATAGTTTGATCTGTCTGCAACCAAATGAGAATGCATATGACCTCCCTGCCCGACACCATGACAGCGATTGAGATTGCGACCTTTGGCCCGCCCGAGGGGTTGCGGCCCGGGACGCGGCCGATGCCCAGCCCTGGTCACGGGGCGGTTTTGATTAAGGTCGCGGCAGCTGGGATCAATCGCCCCGATGTGATGCAGCGCACGGGCAATTATCCACCCCCCCCCGGCGCATCGGATATTCCCGGGCTGGAAGTCGCCGGTGAAGTGGTCAGTATGGGCCCCGGTGTTGATAGCATCGCCGTCGGCGATAAAGTCTGCGCCCTGGTGGCGGGTGGCGGTTATGCGGAATATTGTGTTGCCCCCAGCGTCCTGTGTCTGCCCGTGCCTGGCAATCTTTCCATGGCCGAGGCGGCGGCCCTGCCTGAAACATTCTTTACGGTCTGGACCAATGTATTCCAGCGGGGTGGATTGCGGGGGGGCGAAAGTATTCTGATCCACGGTGGGTCTTCCGGCATTGGCACAACCGCGATCCAGTTGGCAGCTGCTTTTGGCGCCCGGGTTTTCGCAACGGCGGGCAGCGCCGCGAAATGCCGCGCCTGTGAGGATTTGGGCGCAGAACGTGGGATCAACTATAAAGAAGAGGCATTCGCCGACGTCATTGCGGAAGTTACGGGCGGCGATGGCGGCGATGGGGGCGTTGATCTGATCCTAGATATGGTGGGCGGGGATTATTTCAATCCAAATATCGCAGCGTTGGCCGTGGAGGGGCGGTTGGTGCAGATCGCCACATTGCATGGCCCAAAGGTCCCTGACTTTAATATCCTGCCGATCATGATGAAGCGCCTGACCGTCACCGGTTCCACCCTGCGTCCGCGCACAGTGGCGCAAAAGGCGGTGATTGCCGATGAGTTGCGGGCCCAGGTCTGGCCTTTACTTGAACAGGGCACAGTGCGCCCGGTTATGGATCAGTCCTTTGCCTTGACGGACGCTGCCGGCGCACATACCCGCATGGAAGGCAGTGAACATATCGGCAAGATTGTCTTGACGGTTTAGGCCCTGTTGCCGTATTGGCCTAAGCCAGGATTGTTCCGCCCTTTTTTGACGTTCTTGAAGCAGCCCAAATTATGCCAGTATTCCGCACTGGTTATTTGCGTTGGGCTGCAAGCGCGTTATATAGAGGTTAATTGAATTATTGCGAAAAGCGCGACCTATCCGTTTGAAGTCCCAATAGGGCGCGGCGGATTTCAGGGTTGCTGCATTCAGGAGTCATAAGCATGACCGAAGTATTGATGCCGAAAGCGACGGCCGTCTGGTTGGTTGACAACACGATGTTGACCTTTGATCAGATCGCGACATTTTGCAATTTGCATGCCCTCGAAGTACAGGGCATAGCCGATGGTGAAGTCGCCACAGGGATCAAGGCGGTGGACCCCATTGCCACCGGCCAGCTGACCCAGGATGAGATCGATCGTTGCGCCAATGATGCGGCCCAGCGCCTGCGCCGTTCGGACGCGCGCCTGCGGGAAACCCAGCGGCGCAGCAAAGGGCCCCGTTATACCCCCCTGTCACGCCGACAGGACCGCCCCAACGCCATTGCCTGGCTGGTGCGTTATCACCCGGAATTGACCGATGCCCAGGTCTCCAAGCTGGTGGGCACCACCAAGCAGACCATTGCCGCCGTGCGGGACCGGACCCACTGGAATATTTCCAACATCACACCCCAGGACCCGGTGACCCTGGGCTTAAGCTCCCAGGTTGATCTTGATGGTGCCGTGCAAAAGGCCCAGGATAAACTGGAAAAACAACAGGCCAAGGCCGAAAAGGAACTGGCCAAAAAACGCGCCGCGAACCTGAGCGCGGCGGAAGCCTCCGGCCAACCATCGGCCCAAGCTGACGGTGTGGATGAGGACCTGGCAGCCACCGCTGCCGAAATGGCACTAGTGGTTGAGCCCGCACCAGAATCCGAAGTGGCGGCGGAACCTTCCGCCGACAATATTTTTGGCGAGACGCCGGAGCCGGATGCGGAGCCGGAGGAAGCAAGCCCCAGCGCCGAGGATGTTTTCGGCAACTAGATCTTTGCGCAACTCTAAAACCGCATGTGTTCCCTGTGTTCTGGGCGGCTAATGCAGGTTTTGCTTGCAATTTAAGTTTGTATAGTGTAGTATTTCTAAACTGAGATTTTGCCGTCTAACATCGGTACCGTTTCACGATCAAGCGCCCTTAATTCTTGGGCGCTTTTTTTGTGCCAAAAACCCGCAAACAAATACTAATTTTAGAATGAGGCCCAGGCGGGCAACCGCCGCGGGCCTTTTTTCGTTCCAGTTTTGCGCGAATGCGCCGGGGATTATTGGCGCGCCCATTCAAACAAACTTAGCTAAGGACAAACAACAAATGATCGACATATTTGCCAACGGCAAGCCGAACCAGGATGTGGTGTGGGAAGATGATCCCTTTGCCACCGACTACCTGATGCAATCGGACAACGACTTTGAAATGGTCGGCAGGGATGATGTCTATGATCCCTTTGCCGGGCCCGAGGCCCGACGCCGGAAGAAGACCCGCGCACAGAGGCTTTTCGCGCACATGGATGCCAGCGATAGTCCCATAGAGCATGAAGCAGATCGCATGTCCCTTGGCATCAACTACGGCACCTCCCGCCGGGTCACGAACACATACAACGTGGCTGATCGGCTGGAACGCAAACGCATCGCCGGTGAAGTGAACAACGCCCTGGCCTGGTCCGAGACGGCAACGCCTGAACAACTGAAGGCGCAAATGGCGGCGGTGGCCAAGGCCCAGAAATACAACGTCGCCCACAACGAAAAGGTCTTCATGAAGGCCTACCCACGTTTTGAAGGCGATCCCGAAACCGCCCTGGCAAACCACGTCGGCGAAGGCCTGACACCGTGGGAAGACACCGTGTTCTTCAAGGGCACACCGGAGGAACGACAGGCGGTCATCGATGATCTGGGTGCCAGGATACAACCCTGGCAGAGCTATCAGCTGACGGAGGAAGATTATGCGACGGCTGAAAATGCTAATGTCTGGGACATGCCGGAGTTGATGCCCGAAACATCGGAGGCAACGGCCAACGCTTTAAGGCAAAATTGGAAGGTTCCATTCGGCAATACACCTTCCGATATGGTGAGCGACCAGTCTGATACGGATTTAGATACCGCTTTGCAGGCACCGAACCCCGATGGCAAACCCGAAGATGATGCAGATCAAAATAATGTGGCAATTACAGAACAAGACGCGAATGACGAAGACGATGGTCAAGAGCCATCGAAAAAGACGCGATCGGCCAGAGAAATTCGGTTAAAGAAGCTGTTGAACACGCCAACACCGGGAAACATGTTTGGGCCGGACCTGCCAGCGGGCCAATCGCCCCAGGCAATTGCAGCCGAGACCCTCACAGAGCAAGATCAAACACCACAGGCAAAGCAAATTTTGCCCATTGGCAATTCCCGATTACTTACGTTAGGTGAGATAGCTATGGCCAAATCGGTGTATGGTGATGAGATTGATTTCAGCAAGGCGCGAATTTTCAATCGAGTACACGGTCCGTGGCAGGATTCAGGGACAGCAATGGCACCAGATGGGAAAGTCTATTTCCATCCTGATGATTACACCGACGATTTTTCTGAATCCGGAATGCGGGACAAGGCATGGCTAATCCATGAACTGATGCATGTGGTGCAACATCAGAACAATTCGTTGTTCGGGATGAAACGGCTTTTTGACGATTCGTATACAGCAACATGTAGCGCTGTCGTACAGTCAGCGGTTGGCCATCCCCAGTCAGGTCGCGCTTTGTCGTGGAACCGTTCTGTACGGACTTGAAACCTTCTAAAACTTTCACGGCGGCAAGCATATTCTTGACATCCAAACCGGCCTGATGGCGCAAAGTGCCTGTTTTCACCCGGTCGCGCAGATACGCGTACCAAGGCGTTTCGTCCTCGTATTTCTCCTGTGCCTTGCCCAATGCGTCTTTGTTCGGCTTCTCGATGCGCCATGTGAGATCCGAGCCAGTGATCCCGGCTTCGGCCCAGACTTTGTTCTGCTCCGCAACAGACATCGTGCGCAACCATACCTTGGTTCTGTTCCACTCTTCCTTGGAAAGGGTCGTGAAGCCTTTCAGCATCTGGACCTGTTCGTTTCGTGATAATTCCGAAAGAGAGTTAGCGGTTTTCGTCTCGCCATCGTCCCTGGCTTTGTCTACCTGTAGTTTCGAGATGTCGGAATTGGGGGTTTTCTCCCCTAAATCCGACGGGTCCAGCTGTTCTGCAAGTTCGTGCTCACCATAGTCGCTGCCATCATCTGAATCTTCCGACGGTGCCGGCGCACTGGGATTGGGCTCGTCTTCGCCGTAATCGCCGGGGTCATCCTCATCGACGCCTGACGGCTCTTGGCTATCTTCGGCCAGTGCCTGGCCTTCGCGTTGCATGTCCTCGAACGTCTTGCGGATGGGCTTGCCGTCATGGTCCAGTATGGGTTCGCCATCCTGGGTGACGAGCTTCAGGCCGGTGCCGTCGTCGGTGTTGCGCCAGGCGAAGGCGTCCAAGTCTCCGTCGTACTTGGCCAGTTCGGCCTTTGTATAGGCCTGCAGCGCCCCGGCATCGTAGTCGTTGCCCTCCACATCCGCCCCGGCATAGGCATCGGCCACCTGTGCAGCCTCCACCCGGGAGAACAGGCGCGGGGTTCAGATTTAAGGAACAGTCATGTCTTACAGAGCCTACGGAAAAAGAATTTCCGCCTGCACGCCGAAAGATATCCCGTTTGATTTTTCTCCCGTTAATGCCTAGAATTCAGTGGGACTAGAGACATGTTTCGGACGTACAGGTCGGGGTTCGCGAAAGCGAGTATCGGTCTCTCTGGTCCCACCCTATTTTTCCCTTTTCCACATGTTCCAAAATATTAGCTGTCCCTTCTTACCGCCGACGGCCTCAACGACATGCAATACGCCGCTAGGCATCTTTTTGATGAAAAGTATACGCAATGGTTTCGACCCACTTCGGGGCTGGACCTCGATATTATCGAAATCCGCGACGATCGCTGGTACAACCCCAAAGTCTGAGAACGTAATTGGCGTTTGCGAGTCATCGGCCTCTAAGGGACCGTGCCGTTCGTAAGCATGGTTAATTTTACTGGTAGTAATGATGTGTCGGTAGCCATCTAAATCTATACCCTTCTCATCTCGAATTCGATTAATCGCCTTTTGTGGTAACGGGCCAAGATTGAGCGTCGGGTGTCTGCGGTTTGTCGGTGTGAGGTCTCCGTTCGCAGACATTTCTGCATACATCGATGCCGCATCGCCAGCGGTCGCATCACTCCCAAAATCCTCGGGCGACAATTCGAGCTTATCGATGT
>JABJKS010000059.1 GCA_018660265.1 Rhodospirillaceae bacterium | reverse complement strand
GAATGGCTCCTCGTCACCCTGGCATACAATTGCAAGCGCCTCTGCAATCTCAAAGCCGCATAGGACAAAACAACAGGCTTACAATGAAACACCGAAACCTAAATCCGACAGACTGCTAGAGCACTTCCGAGATATTCTGAACCATTTGATGGCGTCCATAAGTCATTCGGGTAGGCGCGTTGCGTAGCGCGATGTGGTTCATCGGGCAAGCGGCGTAACGCATCCGAATGGCTTAGGGGCGCCACCGAAGGCCGCCCGCCAAGGCCCCGTGGCGGCGTTACGGTTCTCGGAAGATGTGCCGCATCGCCCAGCGAACCGCGCCTACCCACGGGGCCTTGGTGGACGGTCAAATGGTTCAGAATATCTCGGACGTGCTCTAGCATCCCCTATCGTTGTCTATCCCCCATGGACGCCGGCAACGGCACCTGCGACAGTGAGCAAACTTGCCGTCAACAGAACCCAGTGCAGGCGCTGGATCAAGGCCAAGGTTTTTTCGGGCTGGCTTTGGGCACGACGTTCGAACCATTTGTGCAGCACCAATGGCTCCAGGACAAACAGCATCAAGGTAAAAATCAGCCATATAGCCGACATCGCATGCAACCACCAAAACCCGGGATCGCTGTAGCGTTCCCAGGCATCCAGGACATACAGCATATAAAAGCCCGAGCCGCCGGTCAGAACCGTGGTCAGGCGGGCTTGCCAGGCAAAGCGGCCTTCCAGCCGTTCAAACTGCTGGGGCCATTCGTTGAGGGGCTGGATGCCTTTCAAACCCGGCAACAGCACCAGGGTGACAAAGGCGACACCGCCGATCCACAGCACCACGCCCAAAACATGGATAACGCGGGCCAGGACGAAATCATCCATGATGGTGCCCCTCCAGCCGCTCTATTCGTAGCTGCGTGCATCCTCGATCATCAGACCATCATCGGGCAGGCTGGCCGCATCGACAAGTTCGGCGCTGCCACGAAGTTTCAAGACCGCCTGTATTGATGCCTCTACCGCCGCCGCCAAATCATCATTGGCATTGGATGCGGCGAACTTCAGGGTCATGGCATCGTTGTTGTTCTCTGACGTGATAACCATGCGCGCCTTGGTAATTTCCGGATGCCGCCCGGCGATCTGCATAATCGCAGACGGATGCACGAACATGCCCTTAAACTTGGTCGATTGATCGGCCCGGCCCATCCAGCCGCGGATGCGCATATTGGTGCGGCCACAAGGGCTGGCACCCGGCAAAACGGCGGACAAATCACCGGTGGCAAAACGGATCAGGGGATAGGTCGGGTTCAAGGTGGTAACCACAATCTCACCCACCTCGCCTTCGGCAACCGGCGTGCCGCTGCCTGGTTCGACGATTTCAACAATCACGCCTTCATCAATGATCATGCCCTCAATCGCCTTGGATTCATAGGCAACCGAGCCTAGGTCCGCCGTACCGTATCCTTGCAACACATCAACGCCCAGGTCCGCCAATTCCTGGCGCAGGCTGGGTGGCAAAGCCTCGGCCCCGACAAGGCCGTGTTTTAAATTGGACAGATCATGGCCTAGCTCTCTGGCCTTGTTCAAAATGATCCGCAGGAATGACGGCGTGCCGATGAAAAAATCCGGCTTCAGGTCGGCCGCCAACTGGATCTGGATTTCCGTATTGCCCACACCACCCGGGATCACCGGGCAACCAATGGCCTTACAGCCGCTTTCGACCAGCATCGCAGCCGGCGTCAGATGATAGGAAAAGGTGTTGTGAACCACATGGCCGGGCCGTACGCCCGCTGCCCACAAGGCACGGGCATAGCGCCAATAATCCTTGCGGTCGGCATCCGGCTCATACAGGCCACCTGGCGAGGCAAAGATATGGGACAGCTCCGAGAGGGGCACCGTATTGATGCCACCCAGCGGCGGGGTCTTCTTTTGCAGTGCGGCCAGGTCAGATTTCCGCGTGACGGGCAATGTGGCCAGGGCGGCGCGGCTGTTTATGGCCTTGGTGTCCAGATCCGCGAAGACGTCGGCATAATGCGGCGCTTTATCTTTGGCATGACTAAGCTGGGCCGAAAGTGCAGCCATGAGCTGTTCTTCGCGCTGTGCCGGATCACGGGTTTCAAGGCCGTCGTAAAATTCGTCAGCACTGCTCATAGCGCGCCCTCATTCAATACATCATTGACGGCGCCGGAGCGCCGGCTTCACATGTCGTTCTCGGCTTGGCTCAGCCCAACCAGCGTTTACGCCTGCGATAATGCTTCACATCGCGGAAGCTTTTCTTCTCACCACTGGAAATGCCCAGATAGAATTCCTTAATGTCGGCATTTTCACGCAGGGCATCTGCCGGGCCCTCCAGCACGATAGAGCCGTTCTCCATGACATAGCCGAATTCGGCAATATCAAGGGCCAGCGTGGCGTTCTGTTCCACCAACAGAACAGTCAGGTTCTCCTGCTCGTTCAGGCGTTTGATGATGCCAAAAATTTCTTCGATGATCATTGGCGCGAGGCCCAAAGACGGCTCGTCAAACAGGACCACTTTAGGGTCGGACATCAGGGCCCGGCCAATCGCCAGCATCTGTTGTTCGCCGCCCGAGAGGTAACCCGCCTGAACTTCCCGGCGTTCGTAAACCCGGGGGAAGTATTCGTAAACTTTCTCTAGGTTCTGCTTCATCACAGCTTTGGAGACGATATGGCCACCGGCGATCAGATTTTCCTCGGCCGTTAGATGTTCAAACACCTGACGGCCTTCAAAAACCTGCACAATGCCTTTTTTGACAATCTCGTGGGCCGTCAGGCGATCAATCCGTTCGCCATTATATTCAATGGAGCCACGGGTGACGTCGCCGCGCTCGGGCCGCAACAAACCGGATATGCCTTTCAAGGTCGTCGTCTTGCCAGCACCATTGGCACCAAGAATTGTCGTTATGGCACCTTCCTTGGCCTCAATCGAAATGCCTTTAAGGACCAGGATAACGTTGTCAAAGACGACCTCAATATTATTCAGAACTAACATGCGGCGGCTCAATCATATAAAAATTCAAAAAAGAAAAGTCCGGTGGCCGGCCACTGCGTATGGGCTGTGACCGACCACCGGGATAGAAGTCTTACTACTCTGCTTTCAGCATTTCGATAACGACGTCGCGATAACCGCGAAGCCAATCACCGGCGGGAACAAAGTTGTCCCCCTCAACCCGGAAGACGCGGGCCCAGCCGCCACCTTCATGATCGAGGTCGGTGAAATTCAGTGGCGGTAGAATGCCGCCCAGCTTAAAGTCCTTAATGGCCAGGAAGCCTTTTTGGACGTCTTCGCCGGTGATATCACCGCTACCCTTTGCCTTAACGGCCATCTCGATGGCTTTCAAGTGCACTGCCCCGGCCAGGATGCCGCGGTTGTAGTACACAGTAGAAGCCATTGCCTCAGGCGCATCTTTGCCTTCAGCTTTGTACATGGCCTTAATCTCGTCAAGTATGGCATAGTCGGAACCCACACCGGCGAAGTTCAAGGCGTTATAGCCCTGAGCCTTGGCCCAGCCACCGGCACCATTGATATCCGCTTCACCTGCGCCCCAAACGAAGGACAGCAGTTTTTTCAGCGGATAGCCCATGCGCTTGAATTCCTTGATATGCACAGACGGGCCTTTACCAAACAAATGGCTGATCACGAAATCCGCTCGATAGCGACGGGTGATGTCCTGAACCTGAACTTTCATTTCCACACCTGGTGGGGGGATGGCGAATTTTTTCAGCTCAAAGCCTTCCAAAGCCGCCAGTTTCTCAAGCACCGGGATAGGTTCGCGGCCCGCTGGGTTATCATAGAAGATAAAGGCGATCTTTTTGCCTTTGATGTTGCCACCCAATTCCTGCTTGGCAAAAGTTACGGCAGCGCCGGCCTGGGACCAGTAGGAAGCCGCCATGGGGAAGAGGTACGGATATTTTTCACCATTAGCGGCAGCAGCCGTACCGAAACCTGGGCTGGTGCCCGGGATGTGATCGGCATTCAGGTTTGACGTAATGGCCTGGGTCATCGGTGTGCCCCAAAGAGCAACAACAACCGCGCCTTCTTTTTTGAAGCGCTGGTAGGCTTCAACAGAAGCAGGAACCTTGTACTGGGTGTCAATCTCGACAACCCTAATCTTGTTCCCCATGATGCCGCCCTTGGAATTGATGAGCTTGACGTAATCATGATAGGCCGGGCAAAGCATAACGCCCACGGTTTGTGTCGGGCCTGTGCGATCGCACGCCATGCCGACGACAATTTCTTTCGCTTGGGCTGAAGTCATCGCCATTGTGGCGGCGCCTGCAACCATTCCGGCCATTAATAGGCCCGTCTGTAGATGTTTCATCCTATACCTCCCTGGTTGGATTAAAACTCGATTGATAGCTTAGAGTGCCTTCTCCCCGTATCCTAACTCAATAGGAGAACGGCCAGAACCGGAAATAATTCCGGATATTTTGCCACAGCTTGGCCAGACCATCAGGCTCCACAACCAGGAACACGATGATCAACCCGCCAAAAATAATCAGGCGGAACTGGGCAATCACTTGCGCCAACGCAGCGTCGTCAACAAAGATAGAGCCAAAAGTCTCCATCAACAGACGAATGACGATTGGTAGCATGGTAATGAAAATCGCACCTAAAATCGACCCCAGGATCGAGCCCAGGCCGCCGATGATCACCATCGCCAGGTAATCGATCGAAGTGATCAGCTGGAAATTCTCGTAGTTCGCGATGCCCAGGTAATAGGTGTACATGACACCACAGACGCCGGCGTAGAAGGACGAGACGGCAAAGGCGATCAGCTTGGTTTTAAAGACGTTGATGCCGATAATTTCCGCTGCGATTTCCTGATCACGAATAGCAATGAAAGATCGACCGATCCGGCTGCGGATCAGGTTCATCGCACCGACAAGGGCAATCACCATAATAACCATCAGGAAGTAGTAAAGCTCCGCCTGATTGACGAGTTCTTTGCCAAGGAACTCCGGCGGCGGCATTTCGATGGAGGCCGCGACACCGCCACTGATCGTTGGTGTGTGATTGATCACCCATTCAATGATGAACTGGGCCGCTAACGTGGCAATGGCCAAATACAAGCCTTTAATGCGCAACGACGGGATACCGACAAGAATGCCGATAAACGCCGCCATGGCGCCGCCCGCGGGCAGTGTCAGCCAAAATGGCAGGTCCAGCTTTGTCGCCAGATTGGCCGCCGTATAGGCACCGACCGACATAAATGCCGCATGGCCGATAGAGATCTGCCCCGTATAGCCAACCAGAATATTAAGCCCCAAGGCACCAACGATGGCGATCGCTACCAGATTGATGATGGAAAGGTAATATTCGTCCAGAAAATAAGGTGCGACGACAAAGAACAGTACCAATATCGCGGCAATTGCGAATTTCGCAATTGGCAGCGGATAGAGGGCCATATCGGCCTTGTAGGTGGTATTGAAATAACCGCTTTCCCGATGGAACATGTAACTAAATCCTCTCGATGATCGGTTTGCCAAATATTCCGTACGGTCGGAACATCAGCACCAGGATCATCAGCACATATGGGGTAAAGTCCTTGGTTCCACCGCCCACCAAGGGGTCGATATAACCAGCGGCCAGGGCCTCGCAAACACCGATAATCAGGCCGCCGACAACAACCCCGATAATTGAGTCCAGACCACCCAGGATCACCACGGGAAACACTTTCAAGCCCAAGGCTGCCATTTGCGTATCAACACCAATAGCACTACCCCAGACCAAACCACCCAACAACGCCACCACACCGGCCAGGATCCAGGCCAGGGCAAAATAACGTTCCACATTGATGCCCATGGCCATGGAGGTCATGTGACTGTCCGCGACAGCCCGCATCGCCACGCCTTTGCGGCTTTTCATGAAAAACCAACCGAAAATCGCCAGGAACATAATAGAGATCCCCGCACCAACCACATCAATGGGGGTCATGAACAAAGGCCCCCAAATCAAGGGTTCATCGGGCACCCCGATGTTCAGGGGCTTCGTACCGGCACCAAAGACCAAAGGCCCCGCACCTTGAAGTATCAGGGCCAGTCCAATGGTTGCCATGATAATGGCGACAATCGGGCGGCCAATCATGGGGCGCAGGACCACCCGTTCCAGGACAATGTTGAAAATGATCATAAAGACCAGGCCGACCGCAATTGCCGCGATAATGGGGAAGCCGTAATTCGTCGCCATACCGGCCACAACGATTGCCGCGATCATAACGAATTCGCCCTGGGCGAAGTTAATTGCGTCCGTGGATTTATAAATCAGAACAAAACCAACCGCGATTAAGGCATACATCATGCCCGTCAATAACCCGTTGATCGTCAATTCAAATAGAAACTGCCATTCCATAACGTAAAATTCTCCTAGGCCGCATCTTGGATTGTCATGCGGGAGTCAACGTGCGCCTCTGTGCCATCTTCAAAAGTAACGGCCAATTGCAGCTCAACCTCTTTTCCGCCACTGTAAAAGGCGTCGATTACGGGGCCGTATTTCTCGGCAATGAAGCCACGCCGCAATTTGCGTGTCCGCGTGATCTCATTATCATCAGCATCGAGATCCTTGCTCAACAACAAGAAGCGTTTGATGCGGGAGACTTCCGGTAAACCTTGATTGATTTTCCGGACTTCATCGCTGATTAAGCTGACGACTTCGGGCTTTTGGCTCAAATCCATGTAATTGGTATAGGGCAGCCCCTTACCTTCGGCCCATTTGCCCACCGTCTCGAAGTCGATGGCCACCATGGCGGAGATAAAGGGATGTCCGTCGCCAAATGAAACCGCCTCGTTCACAAAGGGGCTGAACTTCATCTTCAATTCAACGAATTGCGGCGCATAGGGGGTGCCGTCTTCCAACTTGCCCACATCCTTGGCCCGGTCGATGATGACCAGATGGCCGTTTTCATTCAGCACGCCCGCATCACCGGTCCGATACCAGCCGTCTGTCGTCATAACCTCGGCGGTTTGCGCGTCCTGTTGGAAGTAACCGGCGAAAATCCCGTCACATTTGATTTGCACTTCGCCGTCGTCAACGACCCGCACATCAATACCGGGACAAGGCCGACCCACTGTATCCGAGCTGGCCTCTCCATCCGGTTGCAAAGTGACCAGACCGCCAACTTCGGTCATGCCATAGCCTTGCTTAAGATTGATATGCAAACCGCGGAAAAAGCGGAATGTATCCGGCCCCATCGGCGCACCACCACTGTAGCACCACCGCGCCCGGCGCAAACCAAGCTGGTCCCGGATCGGGCCAAAGACCAAATATTCGCCGATGGTATCCGCCAATGAAAGACCGACAGGAATAGATTTCCCCTCGGCCTTTAAATCTTCGATCTGCCGGGCCACGCCTATGAAGTATTTGAAAATAGAGCTTTTCAAAGGCGGCGCATCGGCACCCTTTAGTTGCAAATTCGACAGCATACCTTCCCAGACGGCTGGGGGCGCAATGATACCGGTCGGCCCCAACTCGCGCAGATCGCGCATAACAGTTGACGGACCTTCGGGGCAATTACAGGTCGCCCCGATCAACATACTGATCACCGGGCCATAGGCCGTATCACCAACCCAGGCCATGGGAAGGTAGGAGAGGAAATCATCATCCGCCCGGACACCTTCATTGGCGATAAATATCTCGCCCGCAGACAGCATGTTTTTATGGCTTAGCATGACGCCTTTGGGATTTCCGGTAGTGCCGGAGGTATAGCACATCAGTGCGATTTCACTGCCCGTACCCTTGCTGATTTCCCCATCCATAAAGCCTGCATTGGAGCTATTGAAAGCTTTACCGGCTGCCCGGACATCTTCGTAGGATATCAGGATATCCACATCATAATCAGACATGCCGCGGTCATAGCAATGAACCAAATGCTGCAATTTCGGCAATTCATCCCGGATGGAGAGGATTTTATCCACCTGTTCCTGGTCCTCGGCGACGATGACAGTCGCCTCTGAATGGTTCAGGACATAGGCCAATTCCTTGGCGATGGAATCCTGATAGACTGGCACCGCCATGCCGCCCAGGCTTTGCGCCGCCATTTGGGCCCAATAAAGCTGCGGCATATTATTGCCAATAATACCCAGCTTACCCCCACGGGCGAAGCCCAGGGTTGAGAGGCCTGCGGCAAAATCACAGACCTGTTCGTTATAATCGGACCAATTATAAGTATTCCAAATACCCAGATACTTCATCCGCATGGCGGGCTGGTCGCCCATGGTCTGACCATTGCGACGCATATATTGCGGTAGTGTAACGAGTTCGGCCATGGGTTATGCAACCTCCTTGTGATCCGTCGTGCCCAGATAAGCCTCGATCACCCGAGGATCGCCACGGACTTCATCAGGCGTACCGAAGGAAATTCTCTCGCCCATATCCATCACCATGACGTGGTCGGATATATCCATCACCACGCCCATATCATGTTCGATCAAGGCGATGGTGGTGCCCCATTCCTGGTTCACATCAAGGACATAACGCACCATGTCCTCTTTTTCTTCCTGGTTCATACCGGCCATAGGCTCGTCAAGCAGCAGCAGCCGTGGCTCGGACGCCAGCGCGCGACCCAGTTCCACCCGCTTTTGCAGGCCATAAGCCAATGCGCCGGCAGGCGTTTTACGCAGATCGGTCAATTTCAGGAAATCGATGATCTCTTCAACCCGCTCCCGGTGCTCCACCTCTTCGCGCTGCGCCGGACCCCAATAGGCGAACGCGGCAAGCACACCGGTCTTCATCAAGACATGGCGTCCCAGCATCAGGTTCTCTAACACCGTTAAACCACGAAACAGTGCGATATTCTGGAAAGTTCGGGAAATCCCCAAAGAGGCAATTTTCGAGGGCAGGGTCTGGGAAATATCCGTACCTTCGAAATTAATGCTGCCCTCATCCGGGTGATAGAACCCCGATGTCATATTCAATATTGTAGTCTTGCCGGCACCGTTCGGTCCGATGATGGAAAAGATCTCTCCCTCCTTCACCTCCGCGCTGACACCCGAGACGGCGCGCACACCGCCGAAATTTTTTGCCACACCATCTAATTTCAGTTTCACGCTCCCACCGGAGCCAGCCGTATCAGTCATTCTGCCGTCACCTTGATTTTATGAAAGGCCTTGCCGCCCCTGGCATTGCCGCCCCTGGCACGGTCGCCTTTGGGGCACATGTAATCGCTTAGTCGGCCAATAGACCGCGCGCCAGCCAAGGGTCGCGTCATTCTGTCACATTGAAAAACAGCAACTGCAGCCAAATTTTCAGGCAAACCCTCAAACGTCATGATAGGAATTCCACGCTGCCAGACCCCGTACTAAACTTTTACAAACATTCTATTCACCAGCCAGCGCCGACATTGTCGCCGCACTTTTCAGCTCGCACCGTGTGCCGATTTTCGGCTTATCCGGCGCGTCCCAGTTCGACATCCGCAAAGATGTCTGGCGACACTAAAGCGGTTGACGTCAGATCGGTCAAGCCTCTGTTGCGCTTGACTTATGGATAATTTTCCGCCTCGGCCTATCCGCGCGCGCCAATTCCGCCGTCAATTGTCAGCACAACGCCCGAAATATAGGTCGCCCTGGCGGAGGCAGCGAAGATCACCAGATCGGCACATTCTTCGGGTTTGGCGGCCCGGCCCATGGGCCAGTTTCCGGTCAGCTCACGCCAACGATCCGCATCGCCCAATTCGGCCTCGGCCCGGGCTTTCATAAGGGTTGTGATCCGGTCTGTTTCAACCGGCCCAGGATTGACTGCCAGTACGCGGACCCCCTGATCCATTGAGGTTGAACCAATCGCCCGGCTCAGCGCCATCAACGAGGCGTTGCCGGCGGAGCCTGCGACATAATTCGCCGCCGGCCGCTCCCCTGCCAGGCCAACCACGTTGACGATGACCCCATGACCCCGTGCCGTCATGGCGGCCAAGAACAGCCGGGTCATATTAATATAACCGAATACTTTCAGGTCCCAGGCCTCCCGCCAGGTGGCCTCATCGATGGTACCTATGTCGCCGCCCGGGATTGCACCGGCGTTGTTGATTAAGATGTCAATTTCCCCCACCGCCGCCGCCAATGATGCTGCATTTCCCGGTGCGGACAGGTCCATGGCGTGGGTTGTGACACTAACGCCGTAGGCTTGCGTGATGATTCCCTTGGCATTTTCCAAGTCCGCTTCGGTGCGTGACGTCAAATGTAGATTGCAGCCCTCAGCCGCCAAACCTTTGGCCACCGCCAACCCGATACCCTTAGATGCGCCAGTAACGAGTGCGGTTTTGCCAGCAATTTCCAAGTCCATTGTCGCCTCCCCATGTTCAACATTTGCCGTAGCCTATGTCGTCCAGCACGCTTAGGCCAGGGATGTGGAAATAAATTCCCCTGGGGGGAGGTGATTTTTGCAGAGAAAGAGGCTATGAAACGATCAGTAAAATTTAACGGTTACAAATAGAGTTGGATCGCGCCGCCGGCACACCGCGCGGCGCGCCACCTATTTGAGGCCGCACAAACTGAAATCGAACACTCTAATATTGAGGAGACTGCCCATGACATCCATCGGCAATGATTCCCGGAATACCCGCCGCACCCTTTCCGTAGATGGAACCGATTATGATTATTTCTCGTTGCCCGCCGCCTACGAGGGCGGTTTGGGCGATCTTTCCCGCCTGCCCTATTCTTTAAAAGTCCTGCTGGAAAATCTGTTACGCTTTGAGGATGGCCGCAGCGTCACCACGAAAGACGCCGATGCCCTGGCGGGCTGGTTGAAAGATCACCGCTCTGACCATGAAATCGCCTATCGCCCGGCCCGGGTGTTGATGCAGGATTTCACCGGCGTTCCAGCCGTTGTTGATCTGGCCGCCATGCGCGCCGCCGTGGTCGACATGGGTGGTGATCCCGAAAAGATTAACCCATTGTCCCCTGTGGATCTGGTCATCGACCATTCGGTTATGGTCGATCACGCCGGCACCGCCGACAGCCTGGCCAAGAACATTGAGCTGGAGTTTGAACGCAACGGTGAACGTTATGCCTTTCTGCGTTGGGGCCAGCAGGCGTTTGACAATTTCCGCGTCGTACCGCCCGGGACCGGCATCTGCCATCAAGTCAACGTGGAGTACCTGGCAAAAGTTGTATGGAGTTCGGAAAACGGCGGCAAGAATATTGCCTATCCCGATACCCTTGTTGGCACCGACAGCCACACCACCATGGTCAACGGTCTGGCGGTTCTGGGCTGGGGCGTTGGCGGGATCGAGGCAGAAGCAGCCATGCTGGGTCAGCCCGTTTCCATGTTGTTGCCCGAGGTCATCGGCATGAAATTGACCGGCAAGTTACCTGCCGGCACCACGGCGACGGATCTGGTCCTGACCGTGACGCAAATGCTTCGTGCCCAAGGCGTGGTCGGCAAGTTTGTTGAATTCTATGGCCCCGGCCTGGATAACCTGCCCCTGACAGACCGGGCCACAATTGCCAACATGGCGCCTGAGTATGGTGCGACCTGTGGCTTCTTCCCCATCGACAGCGAAACCCTGCGCTATCTGGAGTTCACATCCCGCGATGCGAGCCAGATCAAGTTGGTAGAGGCCTATGCCAAGGCCCAGGGCATGTGGCGCGATGCCGACAGCCCGGACCCGGTATTTACCGAGACATTGGCGCTGGACATGGGCACGGTGGTGCCCTGTATTTCCGGTCCGACACAGCCCAAAGACCGGGTGCCCCTGGACAATGCAAAAGCAGCCTTTAACGAAGAACTGCCAAAATTGATGCCCGGTGCGAATACAGAGAAGTCCGTGCCCGTGGCTGGTGCCACGCACGAGCTGCGCAGCGGCGATGTGGTTATCGCAGCCATCACGTCGTGCACCAACACCTCCAACCCCTCTGTCATGGTGGCAGCCGGGTTGTTGGCGCAAAAGGCGCGGGCCAAGGGTTTGCAAACCAAGCCTTGGGTCAAAGCCTCCCTCGCACCAGGTAGCCAGGTGGTGTCCGACTATCTGAATGCGGCCGGGCTGCAAGAACCCCTTGATGCCCTGGGCTTTAACGTGGTCGGCTTTGGCTGCACCACATGTATTGGCAACTCCGGGCCGTTGGCCGAGCCGATCTCAGACGCCATTGTTGAAGGTGATCTGGTAGCCGCCGCCGTGCTTTCGGGCAATCGCAACTTTGAAGGCCGGATCAGCCCCCATGTCCGGGCCAACTATCTGGCATCACCGCCCCTGGTCGTGGCCTACGCCCTGGCGGGCAGCCTGAACCGGGATCTGACCACGGAACCGCTTGGCAAAGGCAGTGATGGAGAGCCGGTCTACCTGGCCGACATCTGGCCCAGCCAGCAGGAGGTCGCCGATACGGTGGCCAAGGCCCTGACGCCGGAAATGTTCGGCGGCCGCTATAGTGACGTTTTCACCGGCCCGAAGGAATGGCAGGCGGTTACCGCCAAGGACAGCCTGACCTATGATTGGGATGCGGTCTCCACCTATGTGCAACACCCGCCCTATTTTGACGGTATGGCACCCGAAGCCGGCGGCATCTCGGATATCACCGGGGCGCGGGAATTGGCTATGTTGGGAGACTCGGTCACCACCGATCATATTTCGCCCGCCGGTTCCATCGCAGGCGATAGCCCCGCAGCCACGTATCTCAATGATCGCCAGGTCCCCGCACGGGAGTTCAACTCGTATGGCTCCCGCCGTGGCAATCACGAGATCATGATGCGCGGCACCTTCGCCAATACCCGCATTCGCAACGAAATGGCACCGGGTACGGAAGGCGGCATCACCCGTCATCAACCCAGTGGTGAGGAAATGCCGATCTACGATGCCGCCATGCGCTATCAGGCTGATGGCGTTCCCCTGGTCATCGTGGCCGGCAAGGAATACGGCACCGGCTCGTCCCGTGACTGGGCTGCCAAGGGCACCCAGCTTTTGGGCGTCGGAGCAGTAATTGTGGAAAGTTTCGAACGCATCCATCGTTCCAACCTGGTCGGCATGGGTGTCCTGCCCTTACAGTTCAAGGATGGTGATAGCCGCAGCTCCCTCAATCTGGTGGGTACCGAGACATTCGACATTACTGGCATTGCAGGCGGCATCACGCCGCGCATGGATATCGATTGCACCATCAACTATGCCGACGGCACCTCGCGCCAAGTCGCATTGTTGTGCCGCATCGATACTCTGGATGAAGTGGAATATTACCGCCACGGCGGCATTCTGCAATATGTGCTGCGCAATCTGATGAACGATGCAGCCTGATCAAATCTGATAAAAACGTTCCCAAACCCGGCACAAAATAGCATTTGTGCCGGGTTTTTTAGGCTTGTTAAATCGCCGCTCACCTACATTTGATTTTCAGGTGAGGCCCGTGATCCTTAAGTTCCAGGCATGAGAAATTTGACCCGGATTATTCCGCTGCGCGCAAACCGCGCTTTTGCAGCCTTTTCGTTTGGCCTTTGTCTGTCACTGCTTTCAGCATTTTCCGCCTATCAAGGTGCTATGGCGAAACCGACAGGGGCTGTTGTGGTGGAACTCTATACCTCACAGGGCTGTAATTCCTGTCCACCGGCGGACCGGTTGTTGGGCGAACTGGCCTCCCGGGAAGATATCATCGCCCTGACCTTCAATGTCGATTATTGGGATTATCTGGGCTGGAAAGACACCCTGGCCCAGCCCGCCCATACAGAACGCCAACGCCAATATGCCGCGGCCCTGCGCAACCGTACGGTCTACACCCCGCAAATGGTCATCGGCGGGCGGCAACATGCGGTAGGGTCCGACTCCGCTGCCGTGGCAGCGGCAATTGAAGCGGAACAAAACCGTAATACAGCCAGGCCGATTTTGCACTTACAGCATCTCGATGGCCGCGTTCTGGTCTCCCTCTCCGCTGCGCCCGATAGTCTAAAGGATGCCACCATTTGGCTGGTCCGCTATGATCAGCGCCAGGATGTGCCTATAGAACGGGGCGAAAATGCTGGCAACAATTTGGTCTACCACAATGTAGTACGGGAAATGCGCCCCTTGGGTCAGTGGCGCGGCAAGGCTTTGCAAATGAATTTAAGCCAGGAAATGCTGGCGGAAGGTGGCCGTGATGGTTGCGCGATTATCGTCCAAAAAGGCCCCGTGGGCCCGATTTTGGCGGCGGCACGGATTACCTTCTAAACATCACCCTTCAGTATTCTATCTGCGTAATCCTGGCGGCTGATCGTGCCACCGGCATCCGCGACCCGGTCACGATCACCTTCGGGCAGAACATCCAGCATACCATCAATGCGTTTCCAGACAGCTAAAGGTGCGGGTTGACCTTCCCGCGGCACATAGGGAGAGGTTTCAACCCGCTTGTAACGGTGGACATAACGGGGGCAATTAACGAAAACCCGCGCCACCGCGATGCGCACCAGCAATTGTGCCTCCGGATAATCCACCAACAGCGGGTCATCATGGCTCACCGTCGCCGTGCCTTCCAGGCGCAAGCGATGGGGCGTCTCAAAATCTATGAACAACAGGCCCAACTTGGCATTGTCGGCAATGTTGCCCATGGAATAGTACATGCCGTTGCCGTCGTAACTGGGAAATACCACCTCCCCCTCGCTCAACACACGTACAAAGCCCGGATCGCCGCCTTTGTAGGATACGGTTGGCTGACCGTCCGCCGTAACGCTGGCCAGGAAGAACATATCCCGGCCTTCTATAAAAGCTTTTTCCGCCGTGCCGACCTTGTCATGAACAGCGACTTGTTCGATCCGGTCCGCCAATGCCTGGGTACCAAAACGATCCTGCAAAATACGATGCGTCGAACCAAGAAATTCAACCATAACTAAATCCTCATGAAAAAAAACACGCCGAATATCCGATTTTGTCGCAGAATATCGCGAAATTCGCAAATTTGTATCTTTATTAGTGTATTGGCAATGTTTCAAAGCTAGCATTCCGAAATATACAAGCAACAGTATACGGCCTTCATACATGCAGCAATTGCCAACACCTGATATGACCGGGATTAGCGCCGGGATTAGCGCCGGGAAAATGCTGGAAGCGCTCTCAGCATTGCGTCAATTGGCGGATGGCGACGATGGTTTTTTCACAGCTGCGGCACGGATTTTGGGCCAGGCAGTTAACTGCGAAATGGTCATCGTTCTATCCCACACGTGCACGCCCGGCGAAGCGCTTGCAATTTATGGGGCTGAAGACAGGTATTCCGATTTTCATCCATGTGTTATTGCAATAGCCAAAGGTTTGACCAGGGACCAGGGTGGCCCCGGCGGTCGGGAAACTGAACGGCGGGATATCATAACCATCGCTGGTCTGGGTGAGATGAATGCGTTGGCGTGTCCCTGTCACAACGTCGAGGGGGAGGTACAGGGCCATTTGGTGATC
Source organism: Rhodospirillaceae bacterium (assembly GCA_018660265.1). Classification (GTDB taxonomy): domain Bacteria; phylum Pseudomonadota; class Alphaproteobacteria. Next base: position 180,411 of record JABJKS010000059.1, on the reverse strand, counting down.
TTGAGGTCATCGCCGATTGCTGAGGGCGGTTTCACGGAAACTTTCTCGACCCTTATATCCCAACGTATCGGCAGCAAAATCAGCCGCCAGACGGACCGGGCGAACCTTGAAAGCAGTGAAAACAATTTTCGCCATCTGATCGAAAACATGTCCGCCGGCTTTTACATCCACGATGACCAGTGCCCCATATTCATCAACCGCGCCTTAAGCGATATGTACGGCTATGCCGACACGAAAGAACTGATGGACATCGGCGATTTAAGCCTCTTGTGGTCGCCAAAGGACGCTACCCGCATTCAGGGCCTGGCTGAAAATTGCAAAAGGGACGGCGCCGCCCCGCACACTTATGAATGTGAAGGGTTCAAGAAAGACGGCAGTCAGATCTGGATGCGCATCACCTCACAGACGGTGCAATGGCAAGGCAGAACCCTGATCAGCGGTACCATCCACGATATCACGGAGGAGAGGCGGTCAGAGGAAGCGTTTTTGGAGCGCAATAGATGGTTTCGTCAGGTGGTCTAATTTTCCCCCGCCGGCATCGCCTTCAAAGATCGTCAAGGCCATCTTCTATTGGTCAATAACCGCTACCGGGAATTGTTTAATCTTGGTGATCGAGATGTCATCGGCAAAACGATTTTTGAACTTATTCCCAGCGCTGAAGCGGAAATTGCCGAAAGTAGAGATAAGGGTGCGTTGAACGGTGCCGTCCCCCATCCACGACCCTACCGACATCGCCACCCTGATGGCAGCGTGGCGGATTATGAAGTCACAAAATTTCTAATCGCTGATCATCACGGCAAACCAATAGGCATCGGCGTGATGGTGATGGATGTCACGGCGAGCAAACGCGCTGAAGTCACGTTGAGGGAAAGCGAACGGGCTTTGTCAGAGGCCCAACGCATCGCCCTGATGGGCCATTGGCGGTACTACCCTAAAACGGATTTTGTCGAAATGTCCGACGAAATCTATCGTATTTTCGGCCTTTCTAAAGACGACCAAGAACTCAGCCTGGTTGATCTGCAAAGGTCCATAAACGAGGATGACCTTCGGGAGATGGAACGGGTGCGTACGCGCGCCCTGGCAAACAAGGCACCATATAGTTTCAGTTATCGCTTTAGACGGCTCGATGGCGAACTTCGGTTCATGGCGGGAGAAGCGCAGCCGGAGTATAGCGAGGCCGGCGAACTGGTATCCATTTTCGGGGTGACCCAGGACATCACGGACCGGCATCGAATAGAAATCGATCTGCGTAACAGCCGGACCCAATTGGCCGATTTTGCAGATGCCAGCGCTGATTTTTATTGGCAAACCGATGCTCAACTCCACTACACCTATTTATCGCCTTCAGTTTTATCGCCTTCAGTTTTATCGCCTTCAGTGGACCAACATATCCCCGTCAAAGTCTCGGAGGCCGTTGGCCAGCCTGTAGCATTCAGCATCGCGCCTGCCTATACGGATATGGATCCCTGGCAATACATCAAAAGGCAGATGGAAGCGCAACAGCCATTTCGTGACGTCGTTTATCAGCGCCAAGGCAGCACGGCGGATGAAATCATATGGCTCCGTACCTCGGCCAAACCGTACTACGATGAGAATGGCGAATTCGGAGGCTTTCGCGGCACCACCACGAATATTACTGAACATCGCGCGTTGGAAGAGCAATTAATCCAGGCGCAAAAAATGGAAACCGTGGGACAACTGACAGGCGGGGTGGCCCATGATTTTAACAATCTTCTGGCCGTCATCCTGGGCAACACTGAAATGTTGGCGGAATTTCTCCATCATTTAGAAATCTCGAATGAAGACGGAATTGCCGCCGAAAGGTTCGCCGACACCATACTTCGAACCGCACAGCGCGGCGCGGAACTCACCCAGCAATTGCTGGCGTTTTCCCGCAAGCAAACCCTGTCGCCAAAGGTCGTCCAGCTTGACCGGCAAATTGACGATATGATCACCATCCTGCAACGTAGCCTTGGTGCCACAATCCAAATCGAAACCAGCCGCAGCGCCGATCTTTGGCCCTGTTATATAGACCCGGGCCAGATTGAAAATGTCATGTTGAACTTGGCCCTCAATGCCCGCGATGCCATGCCCGACGGTGGTACATTGAGTATTGAAACTACCAACACCGACCTTAACGATGACTATGCTGCCGCCCAGGCAGACTTGAAGCCTGGCGAATACGTCACATTGTCGGTTACGGACACCGGTACAGGCATGACGCCGCAGGTTAAGAGCAAGGTTTTCGAACCCTTCTTCACCACCAAGGATCAAGGCAATGGAACCGGCCTGGGACTGAGCATGGTATTCGGCTTTGTTAAACAATCAAATGGCCAGGTCACCATTTATAGTGAGCTTGGTCATGGCACAACCATCAAGCTGTATCTGCCACGATTCTTGGAGGCCCGGAGGTCTTTGGCCAATCCGGATGGAACAGAGGCCGATAAATCCGTTGTGCCCAAAGCCCGCGACGAATGGATTTTGGTTGTTGAGGATGATCCCGACGTACGCACATTAACGGTCGCCCTGTTGGCATCCCTGGGCTATCAGGTTTTGGCGGCCGCAGACGCCGCCGCCGCCCTGGACGTCATGAAGCGGGAACGGCATATCGATCTGCTGCTTACCGACGTCATTCTGCCAAACGGCGTCAGCGGCAATATCATTGCCGAACAAGCACCCCAATATCACCCTAACATCAAAATTATTTACATGTCCGGTTACACACAGGACGCACTGATACATCAGGGGCGACTGGCCGAAAGTGTCATATTGTTGCAAAAACCATTCCGCAAGGCGGATCTGGCCAGCAAGCTACGGATGGCCATGGACGGCTAGCACGGTTCCGCTTTAGGCCCCGTCTCTGCCGTATCGCCGACAATCTTCCGGAATATCTCCAGCACCCCGGCTTGGGTGGCCAGCAATCGTTGCTCCAACTGCGCCAGATCCGACGCGCCTGAAATACGCAGCGCAGCGTTCACCATACCCCGCGGTGCCGTGGCAGGATCGAAATCCCCGGCGACGGCAATCCGAAACAGCGCCATCAAATCACGATACAGGCCCGACGCCTCAATCAGACAATCGCCATCCACCCTTGACAGATCGCCCGCGCGGGTCAAATTCGACAGCGCCTTACAGGTGTTGGGGTGGAGGATCCGCAGCTTGTCCCCCGGCACTTCTGGCGCGTGCACCAATTGCAGGAACTGCGCAATGAACTCAATATCCAGCAAACCGCCGCGAACCATCTTCAGATCCCATGGATTGGAATTGCCAGGCCCGGCTTTGGTCACCAGGCGTTGCCGCATGGCAATGACATCCTCAGCCGTGGTCGTGCGATCGCGGGGCCGGCAAAGCACCTCGGCAATCGTTTGGCGCACCCTATCGGCCAATGCATCGTCGCCGGCGATAATTCTCGCCCGGCTCAACGCCATGTGCTCCCAGGTCCAGGCTTCCTTGCGTTGATAGTCGCCAAAACCATCGAACCGCGTTGCCACCGGACCCGAATTACCCGAAGGCCGCAGACGCATATCCACTTCATACAGCTTTCCTTCGGCTGTGGGCACGGTCAGGGCATTGATCAGGCGTTGGCTGAAACGAGAATAATATTGCTGTGCGGGCAGGGGACGGTCACCGACTGAGACGCTGTCGGGATCGGGGTAGTCATAGACGAAAATCAAATCCAAATCGGACTCGCCGGTCATCTCCCGGCTGCCCAGTTTGCCCATGGCCAGCACCACCATGGCACCACCTTTCAAAACCCCATGACGCTCCCCTACCGCAAACGCCTCCCCCACCTTTGGCAGCATGGCACCCACTGCGGTCTCTGCCAGGTCCGCATAGCTTTCCCCCGATCGATCCGCATCGATGGTCGCGCCGAGGATCTGCACACCGATTTGAAACTTGCGCTCTTTCACCCTGCGCCGGGTTAAATCCAGTACGTCCTGAAAATCAAGGGCCTGATCCAGATCATCGGCGAATTCCTGTCGCAACGCGGTCAATCGGGGTGGCGCACCGAGAAACTCGGCAGAGGTCATGGCATCAACCACGTTAGAGTTTTCTGCCAGATAGTTCGCCAGATGTGGCGCGCTACCCATAATTTCGGCCAGCAACTCAAGCAAATTCGGGCGCGCCGTCAGCATGGAAAACAACTGCACCCCGGTCGGCAGGTTCGAGAGGAACCTGTCAAAGCGGGCCAGGGTCGCGTTGGGATTGGCGGTATCGGCAATCGCGCGCAGCAGAGCGGGCAGCAGCGTGGTCAACAGCTCCCGCGCGCGCGTGGAACGCAGGGCACGATAGCGACCATGGTGCCATCCGCGCACCGTGGCCGAAATTCCCTGCGCCCCTTCAAACCCCATGGCGGCCAGCTGATCCAGGGTTTCGGGATCATCATCCGTACCGAAAAATATCAAATTACCCGTGTCGGTGGGCCCAGGGGCATCATCAAATAACAGGCCGTGGTGATGATGTACCCGATCAAGGTGATGCAACAGCACCCCGCGAAAATCCTGCCCTGGCCCCGCAGGCTCCGCAGGTTCAATGTCTGGTTCAGCCGGGCCATCATAGCCCATGAAACATGCCAAAAGGGCCACGCCTTCCGCTGTTTTGGGCATGGTTTGGGTCTGTTCGTCGGCAATCATCTGCAGGCGATGTTCCAACTGCCGCAGGAAGTCATACGCGGCGATCATCTCATCGGCGACGACATCATCAATCCAGCCCCCCGATGCCAATGCGCGTAGGGTTTCGCAAGTGGCCGACAGGCGCAATTCGGGCTGCCGTCCGCCGGCGATCAACTGTTGGGTCTGGGCAAAAAACTCTATGTCCCGGATACCACCACGGCCCAGCTTGATATTGTGGCCCTCCACATCGATCCCACCGGAACCGGCACCGGTGTGGCTGTGAATTTTCCGCATAATGGCGTGGATATCGGCAATGGCGGCATAATCCAGATTACGCCGCCAGATAAAGGGCTGCAGGCGTTCCAGATAGGCCGCGCCCAAGGCCAGATCACCGGCTACGGGGCGGGCCTTTATCATAGCCGCCCGTTCCCAGTTCTGGCCCAGGCTTTCATAATATTGTTCCGCCGCACGCATGGACACCACCGCCGGCATAACGCCCGGATCAGGGCGCAGGCGCAAATCGGTGCGCAGGACATAGCCGTCGCGGGTAAGCTCCTGCAGCATTTTGACCAGGGACTGCGCCAAACGAATGAAACAGTCCTGGGCCGTTCGTTTGCCCGTATAGGGCGCTGCCTCGTCATCGTAAAGGATGATCAGATCGACATCTGATGAGTAATTCAGCTCAAACGCGCCCAGCTTGCCCATGCCCAGCACCACAAGGCCACTGCCCTTGTCCGGCTGGGTCATATCGGGTAGGGCCAGATCGCCCTTTTGGCCCGCCTGCCGCAGCAGCCAGCGCACGGCACCGCCGATCGCAGCATCAGCAAACTGCGACAGGGCAGAGGTAACCTGAAGCAAATTCCAGACACCGCCAACATCCGCTAGGGCAACCAGGAAAGCCACCCGGCGGCGGCTAAGACGCAATTGCGCCATGGCAGCGTCAATATCCGAAGCGTCCGTCAGCCCTTGTGCCAGGGCGTCCAGCAAACTTTCAAGATTATCCTGGGGCGTGGCGGCAAAAAACAGCGGCAGATAATCTACATCGGATAAAGCCAGACGGCCCAGAAATGGACTGTTGCCAAAGATGGCGGATAACAAAGCCACGGCGGCCGGGTCATCCCACAGGGCGGCAAATTCCGCTGAAATGACGGGATCTTCCAGCGCCTCGCCGCCTTGGCGCAGATCCGCCAATACCGAGGCAGCCCGTTGTTCATCAAAGGCGGTGGCCGGGATTGGATCTTTGTAAGGGTAAGCTGATCGCGACATTGCAAGCGCACACTTGAAAAAAATCAAAAAAACATCGTGATCCTATATAACCGCGCTTGATAGATTTCGACAGTGCGATTTACCGCCCAATGCCGGCTCTTATCAATTAACCCAGCCGGTCATAAGGCAACGTGGTGTCCTTTCCGAAAGAGCGATTTTTATTTTCCCACAACCGCAGGGTCACGTGTGTGTCTCCTTGGGGATGTAACGGCCTGCCGGTTCAAGCCGATTTACGGCTGAAATCTACAAATAGCCTCTGCCATTTATCGCCCCCTTCAACGCAAACCCTATGTCCTGACGCAATTCCTCATTCGGAATATCGACGGAAAGCGGACTTGGCTGCGAAATACGCTTGAGACCGTTCCATAACGACGAGGCGGCCCGCCTGAATACGCGGGCCATGCCCCAGACCTCTATCGGGCGGTGATGCAAGGCTGTGTCTTTGTTGCTATCGGTGAGCGCCATTTGCCATCTCCTTGCAGGGATTATTCATGCCCTTGAAGATGGCGGCGGTTTTGATATAATTCCAATCGCAAAATTCAATATTTGGTATCGATAAAATGAATATCAGGAACATCGACCTCAATTTACTTGTAGCCTTTGATGCACTGTTCGATGCGCGTAGCGTTACGCGCGCGGCTGATCGGCTCGCTCTTACGCAACCGACAGTGTCCGGCATGCTCAAGCGGCTGCGGGATTTATTCTCCGATGAGCTCTTTATCAGGAGCTCGCACGGCATCATACCAACGCCACGTGCCGAAGCCTTGGCCGTACCCATCAAAGATCTGCTGGGCACCGCGCAGGCACTGATCACGCCCGAAGATTTTGATCCGACCACCACCGAGACGACCTTCAAACTCAGCGGAAACGACTATATGCTATTTGCAGTCATAAGCCCGGTGATCGCGGAACTTAGAAAAATCGCCCCTCGGGCCAGGGTGTCGGTTGTTCCAAGGCCTGTCACTGGCTTGCCGGATCTCATGGCACGAGGTGAGATCGATTATTATGTCGCCAGCCCCGAATTTATGATTCCCGATCTGCCGTCCCGTCTCCTTTGCAAAGACCGCTATGTTTGTGTGGCAAGGAAAGAGCATCCATTAAGGACTGAGCAAATATCACTTCAGCAGCTTTGTGCGTACGACCATCTATTGGTTGCCCCGGCTGGCGGAAGTTTCTCCGGGCCCGTCGATAGCGTACTTGCCAGCCTCGGATATCGCCGGCGCGTAACCGTTGCCCTGCCGACGTTCCCGGTCTTGTTTGAAGTTCTCAGGACTGACGATTTTCTCGCCTTTGTGCCCGAGCAGCTACTGCGCAGACGACGATCGGAGTTGAAAGTCTTTGAAATGGAGTTCCCTACGCCGTCACTTGAAATCATTGCCAACTGGCACCCGAGGCTTGCCAGCGACCCGCGGCACAAATGGCTCAGAGAGTTGGTGGTCAGTGTGGCAAAGGAATTAACGACACCAGCCAGCCAGTCATGACGAAATCTGGTGTCCTTCCCGGCTAACCAGGCAGGCTGGCATCCAATGGATTGCCGCCTTTTTCCGAAAGGCTGATTTTCATTTTTCCAAGGGCCTGACATTCGATTTGTCGTACCCGTTCTTTTGAGATACCCAACATACGGCCAAGCGATTCCAACGTCAGGCCTTTTTCGCGTAGACGACGTTGGCGAATAATCATCTGTTCACGTTCGTTCAGCTGGCTTATGGCATCCTGCAACCATTCGGAATAGGTATTTGCATCATGTTTGTCCCGGACCACTTCTTCCGGGTCGGGGCGTTGGTCAACCAATAGATCCTGCCATTCGCCCCCGTTATCGCCATCACCATTAATTTCTGCATTCAATGAACGGTCGATGCCTGACAAACGTCCCTCCATCGCCAGAACGTCGGCAACGGAGACTTTAAGCGCATCAGCAATTCTTGATTGGCCAGTCTTGGTCAGGGGTCCGTCGGGGCGATCGTTCAACTGTGCCCGCAGACGGCGGATATTGAAGAACAGAGACTTTTGCGCCGCTGTTGTTCCGGTGCGGACAATTGACCAATTGCGCAAAATATAGTCCTGGATCGCGACCCTGATCCACCACATGGCATAGGTCGAAAATCGCACTTCCCGATCCGGGTCAAAGCGTTCTGCCGCCTGCATCAGGCCGACGGTGCCTTCCTGCACCAAATCGCCCATGGGCAAGCTGTAATTACGAAACCGGGCCGCCGTGGCCACGACCAGGCGGACATAGGAATTCACCAATTCGTGCAAAGCGTCCTCATCCCCTTCATCACGCCAGCGTCGGGCCAGATCCCGCTCATGCTCTCTTTCCAGCATGGGTGCCTTCATTGCCCGGTTAATGAAACGCCGACCCGCCCGCTGCGCCTCAATGGTGTCCATATGCGCCATTTTTATACTCCCACGCCGTATAGGGCTTTATCGCAACATAAAGTAATATAATTGAAACATTGCATCATTTTTATAACTACGTTATATTAGATAAAATACAATTTCAAGTAATCATTAGACGCATTCTAATATTAGTTCTGCGACCAGATGCTTCAATGGCGGCTAAGGCAATTTTCAATTAATTGCAAAAGCTCACATGATCTAAGTGATTGGTTCAATTGCTCTATTCTTCAGGTATTGAGCAATTTTTAAGAAACATGCGCTAAGGCTTGGTACCTGCATAACGAAAAAAGCCCGGCATCAAATGACACCGGACTCTAAATTTTTGTGGCCTAATTATTCGCGAAAAGCCTCAAATACCGTCGATTGCTATCAGGCGATAGGTATCACTCGGCGTTTAAAACACCATTCAGTTTTTCCGTCGCCTGGTCTTCATCCAGACTTTCCACAACCGCCAGTTCCCGCACCAGTCGTTCCATGGCAGCTTCATAGATCTGCCTTTCGCTATAGGACTGTTCAGGCTGACCCTCACCACGATGCAGATCACGAATAACCTCGGCAATCAGGACGGGGTCTCCGGAATTGATCTTTGCCTCATATTCCTGAGCCCGGCGGGACCACATGGTGCGCTTGACCCGGGCCCGGCCTTTTAAGGTGGTCATTGCCGTTTTCATTTTGTCGGCGCTGGCCAGGGCGCGCATACCGCTGACTTCAGCCTTATTAACGGGAACCCTGAGGGTCATCTTTTCCTTGTGAAACAGGACGACGAATAACTTCAGCTGCGTGCCGGCAATTTCCTGATCTTCGATGCCCGTGATCTGGCCGACGCCATGGGTCGGATAAACGACATAATCGTCTATAGCGAAGCCATTGGTGCGCTTTGCCTTGGTGGTTTTCTTCTTTGCCTTAATCGCCATATCGCCTTCTCATCAGGTATTTAGAATTATTCCAGTGGAACCGTTGGTCGGTCCATGCCCCCTGAAATCAGACGGCTGCCCCAGGTGACAGGTGACAAGTGACAGGGCATATCACAAATATGGTGCAATAAGAAGCCTGTCGAACAGCAAAGGCCGACGGCACGGGTGCCGCCGGCGCTTTGCAATAAACAATTCAATGGGACAGGCTGTCAAAGTGCACCCAAGTTACAACCTGGTTGTAATCTGGTCGCAATTTGGCAGGCCTGGCTGCCACGTGACACCGATACCGATTTAGGTACCTTTGCCCGGTTCTGCGCTGAAATATTTCTCGAACTTACCAGTTTCGTCCTTGAAATCATCACTGTCCGTGGGGGCGTCGCCTTTTTGCGTAATATTCGGCCACTTTTCCGAAAAATCGCGATTCATTTCCACCCATTTTTCCGTATCATCCTCGGTGTCCGGCAAAATAGCCTCGACCGGGCATTCGGGTTCACAGACACCACAGTCGATGCATTCATCAGGGTGAATTACCAACATGTTTTCGCCTTCATAAAAGCAGTCCACCGGACAAACTTCAATGCAATCCATATACTTGCACTTAATGCAGGCATCGACGACGACGTACGTCATTCCTTAATCTCCTAACAGCGTATAGTCATCCGGCAATGAGACCGGCCAAAAAAACGATTAGTCCAAAACGATTAGTTGCAAACGATTAATTCGAACTATGGACCGGTTGCCTGCAACCGTGCAAGAACGCGTTTTCGCGCATCCCCCCGCTCCCTATCCGAGACATAAAGCAAGCCACCCAACCGACGCAACAAATTTGCTTCATGATCGTGCAATTCACCGTCCGCGTAGGCGACTTCCCAGGCCATTTCAATCAGCTCAAGCCGTTCTTCGGGTGAATAGCGATCCTTAATAACCCGGGTAAAGCCCAGCAATTGATTGGCTTCTGTCTGTTCCGCGACCGCCAAATCGTGCAATGTCTGGGCCTCTTCCGCCGTCAGGCCAAAGCGTCGCTGCAACAAGGCGTCGATGGCACCTTGTTCCGCCTCGCCATAATGGCCGTCCTGGGTCGCCGCCTCGATTAACAGGGCCGCGGCCGCCAATTGCAGTTCATCGTGAGTATGCTGGCCGATAGCCGGTTCATCGGAAGCGCCCGTACCGGCAAATAACGCCTTGATTCGATTTATCATACCGCTGCCTAACACGCCCCCACGGCACTGTTCAACCTGTATTCATTCGACAATATTTCTATTCTAAAAATTTGCCTCTGGGCCAGCTTGCTCTATCATCAAATCAGCATGATGACGTTCTGGAAAAATCAATCCCCCCCACAGCAATGGCTGGCCCGGTTGGCATTGCTGGTGATTATCTGCGCCCTGGCACCGTTGCTCCCTACATACGAAGCCAAGGCGCAGTCAGACGATGGGATTGTCGGCATCTTGGATGCGGAAGGTCAGGATACACTGCCGAAAGGCGTCGCCATCCGCGTCCGGCCTTTGTCAGGGTCGCCTCAAATGACGGCCATTGCGGAACTTTTTCGTGAGAAGCTGGAAGAAGCCGGCTATCAGGGGCCGACCCCCACAGGCTATGTTTTGAGCTTTCAACTCTCCGGTGACAAACCGAAAGATGCCCGCCGGTCGCAATTTCAACTGCGCGGCGACGGCGGCAGCAGCAGCAGTTCCGAAAATGTCGATCTGACTATGCGTTGGAAGGCTACGACGGATAAAACATCGCCAACCCGGCGTGCGCGTCATCTAACGGTTAGCCTCGCCAACGCCGAGCGAAATCAAATTTGGCAGGCGAAAATTGTTTTCAAAGCGGCGGACGCCGATGACTTCACCCTTGTCGAAGCCATCCTGCCGTCCCTGATCGCAAACATGGGCAACACGGTCTACGCCTTGCGCGTCCCCTAGCGGACGTACCATAGCGGGCGTCTCCTGGCGCGCGCGTTGCATAGTGCACGCCCTTTGGAAGAAAACTACCGATCCAGCAGACGGTCCACGGCCCGGCGGTCCCGCTTGGTTGGCCGGCCCGCACCTGCGGGGCGTCCCATGGCCGCTTCCTCCGCTGCCTTGCGCCGTGCATCTTCATCGACAACAGGCGGGGCCAGGTCTTCGTACAGGCCCTGGGCTTCCGGTGCCGGGCCCCGGCGCTGACCCAGGTCCAGAATTTTCACGACCCGAACATGATGCCCCCGGGGAAAGGTCAGGACATCATCGAGTTTTATCGTGGCGGATGCCTTGGCAGCGATCTGGCTGTTGATCCGTACCTTGCCCCCATTGCAGGCCTTGGCGGCTGAGGTCCGGCTTTTGAAAAACCTGGCAAACCACAACCATTTGTCCAGACGCTGTGTCTCGCTCATACCTGCATCACCGCCACCATTTTATCGGCGCAACAGATGGCGCAGATCGGCAAACGCCGATACAGTCTCGGTGCTGGAACGCTTCGCATTTTTCGGTTTTTTTGCCTTCCGCCGAATATAGCGATAGTGCCGGGCCTCAATCGCGCCCTCGCCCTTATAGCCCAACTCCAACAGCAGCTGATCCATTGCCTCCCGGCCACGGCCCAGCAGGGATAGCATCTCGTGGCTGATCGGGAAGGCACCCCCCTTGGCAGCCGTATGGGCCAACCCGGCCAAGCGATCAAATATGTCGACCCGGACGGCAAAATCACCGACCGGACGAAACCCGACGGTGGCAAGATAACTTTCACGCTGTGCATCCGGCGAACTGGGGGACAGGGTCACCGTGACCCGCCCGGCTTCCGGCATAAGGGGTGCGGGCTGTCCCTGCTTTGGATGCGCCAGATGCCAAAGGTGGTTGCGAACCAGCATCCGGGCCGGACGCAGCAGGGTGGGCATAAATACATCGCGATAGCCCAGGCGAACGCCCAGGCGATGCAGTTGCGCGCGGTCTTTCGGTGTCAGATCCGCCAGCATATCCGCGACCTGATCCCGTGGCAGAATGCCCAGGGCCTCCACCAGCTGAAAAACCAGCCCCCGCGCGGCACCTTCAAATTTTGCCGCTGACAATTTCAACAGCGGCGACAAACCGGTTTTGATATGAGCCCGCAGCCAGGTCTGCAATTGGTGGCGGCACCTTTCGCGCAAGGCACCGTCGAGGTGATCAATGGGCAGGATTTCAACCCGGGGCTCCAAACTCGTGGTGCCCTGGCCCAGGCGCGCCACAGGGGCACCTTCCCACCACAGAAGATCATCATCCCGCCAGCTGACCGCATCCCCTTCCGCCGCCGCCAATTTGACGGCCCGGCGGCTGATCTCCCGCGCCAGAACCCGGTTGGCGGCTGTTCGCAGCGCGCGGCCTTCAGCTACATCGGCGGCGGCATCGGGTTCATACGTCAGGCCCTGCAGGCGGCCGACATACTGCCCTTCCACCAAAACCTCACCATCAGCCGTGACAGCGGCGAGGAGGTCCCGGCGGGCGTTCAGGCCCCGATACAGGGCCGTTGTCCGACGATCGACAAAGCGTTGGGTCAGGGCCGCATGCAGGGCGTCGGAAAGCGCATCCTCCACCCCACGGGTGCGTTCCTGCCAATGGCGGGCGTCATCCAGCCATTCTCCTTGATGGGAGACATAGGTCCAGGTTCGCACATGGGCGATACGGCCCGCCAAAGTATCGATATCCCCGTCTGTGCGGTCCAGGCGGCGCATGTGTCGATCGATCCAGTCTTCCGGGATCTTTCCATTCTCCGTGGCCAGAAAGCGGAATATCCGGTTCAACATACGATGATGGGCCTCAGGCAGGGTCTTGGCAAAATCGGGAATGCGGCAGACATCCCAAAGCTGGCGCACCATGGCCGGACTGCGCACCTTGTCGCGAATCGCGCTATCCACCAACAGGGCGGACAGGGCCACGCTGTCATCGGCTTCAATGGCCAGGCGCAGATCATCCCGTGGCGGGGCCTGGCGCAAACTGGCCATCAGGGCGGCGGGGTTCTGAAACTCCAACCCGGCATTTCGCCATTGCAGGCCCTTGATGGCTGGAAAGCGGTGGTTTTCCACCAACTCAACCATTTCCGCGCTGAACGGCCCGGCGGCGGAGGTGGCACCAAATGTGCCGTCGTTCATATGCCGGCCCGCCCGGCCCGCGATCTGTCCAACTTCGTTAGGCCACAATGGGCGATGGCCCATGCCGTCAAATTTACGCTGGGCTGCGAAGGCCACGTGGTCCACGTCCATGTTCAGGCCCATGCCGATGGCATCCGTGGCGATTAGATAATCAACCTCGCCCGATTGATAGAGGGCGATCTGGGCATTGCGGGTACGCGGGCTTAACGCGCCCATGATCACTGCCGCGCCACCCCGTTGCCGGCGCATCAATTCTGCCAAGGCATAAACATCGGCGGAGGAAAAGGCGACAATGGCGCTGCGCCTGGGCAGGCGGGAAAGCTTCTTTTCCCCCGCGTATGAAAGCTTGGAAAAGCGCGGGCGTTCAATAAATTCTGCCTCAGGCAACAACCGCCGAATGATCGGCTTCATGGTGGTAGCACCGAGGAACATAGTCTCATGGTCACCACGGGCACGCAGCAACCGGTCCGTGAAGACGTGGCCCCGTTCGGGGTCCGCACAAAGCTGAATTTCATCCACGGCCAGAAAATCCGCCCGCCAGGTCAGGGGCATCGCCTCGACCGTGCAGACGAAATAGTTGGGCCGGTTGGGAATGATTTTTTCTTCGCCCGTGACCAGGGCAACAGCGCCAACGCCTTTTTGGGCGACCACGCGATCATAAATTTCCCGCGCCAGCAGACGCAGGGGCAAGCCAATGATACCAGTGCGATGCCCCAGCATGCGTTCCACGGCCAAGTGGGTCTTGCCGGTATTCGTCGGTCCCAGAACAGCCGTTATACGACCGCTATCATGATGTCCCCGATGTGTGCTCATACTGCTAGCTAGAGTCAGGTTTTGAGACGAAAAATGCAAGCCCGGCGTTTCACCAGACATACGATGTGGTAAACCTGGAGCAATGGACAATCCCCACGAAACATCCCTGCTCATCAAAGCCCTATGGTCCGCCATAATTGTCTTGGGGATATCGGCCATCGCGGAACGGGTCAGCACCCGCGTCGCCGGCATTCTGGCTGGCGCGCCCCTTAGCGCGGTATTGTTCTTCTTCTTTGTCGGGCGCGATATGGGCATACCCTTCATTGTGGCGAGCATACCCCATGCCATCGCGGCCTTTAGCGGCACTGTCGTATTTGTGCTGGCTTATTATTGGGCCTCAGCAAGGTTTACCACCTATTCCGTCATAGCCGGTACCACAGCCGCCACATTGGCGTTTCTGGCCGTTGCCCTGGCCCAGATGGCCATTCCTTTTACCGTGTTCACGGCCACCGCCCTGACCATGATCGTCATTTGCCTGGCCCTATGGATCCTGCGGCATATCGAATTCATCAAGGTAAGCCGGCCCGTTCGCTTTACCGCCCGCCTGCTGTTTCTGCGTGGCGGCATGGCGGCTACCATGATCACCATCGTCATCGCCCTGGCGGAGAGTCTGGGCAGCCGCTGGACCGGCTTGTTGGTGGGTTTCCCCACCGCGCTGTTGCCCACCTTGTTGATCATCCACACGACCTATGGCGCGCCCAGCACGCATGCGATCATCCGCAATTTCCCTCTCGGGATGGGTTCAATCATCTTTTACATCCTGACTGTCCGCTACAGCTTTCCCTTGGTGGGGGTCTATTTAGGTACCGCCGCTGCCTTGGCAGCGTCCTTTACTTATTTGACCATAATTATGGTCGCGGGCAGGCTCTGGTCAGCCCGGCAGCAACAAACATAGACGGTACCGACCGGACAACCCGGACGCAGATGAAGTCTGGCTTTTCGCAATTATTTGTCATAATATAACCGAACCACTCGATGGCCGTACCTGCATGGTCGTTCGGGGCGGTTTTCGGGTGGTGCCAAATTGGCTCCGGTCCAGCTCTGGCTCAACTTTGGGGAGATCATCATGTCACCTGATTGCACACGTAAAATTGCGCGTTCCACTATGATAGGTTTGGCAGCAGGTTTGGCGCTTTTGGCGATTTCCTTTGTGCCAAGGGTAGCAGACGCGGCACCCCAGGCCCTGGCCCTGGTCGCGACATCATCGCCGATACAGTTGGCTTGTGCGGGGGATAAATGCAGCGCCGAATTCACCACCTATTGCCTGCAGCCGGAACGACACGCACCCGTGCGGGGTACCAACTATTTCCTGACGGAAAAAAGCCGCATTGCACTAACTGCCATTGACAGGAACGGCAAAGCCATAGCCCTGTCGCCGCACAAGGACCTGCGCTTTCAGTCCCTACGCAGCCATTCTGCGGTCAGCATCAGCCTGGCCCCCGGCCTGGTGCAACGCCTGGGCCTGAAATCCGTCTCCCTTGCCCTCGCGAACAATATCACCCTGACACCAGAGGCAGAACAGGGTGACGACAATCCCATCACGGCGGATGAATTGGCCTTGGTGGAGACGGAGCTGCGCCCCGTCGGCAACTATGTCGTTGATCGAAACTCCACCGGCATGGCCGCGGCCCATGTGACCAATCGACTGGTCAATTATCTGCCCAAGGTGGAAGATAACGCCCACGCGACAGCGGAACATTGGCGTGGCCTCATGGCCCAGGCCCGCGATGACGGCCTTTCTCCCGATGCCGCTCATCTGGCCCAAAACGCCTTTGATTTATGCCGTTTCTACGCGAACCAGTCTGTACAGGGCGATATGCGCTATTGCATGCAGGGTCAGCATGATCGCCTGATGAAAGTTCTGAACTCCGACTATTGGAAGGCCGTGAAGACCGGCAGCTAAACCATTTTATAGGTTAAACTACGCCGCCTTTTGCGCCACGGCCCATTCACCGCGCATCCATTCGACGCAGGCGATGGCCTGTTCGAACAGGGAATAGCGGCAGCCTTCGCCATAATCCAGGTTAGGGATGAATTCGGTTGAAATCTGGCCCAGGGGGCTGTCGTCGTGCTGGGCATGGTGGGCCAACAAGCCGCGTACGACTTCCTTCCACGGCTCTAGTGCCTCCCTCCGCCAGGGGCTGTGATAGGCACCTGGGGCGGGTTCAACGAAGGGATATTGGATGCCCCTGCCGTGATTACCCGCATCGTCTTTGGCATCCAGGTTCAGGGGATTATTCGGGATGGCGGCGCGGGCATGGCAATGGCCGACCCAGTTGTTGGCGACCCATTCGCTGCAGACATCGCCGTCCTTGAAGGGATCCAACACCAATTTTCCCGCTTCCACATCGCCGCGAATATCCAGCACGTCCTGTTCTTTCGGATTGTCCATTTTGAAGATTACGTGGCTATGATCCAAGGTCATGCGGAAAGGCAGCCCGCGCGCTTCGATCTTTTTGCCAACAGGAGTGACGCGGCGAAAATCCTCGGACCACATGTTTACGTGCACTTCCAGGCAGGGCATCACGCCTTGTTTGTCACCCAGCGCCACCGCACGCTCGTAAAAATCAGCGATCTCCTTATCGCTGACCAAATCCCCGGACGTGTTCCGGGCCAGAACCTGGACATTGTGCACGGTCGAGCCGAGATCACCCGCGACGGCCAGGTTTTTCGCCAACAGATCCTCGTCCTGGCCGATTTTATAGAACCAGCCGCTGCCCCGCACAGGCAGGCCATATTTGGCGGCGGCAGCGCGAAAATCTTCTATTTCGTGAGGATCCGGCGTTTTATCGACATAATCGAAAACGCCCGCGTCACGCACCATGGCAAACCGAGTATCGATATCAGGCATACCATCCGCCTCACCATGACGAATGCCGTTGGTTTGAATTCCGAATAGAAGTTCTTTGGCCATGATAGGCACCCCCAGAGTGTCATATTGCTTTACCCAAGACTCCGGCTTCGGGGAGAAAATTGCAAGGGCGTCGAGCCAATTGTTCTAGATCATTGCAATTGTTGCGGTGGCACCGTAAATCCTCAGCAAGATGCTAAAAAGACAGCTCAAATTCTACGGATCAATCCGCCGCACCATTGTGTGGATCGCGGCCCTGTCTTTGTGCCTTAACGCCTTGCTGCCCGCGATGGCCATGGCCGTCGCCGTGGATGGCAGCGAAAGCATCATCATTTGCACGCCAAATGGCTACAAATCCATTCGCCTGAGCGAAGACGGCAGGCCCGTCCCCTCCCAGGAACAACAGGATCGGGCGTTTGGCGGCCACGATTGTACGGCCTGTGCGGGTTGCAGCCATTGTACCGTCCCCCTTGCCGCATCCACCCCTATTGAGGCGAGCAGAAATCCGGCGCACCACCGCCTCCAACAATTCGAAACACCCAAGACCGCACCTCAGCGCAATCATCCGGCCCGGGGGCCACCTCACTTCGCATAATCCAACACAATTTGTTTTTTTTGGACTTATTCGAGGTATCTGAACATGAAGACCCTACTGACAGCGGGCGCTCTGGCGCTATCACTCATCACACTTGCCATCACGCCGTCGGCCGCCATGGAATACAAGGCCGGCGACATCACCATCACCAACCCCTGGGCCCGCGCCACACCGGGCCAGCCGCGTAATGGCGGGGCCTACCTTATGATCAAAGGCGGTGCCACAGACGATCAATTGACGGGGGCTGAAACCCCCGTATCAAAAAAGGCAGCCATACATGGCCACAGCAACGAGAACGGCGTCATGAAAATGCGCGAAGTTCACGGCCTGGACGTTCCTGCGGGCGAAATGGTCATGTTGAAGCCAGGCGGTTACCACGTCATGTTGATGAAGTTGAAACATGCCCTGAAGAAAGGCGGCAGCTTTCCCTTAACCCTGCATTTCGCCAAGGCGGGCGACGTCACTGTCGATGTCCGGATTATGGGCGTCGGTGCTATGAATGCCGAAACTAAATCCGGTCACGGTGGCCACGGCGACCACAACACCCATGGCAAGATGAAAAAGCACTAATTACGGAAAACCCCGCCATATAGCTCTGTGCAGGTTGAAATAGCCACCCTGGGTTACCTTCAAGTGCGGTGCCGTATGGCGGTGGAATTCCGGCAATTTGTGGAACGGTATTGCCTTTTGGGCGTGATGCTCCGCGTGGTAGCACATATTCCAAGTGAGCTTGCGCATAGCGGCGGTAGTGAATGTTGTCCGGGTGTTGGCCAGCATATCGGGGATCTGCGGGCATTGCCAATGTTCCGCCAATAAAAATGCCCGCAGAAACGGCTGCCCAATAAGGGCCGGGTAGACCCAAATCAGCAATAACTGTTCACCGGCGAGGGCAAAGGCAATGACGTAAAGGGCCAGAAACCATCGCGCTTCCATTGCAACGTGGTTCTGTGCCTTGCGTGGGACAAATTCACCGATATTCCGGCCATGGGTATGACCAAGCAGATCCTGAAATCGCGAGGCCCAAATAGGAATGCCGGACAAATAGACAATATATTCGATCCGGCTATCGGGCTTTTCAATGGCCAGTTCCGGGTCTTTGTCGGCCAGATTGGTAAAGCGGTGATGGGCGATGTGAAAATAGCGGAACCAGATCGGCGGCAACAGCAAAAGCCAGCCGCAAAAGAATGCCACCGCATCGTTGCACCATTTGCTGCGAAACGCCGTGCGGTGGACGGATTCATGCAGGGGCGCGAACAGGAAGATCAGTAAAATGCCCTGGGGCAGCAACAGTACCGGCCACAAGGGAACCTTTGCCAAAATCAATGTGGATGTGATCGCCAGCAGTCCCAGGTGACCGGCCAAGTGCACCGCCCCCCGCCAGTTGGAGGTGACAAGCAGCGCCGACCATTGATCCCTACTTAGGTTCGGCCTGCCAAGCGTAGTCATGCCTTGCCCCTTCCTCCGTGATATAGCCGTCAGCCATATCCTCCCTGACGGCTTCAGGATCACGCGCATCTACCGGGCCGTAGCCGCCCGCGCCCGACAGGCGGAAACTGACCACATCGCCTTTTTTCAAATCATACATGCCCTTTGAATGCAAAGGTTCCGCATTACCGTCCGGATTCAAAAAGGTTTCGCCCAAGGCACCAGGCCCGCCACCAAACAGGCCATAGGGCTGAAAACGATGGCGGTCGCCCAGGTGCGACAAAACAGCGGTGGAGTTCAACAGTTCAATATCCTTGCGTAGACCGCAACCGCCGCGCCATTGCCCGGGCCCGCCGGTATCGGGGATGAATTCCAGGCGGCGTATCCGGACCGGGTTATGGGTCTCGTGCACCTCCACTGGAATGTTCGAGCAATTCATCACCGGGCTTAATGCCTCAACACCGTCCCTGCCCTGACGCCCGCCGTAACCCGCGAGGGAAAGGTCATACATTACGAAGGGCCGGCCGGTATCATCATGGATGCCACCAATATTGGGGTTCGACCAATGGGAAAAGGCCCCCATGGCCCTATGTGGCAGGGCCTGGGCAATAGCACCATTGATGGCATCGAAAATGCGTACCTGCAATATAGCCCGCCCGCCCGAAGGTGCAGGGAAGGCCGGATTAAAAAACGACCCCTCCCGTGCGGTCACGGTAATGGGCCGCATGTTGCCCTCTGTCTGCGGTTGCAGGGCATCGCAAAAAACCTTGATGGCAAAGATGGCATAGGCGCGGGTGTAGTTGATGTAGGAATTGATGGCAGCAGGTACTGCGTCGGAGGAGCGGGAAAAATCGAGCTCCACCGCGCCGACACCGTCAAAGGTGATGTCCACGGAGATTTTGATGGGATCCGTGCCCGGGCCGTAATCATCCATACAATCATCGAAACTGTAAGTACCGCGAGGCACCGCTGCCAGGGCGGCGCGCATGGCGGCCTCGGATCGATCCAGTATAATCTCGTAAGCCTGCGCCAGGGTCGTATCGCCATGCTCGCGGAACAGTTGTTGCAGGCGGGAGGCGGCACTTAAATTCGCCGTATGCTGCGCCAGCAAATCGCCGCGCACTTTGTCGGGCATGCGTACATTGCCCAGAACCAGACGCAGGATGTCTTCGTCAATCTGGCCTTCACGGACGAAACGCACGGGCAGAATGCGCAAACCTTCCTGGAAAGCTTCCGTTACCCCATGAACTTTTTGCGAGCCCGGTGCCGCCCCGCCCATATCCACCTGATGGGCGGAACAGGCGACATATCCAACCAGGCCGTCGTCGACAAAAATCGGCATGACCTGAAAGGTATCCGGGAAATGGCCGGAACACATGAAGCTGTCATTCAACAGAATGCTGTCGCCGGGGCGCAAAGTGTCGGGCGGAAAGTATTCGATAGCGTGCCGGGCACAGGCGGTCATGGAGCCGAGATGGCCGGGGCTGAAATTGCCCTGGGCAATCAGGCGTCCCGTGCGGTCGAACAAGGCGGTGGCGAAATCATCTCCCTCCCGCACCCCTTCGGAAAAGGCGGTGTTGCGCAAAGTGGTGCCCAATTCCTCGGCAATGGACATCAAGGTATTCCAGATCACGGTCAGAGTAATCGGGTCCACTGATTTATCACGCGTCATGATGCCGCCCCCTCAACGTCTATAATCAGATGGCCATTTTCGCTGATCCGCGCCAGGTCTCCCGGCAGGACCACTGTCGTACTGTCAGGATCCTCGATGATCGCGGGGCCGGATATTGTTTCACCCTTGGCCAGGGCCGCGCGGTTAACGATCCGCGTCTCGACATAGCCGCCAGCCTCGGGGAACCAGGCGGGGCGGCTGCCGCTGCGGGCTCCCTCGTCCGCTGTTTCATGACTTCGGATCGGGCTGCCTTCATGACCGCTGGGCAGGGTCGCCACCAAGGTCCAATCCACGGCCTCGATACGGGCTTCGGGATCCAGGAATTTATGCTTTTGCATATAAGCCTGATTAAAGGCGGCGATGGCCTGATCACCGAAGTCATCCCCGATCGCACCATCAGGCAAATCGACCTGAACCTCAAAGCCCTGCCCGGCATAGCGCATATAACCCCGGCGCGACCATTGCGGCGCTGCGGCACTGCCGAATTGTTCTATGTCATTGCGCGCCCTGGCTTCCAATTCCTCATAGACAGCGGCGATGGCGGGCCCCGCATCGCCATTCAATTCCATCACCCTGGTCATGGAAACATCTATACGGGGGGCTGCCTGTAGCAGCCCAATAGCGGACCCGACACCGGCGCCATGGGGCACGATCACCGTTGGGATACCCACCGCACGGGCCAGACGTGCAGCGTGCAATGGCCCGGCACCGCCAAATGCGATCATGGCATAACGCCTGGGATCGCGCCCCTGCTCTACCGAAACAATGCGCAGGGCATTTTCCATGTTCATGGTGGCAACAAGATGAATACCCCAGGCAGCCTGGCCCAGGTCTAAATCCAACTTTTCGCCAATTGCCGCCATGATACCGGCCTCAGCCGCAGCCTTGTCCAAGCGCATGGTCCCGCCGTTGAACCAGTCAGGATCAATATAGCCCAACACCAGGTTGGCATCGGTGATCGTCGGGGCCCAGGTGTCGCGGTTGCGGTCACCCCGGCCATAGCATATGGGCCCCGGATCAGCCCCCGCACTTTCCGGGCCCACGGCAATCATACCCATATCGACCCGGGCGATGGAGCCGCCGCCGGCACCGATCTCCAACAATTCCACAGCCGGGACATTAATGGGCAGGCCGCTGCCCTTTTTATAGCGCACATGGTCGATCTCAAACGTCGGCATGATCGCCGGCGCGCCATTATCTACCGCCCCCAGTTTGGCCGTGGTACCGCCCATATCGAAGGTGATGACGTGATCCCGGCCCTCACTTTTACCAACGATGCCGCCCATCAGGACGCCGGCGGCAGGCCCGGATTCGATAATCCGGATGGGATAGGATTTGGCGATAGTGGGGGACACCAAGCCGCCGCTGGATTGCATCACAAACAAATCTTTGGTGAAGCCAAGTTGTGCCAAAGCACCCTGCAGCTGGGTGATGTATTGTTCGACAATGGGTTTGATATAGGCATTGGCGGCGGTGGTGTTGGTCCGTTCGTACTCACGAAATTTCGGCGCGACTTCGGATGAGATAGAGACCGACAGCCCCGGCGCGCGTTCATGAATACGGGCCCGGATGGCCTGTTCGTGGATCGGATTGGCATAGGCGTGCAGCAGGGATACCGCCACTGTTTCCCGGCCTGCGGCAACCAGGGCATCAATGGCCCGGTCGACGGAGGCCATATCCAGGGACAGCACCACATCGCCGTTGTGATCCAGACGCTCCAGCACCTCAAATATATGCCGGCGGGGCACCAGCGGTTCAGGCTTTTCAATATACAGATCGTACGTCTCGAAGCGTTTTTGCCGGCCAATGATCAAGACATCACGGAAACCATCTGTGGTGATCAAACCGGTTGCTGCCCCCTTGCGTTCCAGCACGGCATTGGTGGCCACGGTGGTTGCGTGGAGGACGCTGTCAACGGCTTCGGCCCCGATATCAGCCCCGATATCAGCTTGGCGGAAGAGAACATCCAGCCCCGCCAGCACGGCCTGGCTGGGGTCTTTGGGTGTCGACGGGACTTTGAGAAAATGACTGGCCCCGCCATCTTCTCCGCCATCACTCAGAACGAAGTCGGTGAACGTGCCACCGATGTCAAAGGCAACCCGGATCATTATGCCGTCGTCAGCTCCGCGTGCGCTTGATCAAGGGTTTTGGACAACATCGCCAACATATGGTCGACTTCATCCTCGGTGATAATCAACGGCGGGGCAAAGGCCAGACGATCACCAATGACCCGCAGGATCAGGCCATTCTGACGCCCGAACTTGTCGGCTGCGGCACCTGCCGTACCCGCCTCGAACGGGGTTCGCGTGGCCTTGTCCGCCATCAGTTCCATACCTGCCAAAAAGCCGACGCCCCGCACATCGCCCACCATCGGGTGCGCCGCCAAAGCCTGCAAACCGGACAACATGCGTCCGCCGACCCGCTGGGCCCTCTCAACAATATCCATTTCCTCATAGATATTGATGACCTCCAGGGCCACCGCCGTGGTGACCGGGTGGCCCGCGTGGGTATAACCATGGGCAAAAGCCCCCAGCTTGTCGCTTTGGGCCAGCATGGCCTGGTGAATTTTCTCATTCACCATCAGGGCCGATATGGGTTGATAGGCCGCCGAGAGAGCCTTGGCGCAGGAAATCATGTCGGGCTGTAAATCAAAGGTCTGGCTGCCCCACCAACTGCCCGTGCGGCCAAATCCACAGACCACTTCGTCAGCGATGAATAACACATCATACTTTTTCAAGACCGCCTGCATTTTGGCGAAGTAGGTCTTTGGCGGCACGATGGCACCGCCTGCGGCCATGACAGGCTCGGCAAAGAAGGCGGCAACCGTGTCGGGCCCTTCCGCCAGGATCAGATTTTCCAACGCCTCCGCCATACGGGTGGCAAATTCCTCCTCGCTCTCCCCATCCCTATGCTGGCGATAATAATGGGGGTACTCCGTATGCCGCATCATGGGCAATGGCAGGGGAAAATCCGCGTGCATGTCCGGTTTGCCCGAGACGCTGACGGAGGCAATGGTACTGCCGTGATAGCCCCTCTCGCGGCCAATGATTTTGATTTTGTCAGGCCGGCCCATGGCGGCCTGATAATACCAGGCCAGCTTCACCGCCGTGTCATTGGCTTCCGAGCCGGAACATTGGAACAACACCTTGGACATTGGCACCGGTGCCAGCTGGATCAGTTTTTCGGCCAGGTCGATGCTGCTCTCGTTCGCGGTGTGGCGATAGGTATGATAATAGCCAAGTTTGCGCATCTGATCATAAGCCACCTTGGCAATCCGTTCGTTGGCGGAAAAACCCAACGCCGCACACCACAAACCCGCCACCGTTTCCATATAACGGTTGCCGTTTTCGTCCGTCACATAGACGCCGTCACCGTGGCTGACGATAACCGGGCCAACTTCGGCATGGCGGCGCAGATTGGTTTGCGGATGGATATAATAGGCGATGTCCCGCGCGGCGGCGGAATTAGGCATGATGTTCATGGATGGCTCCCGACATTGGAAAATTCAACGTCCGCCAGTTTAGACTCTAGTTGAAGGCCGGCGCTATCTCTTCTTGAAAGCGGTGCATCTGCTCACGCACCATTCCATCAGGCTTGTTGCCGACGTTGAAGTACAAAATGACCTCCTCAATCCCGGCGGCTTCCACCCGTTTCAGGCTATCGATGATCTTGGCCGGGGAGCCGATTAGTATGGAACGTTCACCCAAATCTTCCTTTTTCATATTCTGCAGGATAGCCACGATATCCATGAAATAGTGCATGGTGGGGGGTGCCTTGGCCAGGTCATCGGGAAAGGCGGGCAGAACACAATGACGAAAATAATCCATCTGGCACTCCCGGCCATAGTCCTCCGACCCGGGATCGTCGGCAATATGGATGAAATAGCTGCACATGGCCCGGCCCGGCTTGTTGCCCCGCGCCTGGCACTTTTCCCGATAGCTCTCCACCGCAGGCTCCAACCCGCCATAGACCATACCGGCGGCAAAAGGTGCGTAGATGATATTCAGGCCATGTTTAGCCGCCATATCGGCGGAGGTCTCGGAGAATGAAGCGACATAAAAGGGGATCGGCTGTTGCACGGGCTTTGGCGTCATCTCCATCGTGGGGATGTCGTAGAACCGCCCCTTGTGGGACCAGGGGCCCGGCGAGTTCCAGGCCTTGAGGACCACTTCCATTCCCTCCTCGAATATCTCGGCTGAATCCATAAAAGGCGCGCCAAAGGGTGCGAACTCCCGGGCGTCATAACCACGCCCGGCGGCAAAATCCACCCGCCCGCCGGAGATCAGATCAATCGTCGCCCATTCCTCCGCCACGTGCAGGGGGTGATGCAGGGGCAGGACACTGACCGCAGGGGCCAGGCGAATATTCGTGGTTTCGGGGATAATGCTGGCCAACAAGGTGCCGGGACGGGAATTTACCCCGAGGGAGTCAAAATGATGTTCCCCGATCCAGGCGGAGTGATAGCCCAATTGATCCGCCAATATGGCCTGGGCCCTGATTTCAGCCACGAACTGGTTAGCGCTGCGCGGATTATCCGGATAGGCGTTATCCGATAGCGTGAAGTAACCGAATTTCATGATTGAGCATCCCGAATTATTGTTCAACTGATATTACGACACATATCACCAATCTATCGCCGGCAAAATTCGTCCTGGCGTTAACCATGAATATGCATTGCCTCGAATTTGCCATGTCGTATATTATGGTAAAAAAATAATTAAGGGTATTATGGGGGTAGGCTCGTCAGACAAAGGGTTGGGGTGTGATGTTTAGTGCAACGCGTATGATTTTCAGGACCGCTATTGGCCTGTCATTGCTGCTGGCTATAGCAGGCCCTGCAACCGCGGGATTACCGAAAATCGGTGTGCCGGCGGCGGTACGTCCAGCAGCCCACGGCACCCCACCTGGTGCGGAGGCGCGGATTTTGCAGGTTGGCCTGGACTTGCAAGCTAATGAGCAGATCGAAACCGGTGCCACCGGCCAGACACATTTGTTGTTCGTAGACGGCTCCACCATCTCCATCGGGCCAAATGCCTCGCTGCGTCTGGACAAATTCGTCTATGATTCCGAGGCAAAGGAAGGCGAACTTGTCGTCAACGTTTCCAAGGGCCTGTTTCGCTTTGTCGGCGGCAGGATCTCCAAGAAGAACGCCGTGCTGTTCAAGGCCCCGACCGCCGTGATCGGTATCCGCGGTGGCGTCGCCATCGTGCAAGTTAACACGCCACAGCAAATTGCAGCGGCACAAAATAACGGCCAGACCCTGCCGCCTGCCGCTGCAACTATGCTGTACGGCGATCGGGTCACCATGCAGGTGGGGAACCAGACCCAATCCATCACCCGCCCCGGCTTTATGATTTCCCAAAACAGCGGCGGCGTGTCGTCACCGCAAAAGGCGACACAAGCCCAACTGAACCAGGCGCTGGCAGCGTTGGAAGAGCCGCAAACACCCCCACCAGGCGATGACGGCGAACAGACACCGGAACAACTCGCGGCAATCGCGCCGGCGGGCGGCGGGCCGGCGGTTGGCGATGATGACGTGGCGAACAGTCAGATGGCCAGTCTTGGCTCGGATAATAATCCCAATAGCGTCACATCGGCCGGGCCTGGAGGCGCGCCGCTTGGTGCCATTGCCGGGCTTGAAACCGAGGGTGAAGGCATTCTTAAAGATGCAAGCCAAACGCCTATCGAACCACTGCCAATATGCGCCGAGATCGGCCAAACAAACTGTATTCCGCCATCGGAATTAGGGCTGCCGCCATTACTGGAACCGACAGTCGTGCTGGAACCCGTGATAACGGAGCCCCCGGTGATAGTGGAGCCCCAGGTGCCGATAGAAGTCGCTGTGCCGTTGACCCTGCCAGGGAACTGGGCCGGGCGCCTCTATTTAACTGTGTTTAATGAGACTGCGGATATTGGCTATGAAGCAGACTTCCCGGTCGAAGGCGGTATCGTTCTCGATGGCTTTTTTACGGCGCGGGTGGGAGACGACCTTGACATTGGCGTGGTCGAAGCCGGCACCTTTCCCATAAGCCAAATCCTGGACGCCCCCGTCACCGGCTTCGGCACATTGCTGCCCAGCCAGGACTTTCTTATCTATGAGTTTACCCTACTTGAGGACGACGACATTCGTGTCATGGCATGGGCCGGCCTGCCAACGCCGGCACCGGCGCTGGGAACTGCCACGACGATGCACTATGCCTTGCGGCCCGATTTTGTCTTGGGGTCCTCCGTACCGTTCGTGCGTGGCATCTCCGGCGGCAGCGGCGTCCCACCGGGCGAAGGTGGTGCCTTCATCGATTGGAGTGCCGGAGACTTGCCGCCGTTTGCCGGCTGGCGTATTGCTGTCGAGGGTTCGGGCCCGGGCCAAACCTCTGCCGCGGGCGTATTCGTTGGCTATGTACTGGACCGAGACAATCCGTCATCCGCCGAACTTTTTGCGGAGATGCGCGGCACCTCCCAAGCGCCCGGCACGGAAACCGTTTTCGGTTTTTCGTCCACGGCTGAGACGGAACGCAGTTCGGTCGAAGACGGGAGCAACGCCTTTTTTGGCACTGCGGCACCAAACGCTTTCACCCTTATTGCGGGCAGCGGCGGGGCAAACGAGCATTTCCAGACAGACCCCTCAAATGCAGCAATGTTCCGACCGGCGGTCATTGCCACGGCGACGTCAGGCACCACGGGAAGCCGCACCCTGACGCAATTGCGTGGATATGCCGCCGGTGTGGCACAGTATGTGTTGTTTGACGGTGAACTGGCCACGGGAAGCGATCGTCCCTTCGTATTCGAGAATGACGGGGCCTGTTGCAATGAAACGCCAAATCCCAATGGCATCTTCCCCAGCGATGTCTTTTTGACATTTGACGCATCGGAACGATCCTTCAGTGCCGAATTTCATTTGCTCGATCTGTTTGACGACCGTGGCAACGATGTTGCTGTTTATTTTGGCTGTACCAACAGCCCCTGCACGGCAGGCGCTGAAAGCGTCTATCTGGATGACGACACATTCGCGGCGATTGAGAATCCGGATTTAATCAGTTCATTCAATACAGGCGGCTTTTTGACAAATCAAGTCGACGGCGATGCAAAATTCTACCTCGTCACGTCGAACTATTTCGACAGCAACAACTTCCTGCCCGACGGCACCGAACTTTGCGTATGCGAGTACGTTAAGTGGGGCTTCTGGGGCGGCACCCATTTCGATGGCTCGGCTGGTGACGAAAACGCTCGAATTCATCTGGCGACCTGGGTCGCAGGCGGCGATATTTGCAATGGTTGCACTCTGCCGACTGGCATTCGCGCAACCTATCAGGGCCACTTGATCGGCAGCGTCATCAATGCAGGGCAGCTTTATCTGGCCGCTGGCAGCTATGAGCAGGTTGTCGATTTCAACGGCCCCGGCAGCTATAGCTATTCCATTACCGTCCCGGATTTTGACGGCGAGACATATACCCGCACCGGCGTTGCCGGATCCCAAGGCACATTTGGTGTGGCGATTAGCGGTGGCGGCGAGGATCGTACCTTGGCAATCAATGGTGCCTTCTATGGCGGCGGCGGCGATACAGCCGCAGAAGTAGCAGGCGGTTTTCGTGTTACCGGCACTGACTATCAGGCCGCCGGCATCGTTGCCGCCACAAAGACAGCCAGCGTGCCCTTGCCCGGTGGAGAATAGATCAACCACCGGTTTACACCACACCCACTGGCCTTCTATCATACCCGCGTAAAGTATTGATATTGGAGCATTCGCTATGCCGGAGACAATGCCAGAGACAAAGACAGCTGCGGCGATGGCGCATGAGGCGTATCAGGCGCAGGGTTTCCTTAGCCCGATCCGGGTCATGTCAGCGGAACGGGCCAGCCACCTAGCTGACAAAATTGCCGGCATCTATGAGACCTATGGCGATGAGGCCAAGGGACTGTTGGGTTCCAATTCGCATTTTGTTTTTCCCGAACTGTTCGATCTGGTCAATGACCCATGCGTTTTGGACCATGTGGAAGATGTCCTGGGCCCGGATATTCTATGCTGGTCATCATCGTTCTTTTCCAAACCGGCAAATGATCCCAGTTTCGTCACCTGGCATCAGGACGCAACCTATTGGGGGCTGGAGCCGGCGGACATCGTCACCGCCTGGATCGCCCTGACGCCTTCCACGCCGGAAAGTGGCTGTATGCGGATGTCACCGGGCACCCATATTCAGGGACAGCTGGGCCACAGCGATACCTATAAGGCCGACAATCTTCTCAGCCGTGGTCAGGCGCTGGATGTCGATGTTGACGAAGACAATGCAGTGGATATCGTACTGCAGCCGGGCGAGATGTCCCTGCACCATGTCCTGGTCGTCCACGGGTCGGAGCCGAACCGCACAGAAGTACCCCGGCACGGTTTCGTGATCCGTTATATTCCTACCTATTGCAAACAGATCGGCGGACGCACCACGTCCCTTTTAGTTCGGGGTGAGGATCGCTACAACCATTTCGACACCGTACCCCGACCCCAATCAGACATGCACCCGGACGCCGTGGCCTTTCGTGAGGGGGCAAACAAGGCCGTCAAAGCAATTCTGATGAAGGGTGCCAAGATATAGCGTTATAGTCTTGCCACGGGCCATCATTCCGGCCAACAATGTCTGCCACTGGATAAAAATTATTCGAATGGAGACACCTCATGGCTTTAGAAATTATCGGCTTCCCGCGCTCTAACTTTGTCCGCACCGTGCGTATGGTGGCAGAGGAAAAGGGCGTGCCATACGAGCATATCGCCGCCATGCCCCATTCGGACGAGGTCAAAGCCATCAATCCCTTCGGCTACATCCCCGTCATGCGCCACGACGGCCTGGACCTGGTGGAAAGCTATGCCATTGCGCACTACATCGACACGGCCTTTGACGGCCCCGCCCTGGTGCCCACTGAACCCCGGGCGGCGGCGGTCGTGAACCGCTGGATCATGACCGTAAACACCACTGTCGATCAGATGATCATGCGCAAATATGTCGTCGAATACGCCTTCCACAAGGACAAGGACGGCAACGTGGTTCGCGACGTCATCGACCAGACGGTCAAACGCCTGCCTAAAATGTTCAAATTTTTGGATGCTGCCGTCGCAGACGGATATCTGGGCGGTGACAGCTTTAGCATGGCCGACTGCTTCCTTGTGCCCATGCTGGCGGGGGTCCAAACCTTCCCCGAGGGTAAGGAAAACATGGCGAACAGCCCGAATTTGCAAGCCTATTTCGCCCGCGTGGCAGAGCGGGACAGCTTCAAAAACACCGCATCATAGTAACCACGATATCGATCTGAGCGGCATGCCTTATAGCGACGGCAAATATCTGGGAACGGGATTACCCTATTTGGAACTAGTGCCGATGGAGGCACCGGAAATGCCGCTGGCGTGCGCCTTGGCGGCCTACTATGAAGAAAAGATGTCAGCGGCCCAAGGCCTGCCCTTTTGGCGCGATTTTAAACTGCCGGAGCTGGCACGGTCGGGTCTTGCCAAGCATGTTTTCGTTCTGGAACCAGTCGAAGGAAACACCGATTGGCGTTATCGGCTGCTGGGAACGGAAATTGTCGCCCGCTTCAGCATTGACCGAACAGGAGAGACACTAAGGGATTTTAATGATCCCGAGCATGTGGAGCATCTGATCCAAATCAGCAATGAAATTGCGGCCTCTGGCAGGCCGCGATATTTTCGCTTGAAACCGCACAATATGGATTTACAGCATCTGCAAATAGAAACCATGAGCCTGCCTATTCGCAACAACACAGACGACGAAACCTGGTTGTTTGGCGGCACATTCTACAACACATAAAAAAGTGAGGATGACAGCATGACGCCATCAGTATCCCAAGCGACGCCCACAGCGACTCCCCAAGCGACGCCGGGTGCCAAGATGATATATCTGATCAAGCGCCGGGCGCATGCCAGCCGGGAAGAATTGATCGTCCACTGGTTTGCCAATCACATGCCTGCCGTCATCGCCCGCAATGAACAAGGCGGGGCAACGGCCAGCCTGACTGCATCGCGATATCTTGGCATCTTGTTCGACCCCCAGCATGACAAGCCCCACCCTTGGGATGGTATGGCGCAGCTTTGGTTTGACCAGGCCCCACCGCCGTCAACATCCGCCCATGGTGAGGTTCCCGCCGACAGCTTTCAGGAACGGGCGGCGCCCTATTGGCCATGGGCAACGCGGGAATATGTCATCATGGACGGTGCCCTGCCCCTGAACCCCCTGACCCTGAACCCGCCCTTCCCCTGTACCCGTAGCGGGTTTTTCAAAGTCACGTTCCTGGTCGCCCTCAAGGCCGGTAAGGACAGTGGGGAATTTTTTGATTGTTGGCTGAACGAACACGTCCCCAATGTCCGCAACACAATGGAGGCGGTGGGCGGCTTTCGCTATGTGGTCAGCCACAGCCTGGATCCCAGCAGCGAAACCTATGCCGGCATGGCGGAACTATACTTCCCCGACCCATCCGGCTGGGACCGCTATCGCGACCATATCGAGCCCGACGGCATGAAGAATTTCGTCGATTATGATAACACGGACGTTTTTTACACCGGCACCGAAATGGTCGGAATAGAAGCGCCGTGAGAGGGATGAAATAAGGGGCACCATCTATTGGCGTTCAAACAGAGGACCGGTCAGCATATTCCGTCGATACATTTAGCTGACCCGCCTTGGCACGGGCGCGCATCATGTCGTATGCGAGCTGAATTCGCATAAGGTGATCCGCTTTCGGGCCAAAGGCTTTCTCGATCCGCAAAGCCATTTCCGGCGACAGGGCTGCTTTTTCGTTCAGCAGTCGGGACAAGGCCGGTCGGGTCACGCCTAATACGGAAGCCGCTTTCGTTACATCCAGCGCAAGTGGATTTAAAACCTCTTCCCGGATCATCTCGCCTGGATGTGCGGGGCTGTTCATCGCCATAATAAAACGTCTCCTCTAATGATAATCGATGAAATCCAAGTCCGAGGCGTCACCATCTGCAAAGCGGAAAATAATCCGCCAGTTGCCCGTGACGGTCACGCTCCAAAACCCTTGCATGTCTCCAGTTAGTGGGTGCAACCGCCAACCGGGAAACAACCCAATCTCCTCTGGGTCATTGGCTTCATCAATTGCAGTCAAAATCCGGCGTATCTTCGAGGCTTGCTCAGACGGTAACGCTTTGGCGCTGCCCGTTTCATAGAATAACCGCAAACCTTTGTGACGAAGCGACACTATCATAGTATAGCGTAACGCTACGCTATACGAAAATCAAGTGAAACAAAGCCTATGCATTCATTGGAAGACAACCAAATCTATCGCGATCTAGTCCCGAAAGTTCACATACTGTAGCGGCTGGTCCAACTTCATGTCTTTGATCAAGGCGATGGCGGTTTGCAGATCGTCGCGCTTTTTGCCGGTGACGCGTAATTCGTCGCCCTGGATCGCAACCTGGGTCTTCAGCTTGGCGGCTTTAACACCCTTGACGATCTTTTGCGCCAATTCCCGCTCAATCCCCTGTTTGATCAGCACCGATTGGCGGATGGTGTTGCCCGAGGCCTTTTCCGGATCTTTGAAATCGAAGGCCTTGTAATCCACCTTGCGCTTGGCCAGATAGCCGCGCAGCAGCTCCTGCATCTGCTTCAGCTTCAATTCATCATCGGCATGCAGCGTCAACACCACGTCGTCCCGTTCGATGGTGCATTGACTGCCCTTGAAGTCAAAGCGGGTTGAAATCTCCCGCATGGCACCTTGAATGGCGTTATCCACTTCTGCAATTTCAGTTTTCGAGACGACGTCGAATGAGGGCATAATGATCTGCTTTCCGCTAGGACTAAAGAGCCATCATCATAGCGCAAAGTCCCGTTCAGGACACCAGATCGAATTCATCCAGATTTGGCGCGGTCATATCTTCGCAGAATTTGCCAAAGCTGAAGGGCCACATGGCCGGATTGCCGTTTTTATCCAGATACCAGCTTTGACAACCCGTCACCCAGACCGTGTCCTTCATGGCATCTTTAATGGTCGCATTGAAAGTTTCCATGGACTCTTGCTTGGCGGAAATCTCATTAACCTCCCCCCCACGCCACAGGTCGATCAGCTGCATGACATAAGCCAACTGCCGCTCTGATATATCGATCAGGGAGAAGTTACCGATGGGGCTGTTGGGGCCCACAAGCATGAAATAGTTGGGGAAACCGGGCAGGGAGATGGAACGATGGGCCGGCGTCGCGTCGGCCCAGAAATCGTCCAGGTTCAGGCCATCCTTGCCGATTAGCTCCATCGGCCGCATGAAACTATGGCCATCGAAACCCGTCGCCAGCACCAATACATCCAATTCATGCAGCCGGCCATCCTTGGTGCGTACGCCGCCGGCCTCCACCCGTTCGATCTGATCGGTAACCAATTCGGCATTGGGCTTCTGAATTGCTGCGTAAAAACCGTCGGAGACGATCAAGCGTTTGCAAGCGGCCTGATAGTCGGGCGTCAGGCGGGCCCGCAATTCAGGGTCCTGGACACTGTCTTCCAGGTTGGCGCGGCAAGCGTCCTGGATCAATTTCATCTGTTCCTCGTCGCCAATCACCGCCTCGCCAAAGGTGGAAGCGAACAGGTTGGTCAAATTGGCGTACAGATCATCCATGGCACCGGGAATATTGCGGAAGACGTCTTTTTCCTTTTCGGAAAATTCCGGATTTTCCTGGGGAAAAATCCACTGCGCCGTACGCTGGAACAGAGACAGATGTTCCACGCGGTCGATAATATCGGCAGTAATCTGCACGGCAGTGGAACCGGTGCCGATGATGCCGACGCGTTTGCCGTCCAGGGGGACATCATGGTTCCAGCGGGCGGAATGAAAGACAGCACCGGCGAAATTATCCACGCCGTCAATATCGGGATAGACCGGTTTGTGCAGGACACCTGCGGCGGAGACGATTATATCGACCACATCAAGGGTTTCGTCGCCACTTTCCAGATGCCATTTGCCATTTTGATAACGGGCGCAGGTGATCTCGCTGTTGAATTTGACGAACTTCTCAATGTCGTATTTTTTCGCCACTCCATCGAAATAGGCCATGATTTCCGCACCTGGAGAGAAACGATGGCTCCATTCCGAATTCGGTTCAAAGGAATAGCGGTACATGTGTGAAGGCACATCACAACACAGGCCGGGATAGGTGTTTTCACGCCAGGTGCCACCCAGGCTGGCGGCTTTCTCATAGACGGTGAAGTCCGTCATGCCGGCTTCCTGCAGTTTGATCGCGGTCAAGATTCCCGACATGCCACCGCCAATGACGGCAATGCGCGGTGTCCGTTTGGCCGCATTCTCCTGGTTCGAAGTCTCCTGCACACTCATCACTCACCTACCTCACAACAAATCCTGACCGCCTTAATAACACCAATTATCCCTGTTTCATCAAGGGCGTGGCAAAAAGCCACACCGGCATCTAGCGCGCAATGGCGATGTTGGCTAGGCTCTCCTCAATAAATTATGGGAGAGGCGATATGGCAAGATACCTGAAACAAGGGCTTGGTCAGGCGGAGGTTGACGAGGCCGATGCCAAGGTGCGGGTCCAGGTCGAGGGCATATTGAGTGATATTGAGGCGCGCGGCGATGCTGCTGTGCGGGAATTGTCAGAAAAATTCGATCGTTGGAGCCCGGAAAAATTCCGCTTGTCCGAGACAGAGATTGAGGCCGCCATGTCAAATGTCGCCAAGCGTGATCTGGACGACATCCGCTTTGCCCAAACGCAGGTGCGCAACTTCGCCCAGCACCAAAAAGACGCACTGCGCGACATAGAGGTTGAGACCATGCCCGGCGTTGTCTTGGGTCATAAGAACATCCCCGTCAACTCCGTTGGCTGTTATGTACCGGGCGGCAAATATCCCATGGTCGCCTCGGCCCATATGTCCGTGGTGACGGCGAAGGTCGCGGGCGTCCCCCGTATCGTTGCCTCCGCCCCACCCCAGGGGGGAGCCCCCCATCCGGCCATCGTCGCCGCCATGCACATGGGCGGGGCAGATGAAATTCTGGTCCTGGGCGGCATTCAGGCCGTGGCCACCATGGGCCTGGGCACCGAAACCGTCACCGGCGTCGATATGCTGGTCGGGCCCGGCAATATGTTCGTGGCGGAGGCGAAACGGCAGCTCTATGGCCGGGTCGGCATCGATCTGTTCGCAGGCCCCACAGAAACCCTGATCATTGCCGATGACAGCAGTGATGGGGAGCTTTGCGCCATCGATCTGCTGGGCCAGGCGGAACATGGGCCCACCTCGCCCGCCGTATTGCTGACCACGTCAGAGGCCCTGGCCAAAGACACCATGGCAGAGATCGCGCGTCAGCTGAAGATCCTGCCCACAGCAGAGATTGCCCGTGAATCCTGGGCCAACTATGGTGCCGTCATACTATGTGACAGTGACGAAGAAATGCTGTCGGAAGCCGACCGCCTGGCCTTTGAACATGTTCAGGTGATGACCGAAGACCCCGAATACTTCCTGGATAATATGACCAACTATGGTGCCATGTTCCTGGGGCCCCGCACCAACGTTTCCTATGGGGACAAGGTGATCGGGACCAACCACACCCTGCCCACCAAGCGGGCGGGTCGCTATACGGGCGGCTTATGGGTGGGCAAATTCATCAAGACCCATACCTACCAGCGCGTCCTAACCGACGAGGCCTCGGCCCTGATCGGGGAATATTGCTCCCGCCTGTGCATGTTGGAGGGCTTCGCGGGCCACGCGGAACAGGCCAACGTACGGGTACGCCGCTATGGCGGGCGTAACGTGCCGCCCTATACGGCGGTGGAACCGGCATAGTGACACTGATGACTGGGCATATAGGCATCGTCGGGGCCGGCCTGGTTGGCGGCGGCTGGACGATTGTCTTTGCCCGCGCAGGGGAGCAGGTGCGCGTCTATGACTCCTCTGCGGCCATACGCGACGAATTTATGGAGATTATCACAGGCCAGTTGGACGATTTGAAAAGTTTTAATCTGGTTGATGACGTCCGGGCGATCCTTGCGCGGATTACCGTTTGTGAAAATCTAGGCGATGCCGTGGACGGCGCGCGCTTCATCCAGGAATCCGTGTTTGAACGTACGGATGTGAAGACCGAAATCTCCAATGCCATCGGCCCTTTACTCGCTGACGGTGCCATCGTGGGCAGCTCCACCTCCGGCATTCCCAGTTCCGCCTTTACAGAAAGTGCCCCGAACCGGGAACGATTTCTGGTCACCCATCCGGTCAACCCACCCTATTTGGCCCCGGTGGTCGAAGTGGTCCCCGCGCCCTGGACGGCACAGGACGCCATCGATGGGGCCCTGGCATTAATGGCTGAGGTCAAGCAGTCGCCTGTCCTGGTGCGCCGGGAGGTGGAGGGTTTTATTCTTAACCGCCTGCAAGGGGTCCTGTTGCGAGAGGCCTGGGATCTGTTTCAGGAGGGTTATGCCTCAGCCGAAGATATTGACAAGACTGTGTCCGAAGGCCTGGGCCTGCGCTGGTCCTTCATGGGGCCTTTTGAGACCATTGATATGAATGCCCCGGGCGGCGTCGCCGACTATGCGGAACGGTTGGGGCCGCTGTATCATTCCATTCAAAAATCCCGTACGGACCCAGCGCCGTGGAGCACGGATCTGATCAGTGCCGTGGACAAGGAACGCCGCGCCGTATTACCCAGCAGCAAACTGGCGGAACGCCGCAATTGGCGTGACCGCCGTCTCATGGCCCTGGCCGCCCATAGAGCCAAGCAGAGCAGCGCATGACCCCGGAGAACATTGCAAATACGATTGAGGGCTTTCGCCTGGACGGCCAATTGGCCGTGGTGACCGGTGCCTCCCGCGGTTTGGGGGAAGGCTGCGCCGTCGCCCTGGCGGGTGCGGGTGCGGATGTCGCCCTGATTGGACGCAGCCAGCATGACCTTGATGCCGTCGCCCGGAAAATTATCGACCTGGACCGCACAGCCCATGTCCTGGTCGGTGATGTGACCGAGACGACAGCACTGTCCCAGGCGCTGGGTGAACTGCCTCCCTTTCAGATATTCGTCAACAATGCGGGCACCAATCACCCGCAACCGTTTCTGGAGGTGGATGAAGACACCTTCGACATGGTTATGGACCTGAACCTGCGCGCCGCTTTCTTTGCCGCCCAGGCCGCCGCCCGTCTGATGGCCGCGCATAAGACGGGCGGCAGCATCATCAACATGTCTTCCCAGGCGGGCCATCGTGCCTTACAGGACCGCAGTGTTTATTCCGCCTCCAAATTCGCCATTGAGGGCCTGACCAAAGCCATGGCTTTTGAATTGGCGGATCAAAATATTCGCGTAAATTCCGTAGCCCCGACCTTTGTCGAAACACCCATGACCAAGGCCGGTTTGGCGCAAAAGGATTTTCGTGATTATGTAGAGGGCAAGATCAAATTACCCCGCCTGGGCCAGATCGGCGATGTCGCCGCCGCCGTGTTGTTTCTGGCCTCTCCCGCCGCCTCTATGATCACGGGAACCTCTCTGCTGGTCGATGGCGGTTGGACCGTCGATTAGCAATGTCTATGGAGCAACGCCAATGTCAGACCTGAGCATCACTGACCATCGTGTCGAAAGCGCCTGGCCGGGCCTGTCCGTTTTTGTGCGCAACAAGCGTTTGGCGCATCGCGATACGTTCAACCCGGCGGAAACCGTACTGTTCGTCCATGGCGCGACCTATCCATCCACCGCGACGTTCGATTATGCCATAGATGGCGTCTCTTGGATGGATATCATGGCCAGGGCCGGCTTTGACATCTGGTGCGTTGATCTGTTGGGCTATGGCGCATCGGACCGGCCGGCGGAAATGTCCGTACCGGCAGAGGACAACCCGCCTGTGGTGGATACAGACGATGCCGTAGCCGATGTGAGCCGGGTTGTTGATTTTATTCTGGCTCAGCGGTCGCTACCCCGCCTGGCCCTGATCGGCTATTCATGGGGCACCATGATTGGCGGTACTTATGCCGGGCAATGTCCGGAAAAAGTGGAGCGTCTGGTCCTCTATGGGGCGGCATGGATGGGAACCGGCGGTGCCATATCAACGGGGCAAATGCCGGGAGCCTACCGCATGGTGGATGCCGAGGCGGCGATCACCCGTTGGTGCCGGGAACTGGACGACAGCCAGATTTCCACCATCGCCACGCCGGCGCATATGAAGACCTGGACAACGGCATTCCTGGCCTCGGACCCAGAGGCCACCCGACACGACCCACCGCAAGCCCGCGCCCCTGCCGGCGTGGTCAAGGATGTACAGAAACGTCTGTTGGGCAAGCAGCAACCTTATGATCCCAGCCTGATCCAGGCACCCACCATGATCATTGTCGGCGAATGGGACCGGGAAACCCGACCGGAACAAGGCAAGGCGTTGTTTGATCTTTTGTCCAATACGGCGGAGCGGCGCTATGTGCTGGTCGGCGGCGGCACCCATTCATTGTTGATCGAGAACCAACGCGGGGCGTTGCAGCGCACCGTGGATGGTTTTCTGAAGGAAGGTTGGTCCGCATGAGTGGAGAGATCATTTTATGGGGCGCCATTTCCCTGCGCGCCCTACGCGTCCATTGGGCCTTGCAGGAGCTGGGTTTGAGCTATCAATTCCGGCCCATCGGGTCTCGTACGGGTGAGACCCTGACGACGGAATATACCAGGTTCAATCCAAAGCAGAAAATTCCCACCCTCCAGGATGGTGATTTTACCCTGACGGAAAGCCCGGCCATTGTGAACTATCTGTTCAATACCTATGGCGCGGGGAAAGATGTCTACCTGCCGCAAAACCCAGTGGAACAGGCCCGGGCGGATGAATGGAGTTATTTCGCCATGATGGAGTTGGATGCACATTCTTTGTACCTGATCCGCCGGCACAAATTCCTGCCCGAGATCTATGGCGAGGCACCGGTCGCGGTGGCCTCTGCAGCGGAATATTGTCTAAAGCAAATCAATGCCGTCGCCCCTGCCATAGGGGACATTGAGGATCTTATCTTTGGCGCGACGATAAGCGCGGCGGATATCCTGCTGGCCTCGACACTGGATTTTGCCGAACGTTATGAAGTGACGTTGCCTGCCTCCTGTCGCGCCTATCGGGACCGTGCCTATGCCCGGCCCGCGTTCCTGGCAGCGAAAAGACGAAACGAGGACTTAGATGCCCACTAGCGCCCGCGATAGTCTCGAATTAGCACTGGACGCCATCGAACGCCACGACAGTGCCATCAATGGCATGATCACGGTCACAGCCGATCAGGCACGGGCGGCGGCGGATGAGGCCGACAGGGCGGCAGCGGATGGCCAATGGCTGGGCCTGCTGCACGGCATGACCATGGCGATCAAGGACAACATTCAGACGGCAGGCGTGCGAACCACCTCCGGTTCCCTGCATTTCAAGGACGTGGTGCCGAACCAGGACGCATTTGTCATCCAACGCCTCCATGCCGCAGGTGCCGTGATTGTCGGCAAGGCCACCATGCAGGAGCTGGCCTTTGGTATCCGTTCAGACAACCCGGTTAGTGGGCAGTGCCATAATCCGTGGGATTTAACGCGCGTTCCCGGTGGATCGTCGGGCGGCTCCGGCGCTGTAGTGGCGGCTGGAATGGCGCAAGCGGCCTTGGGCACGGACACCGGCGGCTCCATCCGCCTGCCCGCAGCCATGAACGGCGTCGCGGGGTTACGCCCCACCCATGGCCGGGTACCCAACCATGGTTCCACGCCCGTCTCCGTTTCTTACGATACCATCGGCCCCATGGCCCGGCATGTCAGCGACCTGGCCCGTATCTTGGCGGTGACCGCATCCGAAGTACCGGGGGCAGCACCCATGACCGGACCGGACCTGGGTAATTTCCTGCCCACATTGAACGATGGCGTCGCCGGTCTTCGTATTGGTATTCCGGGCAATTTCTATTTTGATAATTGCGATGATGAAATAGCCGAGGCGGTAATGACCGCCGTTCGCACCTTGGAAGCCCAGGGCGCGAAGCTGATCGAAGTTGATGTGGCGGAGGCGGAAACGACCCATCAATGGGCCACCATCCAGGTCTATTCCGATGCCTGCGCCTATCACAAGGAACGCCTGGACAGCCATCCAGAGCTGTTTTCCAAAGGCGTTCTGGATCGCATGCTGGTAGGGCGCACCTTTACGGGTGTGGATTATGCCGATGCCTGCCGGGCCCGTGAAGCCTGGCAACGAACCCTGGCGGCGCTGTATCAGGACATTGATGTTCTCGCCTCCCCCACCACGCCGGCCCCACCGCCACCTATCATTGAGGACAAGTCATTGTTGGAGGCAACCAAGGACGCATCCCGCAACACCTATGCGGGCGGCTTTGGTGCCAATCCGGGCCTGTCCCTGCCGGTTGGCTTTTCCAGGGCGGGCCTGCCCATGGGCCTGCAATTGGAAGCCGCCTGGTGGGAGGAGCCTACGTTGTTGCGCGCGGGCGTGGCCTATCAGAGCGCCACTGATTGGCACCTGGCCAAGCCACAGCTAAGTTAAAGTTAAAATCAAAATAACGAACCGAGGAAGCCCATCCACATGAGTGTGAAAAAATTACTGGTCGCCAATCGTGGCGAGATCGCCATCCGCATCCTACGCGCGGCAGCGGAAATGAATATCCCCAGCGTCGCCGTGTATGCCGAGGATGAGGCAGCCTCCCTGCATCTGACCAAGGCGGATGAGGCCGTGGCCCTGTCGGGCCGGGGCGTTCCGGCCTATCTGGATGGCGCGGGCATATTGGCCATCGCGAAAGACACTGGTTGTGACGCCATTCATCCCGGCTATGGCTTTTTAAGCGAGAACGCGGAATTCGCCACCGCCTGCGCCCAGGCAGGCATAATCTTTGTCGGGCCTGCAGCGGAAACCCTACAGATGTTCGGCGACAAGGCCGCGGCACGGGAACTGGCAGCCGGCAACGGCGTACCCGTATTGCCGGGCAGCCAGGGCGCTGTATCGGTTGGGCAGGCGGAAGCGTTCTTCGCCGCACATGGCCCGACCATGATTAAGGCCATTGCCGGCGGCGGCGGGCGGGGCATGCGCGCCATCACGGACGGCGGCGAAATTGCCGCCGCCCACGGCATTTGCCAGGCCGAGGCCTTGCAGGGTTTCGGCAACGGCGATGTCTTTGTAGAGCGGTTGTTGCAAAAACCCCGCCACATTGAAATTCAGATCATCGGCGATGGCCAGGGTGCGATCAGTCATCTCGGTGAACGTGAATGTTCCATTCAACGGCGCCATCAGAAAATCGTCGAAATGGCCCCCGCACCTGGCCTGACAGCGGACTTACGGGAACGTTTGACCCAGGCGGCGGTGGCCCTGGCCAGCGCGGTGGATTATCGCAACCTGGGAACTTTTGAGTTCCTGGTAGAGGGGGACGAATTTTTCTTTATCGAGGCGAACCCCCGTTTACAGGTCGAACACACGGTGACGGAGGAGGTCTGGGGCATCGATCTGGTACAAAGCCAGTTGCGCGTGGCGGGCGGTGCCTCGTTGGCGGATCTGGAAATGACCCAGGACCAAGTCGGCCCGCCGCGTGGTCAGGCCATGCAGGTGCGCATCAATATGGAAACCATTGAGGCCGATGGCAGCGTCCGGCCATCGGGCGGCATACTGGACAGCTTCGAGATGCCGTCAGGGCCGGGCATCCGGGTCGATAGTTTCGGTTACGCGGGTTATCGCACTTCCCCCAGTTACGATTCTCTTTTGGCCAAGCTGATCGCCCACACCAATGGCAGCGACTTCGCAACTCTGGCGCAGAAAACCTATCGTGCCCTGTGCGAATGCCGGATTACCGGGCTTTCCAGCAACATATCCTTTTTGCAGAACCTAGTGCGTCACCCGGACTTTAAGGCGGGGGGCATCAATACCCATTTCATCGATGACCATCTGGCGGCATTGGTGGCGGGCACAGAGCATCAGCGGCTGTTTTTCGAGCCTGCGGATGAGACGCCCGTCGACGGCAACCTGGTTGGCGTCAAGGTCGATGCCTCCGATCCCCTGGCTGTGTTGAGCCACGGCAAATCAGAGGCCGCACCCGTAGCGGCGGCGAGCAACGATCTTTCCGGCCCCGATGGCACCACGGCCATTGCAGCCCCCATGCAAGGCACCATTGTCAGCATTGATGTCGCGGAAGGCGAAGACGTCTATCCCGGCCGTCAGGTGCTGATTATGGAAGCCATGAAAATGCAGCACGTGATCGAGGCGGAGATCAGCGGCGTCCTGCGACAACTACCCGTGGGGCCCGGCGATACGGTGTTTGAAGGTTACGCTCTGGCTTACGTGGCGGAACAGGATGTGGATATTCCCGATACCGGCGATGTGGTTGCCATCGACCTGGATTATATTCGCCCGGATCTGGCCGAGGTCATGGATCGCCAAGGTATCACCAAGGATGATAGACGGCCCAACGCAGTGGCCCGGCGGCGCAAGACCAACCAGCGCACGGTGCGGGAAAATATCGAACAGCTATGCGATGACGGCTCGTTCACCGAACTGGGATCATTAGTCCTGGCAGCCCGGCGCGGCATGCACAGTATGGATGAATTGATCGAACGCACCCCCGCCGACGGCCTGGTCACCGGCCTGGGGCGGATCAACGGCCATCTGTTCCCTGACGAAATCGCCCGCTGCGCCGTGATGTCCTATGACTACACGGTTCTGGCCGGAACCCAGGGCAAGAATAACCACAAAAAGAAAGACCGCATGTTCGAGATGGCGGAGAAATGGCGTCTGCCCATCGTCTTCTTCACCGAGGGCGGCGGTGGCCGTCCCGGTGATACGGACATGATTTTCGCCGCCAACCTGCATGTGCCGGCCTTTCATCTATTTGGTAAATTGAGCGGCCTTGTCCCCTTGGTGGGCATCACCTCGGGGCGTTGTTTTGCCGGCAATGCGGTGCTGCTGGGTTGTTGCGATGTTGTCATCGCAACAGAGAATTCCACCATCGGCATGGGCGGCCCGGCGATGATTGAAGGCGGTGGCCTGGGCGTTTTCAGGCCCGAGGA
The DNA here is from genome assembly GCA_018660265.1 of Rhodospirillaceae bacterium. Lineage (GTDB taxonomy): Bacteria > Pseudomonadota > Alphaproteobacteria. Next base: position 137,796 of record JABJKS010000059.1, on the reverse strand, counting down.
AGTGGGGCCGATGTCCGTACAGGTACCCAACGGCGTGGTCGATGTGGCCGTCAAGGACGAGGAAGAAGCGGTTGAGGTCGCACAGCAATATCTCAGCTATTTCCAGGGCACGGTGGAAGATTGGCAATGCGCCGATCAGCGCATCCTGCGCCAGGCCATTCCCGAAGACCGTTTGCGCATCTATGACGTGCGCAAGGTGGTGGAAAATATGTGTGACACAGGGTCGGTGCTTGAACTTCGCGCCGGCTTCGGTCTGGGTATGGTCACGGCACTGGCCCGCGTCGAAGGGCGACCCGTTGGCATTGTTGCGAATAATCCGAACCATCTGGCAGGTGCCATCGACAGCGATGCCGCCGACAAAGCGGCCCGCTTTATGCAGCTATGCGATGCCTATGACATTCCCTTGGTCTTTCTGTGTGATACGCCGGGCAACATGGTCGGCCCTATCGCAGAACAAACTGCATTGGTGCGCCATTGCTGCCGCCTTTATGTCATCGGTGCCAACGTCACCGTGCCCACCTTTACCATCGTCTTGCGCAAGGGCTATGGCCTGGGCGCGCAGGGCATGGCGGGCGGCGGCTTTCACGCACCCTTCTTCACCATATCGTGGCCAACCGGCGAATTCGGCGGCATGGGCCTGGAAGGCGCGGTCAAGCTGGGCCGGCGGGATGAGTTAATGGCCATCGAAGACCCGGAAGAACGCATGGAGAAGTACGAAGAAATGGTCGCCGCCATGTACGCCCAGGGCAAGGCTATCAATGCAGCGTCATTGTTTGAACTGGACAACGTCATCGACCCCGCCGATACCCGGGAATGGATCATGTCCGGCCTGCGCGCAGCCCCCGCAGCACCGCCGCGGGAGGGCAAGAAACGCCCCTGGATCGACGCCTGGTGAGTGAGGTTCCCTGATCTAGGCCCCCGAATTTAGGCTTTCCGGCGGAATTTCCTTCGGGTTGGGAAGGACCGTTTCAAATCCTTGAAACCGTCGGCGGGAGGCGTTGCGGATGAGGCGGTCCGGCCTGCCGCCTGTTCTTCTATCGCGGCAATACGCTCTCTTGTATCGGGATGGTTGGAATAGAGGGAGGTGGTCTCCTCCGTCTCTTCCGGTGTAATTTCCAGCAGGACCTTGAATAAGTTCGCGGCCTTGGCCGGGTCGTGGCCGGTTTTTTCGAACACCGTCAGGATATGCGCATCGGCCTCCCGCTCGGAATCCCGGGAATACCCGGAGGTAACCAATTGATGGATCGGCCCTTCCAGTTTTTCGATCAACTTGTCCGTCAGAATCTGTTCCCCCATGGAGGAGACCTCCGCCGTCAGGGCGGCACTGGCCGCATCCGTCAGGCCGGAAGTGAATTTTTCTGATTTTAGATGCTTTAAACCATGGGACATCTCCACGTGGCCGATTTCATGGCAAATCACCGCCGCCAATTCACTTTCATCATTGACGTAGCGCAGCAATCCCTTGTTCACCGCCAGCTTACCGCCGGGCAAGGCCCAGGCATTAACCCGGTTATCATTGATGACGGTAATCTCCCACGATAGATTGTCCCGTCCACTGGTGGCCATCAGGGGGGCCGCGAAACGATCCATATCGCCCTGAATGCGCCGATTAGCATAGGCACCGCCAGATTTATCGATCAGTTTCGGATACAGTGTCTCGCCAATTTTGATCTCATCTTCCTCACTCAGACTAAAACTTTCGAACAGGTTCTCGACGCTGGAGAGGAGTTTGTTCAAATTGAGGTTAAAGCCGCCGCCGCTATCATTATTGCTGCTGCCGCCGAAACCGAATTTAATCTGCGCCACGGCAGGGTAAGACAACGCCGTCAAACCAAGCCCAAGGGCAAATGAGCGGCGGGTGATGGTGGATTTCCTGGACCCAGCCTTGTTAATTCTTGCAACGGTCATAACGGCCTCTTCCTATTTGCTGGTCATGGTATAACTGCCGTCCCAATCTTCTTCGGGCGGCGTGTCGACAAAACGGCTACAACGCTCCTGATACAGGGCGGCGACAGGGTCACCCTCCGCCAGGCCTGCAAAGACCGTCAGGGCAGCGGCAAAGTCGCGCCCGTAGTATAGATCCAATGCGGCCTCAAATGCAGATATTGCCTCGATCTTTTTCTCATCAAGCCTGCCTTCCTGGCCGATAAGTTCATAGGCAGTGACGGGCTGCTGCTTTCCCTTGACGATCAAGCGATCAAGGCGGCGCACAATAAAGCCATTTCCCGCCCCCTTTACGGTTTCTTCGCCAAGCATAACCAGGCTGCCATAGACCTTATTCGCCCCTTCCAGACGGGATGCCAAATTCACTGTATCCCCTGTAACCGTATAGTTGAAGCGGGTGGTGGAGCCCATATTGCCAACGACTGCAGCGCCGCTGTTGATGCCGATCCGTGTGCCGATGGGTGGCAGGCCGTATTCACCGATCATCACATCCCGGTTGAAAACCTCCAGGGCGTCGAGGCATTCCAGAGCCGCCAATAAGGCGCGTCGTTCGGCCTGCTCATCTTCCAGCGGCGCACCCCAGACACACAACGCCGCATCACCAATAAACTTGTCGACATAACCACCGTGCTTTTCAACAACGGCGCACAGCGTGGTGAAATAGCGGTTCACCACCTCGACCAATTTCTCCGGCTCTTCTGTCAGAGCCTCGGAAATGGATGTATAGCCGACAATATCCGAGAACCAGACTGTGACCCGCCGGACCTCGCCGCCCAGGACGAGGCTATCGGCCCGCTCCGCCAGTTGATCTACCAATGTCGGGGCCAGGTAATGACGAAAGGCGTTGTGAATACGGCGCTTTGTCCGGTCTTCCAAGGTAAAGCGATAGGCGTAAACGATGGCAAAGCAGGCCAGACTGGAAAGCAGCATGGCGACGAGGGGGAGAATTATGCCTGCCTCAAAGGCAAATAATGCAGCAGCAGCTTCAACGGCCAGGCCGGCAAACCCCGCGAAGACACCGGCCAGGGGGGGCAGAGAGAAAAAGATGATCGAGATCAGGGTAGCGACCGCCGTGATCAGGGCAAAGTTTGCCAACCCACCGGTCAATTGCAAAGCGTCGTTCCGGGCCATGGTGTTGATTGCGGCAGCATGAATGAAAACCCCCGGCATGGAACGGCGAACAATGGTTTCGCCGTATTTTTCAATTTCATATGGCAGGGCGCAACGGGCCGGTTGGTAGGATGGATCATAGGCATTGGCGAAGCGTTTGGCGGTACGATGGCGGTCCTCCACATCCAGGGCGGAGCCGATCAACACCACACGATTGGCGAAATGCCGTTTAAAGAAAGCCTCCGCCTTGGCACCCGTGCAGGCATTGATATCCGCCAGGCTAAAACGGGGAATATCATGGGCGCCTGTATTGAAATTGATCATGAAATCACCTGCTGGAAGGTCGAAGCCGGCGCGGTCGGCCAGGGCCGCAGCAAAGCTGAGTTGTGATCCGCCCGACACGTTGGGAAAGCGCAGGGCCTGGCGACGGACGATTTCATCGCCGTCCAACAATAGGTTCAAGGGTGCGATGTTTCCGGTGCCGCCCACGGCCATGACCTGCCCCGGATAGGGCCGGATAACCTGTTCCGATAATCGGGTTTCGCCCAGAACCAGGCGTCCCGAACGCCCAACCTTGTAAAACGCCTTCAGCATCGGCTTGTCAAAACCCGGCAATAGAGTTTTCCGGTCCAGGCTGGTCGGATAGATCTGATCCAGGCCGATCACCGTTGTCCCAGCCCTGTCCAGCCTCTCGATCAGCTGTGCCAACATGGGTGTCCAGGCGACTTTGGGTGTATCGCGAAAAGGTTCGGTGGCATAGGTTTCTTCATCGATCACGACGACGGCCACCCGGGACTGCGCAGGATCAAACCGCGGGCCGATCAGGGCAGCTTGGGCCATCAACAGTAAATCGACGCCGCTGCGATGGGTGGTTGCGACGCGCGATTGATAGGAGTTGAAATCACCATCGTCGTTTTCGGGTATCCCCGAAGGCATCCCCAAAATGCCCATTACAAGGCCAATCAGTAGGGATATCGCCAATCGCCGTCGCCACGGGCCTGCCAGGAAAGACACGCGTTCAGCAGCTTTTACCCCTGGGGCCACAGTCAGGGCCGTACCGGCACCATACGGCTTACCGCGCTATCAGGCCCGTCCATATCGGGATCGATCGAAAACAAGGCCTTGATCTGACCGCCATCAGCCAAGCTTACCCGAACCTCGTACGGCAGGCCGATTTCCAATGCCGGCGCGGTATCAGGATAGGTGGATGTCCCGACCGCACCCCTACCGCTCCACACCAGTTGCGGTGGTTCGGTATCCATATCGTAAAGTTTTATTTCATCCGCGCCGTTGGACTTCCATTTAAAGATCGGCGTGGCACTTTTGACCGTCCATTCCGCCCATTCACCGGCGTTCTGTTCCTTGATCCTGGTCACCGTCACCCCGGCCTCACCGGTCGCTTCGGTAACCAGCAGTCGCTGCCCCTGACAGGGCATCTTTTCAACGCTGACCTCACCACCGGAAATTTCGCTGCTGCCTTCGCCAACGGTCAATTCGCCGCTGCGGACCGTCTCCTTCAGACAGCTATCGAAATAGGACAACACAATCATCCCCTGCCCAAGAGAGATGCTTTGCCCTTTATAGACATAGTCCAGAAAACCTACGCCCGCATCCGGCGCGTTCTCAACAGCCTCAACCACGGCAACAGCACCCTCGGCGGCGAGAACGGACGACCCGCCAGCCACGCCTGCTGCGAAAACAACAGCCCATAGGATGGAACAAAGGCTCGGTATCTTAAATGGCAACACGGGTATCGCCCCCCAATATTGGATCCAATTTTCTAGCTGCGGACAAGCCTAATCGATTTTGCGGGCAAAGACGAAATACTTAAGGTTATGCCAAGGAACTGACGCCTAAGGGCTGCGGTTGGCCAAAGTGTTCTTCATGATCGGTTGATCCGGGCTACATCGCCACTTCAATCAGATAAGGCCCGTCGCTGTGCAAGCCTGCATCAAAGGCATTGACCAGTTCCTCGGCGTCCGTGACCCTGACCGCATCGACACCCATGCCCTTCGATAGGGCGACCCAGTCCAGGTTGGGGCGATCTATGGACAGCATATCAACAGCGCGGGGGCCTGGGTTTTGCACGCCCACATTGGTCAATTCGCCACGCAGGATGTTGTAGGTGCCATTGGCAAAAACCATCACCGTGACGTCCAGATTTTCCCGCGCCATGGTCCACAAAGACTGCACCGTGTACATGCAACTGCCGTCCCCCTCCAAGGCGATAACCTTACGATCAGGGCAGGCAATGGCGGCACCTACCGCGACGGGCAGGCCATAACCAATTGAACCACCACGGTTGTTGATCCAGTCATGCGGCGGTGCGCCTGCGGTGACGGGGAAAAATTCACGACCCGTCGTGACACTTTCATCCACCACGATGGCACCTTCAGGCAACATGGCGCCTAGGACGGCGGCAATGGCTTCCTTGGTAATTTCACCGGTGGGCAAGGGCGGGCGATAGGGCTGGGCAACACCTGCGGGTTCGAGGTCCAGGCAATCAAGCTCCACGGCCAGCGCTTCCAAAGCGGCCTCAATATCTTCTTCGGTTTTGACCAATTGGGTCGAGGTGCTATCGGGATCCACCAGCAGGCTGGGTTTGTCCGGATAGGCAAAAAACGCCACCGGCTCCCGCGAGGCGACCAGAACCAGATTGCCAGCCTTTTTCATGACGTCGAGGGCCAGTTCCACCACATATGGAATGCGTTCGACCTGAACCCGCCCCGCGCCCCGCTCCAGCCGGGCATTGGCGCCTTCGGTCAGAATGCCGCAGCCGGTCTTGGCAGCGATCTTACCGGCCAGTTCCAGGCTGCGATGACGTAATGCCCCGCCGCCCATCAACAAAGTCGCGGTCTCGCTGGTCCGCAACATCTCAGCCGCCGCCTTGACGGCTGCATCGGAAGCCTTTGGCAAAGCGGGTGGCGCGGTCGCCTCGACAACCGCGTCCGCCGGACCCCAGGCAGTATCCGCCGGCAGAATAAGCGTGGCGATCTGTCCCGGCGTTTGCGTCGCGGCCTCTATCGCCAGAGCACCATCGGCGGCGATGGTCTGGGATGTCGGCGATGTCTTCACCCAATGCGACATAGGCGCGGCTGTACCTTCGATATCGGCGGTCAGGGGTGCGTCATATTGGATATGATAAGTGGCATGTTCGCCAACAATGTTAACGACGCCCGAATCCGCTTTCTTGGCGTTGTGCAGATTGGCCAGGCCATTGGCCAGGCCGGGGGCAAGGTGCAACAGGGTGGAGGCCGGCTTGCCCAGCATGCGGTAATAACCATCCGCAGCACCGGTCACCACGCCTTCGAACAAGCCCAGGACACAACGCATGCCGGGCACCTTGTCCAAGGCGGCGACAAAATGCATCTCGGAGGTGCCGGGATTGGTGAAACAAACATCGACGCCGCCCGCAATCAGGGTTCGCACCAGGCTTTCAGCACCATTCATGTCAGCCCCGTTCACTTCAGGGTTCGTGTTGTCACTCATTTGCTCGCAACTCCAAAAAATTTCTCAAAATTCGCAATCATATAGGGCATCGACCAAGGCTGCGGTTCGAGGGCCCACAGCCAGGCCGGGATATTTCGCGTTCATGGCATAGCCGAAGCCGATGCCCGCGTCCATATCGCAAAAACTGATGGCACCGCCTGCGCCCGTGCTACCAAAAGCGGCCCGGTTTGGACCCATGGGCGTGTCGGCGGAACCAAGGCGAAAGCCCAAGCCAAGGCGCATACGAAGGCCCGTGGCAAGATCCGGTGCCTCCCACTGTTCCGCACTGGCGCGCAATAATGTTTCCCTGCCAATGATCCGCACACCATCCAATTCACCGCCCAGGGCCAGGGCACCATAAAGTTTCGCCAGGGCACGGGCGTTGCCGTGGCCATTGGCGGATGGCACCTCTGATTGACGCCATTCGAGGCTATTAAAATTCTCGTCTACCGCGATCGGCCCAAATGTACGGGCGGGCAGACTATCCGGATTGGCAAGGAGATAGTCAGCCAGGCCTTGGCCTTCGTCCTCGAGGAAATCCGCGCACCGGGGCAGGTCTTCATCCCGAAGACCGAAATGATAATCCAGTCCCAGGGGGTTGGTGACATTCGTGGCCAGGAACGCGCCAATGCCCTGGCCGCTGATACGGCGGATGACCTCACCCAACAGATGCCCCATGGTGATGGAGTGGTAGCAAGGTGTTGTGCCAGGGGGATGCATGGGCCTGGTCCGTTCCAGGGCCCGGACCATTGCCTCCCAGTCATAGGCCATGCCGCGATACATTTCGTCCACCGTCGCCAGACCGGCCCGATGGTCCAAAAGATATCGCACCGGCAAATCGCCCTTGCCTGCCTGGGCAAATTCCGGCCAATAGCGGGCGACGGGTGCATCCAGGTCCAATTGGCCACGGTCCACCAGAATATGGGTACAGAGCGCCAGGATCCCTTTGCCAACTGACATCATGTTGACGATGGTATCCCGCTGCCAGGGCCGGGTGCGATCACGGTCGCAATAGCCGCCCCAAAGATCCAGGACTTTGCGGCCTTTTAGATAGACGCAGACGGATGCCCCAACTTCGGGATGTTCCTGATCCGGCGAGAAACTGCCGGCAAAGACATCGCGCAAATTGGCAAACGCCGCCTCGCAATCGCCCGTAATCAAAGTGTCGGTCATCAGCCGGCCCGCAAGATTGCCGTGGCGTCTTCATCGACCGACCGGCCATCGCCATCAAGGATAACGCCGTAGACGCTTTCCGCGGCCTCGATACTGACCACACCATCGCGTACATCGCGCAATACGCGGGCGGGGTCCCGCTGCTTCGGCTGCCCCCAACCACCACCGCCCGGCGATGCCGCGCGCAGGGTCAGGGCGTCGTAATGGCGTACGGCGTACTTTGGGGGATTTTCTCTTTCGCCGCTGCTGTGGGACAGCTCCATCTCACCAACCATTCCCGCATCACCGCCCGCCGCACCAAAGCAGGATGGATTATACAGGCCTTCGCCGCGAAAGGCGTAATCGGCAGCCACCTTGACCTCAACCTCGAAATCACAGCCCGTACCACCGCGATAGGCACCGGGGCCGGCGGCATCCGTGCGGAATTCCTGGCGCTTGAACAGCACCGGATACAACTGCTCGTACGTCTCCACATTCGGCAGCACCAGACCGCCCAGGGCGATCAGATGGCCAATCTGGTTGAAGCCGTCCCGGCCATCAACCGCGCCACCGCCGGGCGCGGAATTCCAATGATACATCACAAACGGGCTCTCTTCGCCCAGACGGCCCGACGTGGTGCCGTGCACCGCCTTGGCCCACCCGGCGCAGCTGCGTTCGGGCACCGCTTTGTTAAGGGCTTTCCAAATGGCATGGACGATTTCATGCGCCACAAAGACCGTGTTCATGGTCATCGCCGCCGGCGGTTTGGCATTAATAATTGTGCCCTCAGGTGCCGTGATGGTCACGCAGCGAAATGTGCCCTCGTTGCGGGGCAGGTCCGGATCGAAATACGACGCCAGGGCCATGTAGACAGCGGACCAGGTATTGGCGACGGAGGAATTTTTGAAGCCGCGCACCTGGGGCGCGGTGCCCGTGAAATCAACGGCCAGGGCATCACCCTGAACGCCCAGACGCACCCGAATGGCATCGTCTACAGGTTCGAAACAATCGTTGTCGATGGCTTCTTCGCCCAGATAATCGCCGTCCGCCATATCCGAGACACAACGGCGAAAACTGCGGTCCGCATGTTCCAGGATACCTTCGAAATAGTCCCGGTATAGCTCTATGCCAAGTTCCTCTACCAACCCCGCGATGCGATCCGCACCGATCTTGGTCGAACCGATCATGGCGCGCAGATCACCGTCCAATGCCTCTGCCGTGCGGGTATTGATCATCAACAAACGCCAGATGTCCTGGCGGGTTTCTCCCTTGGCGGCCAGTTTCATGACGGGCAGGCGAATGCCTTCGTGAAAGATCTCCTTGGCCTCGGAATTGTATGTACCGGCCGCCCCGCCGCCGATATCAGCCTGATGCGCCCGGTTGCAGGCAAAGGCGACCAGCTGATCGACAACAAAGACCGGGCGGGCAATGACCCAATCCGGCAGATGGTTGCCACCGGCTGTATATGGATCGTTCAGGATAAAGACATCGCCATCGTCAATATCACCGGCAAAATCCCGCAACAAAGCGCGCACGGCAAAGCCACCGCCGCCGGTATGGATGGGGATACCATCGGCCTGGCTGACCAAGGTGCCGTCGGGGTCGGAAATGAAGCAGGAGAAATCATGGCTTTGAGAAAAAATCGGGCTGCGCGCCGTGCGCGTCATGACCCAACCCATTTGCCGGGAGATATGGTCCAGGCGATTTTGCACCAAGGCCAAAACGATAGGGTCCAAATTGTCTTGCGTATTCATATCAATCGCCCGCCCCATCAATCTCAATCATAAAGTTATCAGAATTGTCCACGATGAGCCGGTCCCTGGGCCCGACGAAGACCGTGGTCGTCAATTCTTCCACCAACATCGGGCCATCTTCAGCAAAGCCGGGCTGCAGATCGGCACCGGCATAAATCGGGGTGTCCTGCCAGCCATGATTGCTGTCCATATATACTGGCCGGACAGCGGTCGGGTCGGGCGCTTTGTAGGCTGACGCTGTGACGCTTGGATCAGATGTCTCGATAAGACCCCTGGCCGTCACGCGCAGGGCGGTAATCTCGATGGTGCCACCAGGTTGAGTGTGGCCATATTGCCGCTGATGGTCTGCATCAAAGGCCTCTCGCACCGCCATCGGATCAAAAGCACCGCTGGGTAATTGCACCCGGATCGACCACAGCTGGCCCCGATAACGCAAATCCAGCTCCCGATGGACAACTGCGGCGTCACCGTTGAAGCCTTCCGCTGCCAGGGCCGCCCCGGCCCGTTCTTCAAGGGGCGCAAAGCCCATTTGCAGCGCCTCCTCGGCGACCGTATCCAGATTGTCGAAATGCACCGCCAGATAGTCCTGGCGGATATCCGTATGCAACATGCCCAAGGCACAAAAGGCCCCAGCCTGGCGCGGTACGTAGGCCTGACGGCAACCCAGCGCACGGGCCACGGTCGCCCCATGCATGGGCCCCGCACCACCCGCTGCGACAAGGGTAAAGCGTTGCGGGTTATGGCCCCGCTGAATGGAAATATGTTCCACCGCATGCAGCAGGTTTTGTTCCAGCAGACGAATGATACCGGCTGCGGCTTCCTCCACCGCGATGCCCAGCGGCTTGGCAATTTTTTCCTCTATGGCGCGACGGGCCAGATTGTCATCCAAAGTGACACTGCCGCCTGCATAAGGACCGGGGCGCAAACGGCCCAGAACCATATAAGCATCCGTCACGGTTGGTTGTTCACCGCCCAGGCCATAGCAGGCCGGCCCCGGTGTGGCACCGGCGCCCTGGGGGCCAACGTGAAGCAAGCCGGCATCATCAGCATGGGCAATGGTACCACCGCCCGCACCGACCGTATGGATATCCACGGAGGGCGTGGCCAGATGATAGCCGTCGATCATCAATTCGTCCGTGACCGAAACCTCCCCCTCGCCCATCAAGGTGACGTCGCAGGATGTGCCGCCAATTTCCATGGCGATCAGATTATCAGATCCCGCACAACGGCTATAAAGGCCCAGGGCACCAACACCGGCAGCGGGGCCCGAGAGCACCAGATTGACCGGTCGTTCCGCGACCTGTTCCACAGACACAGCACCACCGTTGCTTTGCAACAACAGGATGGGCCGCGCCAGACCGTTATCGCGCAAATGGCTATCCAAGTTGCGCAAATAACCAACCACCTTTGGGGCGATATAGGCATTGATCACAGCGGTCGAGGTGCGTTCGTATTCTCCCATAATAGGGGCGATACGGCTGGAGAGGGAAACCCAGGAACTATCGGCGGGGTGGTCGGCCAAGTGGCCGGCCATGTGTTCAGCCACCGCATCCTCATGCTTTGGGTTGCCGTAGCTGTTCAACAGAGCAACGGCAATTGCTTCCACGCCTTCATCTGCGAAAAGCGTCATTGCCTTATCAACGTCGCCAAGATCAAGTGCTTCCAGCTCGTCGCCATCCTTATCCAGACGACCACCCACAGGTTGGCGCAGATAGCGGGGGACAATAACATCAGGAAAAGGCGCGCGGTGATCCCACATGTTTTCCCGAATGCCCCGGCGCACCTCCAGGCTGTCGCGAAACCCGGTCGTGGTCAGCAAACCAACCGTGGCGCCTTTCTTTTCCAAAATCGTGTTGGTGGCGACTGTGGAGCCGTGGAAGAACAGCGCGCAATTCCCCAACAGATCCGACAGCGCCATGTCCAGACTTTTCGCGGCCCGTTGCAGCACCGCCATGACACCTTGGCTGGGATCGCTGGGCACGGATGGTGCCTTGAACACCCAAAGGCCGCCCGTCTGATCACGAAGTACCATGTCCGTGAAGGTGCCGCCCACATCGACGCCGATGCGCCACGGCGGGATAGGTTGAGCCGTTGCAGTTGGGGCGGTCACCACCGGGGTGCCTTGTCCTGGATAGAGACATGGGCGGCAACAACTTTCCAACCAAGGTCGGGGAATTTCACCCAGGTCTGAGACTGCCGCCCGACCTCATCCTGATCGCGGACCTTGAATTCAAGGTTCACGGTGGCGAAGGCATCGCCCAGGGTCAGAATTTCCAACCGGCGGCGTACTTCCTTGATACCGGGGCCCGGTGCGCGGCCGACACGGTGGCGGTGGATTTCATCAAAGCCGTAGCCATTTTCGTGCATGGCATAGCGGATGGTCTTGGGGCTGTTCCAGAATGTATTGTCCAGAACATCCACATTCTTGTCGATCAGGGCCTGCTCATAAGCCTCGAACAACGCCGTGACCTCGGCCACCACGCCTGGATCATTCACCGCCAACGTACTCATGCATTTTTCTCCATTGCTTTTGCCAGGGCCACCAATTGGGCATCCGTGCCCCAGCGCCCAATGATCGACAGACCCACCGGCAGGCCGTCCAGTTCCGCACCGGGAATAGAAACCTGCGGCACCCCGGTCAGCCCGCCGTGACTGCACAAACAGGCGATCTGCAGGCGCAGGGGATCGGTCTGTGAAATCGGCAGGTCTTTCAGGGGCGCGGGGAAAGGCGTGGTCGGCAGACACAGCACCGTATTCGGGGCCAACAAATAGTTCAACCTGGCACGCGCCTCCTGACGCATCACATCGGCCCAATCCCGATCTACCTGGGGCGTGGCGGAGGCTGCTGCCAGGCCTCGGGCCACGCTGTAGGCCATGTTGGGATTGCTATCCAGCCAGTCTTTGAAGGTCAGCCAGCCTTCATAAGGTTGCAAGGTGCGTTGCGCCTTGGCCCAGGTGCTCAAACCCGGTGGGGCCATAACCTCCTCCTCGACGGCACCGATCAGATCGCTTAACCGTTCGATCATGGGCCGCAGGGCAGCCCGCATGGGGCCATCGGCAAAACCAAAGGCGTCAACGGCAACGATCAGGCGGTCCGGCAATGTAGTCGGAATATCTTCTTCCAACATTACGGCGGAGGCTTTGGCAAAGGTGGCGGCGTCACGGGCAAACCAGCCGGTGGTATCGGACGTGGGCGCCTGGGCCATCATGCCACTAAGATCCAACCGGCCATGGGTCGGTCGGATGCCGTACAAACCGCAAAAACTGGCCGGCACCCGGACGGAGCCACCGGTATCCGTACCAAGTGCGATATCACACATCCCAGCGGCGACCGCGGCGGCGGAACCGGCGGACGATCCCCCCGGCACCCGGTCCGGCGCGGCACTGTTCAGGGGCGTGCCGTGAAAGGCGCTTTCGCCCAGAATACCCAGCGAAACTTCATCGGTGATGGTCTTGCCCACCAGATCCGCACCGGCGTTCAGCAATGTCTGCACGGCCCAGGCATGTTGATCCGCTGGGCGGTCATTGCCGGGCCAGTCCGGGTTGCCACCGCCTGTTGGGTGGCCGGCCACATCAAACAAATCCTTGGCCACGAACGTCAGACCCGATAGGGGCCCGCCCGGCACACCGTCTATATGCACGGACGTGCCCGGCACCAAAGCGCCTGCGATATCCTGCATCATCGCGCTCCCAACAGGGTCTGGACAGCGTCACGAATGTGGGCCTCATCATCGCCATTGTCGATTGGGTTGCCGGCGCGATGACCCCAGATAGATTCTATAGGTCGGTATTCAGCATTCGGCATCTGGGCGCATTCGATCTCGCTATCCTCGGGCGTGAAATATAAATCCGTCCGGGACGGCATGATCATGGCCCGTGCCTTGATGGCCCCCAGGGCCGCCTTCAGATCGCCGTTGTAGATTTCATTGTTGGAGATATCGGAGCGATACCAGACCGACAGCATGGCCAGCAGATCATCACCGTCGCGGCGCAGGAAATTCGCTTCCCAGCCCCGCACCAGATAATCTTCCAGCGACGCGAAGCCCAGTTTCAGGTGCGTCTCCTCCCGATAGAACGCCTGGCTCATGGCCCAACCGGCGTACAGACGACCCATGGCGCGCAGGCCGCGTACGGGACGGTCGGTAAAGCCGCCATTCTGCCAGGCCGGGTCGGCCGTCAGGGTCGCGCGCACGCCTTCCAGAAATACCTTGTTGTGAGGCGTTGTGCGGGCAGAGCCGCAGACGGCGCAAATCGCATCAACTTGGTCTGGGAAAATCGCACCCCAATGAAGGGCCTGTTGCGCGCCCATGGACCAGCCATAGACCAGGGCCAGATGATCGACGCCAAATACCTCCTCCAACATGCGGCGCTGGGCCTGAACGTTATCCCAATGGCTAAAACTGGGAAACCGCCCCATGCCAAAAGGCTCCGCCATATTGGAAGGGGAGGATGAGAGACCGTTGCCAAACATATTCGGGATGATGATGAAATAGTCATCCGGGTCCAGAATACCTCCGGGCCGGATCAACCATTCAATATCCATATGCTGGGCACCATAGGATGTGGGATAGAGCACGACGTTGGATCTATCCGCCGCCAGCTTGCCATAGGTCTGATAGGTCAATTGCGCGCCCGGCAACGTCATGCCGCCTTGCAGTGCCAGATTGCCCAGCTCAAAAACCTTATAGTCGTTCATTTTTCGTCCCCTGTTTTCCCTATCCTATCGCCAGGGGCCCAAGTGGTCCAATATGATCGCAAGATATCATTTGCAAAGGAAACGGCAGTTATGGCCAAGGAAGACAGCACAGATCTGAAAACCGGGCCGAAACCTGCGTCGCCCAGCACCCGCGCGCTTCAGGCTGCGGTCCTGGAGCAATTGCCGTTTCATGACACGGATGACTTCGAGCAGGCCCGGCGCGGCTTGATCGCGGCGCTGCCCGATGGCGTAGTTGAAAATCAACGGGGCGCGAAGATGTGGGACCTACCGGCCTATGAGTTCCTGAACCAGGCCGAGGCCCCGGACACGATCAACCCCAGCCTGTGGCGCATGGCACAGCTGAATATGAACAACGGCTTGTTCAAGGTTTGCGACAGGATCTACCAGTTACGCGGGATGGATCTGGCCAATATGACGATAATCGAGGGAGATAGCGGGCTGATCATCATAGATCCCATGACCACGGCGGACGTCGCCCGGGCGGGGCTGAATTTGTACTACGCCCATCGCCCGCAGAAGCCTGTGATTTGCGTGATCTATAGCCACAGTCATGTGGATCATTACGGCGGCGTCATGGGGGTGACCAGCACCGAGGACGTTCGTTCAGGTGATGTTACCGTCATCGCGCCGGATCAGTTTACTGAGGAGCTAAACGGCGAGAACGTCACCGCCGGCAACGCCATGATGCGCCGGGCCCAGTTTCAGTTTGGTGGCCTTTTGGCCAAGGGACCACGTGGCCAGGTCGATGCGGGCTTAGGCAAAGTCACGGCACGGGGCCGCGTCAGCCTGATCGCGCCAACACTGGTGATCGTCGAACCCAGCGAAGCCTACACAATTGATGGGGTCGAGATCGTCTTTCAATTGGCCCCGGATTCAGAGGCGCCGGCGGAAATGCACATGTTCCTACCGCAATTGGGCGTCTTGAATATGGCGGAGAACACCACCCGGCTGTTGCATAATCTTCTTCCCCTGCGCGGTGCCAGGGTGCGTGATCCGCGCATTTGGTCCCAGCATATTACCGATGCCATGGTCATGTTCGGTGATCAGACGGATATCCTGATCGGCCAGCACCATTGGCCTACCTGGGGCCGGGGTGAAGTTCGCACCTATCTGGAGGCGCAACGGGATCTATACAAATTTATCCACGACCAGACCGTACGTTTGATGAACATAGGCCTGAACCCCGGCGAAATAGCCGAGGCGTTGGAGCTACCCCCCGGCCTGGATCAGGTCTGGTCCGTGCGCGGATATTACGGTGCGATCCGCCACAATGCCAAGGCGGTCTATCAGCGCTACCTTGGCTGGTATGATGCCAACCCGGCCAACCTGAACCCACCCACGCGGCGGGAAACCGGGCGCAAGACCGTTGAGTATATGGGCGGGGCGGACGCGATATTGTCGCGGGCGCAGGCTGATTTTGCCGCCGGGGAATACCGCTGGGTGGCCCAGGTGTTGAGCCATCTGGTCTTTGCCGAACCGGAAAACCGCGATGGGCGGGCCTTGTTGGCGGATACCTTTGAGCAACTGGGCTATCAGGCGGAGAGCGCAACCTGGCGCAATGCCTATCTATACGCCGCCCAGGAATTGCGCCAAGGCGTCGCAAAACTGCCCCCCCGGCCTATGTTGAGCCCGGATATGCTGAGTGCATTGACGGCGGATGCTTTGTTCGATTTCATGGCCGTGCGCCTTGATGCGGGCAAAGCCGCCGGTCTGGCCTGGAAGATCAACTGGCAACTGACCGACAGCGACGAACGCGCAGTGATGAACCTGCAGAACTGCACCATGAGCCACGTATTTGATACCTTCGCAGAAGATGCCGTCGCCTCTGTCCGGACAAACCTGGCGACCATAGTCGCGCTGAACGTGGGCAAAACGACGGTGGCAGACGCCACCGCCTCAGGCGATCTGGACGCGGAGGACGATGACGCGATCATTGAACAATTATTCGCGATGCTGGACAATTTCAGCATGATGTTCGATGTGGTCGCACCCAGCTTAAAGGAAGAAGAATAGCATGGCGGAAATTGTTCATAAGGTCGGCGTCATCGGCCTGGGCATCATGGGGCGGCGGATGATCACCAATATGGTGCCCCACCCCCGGTTTGAGATCACAGGTGCCTGGGACCCGAACCCACAGGCCCGCACTGATGCGGCCACCGAAACACCTGGTCTGGCCATCATGGAAGATGCGGATGCGGTCATCGCAGATGCCGATCTGGTCTATATCGCGACGCCGCCCTTGTATCACAGGGACTATGCGGACCGGGCCATGGCTGCTGAAAAGGCGGTCTATTGCGAAAAGCCCCTGGGCGTGGATATTGAAGACAGCCGCGCCTTGGTCGCCGCATTGGAGGACAACTGGACGCCCAATGTGGTGAATTTCATCCAGGCATCATCCCGCGCCGTGACTTTAACCAAGGAGCGGATCGACAGCGGCGCCTTGGGCGATATCATCGGTGTCGATATCGTGGTGCATTTCGCCCGCTGGCCACGGGAATGGCAGGCAGATGCGGACTGGCTGCGCTTTCGGGATCAGGGCGGCTATACCCGCGAGGTGCTATCGCATTTCCTCTTTGTCACGCAGCGCCTGTTGGGACCGGCAGAGCTGGTCACTTCCTGCCCCGTGTACCAGGACGACCCGGAGCTGTGCGAAACCCATGTCTCGGCCGTGCTCGATTGTGATGATGTGCCTGTTTCCATACTCGGGTCCAGCGGTGGGATGGGCCCGGACCGGGTGGAGATGACGGTCTGGGGTAGCCAGAAAAGCCACCGCCTGCATGATTGGTTCTGCCTCCAATCCAGTGACGGCGGCGAATGGCAACAGGAGTTTCCGGAAATCGAAGACCCTCGCGTAGAAGGCTTCCGGCTGCAATTGGACAACGTCGCCGCCTGGATGGACGGCCAACCCCATGCCCTGGCCACCGCACGAGATGCCCTGGCGGTGCAGGCGCTGGTCGAAGGGATACTGGGCAACTAAAAAAGGGCTGCCGGGGGCGAACTGAGGCGTTATGATTTTCGACAGGAACAAGCATGGGCGGGGATAAAATGTCAGATGGAAATGGTTTCAATGTTGATGCGCTGGTCGAGCCGGACCGGGTGCATCGGAATTGTTATGCCGATAACGAGGTCTTTGAGCGTGAAATCCGCCAGATCTTTCACAAAGCCTGGATTTATGTCGGCCATGAGTCCCAAGTCCCCAATACGGGGGATTACGCCACTACGGTAATCGGTCGGCAACCGGTGATCATGGTGCGTCATCAGAACCGTTCCATCCATGTACTCTATAACCGCTGTCCCCATCGCGGTGCCAAGTTGTGCGCCAATCGGGCTGGAAATACAGGTGGCAACTTCACCTGCAGCTATCATGCCTGGCAGTTCAAGCTGGATGGCAAGGTCCGGCACATTCCCATTCAAAGTGGCTATGACAATACCCGCTTCAATCTCAATGATCCGAATTCCCATATGAAGCCTGTGGCCCGGATGGAAGTCTATCGCGGTTTCGTCTTTGCCTCCCTGTCACCCACCGGGCCCAGTCTGGTGGATTGGCTGGGTACCGCCATCGCCGGCATTGATGATATGTGCGACCGGGCCCCTGAGGGGGAGGTGGAGGTTGTGCCCACCTGCTTCCGGATGATCCAGAAGTCGAATTGGAAGATCTTTCTGGAAAACCAGCTGGACGCGGTGCATCCATCGGTCACCCATGGCTCCACCGGCCTGGCGGCACAAAAGGTCGAGAAAGAGATGCTGGCGGAAACAGGCAACCCACCGCCCCTGTCCTATCACTACATCTCCGCCTTCGCCATGGAGATGGACAAATGGGGTGCCCTGGACGTGGTCGGCCACCCCAACGGCCATTGTGTCTTGCAGGGCTATATGGGGCTGCGCCCGACCGATCCCGATACCCTGGAATACGACGCCATCATGGAAAAACATTATGGCCCTGATCGTGCCAAGGAGATCCTGGATGTGAATATCCATCATCTTTTGGTCTATCCCTGCCTGTCGATCCAGTCGCCGTTGCAGCAGCTGCGGGCCGTACGGCCCATCTCGGCCAACGAGACCCTGACAGAGATCTGGCATTTCCGCCTGAAGGGCGCGCCGGAACCCATCTATCGGCGGGCCCTGGATTATTTCTATCTGGTCAACTCCCCCTCCACCATGATCAACGCGGATGATCTGTATAACTTCCGCAAATGCCAGGAAGGCCTGGAAAGCGAGGGCGGCGATTGGGTCAGTTTTCACCGCAATGCCGGCCAGGACCTGGTCGAAGACGGCGTCGCCACCTCCGTCATCGGCTTTTCCGAAATCCCCATGCGCAACCAGTTCGAAGCCTGGAGAAATTACATGCAGGCGGAGGGGGCCCTATGAGTGGGGCCATGAGCGGTGGCGCCTTACCTGTCGCCGGCGTCAGCCTGGAAACACAGCACCGGGTGGAACAATTCCTCTATCGCCAGGCGGAGATCCTGGATGATCGGCTGTGGGACGAATGGCTGGCCCTGTTCACGGCGGATGCC
This sequence comes from Rhodospirillaceae bacterium, assembly GCA_018660265.1. Classification (GTDB taxonomy): domain Bacteria; phylum Pseudomonadota; class Alphaproteobacteria. Next base: position 119,116 of record JABJKS010000059.1, on the reverse strand, counting down.
CATTACTGGATGCCCGCATCACCGGAGCAAACGGAAGGCGATGGCCAGGCGAATATTTTCTGGGAAGACCATTACCTGATGCGGACCCGCATTGGGCGCATTAATCATCCTATGGCGTGGTCCCAGTCTCCCGCCAATCGGACAGGTCATGTGGTGTCCAACGTCGTGGTCGAGGCCGAGGATGCATCGAGCGGGGATCTGGTGGTGCGATCAAAATTCTACGTCGCCGAATACCGGATGGATGAACAACGGTTCTTTGCCGGAAAGTACCGCCACAATCTGAAGAACACCCCCGACGGCTACCGGATAGAGCTGCAACGGGTGGATATCGTCAACGTCGAAGGGCCCTTCGACTACGTTTTGCAATATTGGATTTAGGGAGCATGTTTCTGCCTATTGCAGATAATTCCGTCTGGCATGGAGAAGCGCTGGCGGATGACCATCGCTGGCGCTTTGCTCTGTCGAACGAAGACATTGCTGAATTGCATACCGCCCTGGCGGCGGCGATGCAAAAGGGCTTGGCGTGGGAGCAGATGACCAAGGCGGACTTCCCCCTCCTCCATCTATCAAAGAAACTGGCGGCCATGGCCGAGGAGCTGGAAAACGGCTCGGGTCTGGCCAATCTGTCGGGCCTGCCGGTGGCGGCCTTCGGCGATGGTCTGCGCCACCTTTGCTATGGTATCGGACTGCACATGGGCCAGCCGGTCTTCCAGGACTGCAACGCCCTGCTGATGCGGGATATCACCGATACCGTAGAAGACACGGATACGGTTCTGGGCCACAAGTTAACAGCGCGGGACGGCAGCACATTCAAGTCATCCAAGGCCCGCACCCTATCCAATGCCCTGTTGCGCTTTCACACGGACCGTTGCGATGTGGTCGCGCTGTTGTGTGCCCGGCAGGCGCCCATCGGCGGGATCAGCCGCATTGCGTCCTCCACAATGGTGCATAATGTCATGCTGGAACGTCATCCGGATTTGGCCGCGCTGTTGTATGCTCCCTATCATCGGGCCCGCCTGGGAGAAGAGCGCGGCGGTGAGTTGTTAAGCTACGCCCTACCTGTTTTTGGTCAGCGGGACGGTCGCTTCACCTCCCACTATTCCCGCACTTATGTGGAAGCTGCCCAGGAAATGCTGGGCGTACCGCGCATGACGGCGGCCCATTGGCAGGCCCTCGATACCTTGCATGATCTGGCGGACGAACTTTGCATGGAAATGACCATGCGCCCGGGTGATATGCAATTCATCAACAACCATGTGATCTATCACGCCCGCACCGCCTACGAAGATCAACCCGGTGCCGCCCTGGAAGAGCGGCGCTGTTTGCACCGTCTGTGGCTATCCATGCCCAACAGCCGCGCCCTGCCGCAAGACCACGTGGCCTTATGGCGCAACACGGACGCCGGTGCCGTGCGGGGCGGAATAGCGCAGGATTAGGATAATCCACGACTATTCTACAGGCACACCCGGCACCCACAGGTAGCCATCCTGATCAATGATATAAGCTTCCCGCAGGCCATGGGGTTTGTCCAAAGCACCGGCCAGGACCTCAAACCCCAACTCTCTGGCGCGGGCTTCCGCCACATCAGGATCGCGGCCATAAACCCGCAGTTCCGCCCCAATACCGCGCGCCAAATCCGGGGCCAAACTGCCCTGCAAGGGATGATCGTTGTAGGTATGATCGGCGTGTAACATCCATTCCCCGCCATAACCCTTTATGGCCGCGAAATCAGGATCGCTATAAGTGATGTCTGCCGCCAAAACTTCGACCTGAAAGCGCAATGCGTCTGCCATATTGCGGACAATCAGGTTGACGCCCAGACCACGCAGAGCGCGGCCATATTCCGGCGCGGGTATCCAGGATTCGCCATCTCTAAGTTTCATCTAAATACTCCCTTTGAGCCGTACTATAATCGCTCTCGCAAATGGCCTGCACATTATACGGATTTATGATATAATGTTGAGGCCAATATTTTCAACTGTTTTCTCAAGGAAGGAAGCATCATGCCTGGCGGCGGAAATCTGGTTGCCATGGACCTGGATCGTGACGGTGGGGCGCCCCTTTACCGGCAATTGTACGAGGGTTTTCGCCTGATGATCCTGGATGGTCGCTTGCCTTCCGGGTCGCGCCTGCCGGCAAATCGCGTTCTTGCACAAGATCTGGCACTTTCCCGCAATACGGTGGCGAACGCCCTGCAACAGCTGTTGGCAGAGGGCTATGTGGAAACCCGCAAGGGGGATGGCACCTATGTCGCCTCTGAATTGCCCGATGCCCGGCCCAATACGTTGGAGCGGCGGCGCGGCGAGCATCTAGCCAGCCGCCAATTGTCGCCAGACCGGCCCGGCCATTATGAAACGCCGCAATTTACCGGTGCGCCGCGGCATTATGGCCTGTCCCGGCGCGGCAGTACCCTGGCTGCCATCAGCAGAACGCCCTACAACACCGAGAAAGCCTTTGCCCCTGGCCCGGATCTGAAGAACTTTCCGTTCGATATCTGGGCCCGATTGATGACCCGATTTTGGCGACGGCCCAGCTCAGAACTCACCGTAAGTCGGGACGCGGGTGGCTACCCCCCCTTAAAGGCGGCGATCGCGGCCTATCTTGGGGCGATGCGGGGTGTGCGCTGCGATCCTGGGCAAATTATTATTGTCAGCGGGGCGCAACAGGCCATCAATCTGGCGGCCCAGGTCCTGCTGGATCATGATGACCAGGCGTTGGTGGAGGAGCCCGGATATGGCGGCATTCGCGGCGCCTTGACCGCAGCCGGGATCCGCACTGCCCTGGTACCGGTTGATGATGAGGGCATGGATATTGCCCAGGGCGAAAGCCGCGCGCCCTTGGCCCGCTTTGCCTGTGTCGCCCCGTCCCATCAATTCCCTTTGGGCGTGGTGATGAGCCTGCGCCGGCGTCTGGCCCTGATCGAATGGGCCCGTCGGCGTCAGGGCTGGATATTGGAAGACGACTACGACAGCGAATACCGCTATTCCGGCCGCCCCCTGGCAGCCTTGCAAGGCTTGGATACGACCGGTCGGGTAATCTACGTGGGCAGCTTTTCCAAGGTACTATTCCCCGCCCTGCGCCTGGGCTATCTGGTGGTACCGCCTGATCTGGTTGATCCTTTCATTCGGGCCCGACGGGTTTTGGATGATCATGCCGCGATGTTGGCGCAACCAGTACTGGCCAGCTTTATCGAAGATGGCCATTTTGCGGCCCATGTCCGCCGCATGCGACGGCTGTATGCGGCCCGTCAGGACGCCTTGCTGGATACGGCCAAGCGGGAGTTGTCGGGACTGCTTGATATTGCGGCGGACGAAGCCGGCATGCACCTGATCGCCTGGCCTGGTGACGTTCTGTCAGGGACCATGGATGACAATGGCGTTGTGACCGCCGCCGCCCAGTCAGAGGTAACGGCCATGGCATTAAGCGCCACTTACGCTGGAAAACCCGCCCGGCACGGCCTTATGCTGGGCTATGCTGCCCACACTGAAGAGGCCATTGTCCAAGGGGTCAGGTGCCTAGCTTCCATCTTCCCGGGACAGGGTTAACCAGCCATCCACAAATCAATCCTAAATTCGCCATATGGGCGCTTGCAGTGGGCCGCGCCCTCGCCTATTTTGCGGCGCCCAATCAAAGGATAACACCATGAGCGACGATATTCTTAATCCCCACAGTGCCCTGATCTATATCATGGTGTTGATTTCCGCCGCCGACAACGACATGACCGACCGGGAATTAAAGCGGATTGGCGATCAAGTACAAAACCTGCCGGTCTTTGCGGATTTCGATGTGGAAGAATTGGTGCCCCTGGCGGAAGAATGCGCCGCCAAGCTGGGACAGCCCGGTGGTCTGGACCAGGTATTGGATCTGATCGTTGCCTCCCTGCCGGCAAAATTGAGCGAAACGGCCTATGCCCTGGCCTGCGAAGTGGCTGCCGCCGACCTGCATGTGGAGCAGGAAGAGCTGCGCCTGCTGCAACAATTGCGCGATGGTCTGCAATTGGACCGCCTGATCGCAGCCGCGATAGAACGTGGCGTCCGCGCCCGCCATACCAGTCTCTAATTTCGACGTTTACGTCCGTACGACGCGTAAGCGCCGGGCCGTCGTCGCGGCCTAAAGTGATTTTATGAAACCGGCCACGGCGTCCATCGCATCGTTCCAGTTCGCCTCCTTGGTATAGCCGGAGCGTTTGCGGGGGGTAAGGTCATGATCCCCGTCCGGACACCAGTGAAACTGGATGGATTTGGCCAAGTCATAACTGTCCACCTCTACCCGATTGCCTAGGGGGTCACGGTCACCTTGTACAATCAGGCAGGGCAGTGAGAAATCGGCCAGATGTTCCGTGCGAAGGCGATCGGGTTTTTTGGCCGGATGAAACGGGTAACTGAGGCAGATCAGGGCCGTGATGTCTGGTTCTCCCTCTGCCAGCAATAGAGAGGCCATGCGCCCGCCCATGGATTTGCCGCCGATGACCAATCGTTGCCCTCGGTGATCCGCGCGGAACTGTGAAATGACGTCATGCCAGGATTGCAATAGGATCGGGAGGCGGTTCGGTGGTCCCTTTTTGCCGGAGTTCCGGCGTTCCGCCATATAAGGAAACTCAAACCGGGCCACGCGAATACCGCGTTCGCCCAGGCCCGTTGCGAAAGCGTCCATAAAGGGGCTGTCCATGGCGGCACCTGCGCCATGGGCCAGAACAAGGGTCAAATCGGCCGCAACCGGGCCATCGTACAGGATAGGGATCATGTCGGAGAGTGTACTGCAAAATGAAGGCGCGATCCGCCTCGGCTTTTTTCTGGGCATCCTGGTGGTCATCGCCCTATGGGAAATCGCCGCGCCGCGCCGTTCTCTGATCCAAAGCAAGCTGTGGCGCTGGCCGGGCAACCTCGGCATCGTTGTCATCAATACCGTGGTCATGCGTCTGACCTTTCCAATTCTGGCGGTTGGCGCTGCGGTCTGGACCCAACAGGCGGGCTGGGGGCTGTTCAACATTGTGGCCTTGCCCGCATGGCTGGAGGTTGCCGTCGCCGTTGCCGTGTTGGATATGGTGGTCTATTGGCAGCATCGCCTGTTCCATGTGATCCCGATGTTTTGGCGTCTGCATCGCATGCACCACGCGGATGTGGATTTTGATGTCACCACGGCCCTGCGTTTTCATCCCATCGAAATTGCCCTGTCCATGGTAATTAAGTTGGCTGCTGTAATGGTCCTGGGCCCGGCCGGCCTGGCCGTACTAATCTTTGAAATACTGTTGAATGGTACGGCCATGTTTAACCACGGAAATATACGTCTGCCCCTCGGCCTGGATCGTTGGCTGCGCCTGCTGGTGGTGACGCCGGATATGCACCGGGTCCACCATTCCGTTCTGGTGGGGGAGTATAATAGCAACTTCGGCTTTAACCTGCCTTGGTGGGATCGTCTGTTCGGCAGCTACCAGGATCAGCCAAGCCTGGGTCATGATCAGATGAGCATCGGTCTGTCGGCCTATCACGGCAGGATTTGCGCCAATTTGCTGTGGATGCTAGTGCTGCCCTTCCGCACATTGGAGACGTCACCATTGCCAGCTGAGCAGGAATATCAGAATGACAAAAGTTGAAGTAGACAGCCTGCCCGTATCCGTCATCACCGGCTTTCTGGGCAGCGGCAAGACGACCCTGTTGAACAAGCTGATACAGCATCCGGGCATGGCAAACACGGCGGTCGTGATCAATGAATTCGGTGAAATCGGTATCGACAACATGTTGGTGGAAAGCGTCGATGACGACGTGGTCCTGATGTCCAGCGGTTGTCTGTGCTGCACCATCAAGGGCGAATTGGTCGATACCTTGAAAAGCCTGTTCACCCGACGTGCGAAACAGGAGATCCCGGATTTTGAGCGTCTGGTGATCGAAACCACCGGCTTGGCGGACCCGGCCCCTATCCTGCATACCCTGATGGCGGACCCGTTCCTTATGGGCCGTTATCGCCTGGATGGAGTTATTTCCACAGCGGATGCCATGCTGGGGATCGATACCATGGCCAAGCATGACGAGGCGGTGAAGCAGGCCGCCGTGGCCGACCGCATCGTGATCACCAAAGTTGACATGGCCGACGACGAAGGCATTTCTGCACTGGAAAGCCAACTGAAATCCCTGAACCCGGCTGCCGGCATTCACCATGCGGCCAACGGCGAAATTGACCCTGCACTGTTGTTTAACGCCGGCCTTTACGACCCTGAGACAAAATCGCTGGATGTGCAGCGTTGGTTACGCACGGAAGCCTATGAAGATGACACCAGTCACGATCACGGCCATGAACATGGCCATGACGTTAATCGCCATGACAGCGAAATTCAGGCCTATTGCGTCTATCTTGAAGACCGCCTGCCATGGGATCAGATCGCATCCTGGCTGGAATTACTGACCACCTACCGGGGTGACGATATTCTGCGCATCAAGGGCATGTTGAACGTGGCGGAGAGTGAAACCCCCGTGGTCGTCCACGGGGTCCAGCATATGTTCCACCCGCCTGTACAGCTGGATGCCTGGCCCGATGACGATCACCGCTCCCGCATCGTCTTCATAACCCGTGGCCTGGGCCGTGATGTGGTGGAGAACATGCTGAACGCCCTGACTCAGAAAGAGGCCACGGCGATCTAGGGCCAATGCGTGGCAGCTTACGGCATTTCGGCGACGGCCTGGCGCATGCGTGGGATATGCTGATCTGCCGGAATATCGCCGCCCAATGTGCGCAGGCACAGATGGCTTAAGCCTGCGTCGCGCCAACCGGTAACCCGGCTTTGCCATTCATGTTCCCGGGGGCCGACGACCGCGACCCCGGCTTCGGTGCCGATGGCTGTGGGATCGCGACCGGCAGCGGTGGCTTCGGCGCGGATATCATCGCGAATTTCGGGGTATTCCTCGGGCGAGCAGAGCGCGAACCAACCGTCCGCGAGCCGCCCGATGCGGCGGCGTATGCGGGCCGACGGCACGGCTGATGCACCGATCCACATGGGGATTGGTCGCTGGATGGGCAAGGGATTGATACCCAGGCCTGAGACCTGTTCCCATTTGCCATCAAGTTCCACCGTCTCCCGGGTCCATAATTGCTGTAACAGAGCCATTTGCTCCTCACATCGGGCACCCCGATTGCTGAAATCCGCGCCCAGGGCGTCATATTCGGCCCGCTCTTTGCCAATGCCGATACCAAGGCGCAGGCGGCCACCAGACAGCACGTCCAGTGTCGCGGCCTGTTTCGCCACTAAAACAGTTTGCCGGGCCGGCAGGATAATGACCGATGGGACCAGTTCGATCTTCGAGGTTACCCCCGCGATCAGAGCCATCAAGGTCATGGGTTCGTGCAAGCCGCCGCTGCCGGGGCGGATCACCTGGTCGGGCACCCGCAAATGGGTCAGACCAAGATCTTCTGCCGCCTGGGCAAAATCCTTGATGGCCGCGATATCGTTCTGTAATTCCCGTACGGGCAATGATATGCCGATGCGCATGGCTATTGTTCCTTCTAATTGTCTGCCTTCCAGGCCTCATAGGCCTGTAAGGTTTCCGCGTTGGGTGGATAAGTACCGATGGTGGGATGGCCAGCCTGCACACGGCCTTTCAAAAACTTTTCCAGGCGTTCCTGCTCCGCGCCGTCGCAGGCGACTTCAGCGGCCATGGCGCGCGGCACAACGACAACACCGTCGCCATCACCGACTAGAATATCGCCAGGCATGACGGCGACGCCGCCACAGGCGATGGGGCGCTGCAAATCCGCACCAAAATGAACACTCAAGCTGGCCGGCGCGGCGCTGCCGGCACAGAACACAGGCAAGGCACCTTGCGCTATAATAGCACCATCACGCACCGGACCATCACTGACCACGCCGGCAATACCGCGTTCATGCAATCGTGCCGCCAGGATATCGCCGATGACGCCGGCCCCCAACTCACCCCTGGCATCAATCACCATGACCTGACCGGAGGCAATATCCTCAACTGCCTTGCGCGGTGGATATTCCGGATCCGCCAGCACTTCCACACGGGACAGATCCTCCCGCATGGGAATAAAACGCAGGGTATAGGCCTCCGCCACGAATTGGCAATTTTCGGGATTCAGTGGCCGGGCACCTTTGATGAAGCAATTGCGCAAGCCCCGTTTCAGCAACTGCATGGTTACTGTGGCGGTGGACACCCCCGATAATTGATCCAACATCCCGGCACTCATAACAAACCCCGCGCCGCCAAATTTGTCATCAGCGCGCCAATGCCAAAGGTCCAGGGCGCTATTTTGTCCGTATGGTTGATCTGATTGCTCAAGCTACCCAGCAGGGGGTTGGATATGGTTACAACATCGCCCAGATGATGGGTGAAGCCCTGACCGGGGGCGTCGCGGTCTTCCGTCGGGGCGAACATGGTGCCCGTGAACAGCAACAAACCATCCGGGTATTGATTGTGCGGGCCACAGGCATAGGCCGCCAGGTCCGCCAGATCGCGGCTAATCTCGGCAATGGATGATTGGCCCTGTAGTTCGAAGCCATCATCACCACTGACCGAAAGGCCAACCTGCATCCCACGCACGTGATCAAGGTTGAAGCCATCATCGAACAGGCGAATAAATGGCCCCACTGCGCAGGAGGCTCGGTTGTCCTTGGCCTTGCCCAACAACAAGGCGCTGCGCCCTTCGAAATCCCGCAAGTTTACATCGTTGCCCAGACAGGCCCCGACGATGGCACCGGACGGAGCGATGGCCAGAACCACCTCCGGCTCGGGGTTGTTCCAGGTCGATTTGGGATGGATGCCGATCTCGGCCCCAATGCCAACGGCGGCCATGGGTTGCGATTTGGTAAAAACCTCCGCATCCGGGCCAATACCGACTTCGAGGTACTGGGACCACAGGCCGCGCGCGGTCAAAACGTCCCTGACCCGCGCCGCCTCGTCCGAACCGGGCACCACGTCTGCCAGGGACTGGCCGATCTCATCCCCGATGGCCTTGCGTATTTCCGCCGCCCGCTCTGGGTCACCCTTGGCCTGTTCCTCGATCACCCTCTCCAACATGGAGCGGACGAAGGTGACGCCACAGGCCTTCAGCGCCTGCAGATCGCTGGGTGCCAGAAAGTACGGCTGGTCCTGATCCTGGTCCTGATAGGCACTGTTGGCCAGGACCGCTGTGACCTCGCCCAATTTTTCGCCCTTGCCGTCGCGCGCGGCAGCAGCAGGATCGTCCATAGCCAGTAAGCCCGATAGGGTGGGTGACGTGGCGGATAGATCATAGACGCCATCATCGGCGACCAAAACTGGGGTCGGCCCCGCTTTTGCACCTTTCGCACCTGGCGTGCCCCCAGATCGCATGGGCAGCCAGATGCGGCCAACAAAACAACCTTGCAGGCCGCCTGCAGGCAATGTGTTGGCGGCGGTTATTGACAATGTGCTCATGGCTTGTACGTCCCGGTTTCGCTCTGTCGATTCCACTGATCGCAGTTTAAGCCAGTATGGCGACAGGGCGCAAAAACAGCTACATTCATCATCATGATTTCAGACTGCAATAGGAAAATGCCATGCCCGTAAGTGTTCGTTTCGTTACCGCGATTACAGCCTTCCTGATGACACTGATCTATCTTGCACCGGCCCAGGCGATTAGCGCGCGGGAAAAGGACTATCAAGATTGGCGTCTGCGCTGCGAGCGGAAAAGCGAAGATGACCCGGAGCGTTGCTTCATAATGCAGGTCGCCAAGTCAGAGGCGGAAAAGCGTGATGTCCTGCGAATTGGCGTGCGCTACCCGGATCCCGCAGGACCAGCCATGGTTTTTCTGACGCTGCCGTTAGGGGTTTATCTGCCTGCCGGATTGTTGCTTCAGGTTGACGATGGCGAGACCCTGCAAATTCCTGTGGAGATTTGCCTGCCCAACGGTTGCCATACCCGTATGGCCCTGGAAGGTGCTTTGCTGAAACGTTTGAAAGCCGGCCAGCAGGCCAAGCTGGCTTTCCATGACAGCCGGCAAAAACAGATTACCGTGCCCGTATCCCTGGCCGGCTTCACAGCCGCGCTCGCAGCCCTAAAATAACTAAAAGCCAATATAAAAATCAAAAAAATTATTATCTGGGAGTCGCCAAAATGTCTGACAAAGAACAAGCCAACACGCCAGCCAACCCAATGGATAAGATTTGGGAATACCTAAAGGGCTTTCACGCCGTCCATCATATGGCCATGGGCACGGAAATGGGCCTGTTCAAACAGATCCAGGCTGCGGGGGCAGGTGGTTGCACGCCGGCGAAACTGGCCGCGGATCTACAGCTGCACCCCCTCTACGTGGATGTCTGGTGCCGCACGGGCTATCACTACGACATACTGGAGGCAGGCGAGAACGGCGCGTTCTATCTGGCCGAAATGATGGATGCGGCTTTGGTAGACCTACGTGATCCCCGCAACCTGTCCGGCTATATCAAAGCCACGGCAGGCTTCGGCAGCGACGATTTGCGCAGCTATCCGGAATATTTCCGCACTGGCGGTGCCCACCGCTTTCAGGAACATGGCGAAGAATTCTCCCGCCATGTGGGCGATACAACAGCGGGTTTCCATACGGTTTTAGCCAAGAGCATGCTACGCGGCGTGCCAGGCCTGGCGGAAAAATTGGAAGCAGGGGGCAAGGTCCTGGATGTAGGTTGCGGCACTGGTGGCCTGGCGATGAAGGTTGCCCAGGCTTGGCCCAATGCCCATTGCGTCGGTGTGGACATTGATCCCTTTGGCATCAGTCAGGCCCAGGCCAATATTGCCGCATCTGAGGTGGCGGATCGGGTTACCATCGAAGCAGTGGGACCGGACGGCATCGGCCATGACGGCGAATTCGACCTGGCGATCATGATGGAAGTACTGCACGAAATCGATGACGGCATCCGCCCAGATGTGGTCAGGGATGTGGCCAAATCTTTAAAGCCCGGCGGCATGCTGTTCATATTGGACGAGACCTATCCATCCGATCTGGCCGGTCTGCGCGACCCCAGTTACAAATTCGCGGTTCAGACCCAGTTCAACGAGTTGATTTGGGGCAACATCGTACCGACCATTGAAATGCAGGCGGAATTGTTCGCAAACGCCGGCTTGGTGGAAACTATCCGCGAAGAGGTTGCCGGCATGTTCACCATGCTGGTGGCGGCAAAGGAGTAGGCAGCCATGACGACCAATCCAATTGACGGTGCAGCGGAATTCTTCTTCAAGGCGGCCCAGGCCGGTGATCAGGGCATACCCTTGCCCAATGACCTGATGCCGCCGGACGCAGACGCTGCCTATCAGGTACAAGATCGCCTACAAAAGATGTGGATCGACGCGGGCGCGGGGGCCATCGTCGGTTGGAAAGTCGCCCTGACCTCCAAAGTGATGCAGGAGCTGTTGGGTGTGGCCAGGCCCTGTGAAGGTGCAATATTCGCCTCCCGTGTACATCACGGGGACGTCACCGTGGCGCACGGGGATTTCGTCAACATCGGCGTGGAATCTGAAATTGCCGTGCGCATCGCCCATGATTTACCGGCTACAGGCACGCCCTATGATCAGGATAATATTCGACCCGGCGTCGCAGCCTGTATGGCGGCGATTGAGATTGTCGATGACCGGGCCATTGATTACAAATTGGTCGAAGCGCCGCAATTGATCGCCGATAATTCGTTCAATGCGGGCTGTATCCTGGGCCCGGACGTGACCAACTGGCAGGGTCTGGATCTGTCCGCATTACCGGGCCGTATGCTGATAAACGACAAGGTTGTGGGTGAGGGTGTCGGCGGCGATGCCCTGGGCCATCCCCTGATACCGCTCGCCTGGCTGGCCAACAATCTGAACCAGCGCGGCACCATGTTGCGGGCGGGCGATGTGGTCCTGACTGGATCTATCGTTGCCACCAAATGGCTGCAACCAGGCGATCATATGGTGACTGAAATAGAGGGGCTGGGCCAGGCCAGTCTTAGCGTTACCTAAGGAGAGGAATACGAGATGTCCAATCTGCATCAGGGCTTAACCTCCGGCTCATCGATGATGCGCGCCATGGCTCGTTGGGGCGACCGTGTTGCCTTTAGCGGTTATGGCGGCACCTTTACCTATGCCCAATGCCTTGATCTGGTGGGCCGTTATCAGGCCGTGATGCAAGGGGCTGGTGCCAAACGCGGTCAGCGCCTCGCCATTCTAAGCGCCAACCGGGCCGATGGCTGGCTGGTCGGTATTGCGGCACAGGCATTGGGACTGTGCATGACCGCGCTGCACCCCCTGGGGGCATTGGACGATCACCAGTTTATTCTGGAAGACGGTGAAATCGACTATCTGCTGGTGGATGGGGACAACTACCTGGAACGGGGCAGCGAGCTGGCGGCCGCCACCGATCGTTTGCAGCAGGTCTTCACACTTGGCCCTTCGGATTACGGCCTCGATATCGCCGCCGGGGCGGCAGGTGCCGGGGCGGTCTCGCCAATTGTGTTGGCCGAACCCAACGATGAGGGCTGGCTCAGCTACACGGGCGGCACCACGGGCAAATCCAAGGGTGCGATGCGTCGGCATCATTCATTTGTCGCCATGACAAATGCGGTCTCGGCGGACTTCGAATGGCCGGAAGACATCGTCTATCTTTCCGTCGCACCGATTTCCCATGTAGGGGGAACCAAAATTCCGACCACATTGCTGCGCGGCGGTCGTGTCCATATGCACCATGGCTTTAACCCCGAGGCGGTGTTGGACACAATTGCGGCAGAGCGGATCACCACCACCCTGCTAGTGCCGACCATGGTCAACATCCTGCTGGACCACCCGAAACTGGACCAAACGGACCTGTCCAGCCTGGAATTGCTGATATACGGTGCCGCGCCCATGTCCCCCACCCGTCTGTTGGAGGGGTTGGAGCGGATTGGCCCGGTGTTCTGCCAATTGTATGGCCAGACCGAGGGCTATCCCCTGACCGTGTTGCGCAAAGGCGATCACAACAAGGATGATCCCGGCCTGTTTGCCGCCTGCGGCCATCCGGTCAGTTCCGTCCGTATCGCCCTGCTGGACGAAGAGGGCCAGGAGGTGCCTGGCGGTGAGGTCGGTGAGATTTGCGCCCAGGGTCCCCAAATCATGGATGCCTATTGGCAGCGCCCGGAACAGACAGAGGAAGTGTTCGCCCATGGCTGGCTGCACACCGGCGATATGGCCTGGGCCGATGATCGCGGCTATCTCTACATCGTCGACCGCAAGAAAGACATGATCATCACCGGCGGCTTCAACGTCTTCCCCCGGGAGGTGGAGGACGTCATCACCACCGACAGAGACATCGCCATGGCCGCCGTGATCGGCGTGCCGGATGATAAATGGGGCGAGGCGGTCAAGGCCGTGGTTGTCGTCCGGGCCGGGGCCCAGATCGATACAGAGGCCCTGATCCAACGGGTCAAGGATAGCAAGGGCGCTGTGCAGGCACCAAAATCGGTGGATATTGTCGATGAAATCCCCCTGACCCCCCTGGGAAAACCGGACAAAAAGGCTTTGCGGGAGATTTATTGGGCAGGCCGGGACCGACGTGTTGGCTGATACTCAATTCGGGCACCTGGCCACCCCGCGCAACATATGCTGCGCGCGTTGAAGCCAAGGCTACACGCCGCCGATGCAGAGGAAGCACAAGCGTTGCGGGAGCATTTGTTGTACAAACATGACATTGAAGTTCCGATCATCGCCCGATCCGGTCGCCTATGGGCCCGGTTGGCGGCACAGGTTGATTGCCAGATGTCGGATTTTGAGATATTGGCGGATGCGGTCGCGGACTGGGCCGTAACACGCGAACACCACTAAGGTCGATTTGGAGCTGATCAAATGCCAAGTTACAACGCACCGGTACGGGAATTACGATTTGTTTTGAACGAGTTACTGGCAATCAATGACTGTACTGAGTTGCCCGGCTATGGGGATGTCAGTGATGATTTGACCGACGCCATCCTGGATGGCAGCGCCAAAATGGCGGAAGAAATCTGGGCCCCTCTGAACCAGGTTGGCGACGAGGAAGGCTGCCGGTTTGAGAACGGCAAAGTGCGCACCCCCAGTGGCTTTAAGGAGGCCTTCGACGCCTGGAATGAAGGCGGCTGGAATGCCATCTCCACCTCCACCGATTGGGGCGGTCAGGGTCTGCCCGGCGTGCTGGGCATGGCGGTTGGGGAAATGGCCATGTCCTCAAACCTGGCACTTTCCATCTATGTCGGTCTGACGGGGGGTGCGGCCAGCGTCTTAATGTCCGTCGCGCCAGATCATCTGAAACAGCTATACGTCCCAAAGATGATATCCGGGCAATGGGCCGGTACCATGAACCTGACGGAACCACATGCCGGCACCGACCTGAAACTCATGCGCACGAAGGCGGTGGAGCAGGACGACGGCACCTACGCCATCTCGGGCACGAAAATTTTCATCTCCGGCGGCGATCACGACATGACGGAGAATATCGTCCATCTGGTCCTGGCCAAAGTGGAGGGCGAGGGCGAAGGTCTGTCTGCCGTATCCCTGTTTCTTGTGCCCAAGGTCACGGTCAACGACGACGGCAGCTTGGGCCAGGCCAACAACGTGGTTTGTGGCGGCATTGAGCACAAAATGGGCATCAAAGGTTCGGCGACCGCCGTCCTGCATTATGACGCTGCCATTGGTTATCGCCTTGGCCCAAAGCCGGAGCCTAAGGTTGAGGGTGCAAAGGACGATGGCGACGGGAAGAAGAAAAAGCGTAGTTCCGGCGCCGGCATGGCGGGGATGTTCCAAATGATGAACGGCGCGCGCATTGGGGTCGCCTATCAGGGCGTCGCCCTGGCGGAGGTCGCCTATCAAAACGCTGCCGTCTATACCCGTGAACGTACGGCGGGCCGCGCCCTGACAGGCGCGAAATATCCCGATCAACCGGCAGACCCCATTGTGGTGCACCCGGACGTACGCCGCATGTTGTTGCATATACGTGCCTTCACCGAAGGGGCGCGGGCCCTGTTGATGTGGTTGACCCACGAAGCCACCATTGGCCGCTTTGACGGTGATGACGAACGTAAACAACAGGTCGGCGATCTGTTCAATCTGCTGACCCCCGTGGTCAAGGCCCATTTCACCGACGTCGGCTTTGAATGCGCCAACATGGCCATGCAGTGCTTTGGCGGCCACGGCTATGTCCATGAACATGGCATGGAGCAGTTCGTGCGTGATACCCGCATCTCGCAATTGTACGAAGGTGCCAATGGCGTTCAGGCCCTGGACCTGGTGGGCCGGCGCATGGGCGTGGACAATGGCAGACCTGCGCGCGCCTTGTTCGCCCTGATCTCTGAATTCATCGCCGAACAAAAAGGCGATGAGGCCATGGCAGCTTATACCAAGCCGTTGGAGGCGGGCCTGAACGATCTTATGGGCACGACCATGTGGCTGGCGCAGAATGCTGTTCAGAACCACGAGGAAGCGGGTGCGGCTTCAGTCGATTTCCTGCGCATGATGGGTACGGTGGCAGTGGGTTATATGTGGGCCCGCATGGCCCGCGTCGCCCTTGATCAACTGGCCGCAGGCAGCGAGGAAGCAGCGTTCTACGAGATGAAGCTGAATACCGCGCGGTTCTATATGGGCCGGGTCATGCCTGACACCGCATCATTGAAACGCCGGGCCGAGGCGGGTGCCGATGTCTTGATGATGCCGGGCGATGAGGCATTTTAGAATGAACGATGTCGTTATTGATCAGGAACTGACGGCAAATCTACAATCCCGCATGCCCCTGGTGGGCGCTTTGGGGATAGAGTTCATTTCTGCCGCGCCAACCGCTGTCAAGGCGCGCATGGCCTGGGCACCGGAACGCTGCACCGCTGCCGGCATCCTGCACGGCGGGGCCATTATGGCCCTGGCGGACAGTCTGGGCGGCTTCCTGGCCTTTCTGAACCTGCCCGAAGGGGCCACGGCGACCTCCACCATCGAAAGCAAAACGAACTTTTTTCGCGCCGTCCGCGATGGCTATATCCACGCAACAGCGACACCCCTGCACACCGGGCGCAGCACCATTGTCATCGATACGGAACTGACCGACGACAATGGCAAACGCGTGGCGCGGGTAACCCAGACTTAGGCGGTGTTGGGGGGTTAAAAGGTTAGCCCCTAACCTTTTTCGCCGGGAATGTGAACGGCAGATGCCGTGGGCCACGGACCTGACCACCGGCCCATTCCACTGCCGCCGGATTGGCGCATTCGAATTCCGGAATGCGTTCGAACCAGACCCGCAGGGCGGTTTCCATTTCCAACCGTGCCAGGTTAGACCCGGCGCAACGGTGAGAACCGATGCCGAAGGCGATGTGGCGGTTCTTTTCCCGATCCAGGTCAACCGTGTCGGGATTTTCGAAAACTTCCGGATCCCGGTTCGCGGCGGGGAAGTTCAACAACACTTTGTCGCCGGGTTTGAAGGTAACATCACCGGTTTGAATTTCCTCCGTCACTTCACGGGCCATGGTCACGGGGGAATAAACCCGCAGCATCTCTTCCATAGCGGACGGCAGCAAATCAGGCTCTGTCGCCATACGGCGGCGATGTTCGGGATGGGTGGAGAAATGCAACAGGGCCGAGCCGATGGAGCTCCACGTCGTATCAATACCCGCGACCAGCATCAGATTGCACATGCCAACCACGGCCTTTTTCGCCACAGGTGAGCCATTGATTTCCTGGGCCAATAAGTTGGAGATCAAATCGTCCTTGGGGTTGGCCTTACGCTCGGTCACCAATTCGCCAAAGAATTGCCGGATGATACGATTATATCTGTTCCGCTCATCTACATTGCCGACATTTTGTTCCAGCACACCGCGAACCCAGCCGATGAATTCATCAATCCGATCCGCATCCACCCCGATGATATGGGCAATGGTTTTGGCGGGGATATAAACCGCATAGTCCAGGGCCGCATCACACGTGCCCTTTTCGATAAAGCCGTCGATCAACTCGTGGCACAAAGCCTCGACAAAGACGCGATGCTTCTCCACCGCCTTGGGTGTAAAGAGGGGCAGGATCATCCGCCGCATCGGGATATGGTCCGGTGGGTCCGAGGTGATGGGCGGTGCCGAATTACCGTATTCCGCCAACACGGGATCGAATTCCTGTTCGTCCCTGGGCTGGCTCACCACCAATGGATTGCGGGAAGACAATTCCGGCACCATGCGGACAAAGGCTTGCATGTCCTCATACTTGGTCGGCAACCACGAGCCGCCCCAGCGTTCCGTATGGGCAATGGGGCATTTTTCCCGCAATTCTTTCCAAACCGGGGCTGGGTCCTTGACGTAGGCATCGTCGAACAAATCATAGTCCGTTGCCCAATTATCCACTGGTGGCGTTTCGGTCATTGGCTCATTTCTCCGCTGTCTACCGACGTAAAATTGTTCTCTTTGTTTCTAGTCTTTGATGTACTCGATGGCATATTCCGGGCAATTTTCCACTGCCAGCTTTGCCTTTGCCTCCAACTCGGGGGGTACATTGCCGTCATTCAATGCGGTGGCGGCACCATAGTCATCCACATCAAAAATCTCCGGCGCCAGAGCGCAGCAGCGATTGTGGCCTTCGCACTTATCCGCATTCACTTTGACACGCATATTTCTACTCCTCTACATCAGACCTTGCATATTCGCCTTATGACAATTGCAAAGCGCAGAATACCGATCCAACACTGGGTTGTCCATGACCTCCCCGACAGCCATAATCAGCCCACAATCAGATAATAATCAAAATTTTGGAGGACGGACATGGGACTGGTATCGGGCAAGGTTGCAATGGTTACGGGCGGTGGATCAGGCATTGGGCGGGCTTGCGCCGAAACCCTGGCCAGGGAAGGTGCCTCGTTGGTGATCACGGATATTGACGCAGACGGCATGGCGGCAACCGTAGCCGGAATTAAAGAACAGGGCGGCACAGCCATTTCCCTGCCCCATGACGTCAGAGATGAAGAACAATGGCAAACCGTATTGGCTGAGGTGAAATCCCGCTGCGGCGGGCTGCATATTCTGGTCAACAACGCCGGGATCGGCATTGGTGGCCCCCTATTGGAGATGAGCCTGGAAGATTGGCGTCATCAGAACGCCATCAATCTGGACGGCGTCTTCCTGGGCACCAAACATGGCATTCCTTTGATCGATCAATCGGGTGGCGGCTCCATCATCATTATGTCGTCCGTGGCGGGCCTGCGCGGATCACCGGGTTTGGCAGGTTACAGCGCATCGAAAGGCGGGGTGCGCCTGTTTTCCAAATCCGCCGCTTTGGAATGTGCGGCTGCGGGATTAAAGGTGCGGATCAATTCTGTCCATCCAGGCATCATCGACACCCCGATCTGGACCAAGCTGCGCCCCGGTACCTTAAGCGGCGGTGCCAATGCTATTGATCCGGAGGCATTGGCCAACGGGACCGTGGCCCATCGGGCCGGACGGCCGCAGGAAATCGCCGACGGGGTGCTGTACCTGGCATCCGACCTGTCATCCTATGTCAACGGATCGGAACTGGTGATTGACGGCGGCATGATGGCCGGCGGCGGCGGCCGTTCCGCCATGCAGGGCGAGACCACGCCAAACTAACAAACGAAAACGGCGGGCACCCCAGAGACTTGCGAGAGGCCCGGTGCCCGCCGGTTTGACGGCCTTGTCGGAATACAGGACTGGTGCTTTAGGGACGCAATTTGCGATCCGGGCTGACACTAAAATGGTTTGGCGTCACGATGGCCGGGCATCGGCGCCTTTGGTTGGGGACTTAATTAAGGCGAGAACCATGAGGCCTGCGCCGACCGCCAACCACAGGGATGACGTCCAGACCAGTCCGTAGTTGCCGGAACTGCTGAAAACATAGCCGCCGAAGGCCGCGCCCATGGCACCACCAAGGGCGTGACCGGCGGCCACCAGGCCCATGCCCAGGCCAAGGACATTGATGCCCACCTCACTCGCCATCAACGAGGCCGTGACGGGGACCGTGGCATAATCGACCAATCCGAAGAACACCACGAAAAGAAATAGGGTTTCAATGCCCGCGCCTGGCACATTGGCAAGCAGCACGAAGCTCAACGCGCGGAGCAGGTAGATTGCGGCAAGCAGCAAGGGTCGGTTGATGCGGTCCGTCAACCAACCGGCCAGGATCATCCCGCAAAGGTTGACGGCGGAGAGTACACCATAGGCAGTGGCGGAAGGAATGGGCGAAAATCCGCAATAGGCCGCAAAGGGCAGAAAGTGCGTTTCGATGACCCCCGCTGTCGTAAAGCCACAGATCAGAAAGCTCCAAAACAGGATATGAAATGCCGGCTTACCCAGCATGAAACGGATTTCTTGGCCGACTGAAACCGCTTCCGTAGTCGCCGCAGCCGCGTCTCCGTTCCTGATGATCCCCCTTGGCATGAAGTAAAGGATACAGGGCAGAAGCGCCAGGCAGACAATACCCAGGCCTGTAAAACTCCACCGCCACGAGGCGAAAGTCAGCAGCCCGGCGAGCAATGGCACAACAAGAAACTGCCCCCCCGTTGAACCGGATGAGGCAATGCCCGTGGCCAGGCCCTGGTGCTTATCGAAGCTATAAATTACTGCGCTTGAGACAACATGCACCGCAACGATGCCAAACCCAATGGCTCCGATGCCCCCAAAGGCAATGGCAAAGACTAATTTGGAGGATGTGGAGGCAATCAGAAAGCAACTGGTGGTCACGGCACCGAGGCCCAAGCTTAAGGTAAATCGAGGCCCTTTGCGATCCAACAGCCGTCCCGCAACCGGCGCGATGATCGCCATGACAATGAGAGCCGCAGCACCCACCGATGATACAAATGAAGCGGACCAACCCAGTTCGCTCTGCCATACCGGCATCATCAAGCTCAACGCGGCGCGGGTTGAGAAGGCCATGGACAACGCCATAAAACCAAAAAGAACGATTGCCCATTTTAATTGTTGTGGCTTTTTCCGGCGCGCATTCATGGCAAATCCTGGATCAAGGTACGGATACCTTATCTGGCGCCATTTTGGCCCCTATAAAAGAGCCAATAAAAGAATAATTATGGGGCCAATATATCCAGCTCTATTTGGCCTGGAGTCCGCCAGCAAAAAACCGTTCAACCGACCGCGTTACTCAGTAATATCGTTCCACAATTCCTTGGCTTTTTTGAAGAAGCCTTCGCTTTCCGGGCTGGTGCCGCCGTCGCCCAGAGACTCTTCGAACTGTTCCAACAGGGCGCGCTGTTCTTTCGACAGGTTGACCGGGGTTTCAACCATGGTCTGGACATACATATCGCCCTGACCGCGACCACGCATATGCGGCATCCCCTTGCCGCGCAGGCGGAATTGCCGTCCGGTCTGGGTGCCTTCGGGTAGGGATACGGCGACGCGGCCGCCATCCAGGGTCGGAACATCGATATCGCCGCCCAGGGCTGCCGTGGTCATGGTAATGGGTACCCGGCAATAGATATTGGCAGCTTCGCGCTGGAAGAATTCGTGGGGTTGCAGGGCCAGGAAGATGTACAGATCACCCGCCGGGCCGCCGCGCAAACCGGCTTCACCCTCACCGCTCAAGCGAATGCGGGTGCCGTCCTCAACACCTTTGGGAATATTAACGGACAGGGTTTTGTCTTTTTCCACCCGACCCGCACCAGAGCAGGATTTGCAGGGGTTGGAGATCACCCGCCCCACGCCGCCGCAATTGGGGCAGGTGCGCTCAATGGTGAAAAAGCCTGACTGGGCCCGAACCTTGCCGTGCCCCTGACAGGTGGCACAGGTGCTGGGTTGGGAGCCGGCCTCTGCCCCCGTGCCTTCACAGCCATCACACATGGAGGTGGTGGGAATGGTGATCTTCGCCGCCTTACCGTTGAAGGCCTCCTCCAACGTGATATCCATGTTGTAGCGCAGGTCAGAGCCGCGATTGTTGCCGCCGCGTTGTTGCCGGCCACCGCCCATGAATTCGCCAAACAGATCATCGAAAACATCCGCGAAGGAGGAGCCGAAGCCACCTTCAAAGCCCCCCGCGCCGCCGCTGTTTTGAAAGGCAGCATGGCCATAGCGGTCATAGGCATCGCGCTTTTCCGCATCGGAAAGAACATCATAGGCGACGGAGATTTCCTTAAACTTCGCCTCGGCCTCGGGATTATCCTGGTTCCGGTCGGGGTGATATTGCATGGCCATTTTACGATAGGCCTTTTTCAAGTCACCTTCGCTGACCTGGCGGTCCACTCCCAGCAGCTCGTAAAAATCCTGCTCAGCCATTCTGCAAATCCCCAAACCCGCTACATTTATACACGCGGCTGGACCATACGCCCGGATACAGCGAAACGCGGCCCCATTTCTGGGACCGCGCTCGTTTGTTTTCAAACCGCAATGATATCATCTGGACATCAAGCTTTCCTGATCAGGCAGATGTGCTCTTCTTATCATCGTCATCGACTTCTTCAAAGTCCGCATCGACAACATCATCACCTTCCGCACTGGGATCGCCGTCGGCAGGAGCGGCGTCCGGGTCATCGCCTTCCGCATCTTGCTGGGCCTGATAAGCCATTTCACCCAGCTTCATGGACGCCTGCATCAAAGTCTCGCTTTTCGCCTTGATGTCTTCGACGTCATCGCCTTCAAGGGCTGTACGCAGCTCTGCCACGGCAGTCTCGATCGCGGTCTTTTCTTCTTCAGGCACCTGATCGCCCAGGTCGGCCAGGCTTTTCTCCGTCGCATGGATCATGGCATCAGCCTGGTTCTTGGCCTCCGCCTCTTCACGGCGTTTGGAATCTTCCTCGGCATGGGCCTCGGCATCGTTGACCATTGTTTCGATCTCGTCATCGGACAAACCACCCGATGCCTGGATGCGGATCTGTTGCTCTTTGCCCGTCGCCTTGTCCTTGGCGGAGACATTGACGATGCCGTTGGCATCGATATCAAAAGCAACTTCAATCTGCGGCACACCGCGGGGGGCGGCGGGCAGACCAACCAGATCGAACTGACCCAACAGCTTGTTATCAGCCGCCATTTCACGTTCGCCCTGGAAAACCCGAATGGTTACCGCAGACTGGCCGTCTTCAGCGGTGGAGAAGGTCTGACCCTTCTTGGTCGGGATCGTCGTGTTACGCTCTATCAACTTGGAGAAGACACCGCCCAGGGTCTCAATACCCAGGGACAACGGCGTCACATCCAGCAACAATACGTCTTTCACATCGCCCTGCAGGACACCGGCCTGAATGGCGGCACCCAGTGCGACCACTTCGTCGGGGTTCACGCCCTTGTGGGGCTCCCGGCCAAAGAAGGTTTTGACGGACTCGATGACCTTGGGCATGCGGGTCATGCCGCCGACCAGAACCACTTCGTCAATCTCACCCGCGCTCATGGAGGCATCTTTCAAGGCTGCCTTCAGGGGCGGAATGGTCCGCTGGATCAGATCATCGACCAAAGCTTCCAATTTGGCGCGGGTGACCTTCATGGTCAAATGTTTCGGGCCGCTTTGATCAGCGGTGATAAAGGGCAGGTTGACCTCTGTCTGCACGGCGGATGACAGCTCAATCTTGGCCTTTTCCGCCGCCTCTTTCAGGCGTTGCAGGGCCAGCTTGTCTTCGCGGAGGTCAATGCCGTTCTCTTTCTTGAACTCATCAGCCAGATAGTTGACCACGACAAGGTCAAAATCCTCACCACCAAGGAAGGTGTCGCCGTTGGTGGCCTTCACCTCGAATACGCCGTCGCCGATTTCCAGGACAGAGATATCGAAAGTACCACCGCCCAGATCGTACACCGCAATGGTTTTGCCATCGCTTTGTTTGTCCAGACCATAGGCAAGGGCGGCGGCTGTCGGTTCGTTGATAATACGCAGGACTTCCAGGCCGGCAATCTTGCCCGCATCCTTGGTGGCCTGACGTTGTGAATCGTTGAAGTAGGCCGGAACCGTGATAACCGCCTGATCGACCGTCTCACCCAAATATGTCTCGGCTGTTTCCTTCATCTTTTGCAGCACGAAGGCGCTGATCTGGCTGGGGGCATATTTCTCACCCTTGACCGTGACCCAGGCATCGCCGTTGTCTGCTTTGGAAATCTCAAAGGGCACGGTCTTGCGCATTTCCGTGACGGCCTTGCCGTCAAAATTGCGTCCGATCAAACGTTTGATGGCGAACAATGTGCCGTCGGGGTTGGTCACCGCCTGGCGCTTGGCCGGCTGGCCTACCAACATCTCGCCATCGTCACCCTCTGTGAAGGCGACCATGGATGGTGTGGTCCGCGTACCTTCCGCGTTCTCGACCACTTTACTGTCACCACCCTCCATCAATGCGACGCAGGAGTTGGTGGTTCCTAGATCAATACCAATTACCTTACCCATATCGAACAGTCCTCCGTTGGCAGATCATTTGGCAGCCTTTTAAGCACCGCCTGGATCCCCGGTTGTAAATGAAACAGATGCGATAATGAATTATTTCGCGTCTGCGAGGTATATAGGTCCGGCATAGTCTGTGCGCAACCTCGCACATATGCCAGATGACCAAAAATCATGGTAAAAATGAGCTGAAACCCTCAATTTTTATCGATATGAATGAAAAACCGGATATCGAGACCCTTGCGGTACGATATATATTATCGATCATGATCGTCTCCGCCTCATACCGCACGGATATCCCGGCCTTTTATGGTGGCTGGTTTGCCCAGGCCCTGGCCCAGGGCTATACCATGGTGAGCAATCCCTATGGCGGTAAACCCTATCGTGTGGATTTGGTCGGCGACAAGGTGGACGGCTTCGTCTTCTGGACCCGAAATATGGAACCGTTCAGGGCCAATCTGGCCACCATCGCCGGCCAGGGTGTGCCCTTCATGGTGCAATATACCGCCACAGGCTACCCACGCGCCCTGGAGCCATCGGTCATTGCACCGGAGCAGGCCGTGGCCAGCATCAAAAACCTTGCGGGCACGTACAGGGCCAGGGCCGTCGTTTGGCGCTATGACCCCATCGTCTTTACAGATCTGACCGATGCTGACTTCCACCGGCGAAACTTTGCCCGCCTGGCCGGCGCCCTGACGGGCAGCGTTGATGAAGTCTGTATCTCCTTCGCACAGATTTATCGCAAAACCCGCCGCAACCTGGACCAGGCCGCCGAAAAGCACGGTTTCACCTGGTGGGACCCGGATTGGGAAGCAAAACAGACCCTGTTGGAGGATTTGCAGGCAACGGCAGCCGACCACCACATGCGCCTCACCGTCTGCAGCCAGCCCGACATCAACGCCGCACCTGCCCGCTGCATCGACATCCAACGGCTGTCAGACATCGCAGGCCATGACATAAAGGCCCGGCAAAAGGGCAACCGCCCCGGCTGCCTCTGCGCCGAAAGCCGCGACATCGGCACCTACGACACCTGCCCCCACGGCTGCGCCTACTGCTACGCCGTCCGAGACCGGGACAAGGCGCTGATGAATTATCGGGGGCATACGGCAGACGCTGAGCGCCTCTCTATGCCATAGCGACGTCACAACGGATTAAGGTTTGAGGGCTCCCGCATTTAAATATGTTTGATTACGTCACTTGCGAAAAGTCAAACGCGTCCATGTGACATCTGATCGATTGAGGGCGCTTGCCTGGTTTTCCAACCGCAAAATATCGTCCAGCCCCGCTTTTCTAGCCAGCGCTATCGTCTCCCCGGCGGTGACATTAAACATACGTTTTCCTTGTGGAATGGGGCCGTGGCGCAGAGATAGGATCAGAAGACCGCCCAATCGCATAAGGGCGGCAATCTTCGGCATTGCGTTTTCCCTTTGTCGTTCATCAAGATGCATCCAAACTGCTTGTAGCAAGATCAAATCGAAACGGTTTTCATTATCCCGTTGGCTGACGAGGTTTGGCAGGCTGTCGTCTACCCAATCGATGCTTGGAGACGGATGCAATTTACGGGCACTGCGGCGAAAACAATCCATTGGCTCAATAGCGACAACATAGTGCCCCATTGCTGCCAAGGCCGCGGCATCACGACCGGTGCCCGAGCCGATATCGAGTATCCTGGCTGCGGGTGCGGGAAATAGATGTTGGAGATCTTTATAAAGCTCTGAGAAAGCCACCTGCTCATAGACGTTGATGCTTGCCTCTGCGATTTCAGCATATCCTTCGGTGCCGCTGACCAACGCTTTTGGCATCTCAATTTCCCTGCTGTATTCCGAAGACAAAACCCTCAAAAGCAGCGCATTTACCGTCTATCGCTTCGCCTCAATGGCATCCCAGATGCTTGCCGACAAATTTGTGCCATCAAATCTGCCACATTCCTGGATGCCTGTGGGCGAGGTGACGTTGATCTCCGTCATATAGTCGCCGATGACGTCGATGCCGACGAAGATCATGCCCTTTTCTTTCAGGGTTGGGCCGATGGCGGCGCAGATTTCCAGGTCTCGCGGCGTCAGGATGCTTTTCAGGGGCGTGCCGCCGACATGCATATTCGAGCGCGCCTCACCCTCCGCCGGCACACGGTTGATGGCACCGACCGCTTCACCATCGACCAGAATGACCCGTTTGTCGCCCTGGCGAACTGCGGGCAGATAGCCTTGGGCGATGATGGGTTCACGGGATTGTTCCGTAAACATTTCGATCAGGGAAGACAGATTCTCGTCGCCGGGTTTGATGTGGAAAACCCCGGCCCCGCCGTTGCCGAACAGGGGCTTGACGATGATGTCCTTATGCTCGTCCCGAAAGGCCTGGATCTCAGATGCATTTGCGGTGATCAGGGTCGGGGGCATCAGGTCTGGAAAATGGGTGACGAACAGCTTCTCGGGCGCATTACGAACCGCGGCCGGGTCATTCACCACCAGGGTTTTGGGGTGGATATGCTCCAATATATGGGTCGCGGTGATGTAGGCCATGTCAAAGGGCGGATCCTGGCGCATCAAGATCACATCCATCGTCGATAGGTCCAACTCCTCCAGCTCGCCCATGCTGGCGTGATTGCCGATTTCACGGCGCACTTCCAGGGTGCGGGCCCAGGCCATGACGCGGCCGTTTTTCAGGCTCAAATCCTTGACCAGGTAGTGATAAAGGCGGTGGCCGCGGCTTTGCGCTTCCTCCGCCAGGGCAAATGTGCTGTCGGCGTTGATGTCGATGGGCTCAATCGCGTCCATCTGTATGGCCACGGCAAGGCTCATAATGCCTCCTTCAATCTATAGATCGTCCAAATTTTAAGAATTACGTTTTGGGTCTGTTTTCAAGATCACATGGCTGACCACTTTGACAACGCCCTTAACATTGCGCGCATGGCCCGTGGCGCGGTCCAGTTCCTTTTGCGATTGAGCGATACCGAACAAATAGACCACGCCATTCAATGTATCGATGGAGTAATTGATGGCGGAAATTTCCGTATCACCGAGAAACTTGACCTTCAACTGAGTTGTGATCCAAACGTCCGTGGCATAATCACGTAGCGAACCCGTATCCCTGATCTCCAACTCGTTCAAAACTTCGCGCACGCCTTTGGCCTGCCAGGCCATGCGGGCCACGTCGATGCGATTGGCGGGCAGTTTCACATTACCGGTCAGCAAAACCCGGCCTTCCACAACTTCCACATCCACGTTGATGAACAGGGTCTCGGAACGTTGCAGCAATTTGTGATTGATATCAGCCAGGATCGTGGCGTCGTCAACCGCCTGCCCAATGGAACGTTCCTGTGCTACCGCGACGCCAGCCGTTGCACCCACCCCAATGAGGGCAGAGGCACAACCGCCCAGGCCACCGGCCAGCGCGGTCAATGCCGTCAGGGCCAGACACAGGTAAAGTCCCCTCGACCAACGTCCATTTGCTTCCATCATGTCACCTCTACCAATACCCAACCTGATCGCCCCGCCATGATCGCCCCGTTACGGTCGCCCCATCACGGTCGCCACGCGTCCTTAATATGCCTTGGCGGACGGTTTGGCAGGACGACGATCGCATCAAACCGAATATCCATGTCGCCAAGCCATTTATGCCGCGCCATGAATGCCTCTGTCGCCCGGATAATACGCCGGCGCTGCCGATCTGTAATCGCCGTCAACGCCGATGTCATATCCCGCCGCCGCTTGACCTCAATCACCACCAACAACCGGCCCCGCCGGGCCACTATATCCAATTCGCCAACCCCTGCACGATAATCTCGGGCCATAATACGATAGCCCTTTAAACGCAAGAGAAGCACCGCCATCATTTCCGCCCGACGCCCGGCCCGATAGGCCTGTTTGCGCACAGATTGTGGCGATTCTTTGACGGTCCTGCCGGCCAAGTCTATGCGCCCTTCTCATCTGCGCGCAAGGCGACAGCCCGATTATACAGATCCCGGCGCGGCAGGCCCGTCTGTTCCGCCACCGCCCTGGCCGCATCCTTGACACTGCCACGTTCTAATTCCAGCACCAACAAAGCGTCGATATCGCCCGCTTCCATTGGGACCGTTTCATCGCCCGGCGGGGCCACCAGAATGACGATCTCTCCCTTCGGTGGGCCGGCCTCGGCATAATGGCCGGCCAATTCCTCAAGGCTGCCGTGGCGGGCCTCCTCAAACTTTTTCGTCAGCTCCCGCATCACCGCAGCTTCCCGCGGGCCCAGTTCGGCTGCCATATCGGCCAATGATGCCGCCAAACGCGGCGCGGCCTCGAAAAAGACCAAGGTAGCCGATAGCGACGCCAACTCAGCCAGCGTTCGACGACGGGCCACTGTTTTTCCGGGCAGGAAACCGGTAAACAGAAAACGATCCGTGGGCAACCCGGCACTTGCCAGGGCCGCCATGGGGGCCGAGGCACCTGGCAGGGCGGTTACCGCAACATCCCCCTCCCGCGCGGCTTTGACCAACTTATAGCCCGGGTCCGAGATCAAGGGGGTGCCTGCATCACTGACCAAAGCCACAATTTCGCCATTTATCAGGCGTTCCATAAGCCGGGGTCGCATGCGGGCGGCATTGTGATCATGATAGGCAACGGTGGGGCAGGTAATACCATGGATCAACAGCAGCTTTCGCGTTACCCGTGTATCCTCGCAGGCGATGACGTCGGCGGCGGCCAACAGATCCAATGCCCGCAGGGTAATATCGCGGGCATTGCCGATAGGCGTTGCGACGATATAGAGGCCCGGTTCGAATTTTGTAACTTTTGTCGTCGCGGTCGTGGTCACCGTAGTTGTCTCTGCAGTTGTCTCTGCAGTTGTCTCTGTGGCTTTACCACCTCGCGCCGCCACATTAGATTGGTCGACGTGATTTGGGTTTAAGTTTTGGTTTGAGGGGGACATTGATGAAGATGGCGCGCGCACGTTCTTCGCGGCAGCATCACCGTCGCGATAACCGTCGCTGGTGCCCGGCGTTTTTTTTGGCGGCATGTCTTCTTGTTCCCACGGTGCTGGCGGGCTGCGCGCAATTACCGCTGCCCAATATCGGTAGTGTGCCAGTACAGCCCCCCAAGGCAGAAGCAAAAAAACCAGTACAACAGCAACAAACATTTCGAAAGCCGGTGAAAAAGGCAGACCCCGCACCGGCACCCGCGCAAACGCCCGTCATCGGTACGGTGCCCATGCCTCAGCAAGTGTTGGTGGAAAGCGCACCAACGTTGCAGCCCCCATCCGGCATAGAAGGCCAGCCCACCCGCATCGGCCTATTATTGCCCCTTAGCGGCCCCTCAAGAGCCACGGAATTGGGACAAGCCATGTTGAATGCCGCCCTATTGGCGCTGTTTGATATTGGTGGAGAGCGCCTGTTGCTGATGCCCCGGGATACGGGCGGAACACCCCAGGGGGCCGTACAGGCGACGGTCGAATTGTTGGGCGAAGGGGCGGAAATCATACTGGGGCCGCTGTTCAATACCTCTGTCGAGGCAGCCGCCGTGATCACGCAGACCAGAGGGGTGCCCATGATCTCGTTTTCATCCGACCGGCGGGTAGCGGGCAACGGCGTCTATATTTTAAGTTTCACGCCCTCGCAGGAAGTCGACGCGGTAATCGGCTTTGCTGCCGCCCGTGGCTTGCGCCGGGTCGCGGCCCTGTTGCCTGACGATCTTTACGGCTTGGCCGTGTTGGACGCAGCGCGGGAGGCGGTACTGCGTCACGGCGCGGAACTGGCCAGGGCTGAATTTTATTCCCCAAATGGTGAGGATTTGGATAAATCCGTCAAACGTCTGGCGAATTATCACAGCCGCCGCCAAGCCCTGCTGCTACGCCGCAAGGAATTGCAAAATGAGGAAGACGAATCCGCTAAACTGATGCTAAAGGCCCTGGAAAAGCATGACACGTTGGGCGATCTGGATTTTGATGCGGTGCTGCTGCCCGAGGGCGGAGAATTGTTGAAATCCCTGGCGCCTTTGCTGCCCTACTACGACATCGACACGACTGAAATCCGTCTATTGGGTACAGGTCGATGGGATGATCCGAAGCTGCGGTTGGAACCGGCCTTGATGGGTGGCTGGTTCGCCGGCGCAGACAGGGCGGCCGCCATCAGTTTCCGGGACCGCTACAAAGCGGTTTACGGCCACAACCCACCGCGCCTGGCGTCCCTGGCTTTTGATGCCATGGCCCTGGCCGCCGTCCTGGGCCAGGAAGCCGGTGGCCCGGATTTTACCAACCGCGCCATCACCAACCCTGACGGTTTCGTGGGCAGCGACGGCATCTTTCGATTTGGCCTCGATGGCGTCGCACAACGGGGCATGGCGGTCCTGGAAATAGAACGGGACGGTTTTCGCGTCCGGCGCAAAGCCCCCACCACGTTTGAGACCCCGATTAACTGAGCAAACCACCAATGAGCCGCAACATATTTGATGCCTATCTGATTGTGGATTGGAGTGCCAATGCCACACCAAAACGGGGCGCGGACAGCATTTGGTATTATCTGCAAACCGGTCATGGCGAGACAGAACTGCGTAACCCGGCAACCCGCTGGCAGGCACGTGATGAAATCATTGAAATCTTGAGAAAACTGGTAAAGGACAGGCAACGGGTTCTGGCAGGTTTTGATTTTCCCAATGGCTATCCTGCCGGTTTCGCACATGCGGTGGGTTTTGCAGGCCTAGCCTGGCGTGCTGTCTGGGATGGCCTGGACGGCATGATCGAAGATAGTGCAAACAACGGCAACAATAGATTTGAGATCGCAGCGCAATTGAACGAACGCATATCCGGTGGGCCGTTTCCGTTTTGGGGTTGCCCAACACATCGACAGAGCGAAACATTGTCGGCGCGCAAGACCCACGATTACGGCAAGGCCATACCAGAGCGACGTCATTGCGAGGCCTGGCTGCCCCGCAGCCAGCCATGTTGGAAGCTGTTCACCACCGGCTCCGTCGGCTCGCAAGCTTTGATGGGTATTCCTGTTTTGAAAGCCCTGCGCGATCACCCGGATCTGGCGAAACAGACCCTTGTCTGGCCTTTTGAGACCGGCCTGGGCCCGCCCCCGCCCCAAATGGAGCCGTCCTGGCAAGTGATCCTGGCGGAGGTCTATCCCTCGATCCTGAAAATCATCGCGCCGGACGACCAGATCAAGGATGCGGTCCAGGTTGAGACCATCGCCCGGCATTTGGCGGAACGGGACAAAATGGGCCTGTTAGCCGGGGATCTGTCCGGACCGGACAGCCTGACGCCAAATATCCGAAAACTGATCGAGGATGAGGAAGGCTGGATCCTTGGGGCGGGTACCTTTGCCTGAAGGGCGGCATCAGGTCCTGGGCACCGCAATGGCTGTCTTGGCCGCCGTGGGACTTGGTTTGGCCGTGGCGCTGTCGCACTTCGCCTATGAGGGAGGCGCCAACGGCATCACCGTCGCCAGCACCCGGGCCGGTTTGATGGCCCTGGGATTGCCGTTGTTTTGCCTCGCCAGTGGTCGTTCGTTGTTTCTGCCCTGGCGGGCCTGGTTCCATTGCGCCGGGCTGGGGGTGCTGACGGCGATGATGTTCTATGGCCATGTGGGTGCGGTGGAGTTCATCTCGGTCGGGTTGGCGGTGCTGTTGTTCTTCACCTACCCGCCAATGATTGCGGTATTGAACATCGTGGTCGTCAGGGAAAGGATCACCGCCCCCACCCTGATCGCCGTGGCTGTCGCATTCATTGGCCTGGCCTTGATGCTGGGGGTTTCCCTGGAAGTCGTGGACTGGCGCGGCGTTGCCCTGGCCTTGGGCGCGGGCACTGCTGCGGCCTGGAATGCGGTCTGGCTGGTCCGGCGCATGAAAGGCTATGAACCACTGGTGGTGACCACCCACATGGCCCTGGTCGCCGCAGTGGTTTTGATCGGCCTATGTCTTGGCTTTGGCAATATTAGTTGGCCGCACACTACCGCCGGCTGGGGCGGTCTATGGGCCGTGGTGATATTACAGGCAACGTCCGTGCCCCTGTATTTTCTGGCCCTGGCCTACATCGGTGCGATGAAATCAGCCATGTTCACCAATGCCCAGCCCCTGGTCTCCATCAGCGCAGCTTATTTGCTGTTTGGCGAGATCATGACGCCCATACAATTACTGGGCGGCGGCCTGGTCCTGGCCGGCATCTGGCTGATGCAGTTTTCCGGGCGGAAAAAGTCCTAAGCGCCCGCCATTAACACCCGCCCTCATCGACCATCTGCGGCGCGGCGTTGGGCAATTTCGGCTATGATGCGGTGTTGATCAGGGGCGCTCATCACTTGCCAGCCGGCGATTTCTTCGATGGTGCGATAGCAGCCCAGGCATAGTTTCGTTGCCGTATGCAAAATGCAAACCCCGGCGCAGGGCGAGATCACACGCCGGTTTGTATCCACTGCATTGGATGGTTCAGGAGTATTTGTCACCGTTGTCCCCACGATTGCCCAGAGGTTAATCTATACGGCAAATGGGAACCTGCGCAAATGCCCTTGAAGGTTCCGCACTGAACGACTATTTAACGGGCCAAATCCATCCCAAAAACATCACATCAGATAAATTTTGGCGAAAGAGGCGTAACATCTATGGACTGGATGATTGAAGTTGATGGCCTGGTAAAGACATTTGGCCACCTAAGGGCGGTGGATGGTGTCAGCTTCAACGTGCCAAAGGGTCAGGTGCTGGGGTTTTTAGGCCCCAATGGCGCCGGCAAATCGACCACAATGAAAATGATTACCGGCTTTATGGCTCCTACCGCAGGCTCGGTCAAAGTCGCGGGCTATGACGTGGATACCGACCCCATCGCCGCCAAGGCGCAGATCGGCTATTTGCCCGAGGGGGCCCCGGCGTATCCGGATATGACGCCCATCAGCTTCCTCAATTTCATCGCCGATGTGCGTGGCATGGACGCTGCAACGCGGGCTGAACGCCTGGATTATGTCATTGCCAATGTTCATTTGGATGCGGTTTTGGAACAACCGATTGAGACGCTTTCGAAGGGTTTTAAGCGCCGGGTCGGGCTGGCCCAGGCCATTCTGCATAATCCCCCCGTTTTGATCCTGGATGAGCCCACGGACGGCCTGGACCCGAACCAAAAGCATGAAGTGCGCAGCCTGATCGCGGATATGGCCAAGGATAAAGCCATCGTGATTTCAACTCATATCCTGGAAGAAGTAGACGCGATCTGCAACCGGGCCATGATTATTGCCAATGGCCGCGTCGTCGCCGATGGCACCCCAGGCGAGTTGGAAAGCCAATCACCGCAATATAATGCGGTCCTGATCGAATGCCAGGATGACGGCGTGGCAGAGGCACTGGGGGCCCTCGATAACGTCGACCGGGTCGAACGGATCGAAGGTGGACGTTTCAGGGCTTATCCAAAAGGCGGTCAAAGCATCGTCGCCGAGGTTGCGGACCTGGCCAGAAAACAAAACTGGACGACATCCCAACTGTCCGTTGAAGCACCCCGCCTGGACGAAGTCTTTCGCAACATTACCGGTGCCAACAACACAACCAGGGGGGAGGCTGCATAATGGCTACGACCTTGGCTGTTTTCCGGCGCGAGCTGCGGGGCTATTTCTCCACGCCCCTGGCCTATGTCTTCATTGTTATCTTCCTGTTTCTGACAGGTATATTCACCTTTTACATGGGCAGCTTTTTCATCCGCGGACAGGCGGACCTAAAGCCGTTCTTTAATTTTCACCCCTGGCTGTATCTGTTCCTGGTACCGGCCATCGCCATGCGTCTGTGGGCGGAGGAGCGGAAGTCCGGCTCGATTGAGCTGCTGTTGACCCTGCCCTTGTCCATCTGGTCCACGGTGCTGGGCAAGTTCCTGGCGGCATGGGTCTTTATCATCATAGCGCTTGGCCTGACCTTCCCGATGTGGATCACGGTCAGCTATCTGGGTCAGCCTGATCACGGGGTTATCATCGCCTCGTACTTAGGGTCCATGTTGATGGCCGGCGGCTACCTGGCCATCGGCGCCTGTATATCGGCGGCGACACGGAACCAGGTCATCGCCTTTGTCATATCGGTGGTGGTCTGTTTTCTGTTCACGGTTGCGGGCGCACCGGTGGTGTTGGATTTCTTCGCGGCCTGGGCACCCCAGGCCTTGTTGGATGCGGTCGCCTCCTTCAGCTTCCTGACCCATTTCAATGCAATCCAAAATGGCGTCATTGATGTGCGCGATTTGGTCTATTTCCTTTCGTTGATCCTGTTTTGGCTATTTGCCAATCTGTTGGTCGTCGATCTGAAAAAAGCCAGCTAAGGGGATCGATATATGAACCGTTCAACAACCGCGATCCTGGCCCTGGTCCTGGCGGCTATTTTGTTTCTCTCCGTCAATATCTTCTCGGCCAATATCTTCCGCTCCGCCCGTCTGGATTTGACCGAGAACGGCCTTTACACCCTCAGTGCCGGCTCCAAACGAATTCTGGCCGAGGTGCCCGAGCCTGTGCGCCTGCGTTTCTACTTCTCGGAAAAACTGGCCAATCAACTGCCCAACGTCAAATCCTACGGCTTGCGGGTCCGGGAATTGCTGGAGGAATATGCCAACCGATCAAACGGCAAAGTCCGGTTGGAGATCATCGACCCCGAACCCTTTACGGATGCGGAAGACGAAGCGGTCCGTTTAGGTATGCAGGCAGTTCCAATTGGTACTGGGGAAAGCCTCTATTTCGGCCTTGTCGCCACCAACACCATTGATGACCGCCAGGTGGTACCGTTTTTCAGCCGTGAGAAAGAAGCCTTCCTGGAATACGACCTGACCCGGATGCTGTACAATTTAAGTGATCCGAAAAAGCCCGTCGTTGGCCTGATCAGCGGTTTGCAGATGAACGCCGACGCGTCCCCCATGATGCGCATGAACGGTGGCGCGCAGCCCTGGGGCATCGTCGGGGCGATCCGCGACGTGTTCGATTTGCGGACCGTGGATACGGCCCAGGGGATCATCCCAAAAGACGTTGATATCCTGATGATCACGCATCCTTTGGGGTTGAGCGAACAGATCCTGTACGCCATCGACCAGTTCGTACTGGCCGGTGGCCGGGCCCTGGTTTTTGTTGATCCATTTTCAGAAGTAACCGCACGTGGCCAACAAGGTGGGCAGCGCAATCAACAGCGGGCTATCGAATTGGCCTCATCCGATCTGGAGACGCTGTTGAATGCCTGGGGTGTTTCCGTTCCCACCGATCATGTCATCGCGGATTT
The DNA here is from genome assembly GCA_018660265.1 of Rhodospirillaceae bacterium. GTDB lineage: Bacteria > Pseudomonadota > Alphaproteobacteria. The sequence goes on along the minus strand of JABJKS010000059.1, from coordinate 84,680 downwards.
TGAAACCTCGCAACAGGTCAATGCGGGCCAGGCTGGGGCGCAACGTATTGTTCGTTATCTGGTCTGGTTGCAGATGGATGGCGCCAACCTGAACCCCGACGATGTCATCACCGCCGATCTTGGCCCCATGATGATCGCCAATGCCGGCACCATCCTGACCCTGCCCGACACAGGCGTCGAAGTGACGCCGCTGATTTCGACCGGCCTGCAGGCCATGCGGTTGGAGACGAACATGGTCCGCTTTGGCCCGGCGCCGGATCGTCTTTTGGAAATGTTCAAGCCGGATGGCAAGAGCCACGTGCTGGCGGCCCGCCTGGGCGGCAAGATAAAATCGGCCTTTCCCGACGGCCCGCCAAAGGGCAGAAAAGATACCGGCCACCTGAAGGAAAGCGCCAAGGACATCGGCGTCATCGTGGTAAGCGACAGTGATCTTTTGCATGACCAGTTTTGGCTGCGCCAGCGTAACATGATGGGCCAGAATATGGTCGTGCCCATTGCCGCCAACGGCGATTTCGTGATCAACGCCCTGGACAATCTTTCCGGCTCATCGGACCTGATCGGCCTGCGCAGCCGGGGCAAATCAAACCGGCCATTTGTTTTGGTACAAGCCATGCGCCTGGCCGCCGAGCAGGAATTCCTGGCCGAGGAACGCAAGCTGAAGGACAGCCTGGAAAAAAGCACGGCCCGCATTGCCGAGTTGGAGTCCAGAGCCCAGGGTGGCAGTTCAGATGGTAGCGGCGGTTTGCTAACGCCTGAACAGCGGGCGGAGATCAAATCAGCCCGGAGCCAGGTGCTGCAAACCCGCAAGCAATTGCGCGACGTCCAGCACAATCTGAACCGGAATATTGACGGCCTGGAAGCGCGCTTGAAATTCGCCAACGTGGGTCTGATGCCGTTGGCTGTTGCGGTGGTCGCGGCCATTCTGGCTGTCATGGGCATACGTCGCCGACGGCGTGCAGCCGCGGCGCGGCGTTGAGGGGAGAGCGGAACATGAAAACCAAACCATTCACGCTGCTTGCCGCCGCCACGGCAATTGCCGTCGTCGCCGCTGCCTGGTCCACATTGGAACGCGGCCGCGCCACCGCATCCCTGGCCCCCCCTGATGAATTGTTCCCGGGCCTGATCGAACAGGTCAACGACATCGCGCGCATTGATGTGCACACGCCAAAACTGGCCTTTACCATTGAGCGCACAGAGGTTGACGGGACCGACAGCTGGCGGGTCAAGGAACGGGACGGCTACCCAGTGAAATTTGCCACCATCAAACAGGCCGTCGTCGGCATGGCCAGCATGCGTATGCTGGAGGCGAAGACCGCCAAGCCTGAACTCCATAACCGCCTGTTCCTGAAGTCACCAAAAGACGGCGGCCGGGGCACAACGATTGCCTTGGCTGACGGTGCGGGCAAGGCGCTTGCGGCTATTGTGGTTGGCAAGACCAAGTCCGAACCGAGCGAGAATGACGACGGCATCTATTATGTGCGGCGTCTGGACCAGGCGCAAAGCTATCTTGCCGCCGGCAGGGTAGAGGTGTGGGAGACCATTGACCGTTGGCTGGACGACAGCCTGCCCACCATCGCACGCAAACGCATTCGGGCCGCGACCACCATCCAGCCAAATGGTGATCGCGTCGGTGTTGTTCGCAAGGATCCTGACGCCGGGGACTTCCAAGTGGCCGATATTCCCCCTGGCATGAAACCCCTGGGCGATACCATTGGCAATGCCTTGGGATCCTCCCTTGGCTTTCTGGATTTCAAGGACGTGCGTCTGGCCGACAAGATTGATTTCAGCAATGCCAACGTGGCCGAATTCAAAACCTTTGACGGCGTCAGCATCAAGCTGTCGGTGATCAAGGGCAAAAATGGCCGTAAGGAGGTTCATTGGATGCGCATGGCGGCAACCTTTGATGCGGCAGACAGCAAGCTGGATGGCCTGACGGATGCGCAGAAAAAGGTCATGAAAAGCGAGGCGGACGCGAAAGTGGAAGTCGCCGAAATCAACAAACGCTATGGCGCCTGGGCCTATGTCATACCGGACTACAAGGCGAAAGATTACATGACCGAGGCCGCGACCTTGCTGATCAAAGACGAAGACACCAAGTAAAAGACAAACATACGATTACCACGAAATAAGGATTATCCGTGATGAGCGAGGAAACACTCTCCTTCCAGACCGAGGTAGCGAAACTTTTGCGCCTGATGGTCAATTCTGTTTATTCGGACAAGGAAGTATTTTTGCGGGAATTGATCTCGAATGCTTCCGATGCCTGCGACAAGGCGCGCTATCTGGCCCTGACGGAACCGGAAATTCTGGGCGATGACCCGGATTTCAAGGTCCATATCAGGGTTGATAAAGCTGCCCGCACCCTGTTCCTTTCGGACAACGGCATTGGCATGGATCGGGATGGCCTGATCAGCGACCTGGGCACCATTGCGCGGTCGGGCACATCTGCGTTCATGGAAAACATGTCCGGCGATGCCTCCGAAGATATGCAGATGATCGGCCAGTTTGGTGTCGGTTTTTATTCCGTCTTCATGATCGCCGATAAGGTTGAGGTCACCTCCCGCCGGGCCGGCGCGGATGAGGCCTGGATCTGGACCTCGGACGGCTTGGGCGAATTCACCATTGCCGAGGCTGAACGTGAAGGGCGCGGCACGACCATTGTGATCCACTTGAAGGCGGATGAGGATGAATGGTTGGAGGAAAGCCGCCTGCAAACCATCGTCAAAAAATACTCCGACCATATTGCTCTCCCCATTATGCTGGCCATTGATGATGGTGAGGAGACGGCGGCCAACGAAGCCTCCGCCATATGGAGCCGCCCCAAGAGCGAGATTACGGACGAGCAATATACCGAATTCTATCACCATGTAGGCCACGCCATGGATGATCCATGGCTGAACATCCACTACAAGGCGGAAGGCAAGATCGAATATACGGGGTTGTTGTTTGTGCCGTCCCGCCCGCCGTTCGATCTGTTTGATCCCGCCCGCCGCCACGCGGTGAAACTGTACGTACGCCGGGTTTTCATCACCGACGAGGCCGAGGGTTTGATCCCATCCTATCTGCGTTTTCTGCGCGGTGTGGTGGATAGTGAGGATCTGCCGCTGAATATCAGCCGCGAGATGCTGCAGAACAGCCCCCTTATTCGTCATATGAACCAGGCCGTGACCCGACGTGTTCTGACGGAGCTGGGTAAGAAGGCGGAAAAAGAGCCAACGGAATACGCTGAATTCTGGGGCAATTTCGGATCGGTTCTGAAAGAGGGCCTGTACGAGGATCACGAACGTCAAGCCGAATTGTTGGAGCTGGTACGCTTTCGCTCCACTGCTGGAGCCACTGACAATGGGGCACTTGTCAGCCTGAAAGATTACGTCGGTCGCATGAAGGAGGGCCAGGAGGCGATTTACTATATTACGGGCGATGATCTGCAGACCCTGGAAAACAGCCCCCACCTGGAAGGCTTCCGGGCCCGCGGGGTTGAGGTTTTGCTGCTGTCTGACCCGGTGGACGATTTCTGGCTCTCCGCCGTGTTCGAATATGACGGCCATGCGTTGACCTCCGCCACCCGGGGTTCCACCGATCTGTCCAACATGGGCGAAGAGGCGGCCAAGGATGCGGACGACACGGCGGAACCGGCCAAGGAAGGCGACCTGGCCACATTGATCGCCCTGGTCAAACAAACCCTGGGTGAAGCGGTGAAGGATGTTCGCACCACGGACCGCCTGACCGACAGCGCCGTCTGCCTGGTTGCCGACGACGGCGACATGGATATGCGGTTGGAGAGGATGTTGAAGGCCCACAACCAATTGAAGACAGACAGTGTCCGGATTTTGGAGATCAACCCAAAACATGATCTGATCAAGAACATGTCCGCTGCCGCCACCAAGGGCGGGGCCGCGGATGATCTGGCGGATCTGGCATTCTTGCTGTTGGATCAGGCCCGTATCATCGAGGGAGAGGCCCTGCCGGACCCGGCTGCCTTCTCCCGCCGTATGGCGACTGTGATGGCCAAGGCTGCTGGATAGGCGCTGCGGGCTGACAAATATTCTGCGGCATGGCATGCTTGCCTCGCTAGTAATCTAACGACGCATTCGGGGAGAGGTTTGATGAGCACGCTGACGCAAAGTTATACCCATGGGGCCAGTGCAAAGCCATTGATCGGCGAAACCATCGGGGCATATTTTGACAACGCCGCCGCGCGCTGGTCTGCGCAGGAGGCCCTGGTTGTCCCTCATCAAAATGTCCGCTGGACCTTTGCCCAGCTGAAGGAAGAGGTGGACGCCTTTGCCGCCGGTCTGATCGCCCTGGGGCTGCAACCGGGGGACCGCATCGGCATCTGGTCCCAGAACACGTCCGAGTGGACCATCAGTCAGTTCGCCACCGCCAAGGCCGGTCTGATCCTGGTCAATATCAACCCCGCCTATCGTTTGTCGGAGTTGGAATACGCCCTGAATAAAGTTGCCTGTACGGCGCTGATCATCTCCCCCAGCTTCAAGACGTCCGACTATATCGGTATGGTCCAGACCCTGGCACCGGAAATAGAGACGGCCCAGCCGGGACAGCTCAGGGCCGAAAAACTGCCACACCTGACCACCGTCATCCGCATGGGCGATGACGCCACGCCGGGCATGTACAATTTCGCCGACATCTCGGCAATGGCCAATGACAAGGCGCGGCAGCGTATGGCCGAATTGGCCGGGCTGTTGCAATTCGATGAGCCGATCAATATTCAGTTCACATCGGGCACCACGGGCTTTCCCAAGGGCGCGACCCTGACCCACCATAATATCCTCAACAACGGTTTCTTTGTCGGTGAGGCGATTGAGATGGTCGAAGGTGACCGCCTGGCGATCCCCGTGCCGTTGTATCACTGCTTTGGCATGGTCATGGGCAATCTGGCCTGTATCACCCATGGTGCCACCATGGTTTACCCAGGCGAGGGTTTCGATCCGACGGAAGTCTTAAGGGCGGTTCAGGACGAACGCTGCACCGCCCTCTATGGCGTACCGACCATGTTCATTGCCGCCCTGGATCATGCGGATTTTGACAAATTTGATCTGTCCACATTGCGCACGGGCATCATGGCGGGTTCCCCCTGTCCCATCGAAGTCATGAAGCAGGTGGTGGACAAAATGAATATGCATGAGGTGACCATCGCCTACGGCATGACCGAAACCTCCCCCGTTAGTTTCTCCACCGCCGTGGATGATGAACTGGAACGCAAAGTCGGCACGGTGGGCCGATCAATCCCGCATGTGGAAAGCAAGATCGTCGATAGCGACGGGCGCATCGTGGCACCGGGAGAGACCGGCGAAATCCTGACCCGCGGCTATAACGTCATGTTGGGCTATTGGGATGACGACGTGCGCACGGCAGAGGCCATTGACGATGCCGGCTGGATGCACACCGGTGATCTGGGCACCATGGACGAACACGGTTATGGCAATGTGGTGGGCCGCATCAAGGACATGGTGATCCGGGGCGGGGAAAACATTTATCCCCGCGAGATAGAGGAATATCTCTATCGCCACGATAAAATCCAGGACGTCCAGGTGATCGGCGTGCCGGACCCGAAATTCGTCGAAGAACTATGCGCCTGGATCATCCTGCGCGAAGGCGAGACGGCGGATGCGGACGAGATCAAGGCATTTTGCCGGGGTCAGATCGCCCATTATAAAGTGCCCCGTTATATTAAGTTTGTCGAAGAATTCCCCATGACCGTCACCGGCAAGGTGCAAAAATTCGTCATGCGGGATCAGATGATCGAAGAATTGAACCTGGAAGTCGCCAAGACTGCGTAATTATTCTTGAACGGTATGTAATCAAAAATGGCTAAAATCTCTAAATCGGCACCGAAAACCACTGCTAAAACCCCGCCAAAGACTAAGGCCGCCCCAAAGGCAAAGAAGACAGAAACTGCAAAGTCCGAAGCACCAAAGGCCGAGGCTGCGAAGACGGATGCGGCAAGTTCGGACACAGCGAATACGGATACGACAAGTACGGACACCGCTGCCGCGACGACGGACGGCGATAGCGATAGTGGCGGCAGCGGCAAGACGTCTTCCGGCGCCTCCCGCCCCATCAGCTACTTCTCGTCTGTCTCCACGGACGATTATCGCTCCGGCTGGGATGGTATTTTCAGTTCCGGCGGCAGCCAAAAACCGGCCCGCAAGAACGGCAAGGCGGGTTCGGCCAAGCGCAGCTCCAAACTACCCATGACCCTGACGCTGGATGCAGATGACTTGGATGCTGAAACCCGAACTCTGCTGGAAGACGTCCTGCGCAAACAGGCCAAGAAAAAACGCCTGAACTACGACAAACTATCCAACAACGGCCAAGTCAGCTGGCAAATCTCCTGCCGTATATCCTCTGCGTGATTAACTACGCCGCAACCCTGGATTAACGGGTCAAGCCCGTTAATGACATTATGGCTGTTTTTAGCCATTTTCCTCCACATCCCCGTCGTTGCCGGACCTGATCCGGCAATCCAGAGCCGTCACGTCCGCTATATCGGATGTAACCGCATATCCTCTGCGTGAAACTTGGAAAGTTAGAGCGCGGCAATGGTGCCAATCATCGCTGAAATCTGTACCTAACCCAGCTCTTGGCGCAACAAGGCGGCACCCTGGCCCAGGGCGGTGATTTTTGCCTCGGCCACTGTGCGGGGCAGCGGTGCCATGCCGCAATTCGTGCAGGCTATAATCCGCTCCGGGTCTACGAACTCCATTGCCCCGCGCAAGGTTTCGGCCACTTGTTCCGGGCTTTCAATAACCTCGGTGGCCACGTCGATGGCACCGACTAAAATTTCCTTATCTTTCAAAAGACCCAGGACGGACAGGGGTACCTTTGAATTAGCGCATTCCAATGAAACCTGGTCGATGCGGCTGTCATTCAGGGCTGGGAAAAACGCTTCGTATTGACGCCATTCCTCGCCCAAGGTTGCTTTCCAAGCGATGTTTTGTTGAATGCCATAGCCATAACAGATATGCACGGCGGTCTTGCACTTCAGACCATCAATGGCGCGATGCAAGGCGTCGACACCCCATTCCACAACATCGCCCATGAAGGCGTTGAAGGCCGGTTCGTCGAATTGGATTACGTCGACGCCAAGGGCCTCCAACTCTCTGGCTTCGGCATTTAGTAAATCAGCAAAGGCCATGGCCATATGCGGTCGGCTGTCATAATGGGCGTTGGCGATCGTGTCGCAAATCGTCATCGGGCCGGGTAATGTGAACTTCAATTTTCGTTTGGTATTATCGCGGCAGAAACTGGCATCCGCACCATGGACAGAGCCGGGGCGGCGCACAGCCGAAGTTACTGTTGGCACTTGTGCATCATAGCGGTCATTGCGAATGCCCATGGTGGTCATCAGCTGCCAGTCAATGCCTTCTATGGTTTCAAGAAATCCGTGTACGAAATGCTTTCGAAATTGCTCCCCATCGCTGACGATATCTATCCCCGCATCCTCTTGATGTTTGATCCAAGCAAGGGCTGCATCCTGTTGGCCTTCGAATAATGTATCGCCGTCGAGCCGCCAGGCCGGCCAGAGTATTTTAGGTTCAGCCAGCCAGGATGGTTTCGGCAAGCTTCCCGCCACCGTGGTTTCAAGCATTTGCGTTTTCCTAACGTTCAAAACGTTTCAGGGATACTCTGATGTTGATCATACTCCGTCCCCGGCATTTATCTCATCAGATCGCGGCAGGCATCCGTGATGGCGCCCTCGCCCATGGCGTAATGTTCCCGCACCTGTGCGGTGGGCCCGACGATGGCGAATTCATCCGGCATGCCGATCATGCGCATGGGCGTGGGTTGTTCCGTGGCCAGTAATTCCGCCACCGCACCGCCCAGGCCGCCCGTTACCCGATGTTCCTCTGCCGTGACGATGGCCCCGGTCTCAACCGCCGCGGCCAGCACCGCATCCCGATCCAGCGGCTTTATGGTGTGCATATTCAAAACCCGGACCCCGATACCATCATGGGCCAAAGCCTGGGATGTGGCCACCGCCGGTGCGACCAGGGCACCACAGGCGATCACCGTGATGTCATCACCGTTGCGTAGTTGATCAGCCCGGCCAATGCGAAAATCAGCATCCAGTTCGGTGACATCAGGTTCATCAAACTTGCCGCCCAGGCGAATATAACAGGGGCCGTCCAGTTGTTCCGTGGCCATGGCCGCATGCCAGGTTTGCCTCGCATCCGCCGGCACGATCACTGTCATATTGGGCATGTTGCGCATAATGGCCAGATCTTCCACCGCATGGTGGGTGCCGCCTGCCATTGCCAGGACAATACCGCCGCAGGCCGCCCCGATGACCACGCGTTGATTGGCATAGGCCACATCATTGCGCAGCTGCTCCAACGAGCGGGTGGTGATGAACGGAGCATAGCCGCAAATGATCGGGCGCATACCCGTGGTCGCCATCCCGGCGGCAATGCCCATGGCGTTCTGTTCCGCAATGCCTGCTTCAATCAGGCGTTCGGGGCTGGCTTCCAGAAACGGGCGCAGGCCGAACAGATCAATGGTGTCGGCGGAAATCGCCGCGACCTTTTCGTCCCGACGGGCCAATTCGGCAACGGCCAGGCCAAAGGCCAGACGCGATTGCTTTGCCGCCTTAATTTCCCACTCCGGCGTTTCCGATTTGGGCTGTCCCGCTTTGTCTGTTGTGGAGGTCACGACGGCTCTCCCAACTCACTTAGGGCCTGCTCGTAGACCTCATCCGTCACGGCATTGTTGTGCCACAGGAAACTATCCTCGGCGAAGCTGACACCCTTGCCCTTGATGGTGTGGGCGATGATCAGGGATGGTGCGGCTGCGGCAAATGGCAGGGCGTCCAGGGCTTCCACCACGGCGCTCATATTGTGGCCATCTATCTCGCGCACGGCCCAACCGAATGCGGCCCATTTATCAAGCACCGGTTCCAAATCCAACATCTGGCCCACGTGGCCCGACTGTTGGATCTTGTTGTAATCCAGAATGACTGTCAGGTTTGACAGGCCCAGATGGGCTGCCGCCATGGCACCTTCCCAGTTGGAGCCTTCCTGCAACTCCCCATCGCCGATCATCACACAAGTACGGAAATCCTTAGCCTGCATACGCGCGCCCAAGGCCATGCCGATGCCCACCGACAGGCCATGCCCCAGACCGCCCGTACTCATCTCCACCCCGGCCATTTTGATATCCGGGTGCATGCCGAACGACGACTGATAGGCATAGAACTGATCCAACACGCTATCATCGATATATCCAGCTTGCGCCAGTGTTGCGCCCAGGGCCGCGTTGGCGTGCCCTTTGGACAGAACAAAGCGGTCCCGGTCTGACCAGTCGGGATCATCCGGGCGCAGGTTCAAATGATGAAAATACAACGCCGCCAGGATATCGGCTGCGGATGAGGAACCACCCATATGGCCGGAGCCCGCACCATGCAGGGCCCGCCAGACATTGCGCCGGATATGTCGGGCAACGTTTTCCAACCCGTCAATCTTGGCTTGGTAATTACTGCTCATAGGGTTTTATCCTCACCAAACTTCATCAATCACTCAATAACCGATCACGCAGGGTTTCACCTTCATAGGCCTTGCGGAAGCGGCCCCGTCGTTGCAGTTCCGGCACCAACAAATCCACCACGTCGGCCACACTGCCCGGCAAATCGGCGCAACGGAACATGAAACCATGGCCGCCCGATGCATCATAGGCCTCTTCCATTTTATCGGCGACTTGCGCTGCCGTGCCAATGGCGCGGAAACCGCCCATACCGTTGCCGTACATACGCGCCACCTCGGCCAGGGTTTGGCCGTGATAGTCCCGCAGCAGCATGTTGGCGACGCCCTGCATTCCCGGTGTTTCTTCGATCCCCGTATCCTCGATAGGAATGTCCGACGGCAGGGTTGAAAAATCCACGCCGAAATGGCCGGACATCAGGGCCAGGCCGCCCATGGGCGGCACCATGGCGCGCAGAGCCTCATCCTTGGCTTTCGCCTCCGCCTCCGTCTCGCCGACGAAGATGGAGCTGGCCCATATGGTACGAATATCTTTAGGCGCACGCCCGGCTTCCCCGGCACTGGCATCTATCCGCGCCCGATGTTCTGCCATACCCGCCAGGCTGGAGGACGTTGCGAAATGCACTTCGGCATGGCGGCCGGCAAAGGCCATCCCGGGGCCGGAGCCGCCCGCCTGAATAATCACCGGCCAGCCCTGGGGTCCTGGTGCCACGCACAGCGGACCTTCGACCTGGAAATAGTCGCCCTGATGGTGGATCTTATGGACCTTCGCAGGATCGGCGAAGGTCATGCCATCACGATCCATAACCAGGGCGTCCGGCTCCCAACTGTCCCATAGCTTGTAGCAGACCTGCATATATTCTTCCGCCCGGGCGTAGCGTTCCTGCTTCGACAGCTCCTCCGTCATATTGAATTGGGCGGCGGCGTTACGGCCATAGCTGGCGACCACGTTCCAGGCCACGCGGCCCTCGCTTAGATGATCCAACGTCGCCATGGACCGGGCCGTGTGATAGGGCGGCACATAGGTGGTGGAGACCGAGATGCCGACGCCCAGACCGGTGCTGGAGCGGGTAATCAGGGGCACCAGGGGGGCAGGGTCATGCAAGGGAAATTGAATGGCGTATTTGACGGCGGCATCCGCCTTGCCCTCGAACACATCATAGACCCCATACATATCGGCAAAGAACAGCATATCGATACAGCCCCGATCCAGGGTGCGCGCAAGATGTTCCCAAAATGCCGGTTGGGCGTAGTTAAAACCGCGATAAGCCCTGGGCATGGCCCAGGCACCAATGGAATGCTGAGAGGGCCCGTGACCAAGCACAAAGGCCAGGTGCATATTCGGTGCCATGGGAGATAGCTCGCTATTGCGAGGCTTGGCCGGTAATCAACTCAACCTGATCGTCGGGTACATAAACGTAAGAGCCCGGACGGAAATCATAGCCCAAATCCCCCAACAGACGCCGTTGCCGGGGCGTACATTGTTCAGCTACGTGTGAGGCCACAGCATAGTCATAGGGGCGGACGAACATTTGACAGTAATTGTACAGCAGGGTCTTGCGCGCCGTGCCGGATATGTTCCGCCCCGGTCCATGCCACAGGGAATGGGAGAAGATGACGCAATCGCCTGCCTTGCCCGTCAGGGGCACGGCACCGGGCGTGGTGGGCGTGACCACCGGCTCGTCCAATTCCGGGAAAGGGCGCATATGGCTGCCGGGGAAGACGGTGAAATTGGCATTGTCCGGACCATCAACGTCCGTCAAAAGATACAGCGCCTTCATGGCCAGGGGCCGGCTGGATTCCGTCACCCGCACCCGGCGCAGACCTTCGCCGCCGTCCGTATGGGTATAGCCAAGGAATTCCGGGTCCGAGGCACGGACAATACACTGCGCCATGGAAAAGGAGAGGTAGGGGCCCATAATATCAACCACCAGATCGAAAACCTCCGGCCGGTCGATCAGATCTCTGAACGCCTTGTGATACGGCAGGATGTCGCGGCGATCCATGAAGCTTTCCGGATCCGGGTTACCGTGTTCCACCCAACCGTAATGGCCGCGCGGCAAATCCGTCGGCTCCCATCCCGGTTGGGCTCGCATATTGTCAATTTCATCGCAGAAAAATGCGACTTCCTCAGCATCGAAGACGCCTTTGAGTTGGACGTAACCGTCAATGTCCCAGGCCCGGCGTTGTTCCTTCGTCAATGTTTGCACGATGGTATCCTTCCGTTTTCCGTATGGCTTTTCCCCATGCTCCCAAATTGGCACCCAGAACGCAACTGGGAACGCAAATGGGAACACAACCATGTTGCCACTTGTAATGCCGAATGAATCTGACACTTTGGGCGCAGCGCATTTGTACAAAAGCAGGAGACGGCACCATGGCGACACGAGATATGACGAGTTGGAAGACATCCATTTCCCAGGTCATCAGCACCGAAACGGAGGAGGAGATCATGGTGCGGGGCCAGCCCCTCAGCCAATTGATCGGCAAGGTTAGCTTTGCCGAAATGATGTTCCTGATGCTGGCAGGGCGCTTGCCTACGCCGCCGCAGGCGCGGGTTCTGGATGCCCTGCTGGTCGCCTCCATGGAGCACGGCATTGCACCGCCGTCCATGATCAGCCGCTGTTTTGCCTCTTACGGCACCTCGATCCAGGCCGCGGTAGGTGGCGGTGTCCTGGCCTTTGGAGACCGTATGGGTGGCCTGGGCGAACAGTTGGCCCAGCAAATGGTGGAACGCCTAACGCCTTATGATCCGGCCAATAGTGAAATCGACGACCAAACCCTGAACGACATCGCAGCCGAAATGGTCAGAGAGGCAGGCGAGACGGGTCAGCGGGTGCCCGGTTATGGCATTCCGCTGCACGGTGCCGATCCACGGGCACCCGGCGTTTTGTCCGTGGCCCGGGAAGAGGGTACGTTTGGCAATTATTGCCGCCTTGGTATGGCAATAGAGACCGCCCTGGCGGCCCAGCGTGGCGGCAAAGTGGTGCCGATGAATTTGGACGGGGTCTCCGCCGTAGTTATTCTGGACATGGGCTTTACCTGGCAAAGCACCCGGTTGTTCCTGTTGACCCCACGCTCGGTCTCCATGGGCGCGCATTTTCTGGAGGAACAGGAACAAGACACCACCTGGCGCCATATACCAGCCAGCCAAATCAGCTATGATTAAGCCGAACCATCTTTTGAGGAGAGAAGCCAATGCCCTTTAATGCCAAATATGCCTTCATCGTTTCCATGGACGTTGCCCCTGACAAGGAGGCGCTTTTCAACGAAGTCTATGATGAGGAGCATATCCCCGCCCTGTTGAAAGTACCCGGCGTGGTCGCCGTCTCCCGCCTGAAAACAGAGCCCGCCGTTTTGGCAATGGGCGGCGATGAAATTCCCGTCACAGGTGAGGGCATGCCCCATTACATCGCGGTCTATGAAGTCGACAGCCCCGATGTCCTCAACAGTGCCGCCTGGGCCGAAGCGGTGGAGGAAGGTCGTTGGGGCGGTCAAGTGCGCCCCTTCACCACCAATCGCAGCCACGTATTGCGGAAGCTGATTTAGATTTCCACAAGCCCGGAATATTTGCACTATCTGCGTATTTTTGGTCGTATCAGCATTATTCAGCACGTCGGCATACGAGGCCGCCGGCTCGCAGCAAGAGAAGGCAGCCGTACTGGGCATGATCATTGGAGGCCTAACCGCAGCCGACGAGGCGGAACATCTGGTCCGAATGCGGGCTCTCTTCGACTACTGGCACCGGGTCTGAATACGGACCAATCGGATACCTATTGGCTGTCCCCTGAGGAATTGAAGTCCTACAACGTCACAAACTCAGATTGGGCATTAAGCAGCAACTTTTCGAGATCAAGTAGAGCTTGAACGTTTGCGCCAACGCGTCGACAAGTTGAAAGGGGATTTAGGGGCCGTGCCTTCGAATGATAAAGACAGCGGGTGAAACAAGGTCGTCCATTTCATCAATCCCCGGAACAAAACACCAAATGATTTTGCGTAACAATTAATTTGCTACTACAGTCTTCGGCATTCCGACGGCCCAATCCTGGGCGGATAGCGTGTCACGGTCAGCGATGGCAGTAGAGACAGAAATGCGCAAATACCTTTCGATGATCGGCAGGGTCGGCACCACCGATGACGACGGTATCGAAACGAAGCTGCTGAAGTACGCCGCTAATCTGTGTTTTTTCCTGGCCTTTCTTTTATCCATTTTTTATGCCGTATTTGGCGGAATTCTTTCGCAATCCCCCTACTATGCTCTGGTCAGCCTGGGCCTTGCCATAGTGTATAGTGGCTGCTTAGGGTTAAATGCGTTGTCGCTGTTCGGTTCGGCGCGCATTCTGTTTCTCCTCGCGATCAATGCGCATTTTATCTTTCTCAACGTCCTGGTCGGCCCCTGGCAGGGCGCGGAATACACCGCCCTATTTATCTTCATTCTGCCCGCTCTAATGTTTGCGCAAGGCGAAATTCGATCACTAGCCCTGTCTCTGGCAACCTGTGCCATAGGCACCATCGTCGGCATCTGGCTGGGACGGATGTATGGACCCTTGCTGGAATTCAGCCGACAGGATTATGAAATTGGCTACTACGCCAACGGCTTTTTCATAGTCCTGTTGATCGTTGCGATCGTCCGAATGTTGCACGCAAGGATGCTAGGGTCCTACCAAAAATCCGAGGTGGAGCGGGAAAAGCTGGCATCATTTCTGCGGGATTCCATGCCCGCCCCCGTACTTGCCCAGGTCATGAAAAGTGACACCAAGGTTGCCGACAGCCATAGTGATACGGCGGTCCTGTTTGCCGATATCGTCGGTTTTACCCAGTTGATGCATCGTGTTTCGCCGGCCCTTTTGCTCGAATTTCTGGATGAATTGTTTACCGCCTTCGATGCCTTGGCGGAAGAACACGGGGTGGAGAAAATCAAGACGATTGGCGACAGCTATATGGCGGCAACCGGGGTTGCATCCGCTCACGATGCGGGGGTGGACAACCTGTTCGAATTTGCTTTGTCGATGATTTACATGTTGCGCACCGTCAGTCAGCGCTATGGCTTTGATGCCCGCATGCGTATCGGCGTGAGTAGCGGTCACGCCATATCCGGCGTCATTGGCGCAACGAAGAAGACTTTCGACATCTGGGGCGACACGGTCAACCTAGCCAGCCGCCTTGAGGCCGCTGCCGATCCCGGCAAAATTCTGGTGTCAGAGCCGACCTATTGGCGCCTGCGGGAGCGCTGGCATTTCGATGCCCATGACGCCATCGAATTGAAGGGTCTTGGCACCGTCGCCACCTATTCCCATGACCCTCACGATGGCCCGGACAACACAGTCGACTTCACAAAAATCCGCCGGGAACGGTAGAAGCATTCCTGATCAATGCGCGACATAGCCGCCATCCACGGTCATGGCGGTGCCGTTGACGAAGGATGCGGCATCGGAACATAGCCAGACAGCGGCGGCGGCAATCTCTTCCGGTGTGCCCAGGCGACCGATGGGATGGTCAGCAACGATCTGTGCCTTACGATCGGGATGTTTTTCAAACACGCCCGCCACCAATGGCGTCATGATATAGCCGGGGCAGACCGCATTAACGCGAATGCCCGCCTCGGCATAGCCAAGGGCGGCGGATTTTGTCAGCCCGATAACGCCGTGTTTACTGGCCGTGTAGGCGACCGGGTTGCTGGCGCTGCTGATCAGGCCCATGACCGAGGCCGTATTGACGATAGCACCACGGCCATTGCCATTGCCATCGCCATTGGCATCCTGGCCTTGCTCCAACATTTGCCGGATCTGATGCTTCATGCACAGCCAGACGCCTTTCAGGTTGATACCGATGACCCGGTCCCAAAGTTCCTCCGTATAATCAATCAAAGGCACAATATCGCCCGCAATGCCCGCGTTATTGAAGGCGAAATCCAACTTGCCATAGGTGGCGACGGTTTCTGCCACCATTTTCTCTACAGCCGCCTCCTGACTGATGTCGGCAGAGACGCAGATAACCTCGCCGCCCAGTTGATCGATCATGGCCTTGGTGGCATTGCTGCCATCCTCGTCCACATCAACAATGACGACCTGCGCCCCGGCCTCTGCAAAGCCGATTGCCGCTGATCGACCGATGCCGGAGCCCGCACCGGTTACAATGCCTGCCTTGCCTGTGAAATCTTCCGCCATGTCGCTCTCCTGCGCCTGCTATAATTTGGGTAAGCTTTCTTCCGCCCGCAACATTTCCAAGGCACCCTCGAACGCCGCCACGGTCTGGGCCAGGTCATCGTCATCGTGGGTGGCCGAAATCACGCCCCCGCCCGAACCGGAGATATCGACACCACCGATCAACAAGGCCAGGCGCAACTTATTCAACAGGCCAGCCGGTTTGCCTTTCAAATCCTCATAGGGCATTGAAAGTGGATCAAATTCCAATGGATCAATCTTCAGATCGGCGCTGTTCATGAAAATAAAGAAGTTCGCCTGTTCGCCATAAGCAGCCCAGGCAATGCCGGCGCGGGCGAAACTTTCGTTCAGTTTTTGCCGGACTTCCGCCCCAAAGGCAGCCGCCTTGGCGCAGGCATCCGTATTGGCAATGATCTCCAATGTCTTGGTGCCTGCCGCGGCTGACAGGGGATTTGCATTGAAAGTACCGGGATGATGGATCTTTTCGAAGGCCTTGTCCGCCGCGGACTTAAAATCCAAACGCTCCAATATATCCTGCCGACCTACGACGGCACCACCAGGCAGGCCGCCGGCCAGAATTTTGGCCAATGTGCTTAAATCAGGTGTAACGCCGAACAACCCCTGGGCCCCGCCCGGATGCACCCGAAAGCCGGTAACCACCTCGTCCAGGATCAACAAAACCCCGTGACGTTCCGTCAACTCGCGCAATTGCACCACAAAATCAGGCACCAGGGGCACCATGCCGCCGCCACCGCCCGTGGGCTCCAGAATAATGGCGGCAATTTCCTTGTCGTCCTCCAACGCCTGGGCCACCGCATCAATATCATTGGGGTCCAACAGTGTGACTTGTGCCGCGACTTCCGGCAAAACGCCGGGCGTCGCCGTACCGTCAAAATGATTGGCCACGCCAAAGGCCATATGATCGTGCCAGCCATGAAAATGGGTTCTAAACCGTGCGATGCGGTTCTTACCTGTAAAGGCTCTTGCCAGGCGCATGGCCAGCAATGTGGCCTCTGTCCCCGAGGCGGTAAAACGAATTCGTTCGGCTGAGGGCATCAGGTTTTGCACCGCGCCGGCCCAGGCAACCTCGTATTTATGGGACGAACCAAAATGCGTGCCTGCCGCCAGGGCTTCCTGAATGCAGACCTCAACCTCCTCGTTACGGTGGCCCAGCATCAAGGCCCCATGACCGCCGAAATAGTCGACATAGTTATTGCCGTCCGCATCCCATTTGCGTGAGCCTTTGGCCTTTTCCACATAAATGCCATAGGGCGTGGTGTGGCGGCTGTCATGGGTTATGGCGGAAGGAAAATGCTTTCCGGCCTGGGCCGCCAGGGCCTGGCTGGCGGGCGTACGGTCGACATATTGGTTCACGATAGGAGAATTGCTTAGCATGGGTCCACTCATCTGACTGCGCGATTAAATGTTGATGTTATACCAACTGGACATCGGCGCACGAAAAAATGCTGGCTATCAAATCCGTGGAACCTTACACAATGGCTATGGCAGAGGAGCAGAGACAGGGCGAAGAGTTTCGCAACGACAGGCGCGGCCAAGGCGGCCGGGCCGGCCTGCCCGCAGCCTTGGTCAAAGAACTGTCGCAGCAAGATGATACGAAGGCCTGGATTTCAGTCATTTCACTGGTTGCGGTGGTCGCAGCCTGTGTTGCCGCTGCCCTTTACTGGTGGACTCCTTGGGTGATTGTTCCGGCAATTGTGATCATTGCTTCCCGCCAGCAGGCCTGTTTTGTCCTGGCCCATGACGCGGCCCATTACCGCCTGTTCAAGAACAGGGCGTTGAACGATGTTGTTGGCCGCGCCCTGGCCGCACCGGTCGGCATTTCAATGCGCACCTACAGGGTTGTCCATCGCCTGCATCACAATCATCTCTATGAACGACAGGACCCTGACATACCCCTGCATGGCGGCTATCCACGGGGGCGGCGATATCTGCTGCGGAAATTGCTGTTCGATTTGACCGGGCGGACGGCACCCAAAACCTTCGCCTATTTCATGGGTGCCCCGGCAATCAATGACGAAGCACCGAATACGACAGAGCCCTTGCACGACACTGCGCCGGTTTTGCGCAAAGCGGCGCGGCAGGATCGCTGGTTCGTTGTCGGGCTTCAGGTTTGCGCCCTGGCTCTGGCGATTGCGACCGGTTACGGCGTTGCTTATTTTCTTCTGTGGATATTGCCCTTATGCACTGTGCTGCAGGCCTTGCTGCGCTTTCGGGCTATTTGCGAACACGGCGCAGTCCAGGATGAACACTCACCTTTGCTGGCGGCGCGCACCAACCTAGGCCCGGGATGGTTGCTGTGGTTTCTGTTTCCCTATCAGGTGAACTATCACATCGAACATCATCTATATCCCGCCATTCCCCATTACAATCTGCCCGTCTGCCACCGGGAAATGCAACAGCGCGGTCTATTGAACAACGCGGAAGTGCGCCATATTTTCGCCACCGCCAGATTGGTCAGTGCCGATCCCATAGCGGCTATAAGCTAAAGCTGAATGACGCCCTCATCTGGGGCATCAGCATACAGACGCCCCACCTCCACCGCCCGGTTCTTCAGCACGGCCCGTTGATTGATGTAACCCTTGTCGGTGATTTCATTGGCGTCGGTCGCGGGCGGTGTGGCCATCAGGATCATCCGGTTGATCCGGGTGGAAGAGCCTGGATAGTCTTTATTGTAGGCTTCCAGGGCCTGGCGAATATGCTGATGGACTTTGTCCGAGGCCGCCGCCCCCGCGGCATCCAGCTCTCCATCACCGCAGACTGTTTGGCATCCGGCCAGGTTCGGCCAGGCCAGCAAGGCCACATAGTCACGATCATGGCCCGCGACGACCACGTCTTGTAGGACCGGGGCGGCAGCCGTCATGGCGGCCAGACGCAGGCCACCGCTGTTGACCCAGGTACCCGTGGTCAGTTTGAAGTCCTCCGCCACCCGGCCATCGAATATCAGGCCTTTAACGGGATGCGCCGGATCAGCGAAATCCCCCGCATCGCCAATACGATAAAAGCCTTCGTCGTCGAAGGCCGCTGCCGTCAGTTCCGCCTGTTTAAGATAGCCCGACGTCACGTTGGGTCCGCGTACCCGCAGCTCCATCTTACCGCCATTGGGCACCATTTTAATCTCGGTTCCCGGCACCGGCAGGCCGATGACCCCGGCCCTGTCGATGGGCCAATGCACAGCCGTGGCCATGGGTGCGGTTTCCGTGGAACCCCAGGCGGAAACCATGGGCACTGCACGACCCAGCGACTGGATGGAGACCGCCTCCAGGCGTTGCCACAGGTCCTGGGGCAAGGCTGCGCCGGCATAAAATATCAACTCCAGGCGGGAGAAAAAATTATCCCGCAAGGCCGCATCGTCCTCCAGAAACGGCAACAGCGCGGCGAAACCTGCGGGCACATTGTAATAAATGTTGGCAGCGGCCCGACGTAGATTGTCGATGGTAAGATCGATCAAACCCGGTGCCGGTTTACCCCCGTCCACATATAACGTGCCGCCGTTGCACATGGCGTTGTTGATGACGATGTTGCCGCCAAAGGTATGGTTCCAGGGCAACCAGTCGATCAGGATGGGCGGTTGGCGCAACAGAAACGGCCAAACCTGCCGCAGTTGCTGCATGTTCGAACACAACATGCCTTGGGTATTGATGACCCCTTTTGGCAGGCCGGTGGAGCCGGAAGTGAAAAGGTATTTTGCCACCGTGTCAGGGCCAACGGCAGCGAAGGCTGCTTCGACCTCCGCCCCTGGGTTCGCGGCACTCAAGCTTTGCAAACCGTTGCCATCCAAAACTTCGACACCGCCCAGGTCGAGGCTATCAAGGGCCTGGGCGAAGGGTGTTGCATCCTCCACGAAGATCAACCCCGGCTGTACCAGAGCAAAAATATGCCGCAGCTTGGCGAAATCCTGGCTCATCAGCGAATAGGCCGGCGAGACGGGTGCGACGGGAATACCCACCTGCATGGCACCGTAGGTCAGCATGGCATGTTGTAGTGAGTTGCCGGACAGGATCATCACCGGACGATCTGCGCTTAGATCCCGTTCCAATAGCCCTTTGGAAATAGCATCGGCCTGTTTACGGGCCTCAGCAAAGGACAGGTTTTGCCAACCGTCGCCTTTCCGCACCGCCAGAAACGTCCGTTCCGGTGCCGCCTCGGCCCAATGGCGCATATACAATCCCAGCTGCCGCTCCGCCGGGGCCAAGGGATGGGGTGAAGACAGTATAATGCTGCCATCGTCGCGGCGTTCCACATCAATCTTTGGTTCCAGATAGTCTAGCGCCATTGCCCAACCCTGCTGTTTCGGTTCCAGTAAGCCTGCTCGCATTTCTTTGACTTCCGGTTCTTTCCGGATTTTGGCATTATTTGGCGATGAGAATAATGCTGCTGCTAATTCTAAGCCACCTGATTATTGCCCCGGCTCCATTTGCCCCGGCACATGCCGAGACATTGTCCGGCCCGATCAAGGTGATCGATGCAGGAAGCCTGCGGATTGCCGGCCAGACCATTCGCCTGCGCGGCATTGCCACACCTACACCTGATGATCGTTGCCCCTTTCGCAACGTGACCATCGCCTGCGGCCGTGTCGCGACGACGGCGTTGATGGACCTCACCGCCGGCACTGAGGTGATTTGTGAACTACCCGATGACAGTAATCGCAGCAGTACATTGTGGGCAACCTGCAAGGCAAAGGGCTATGACCTGTCGGAAGGTATGATTTACACCGGCTATGCCCGCGCCACAAAAAGCGCGCCGGCGCACTATCGGCAAGTTGAGGCAGCTTCGCGCAAACGCAAACGGGGTCTGTGGCGCGGTGATTTTCCTGACGCTGTAAATGATGCCGTAAATAGGGCTGCGACTAGGCGCTGACCCGCACCACCACCTTGCCCATGGCTTGACCGGATTCCATGCGCGCATGCGCCTTTGCCACATCCTCCAACGCATAAGGTGCCCCGTCCATCAGGGGGCGGATCTGTCCGGCCTCCGCCAGGGCGGTAATCTCCCGCATGATTTCGCCATGACGTTCCCCACCCCGGCCATGCAACAGCGGGATCAGCATCAGAACGCCAATATGCTGCAGACCCTTAAGGTGCAGCGGCGTCAGGTCCTGGGTCGAATTGGTCTGGCAACTGATCACGGTGCCGCGCAATTTCGCAGCCTCCCACGACTTTGGAATGTTATCGCCGCCCACCGTATCATAGACGATATCAAAACCGACCCCGCCTGTATGTTCGGCCACATAGTCGGCAACGCTGTTGTCACGATAATTGATGGGTATGGCACCCATACCGCGCACCAGCTCGGCCTTTTCCGGCCCCGACACGGTGGCATATACCGTGGCCCCACGGGCAATGGCGATCTGTATGGCGACATGGCCAACGCCGCCCACGCCCGCATGTACCAGGACCGTTTGGCCCCAGCCCACATTGGCCCCGTCAACCAGACCTTCCCAGGCCGTCAGGCAAACAAGGGGCAGGGCCGCAGCCTCTTCCATAGAGAGGTTCGAAGGTTTTGGTGCCAGATATTCCCCGTCACAGGCCATGAATTCGGCCAAGGCACCGCCTGTCCCCTTAACGCCGCCGGCACAGCCATAGACCTCATCACCAATCTTGAAATCCGAGACCTCCCGGCCCACTGCCTCCACCAAGCCAGAAACATCGCCCTGCAACACGGCGGGCATTTCGGGGCCTATTGGCGGACCCAGCTTGCGAATTTTCCAATCCACCGGGTTGACGGAGGTCGCTGCGACACGGACCAGAACCTGTTGCGGGCCGATTTCGGGCACCGGGATATCGGCAAGTTCAAAGACCTCCGGCGCGCCGCTTTTACGGATGATCATGGCTTTCATTATTTTAATCCTAAATGCGCCTTGGCAATGATGTCGTGCTGTATCTCGTTGGAGCCGGAGTAAATCGAAAGTTTGCGAAAATGCAAGTAGGCCGGCATGCAACCGTTGGCATATTCAGCCCCCACGGCTGGCTCGTTCCAACCTTCCTTCAGGGCCGCCATCTGGTTCGGCATGGCGTATTGACCAATCGCCTCTACCTTCAACTCGGTCAGGCGCTGATGGATTTCGGTGCTGCGCATCTTAAAGATATTCGCTTCGACCCCCAGGGCCTTGCTGCCCAATTCTCCATCTTTGGAAAATTTGTCGATGGCCCGCATGTTAAAGGCCTCCAGAGTTCGCAACTCCAGCTCGATCGTCGCGATTTTCTGCGCAAACGCCGGGTCTTTGGCCAAGGGTTTGCCGCCCACAACTTCGTCCTGACCGGCGATCTGTTTCAATTGCCGTAGCAGGGTTTTCTGATGACCGAGTGAGCCGCCAGACATGCGTTCATGGGCGAGGAGATATTTGCCGATGGACCAGCCTTTGTGAATTTCGCCCACCGTATTCTCAACCGGCACCCGTACGTCCGTGAAATAGACCATGTTGGTTTCATGCAGGCCATCGAGAAGATAAATCGGCCTGATCTCTATCCCCGGGGTTTTCAGATCCACCAGAATGAAACTGATACCTTCCTGTTTCCGGCCTTCCGTACTGGTCCGCGCCAATAGAAAACACCAATCGGACCAGTGCGCCTTGGTGGTCCAGGTTTTCACCCCGTTGATGACCCATTCATCCCCCTCCCGCACCGCCATGGTCCGTAGGGAGGCCAGATCTGATCCCGCCTCAGGCTCGGAATAGCCCTGACACCAAATATGTTCCCCCGACAGCATGGGGGGCAGGAATTTCTGTTTCTGCGCCTCGGTGCCGAAGCCAATCAAGACCGGGCCGCACATATTGATACCGAACACCACCAGGCGGGGTGCACCGGCCAGTCCCAGTTCTTCATCATAGATATATTTCTGCGTCAGGCTCCAACCCGGACCACCATATTCGGCTGGCCAGTTCGGCGCGACCCAGCCCTTTTTGTGTAGGGTTTTATGCCACCCGACGACATCGTCGCGCTGCATCTCTATGCCGTTTTCCACCTTGTATTTCAGACGGGGAGGTGTTGCCTCCGCTAAATAGCGTCGCACCTCGGCCCGAAACGCCGCATCTTCCGCACTGAAGCTCATATCCATGGAGCACCTGATTTCAAATCAAGACAGGAAGGATAAGCCTAAAGCAATTTCGTGGGTTTTCGAAGGGCGGCAGCATGAGAATAAATGAATTTGTTGCCCTTCCGCCCCATAGAGGATATCAAGGCGCGCAAATACGGCACAATAGTGGAAGCTGAGGCGAAAGCTGGAGAAGGTCGTAGAGTAACTCTTTTGAGTTATGGGGGGCTGGGGCAACCCACCAGTAATTTTAGATCAGTGCGACAAGGTTTTGGCTATTTGGCCGTGCGTTTGTCCCGTTTCAATGGAGGCCGAGACATGGCTCGTAAAAAGCCCAAGGGCAAAAGTGCCGTATACATGATGTTCAATGTGACGTACGAGGACGGCTCGGTCACGTCGAACCGGCGCATTTCGAACGATTTGCTGGATCAATCTTTTGGCGACACCATTGATGACCTGGCCCGCACCGCAATTGAAGATCAAGACAACGAAATTGCCCAGCGTTCCGGTCAGCGCCGTGCCAAAATCACGGACATCGCCAGAGTTTAAGAAATCTGCTAAAATACGCCCAAATGAAATTACCTTGACTTTGCAACAATAATTTGCTTTATGGGCGGCAGCGACACTCCCCTTTACGGTCGATAAGCATCGTATTTCGGTTTGATAAACTATCAAACCCACCAATTTTGATTCCGACAAATCTGGGCGTTTCGATAGACGAGCCGTTGCCGATACCGAAATAATTCTGGTGTTGGGCAGGCCACGTCGGCATGGCGTTTGCCGTGCTTACACGCTCACCGCACCAAATAGTTGGGGCGAAGCGCCATAATGTTTGTTGAGAAAGATACATAATACATGACGAATTTTGCGGGCCTTGAACTGGCCCAGCCGATCCTCCGCGCGATTGAGGACGAAGGTTACACGACTCCTACGCCGATCCAGGCGAAAGCCATTCCGCCCCTGCTTCAAGGTCACGATCTACTGGGTGTGGCCCAGACAGGTACCGGCAAAACAGCAGCGTTCGCGCTGCCCCTGCTGCACCGTTTGGCAGATGACACCAGCCAGCCCGTACGTGGCAAACCCAGGGCCCTGATCCTGGCACCCACGCGCGAGTTGGCGGGGCAGATTAACGACAGCATTCGCGGCTACAGCCGACATCTGGGCATGCGTTCGGCCGTGGTCTTCGGCGGTGTGTCCATCCGCCCGCAGATCCAAGCCCTGGCCAAGGGCCTGCATGTGCTGGTGGCAACACCGGGCCGCCTGCTGGACCTGATGAACCAGGGCCATGTGCGGCTGGACGCAGTTGAGGTTTTCATTCTGGATGAAGCGGACCGTATGCTCGACATGGGCTTTGTCCGTGATGTGAAGAAAATCATAGCCGCCGTGCCGAAACGGCGTCAGACCATGTTGTTCTCTGCCACCATGCCGAAATCCGTGCAAGGCCTGGCGGATGGCCTGCTGAATGATCCGGTGAAGGTTGAAGCCGCACCGGCGGCAACAACAGCGGAAAAAGTGCAACAACAAGTGCTGTTCGTCGCCAAAGACAAGAAACGCGCCCTGTTGAGCGACTTGTTAAGCAATGAAGACATCAAGCGCGTACTGGTCTTCACCCGTACCAAACATGGTGCCAACCGGGTCGCCAAGCATTTGAACCAATGCGGCATCGACGCCGATGCCATCCACGGCAACAAAACCCAGAACGCCCGTCAGCGCGCCCTAAAAGGCTTTCGTGACGGCAAATTGCGGGCCTTGGTGGCAACGGATATCGCCGCCCGTGGCATTGATGTGGAAGGCGTAACCCACGTCATCAATTTCGAACTACCGAACGAGCCGGAAAGTTATGTGCATCGCATCGGGCGCACGGCCCGTGCCGGAGCGGGCGGCATGGCTATTTCGTTGTGCGATCACGAAGAACGGGCCTATCTGCGGGACATCGAAAAAGTCATTCGCCAAAACGTACCGGTGATGGAAGATCATCCCTACCACGCCGCCGATATTGCCAATGATACAAGCCCGGCCCAACGTCCGTCCCAGGGTAAAAAGCGCCCCAATCGTCCCAATCGCCGGCCCCGCAACGATAATCGCGGACGGCAGAGCGCTGGGCGCGGGACTGCCAAGGCAGCCTAACGCTGGTTTTATTCCGCCGCTTTCGTGCCGGAGCCTGACACTGCCTGAATAGACGGCGACAGATAGGCGCCCTGGCGCAATAATTCCCGTTGGATCAGGCGGGGTTCCACTGCCCGCGGCTGGATCCCCGCATTGGCCGCCAGGGCACCGGCGACGCCGGCTGCATGCCCGGTCAGCCAGCATTGCGGCACTTCACGGAGGAACGAGTGCGAGGAGGTATCGCAGGCGATGTGCCGGCCTGCGGCCAACACCCCATCAATACCCGCCGGCACCAAGGCACCATAGGGCACGGAAATATTCGGGAATTTGGGTGCCAGGGAGGTTGAAACACCAACCTCGTCATCCCAGACTTTACCGCCGTCCCATTGGGCCCGGACAACTTTGTTCAATCCCTCCATACGGCGGCTATGACGTACGCCGATCTGCGGCGCGCCCAACATCAGGAAGGCGTTCTCAAAACCCGGTGCGTGCTGGCGATAGGTCTCCACATGACCAACGGTAAGCTGGCGGGAACGGATTTCAACGGCGCTCAAATCCTCAACATCCACGGCGCTGTAACCTGCCAGGCGGGGCCCCATGAACAAAGCAATGTCGTCCCGCCAGGAGACGAACGGCTTTTCAAAATATTGCAATTTTCCCCGGCCCAGGTTCATGAATTCCTTGAAACCCTGTTCATCGTTGGCCTTGAAGTCCAACCAGCGTGCCATATCGACGCCGCCGATCATAAAGGCTGTATTGATGCAGGAATGAATATCGGTCGGGTCGCTGTCAGTCTCGAACGACAGACCGGCCCGGGCCAGCAGATCAGCATCACCCGTGGTGTCGATGACAGTTTTGGCCAGGATCGCCTGGCGGCCTTCCTTGCTTTCAAAAATGGCACCACGCATGACGCCGTCCTCGACAATGGGATCAACCGCATAGGCGTGGAAGGTTAATCGCACTTTTTGCTCCAGCGCCATTTGCATGGACAAGGTCTTCATAGCCTCCGGGTCAATGGTCGGGGACCACGTAACGATACCGTGGAAGGCCGCCGTACGCTGGGCCCAATAGGCCGCTGTTGCCGCATCGGATTTGCCCCAATCCGTGCGTGCCGGCCCAGCTACCGCATCGCCTGGCAGGCGGTCCAGAAAGTCCTTGGCGAGGCCGCAGATTACCTGCTGGCCATTCCAATCGGACATCCGGTCGATCCAGATGACCAGACCGCCCGTGGACAAGCCGCCCAGATGATTATAGCGCTCCACCAAGGTAACATCGGCACCCAAACGCCCGGCAGCGATGGCAGCTGCCGTGCCCGATGGCCCGCCGCCAACCACCAGGACATCCGTCTCGGCAAATACCGGGGTTTCCCGTGCCGCTTCCTGAATGGTTTTTGCCGGACGCGCTCGCCGAGGTGTCTTGGCCTCGCCGCCGCCAAAAATTTCCGTGCCCCGTTCACTGCCAATGGTATTGGAAAAATTTTCGCCGCTCATGATCATTCATCCTTCTTTGCCCGCAAGATATAATGCTAGCACCAATCAGCAATCCACCACAAACCCAGGGACAGAAAAATCATAATCCTATAATCTGCAGGCAACGAATTAGTAGAGGTAGACGCCCAATGAACCAACAAACCGAACGTATGGTACGTCCACGACGTAGCTTCATATTTTCCCCGGGCCTGCGCCCGGATATGTTTCCCAAGGCACTGGCCTGCGGCACCGATATTGTTTGCGTGGAGTTGGAGGACGGCATCGCCCCCAAGGACAAGGCGGAGGCGCGGGCGAAAGGCCTGGCGTTGTTTGCCGAACCCCATACCGGTGATGGTACCGGCGATGGTGCCAACGACGGTGTGGAGCGTATCGTACGCATCAACTGTCTGCGGGAAGCGTTCGGTCTGGCCGATGTGCAGGCCGTCCTGGCGACGGACACACCGCCGCCTGCCCTGATGCTGCCCAAGGTGAAAAGCCCGGATGAGATTGTCTGGCTTGATGATCTCCTTACCGAACGTGGCCATCCCACCCGCCTGCATGTGATCATCGAGACCAATGCGGGGTTGGAAGCGGTGCATGACATCGCGCGGGCATCCTCACGCATCGATGCGCTGTTTTTCGGCGGCGTCGATATGGCGGCGGAACTGCGATGCCAAAATGCCTGGGAGCCGTTGCTTTATGCCCGCTCCCGCATCGTGCATGCGGCTGCCTCCCAGGGCATCGACGCCATCGACGTGCCCTATCTGGATTTGGAGGATTTGGCGGGCATGGAGCGGGAGGCGAGCATGGCACGGGATTTGGGTTTTAGCGGCAAAGGTTCTATCCATCCGAAACAAATCCCCATCCTCAATGCTGTCTTCACGCCGGACGAGGTCCAGGTCGCCCACGCCCGGCGTATTCTGCAGGCCTTCGCAGATGCCGATACGGGCCTTGTGGTGGTTGACGGTAAGCTGATTGAAAAACCGGTTTTACGGGAAATGAACCGCATTCTGGCCATCGCCGAACGGGTCTCAAATTAGACCGAGCCTATTTGATGTCCAAAGTCTTGCAGAAATGGTTCGTTTGGCTGACCTTAATAGGCGCCGATCCGGCGGATGAAAACGATATCCGCCTCAATAAATCCCTGCTTGTGGTTTGCGCTGTGCCTTTTGTCTTCGCGGGCCTGGGCTGGGGAGCTATGTATTTTGCCCTTGGGGAACGCTTGGCCGGCATGATCCCGTTTTCTTATGGCATTTTCTCTGTTTTAAGCATCACGCATTTTGGTCTGACCCGGCGTTACCAGTTTTTCCGCTTTAGCCAATTGACCCTGATCTTATTACTGCCAAATCTGTTGATGCTGTCCTTAGGTGGATTTGTGCCGGGTAGTGCCGTCATAATATGGGCATTGATTTGTCCCATGGGCGCAATGTTGTTTGATGAACCTCGCCGGGCACCGTATTGGTTCGGCGCATTCATTGCTCTGGTCGTTATCGGCGGCCTGATACAGCCCTACCTTAACTATACCTCATCCCTTTCTACCAATTGGCTGACATTTTTTTTCGTGATCAATCTGGTTGGAGTTTCCGCGTTTGTTTTCTCCATGGTCTATTACTTCGTTCTGCGAAAGAATGAATTCCAGTCCCAATCGGAATCTTTGTTGCTAAACATACTGCCCAAGGAAATCGTCGCTCTGTTGCGGGACCAACAGCGCACCATCGCCGATCAATTTGAAAGCACCAGCATCCTATTTGCCGACGTGGTCGATTTCACGCTGCTATCCGCCACTATGTCTCCGAAAGAATTGGTCAAGATGTTGAACGAAGTGTTCAGCCAGATGGATGTACTTACCGATAAATACGGCCTGGAAAAAATCAAAACCATTGGTGATTGTTACATGGTTGCCGCAGGTGTCCCACGACCCCGGACAGATCACGCCCAAGCCTTGGCTGCCATGGCCCTGGAAATGCGCGAATACATGAACAGCCACGAATTCAGTGGCCATAAACTGAACTTACGCTACGGCATTAATTCGGGCCCTGCGGTGGCCGGCGTCATTGGCCGGCGCAAATTTAGCTATGATCTTTGGGGCGAGGCTGTAAATACAGCTTCCCGCATGGAATCGCATGGCCAACCCGGCGCCATTCAAATCACACAAGCCACTTATGAGCTCTTAAAGGATCAATTCCACTGCGAACATCAAGGCACAGTGGACGTCAAGGGACTGGGCGCGACCGAGGTCTGGTTTTTGATGAGCCGCAAAGAAACGGCTTGATGGCCCGAATTCAAAAACAGGAATTCAAAAACAAGAAATGGGTAGTCTCAAATACAGGACAGGTGTCTAACCAGACTTCATGGACGACGTACGTGTGAAGGTAAGCCGATGACCCGGTCAGTAGACATAAACCAGCCGACAAACCACGCAATGAGCGCCCTTGAATGGGCCATGTTGTTGGCGTTGACCGGGCTTTGGGGCGTGTCATTCTTTTTCAACGGCGTTGCGGTGAAGGAACTGCCGACCTTTACCGTGGTTGTCAGCCGCATCGCCCTGGCCGCTGTAATCCTATATGCCCTCAGCCGGGCCATGGGACACAAGATCCCGCATTCCAGACAATTATGGACGGCCTTCTTTGCCATGGGGTTGTTGAATAATGTGCTGCCGTTTTCCCTGATCGTATGGGGGCAGTCCCATATCGGCTCCGGCTTGGCATCAATCCTGAATGCAACGACGCCGTTGTTCACTGTTGTAATTGCCCATTGGTTCACGCCGGATGAGCGCATGACGCCGGGCCGCCTGGCAGGCGTAATCTTCGGTCTCGCCGGGGTCGCTGTGATGATCGGCAGCGATGCCCTGGGCATTCTGGGCATGGCTGTTCTGGCCCAATGCGCCTGTCTGGGCGCCGCTATCTCGTATGGTTTTGCAGGCGTCTATGGCCGCCGGTTTCGGGCCATGGGCCTGACACCCTTGACAACGGCGACGGGACAGGTGGTTGCCTCCAGCGTCATTCTGGTGCCGGTGATGATGTTTGTCGATCAGCCCTGGACTTTGCCCATGCCGTCGTTCGCCGCGATCAGTGCGCTCTGTGCCGTGGCGATCCTCTCGACGGTCCTGGCCTATATTCTTTATTTCCGCATTCTGGCCACGGCAGGGGCGACCAACCTGTTGCTGGTCACCTTTTTGATGCCGGTCTGCGCCATTGTGCTGGGCGTACTGTTCCTGGATGAAATCCTGCTGCTGAAACATCTGGCGGGCATGGCGCTGATCGGCCTTGGCCTAATCGCCATTGATGGTCGTCCCTGGCGCCACCTCAGGGCTGTGAAAGAAGGCCCTGTTTGAATTCAGGCAACCAGGTTTCAGCTTGATCCGCGAGGCCGATGAGCACCAGGGCATCACTAACTTGCGGATCGATATCCCGGCGCGTCGGTTCAATACTCCACAGGCGGCCAACGGCCTGAACCGTCTGCTTGCGACCGAGCGCATCCGATGTTTCAACAAAGCCTTTCACGCGGATCAACCCAGCGGGCAGATCGGCCAACACAGCCACCAGGCGGCGTCGTTCGACCGGCCGGTTCAATTCGATGCTATGGGCTGAAAAGCCGCTGGCATCATGGCCATGGCTTCCCGGATCAGGCCGCGCACCGCGATAGGCGGCCCCCAGGGCCAGTTCAGGATCCAACCGGCCCTGTTCCGTCGCGATGACTGGACGACCCGGGGCCAAATTCGCCAGGCGATTGGTTGCTTCAATAATTTTATCGCCATCAATGAGGTCCACTTTATTCAACACCAACAAATGAGCGGCATCCAATTGCCGTTGAAAAAGCGTTGCCGTTGCCGGATGTTCCAGCCATCTGGCCAGGGCGGTGCCGTCAATGACTGTGACGATACCATCCAGGCGGATGCCCGCCCCCCCCGCGATAACGACGCCCAGGCCCGCCGGGTCGGCAATGCCGCTGGCCTCAATCACAATACCGTCGGGGGGGCTATCCTGTCGGCAGATTTGCTCAAGACTGCGCGCCAATTCCGGGCCCAGGGCGCAACAACTGCAGCCGTTGGTCAATTGAATAACATCGCCCTGGGTGTCCGCGACCATGGCTGCATCAATATTCAGGGCACCCACATCATTGACCACCGCTGCCAACTTCTGGCCGTGGTCGCCCTGCAACAGGTGGGCCAGCATGGTGGTTTTACCGGACCCAAGGAAACCTGACAGCACAGTAACGGGAATATGTTCCGCAACGTCCGCGACGACCTGATTTTCAGGCGACGAGCCTTGCAGAGAGGAAAGCAGGAAATCCCACTCCGCCACCAGGCGGCGTGTTTGCGATCCGCTAGCCATTGATCGTATGGGGGATCACACGGGGGATCATATGAGGTCGGCCCGCGATCACCGTTCCTTTGACGGGGATATCCCGCAAGGCCATGGGATCAACGGCAAAAGGATCACCGCCCAAAACTGCCAGATCCGCCAGCTTGCCCACTTCCAGACTGCCGATCTCATGATCCCGGTTCAGCACGTAGGCCGCATCTATGGTCACCGCACGCAGGGCGCGTTCCACCGAGATACGTTCCCCCGGTGCCATCACCGTTGCCTCGTCCAGGGCAATGCGGTTCACCGCGATCCAGGCAGCAACCAAGGGCGCCATGGGGCCGACGACGAGATTGAAATCCGAATGCAGGGCGAAGGTTACGCCTGCTTCGGCCAACGTACCCAGGCGAGCGGTTGCTTCCGAACGGTCGGGGCCAAAGCCGCTGTCGGCGTGGATCAACGAGCGGTAGTGGACAAAGTATGGATTGACGCTGGCCAGCCCACCCAGGGCTGCCAGGCGTTTGCCCTGGGCCACGGTAGAGATACAATAATGTTCGACGGTAAATCTGTGGTCAAAGCGTGGATGGCGGACCTGCAATTCAGCCAGGGTGTCCAGGGTCATATCGACCGTTTCGTCGCCGTTGGCATGGGAATGGATATGCATTCCAGCCTGCCAGTAGGGCAGCATCCGCGCCACCATTTCCGCCCACGGGGTCTCTCCGGTCAAGCCAACTTCGCCATCCAGATAACCCGGAAAATTCAGGCGCAGGGTCATGGATGGGTAGGAGCCGTCGTTGATGAATTTCACACCATGAACCGACAGTTTGTCCGTGCCTTGGCTCGCCATGGATTTCAGATAGTCCAGGGCGTCATCGCCATATTTCCCGTTCAGGCGGGCCTCAAACGGTGTCATCAATATACGCAGGGGAAAATCAGGCTGGTTGACCACGGCCATGTGGTCATCCCATTCCCGCTCGAACGACTCGAACCCCCAGCCCATATCGGCCACCGTCGTGACCCCGTTTTGGACCGCGACCTTGGCTTGATGCAGCAGCGCCTCCTGGCCAAAGCCGGGGCGGTAGACATCCTTGATCACGGGCCGGGTCGCGGTGCCGACGGCGCTGGTTTCGATAAACCAACCGTTCAGACGGCCATCGGGATAGCGCCCGATGCCGTGCGCCGTCGTGTCCTCGGTCACGCCGGTGCGTTCCAGCATGGGCGTGTTGGTGTAGACAATGTGCGGTGCGTAGGCGAGGACCCAGATCGGCACCGTGTCTGATATGGCATCCAGCATATCCCGGTCCAGGTGCCCGCCCTGCATGCCCGGATCATAACCCCAGGTGATGATCGGACGTTCTGGATCGTTCGTCGCCTCCACCAATTCCTTCAGGCGCACCAGAACTGCGTCACGGGATGCCAGGGGCGCCTGCGGGCCTGACGGCGCATGCGAGGTAATGGGCCCGACATAATGCAGGCCCATATAAGTACCGGACATGCGCAGATGGGTGTGGGGGTCGATAAAGCCCGGCATCAGAATATCGTCCTTGAAGCGATCATCGATGTCATGGGGCAGCCGGCGCAACCAGGGCTGCATACTTTCAAGGCTGCCGACCGAGACGATCCGCCCCTCCGATATGGCAATGGCAGAGGCGACAGGGCGGCCTGGATCCATGGTGTAGATCCGTTGCGCGGTATAGACGGTTATTCGTTCCATTGTTTCATCCAACTTGTCGCAAAAATTGTGGACCGAGGTCTTTTACATCGGCACAGCCCAGCAACATCATGTCCCGGCGTATCTCGCCCTTCAGGATTTCCATGGCCCGCTCAGCCCCGGCCTGGCCACCCGCCGCCAGGCCAAAAAGATAGGGCCGGCCCGCCATGCAGGCGGTCGCGCCAAGACATAACGCCTTCAGAACATCCGTGCCCCGGCGCACGCCGCCGTCCAGAATAACCTGACAACGCCCATCGACGGCTTCAACGATTTCCGGCAATACATCGATGGGGGCCGGCGCATGATCCAGCTGTCGGCCGCCATGGTTGGAAACGATCACCGCATCGAAACCCATCTCGGCGGCACGGGCGGCATCTTCGGCCCGCAACACGCCCTTGATACCCAACGGCCCATCCCATTGCGCTTTCATTTCCGCAGCATCATCCCAGCTGATCGCCTTTTCCAGCTGCTCTTCCGTATAGCGGGACAGGTTGGCGACGGAAGTATCCCCCTCCCCCCGATCCACCAGATTGGCCAATGTGGGCAGGGGATTGCGCTTGGCATGGTACAGCCAGCAAGGTTTGCTTAAAATATTCAAAACCATGGCCGGGGTCAGCTTCAAGGGCAGGGCAAAGCCGTTGCGCACATCCCGTTCCCGGTTGCCGGTGATGGGCACATCCACGGTCAGACACAGGGCGGAGAAACCGGCACCTTTGCAGCGGTCAATGAAATCGCGCACGATCTCGCGGTCTTTCCAGACATAGATCTGAAACCATTTCGGCCCGCTGGACAGGTTCCCCACCCCCTCGATGGAAGTGGAGGACGCCGACGATAAGGTATAAGGGATGTTGTGGTTGCCGGCAGCGGGCACCAGGGCCTCTTCGCCCTTATGATGAAACAACTTTTGCAGTCCCATGGGGGAGACGATCAGGGGCGCGTCAACGGCACGGCCCAGGACCTCTGTTGCGATATTGATCTCGGACACATCCACGAAATTATGCGGCACCAGTTGATAGCTGTTGAAGCCATCGCTGCTGCGCCGCAGGGTAAATTCATCCTCCGCCCCGCCGTCAATGAAATCAAAGATCATCTTCGGCACTTTGCGCGCGGCTAAACCGCGCAGATCGTCGATATTGTGACACTGGGCCACCGCCCGTATGGCCATGACCCTATATGTCCTTTTCCAAAATCGTAATGCAGGCGGCGGCCTCTTCCATACCCATGACACCACCGCCGTTTTCCGCCAGGGCCAGCCGGGCACCATCGACCTGACGCGCACCGGCTTCACCGCGCAACTGCGAGGTCAATTCGTGGATCATGGACAGCCCCGTGGCCCCCACGGGATGCCCCTTGGAGACCAACCCGCCGGAGGTGTTCACGGGGATCTTGCCATCCAGCATGGTATGTCCATCACCAACAAATTTACCGCCCGCCCCAATCTCGCAAAAGCCCATCATTTCCATCTGATAGATTTCACAGAACGAGGTGGCATCGTGCACCTCCGCCACATCGATGTCTCCAGGCCGCACACCGGCAAAGGCATAGGCCTTGTCGGCGGCGATCTTGGTCAAACCCGGCTCGTCAAGACTGCGATATTTCCCTCCCGACAGAGCGGAGGCTTTAACCTTCACGGCCCGGCTTTGAATTTCGCTGGGCAGATTGCGCAGATAATCAGCGGAACACAAAATGGCGGCTGCGGCACCATCACCTATCGGCGCGCACATGGCGCGGGTTAAAGGGTGGCTGACTTCCCGATCCGCCAACACTTCGTCGACGGACATCTCGAACTGGTACTGCGCCAGGGGATTGAGGGAGCCGTTGTTGTGGTTCTTGGCTGCGCCGACGGCGATCTGTTTCTGGGTGGTGCCCCATTTCTTCATATGGTGGCTGGCCTGCATGGCATAGGTGTCCATGAAGATGGTACGGCCCGGCCCGGTCTCGAACGGTTTGCCCATAGCCTCGCCCTGTTCCCTGTAATGGGTCTGCCAAACTTCGGGATCCAGTTGATCGATGCCGCCTGCGAACAGTTCCATGGTGGCGGCGGGATCATCGGGCACATAGGTTTTTTCCACCCCCATGGCGATGGCTAAATGGGACTGGCCTGACAGGATGTCTTTCCAGGCTCCGTTCATGGCAACGGAAGACGTCGCGCAGGCGTCCTCCACATTCACCGTGGGGACCCGTTCGGGGAATAGCCCCTCCTGCACCAGGGGTGTGAAACAGACCTGGCCTCGTATACAGGGTTGGCCAAAGGTGCCCAGGCCGCAATTGCCGAAATAGGCGATCTCAATCTCGTCACCATTGTCCAAGCCGCTGTCGTCAAGCACGCCCAGATAGGCTTCACGGGTCAGGTCCTTGAAGCTTTTATCCGGCCATTTTTGAAAACGGGTGGAATAGCTGCCAATGATGTAGACGTCCGCCATGGCGTGGTGCTCCTCTGTGGTAGTGTATCAATGTTCGTTTTCCTGATTGGAACAGCTGATGCCGGTTTTGGCAATGTTACTGGCCGTGGTCTTGTGGTCATCCTCGCTGGTGGGCAGCAAGGCCGCCGTCATGCACATGTCTATTGGCGAAGTGGTGGGCGGACGTTTCATGCTGGCTGCCGCCGTCATGTGGGCAATGGTCCTGATCACCCGGCAACCGGTAAAATTGCGGGAGGCCCCCCGGCCCCTGATGATGGGCATGATGGATCCAGGCCTGGTTTCCGTTCTGATGGTCTGGGCCATGCATCATACCTCCGCCATCAATGTGGCCATGTTTTGGGCCCTGATGCCTTTGATCATGCCCATCGCCGGGCGCATTGTCTTGCGAGAGGCGATCAATCCCAACGTCATGTTCGGCGCGGTCCTGGCCTTTGCCGGGGCACTCCTGCTGGTGCAGGCCAATCAAGCCTCGGGCGAGGGCGATTTGTTCGGCGATTTTCTGGCAATCTGCGGCGTTCTGGCTGCCGTGGGCACCTCGCTGATTGGCCGCAGGGTGGCCCAGACACAGGGCCGGCCCATGGTCACCACCGCCTGGCAGATGACAATGTCCCTGGGCATTGGGCTGTTGGCCCTGAATTTTTTGCAAGGCCCGGCAGCGCCGATGGAGACGCTGGACACAGATATTGTCATCCTGATGCTGTATCTGGGCGGCATCGCCACTGCCGGGCCCTTCTTCCTGCTGAATTTTTCCCTCAGCCGCCTGCCCGTAGCCCGCACCTCATTGTTCGCCAGCCTGGTCGGGCCATTGTCCGTGCCCATGGCGGCGTTTTTCCTGGGCGAGACCATTCAAATCCTGGAAATCGCTGCTATCGCCATCGTCATGCTGGGCGTCGCCGTGCCGACCTTGTTAGGCCCCCATGTTCTGGGCCGCTTGCAAAAAGCGCCCGATGACAGATTGCTGTGCGATCAAACATTTGTGGCCTTCGACACGGAGACCACCGGGCTGGAACCATCGACAGGTGATCGGATCGTCCAAATAGCAGGCGTGCGTATCGTTGGTGGCGTCATTCAACGGGACCAGATTTTTAATGAACTGGTCAATCCGGGCCGGGCCATTCCGCCATTTTCAACGACTTTTCACGGCATCACTGACGCACAAGTCAGCAACAGCCGCGCAATCGGCCCGGTGTTGCAGGATTTCCATGCTTTTTGTGGTGACGGCATCCTGGTCGCCCATAACGCCGCCTTCGATATGAAGTTTTTGGAACTGGCTGTGAAAGACGGCGCGCCGGTCTTCAACCAGACGGTTCTCGATACCCTGTTGCTGTCTGCGGTGCTGGAGCCAGGTGCCAGGGAGCATGACCTGGATGCCCTGGCCATTCGTCACGGCGTGGTTTTGCCCGAGGCCGACCGCCATACCGCGTTGGGCGACAGCCTGGCTACGGGGGAGGTTTTCCTGGCTCTATTATCCCTGGCGGAGAGATCGAAAACTGTTGGCGATCTTCTCAGCCTGTCAAAAAAGGCCCGCCATTTTCGCCGCCTGCAGAAACACTATTAGGATCCGATTTCCATTCCCTTGGGATTTGCCTATCATCCCCTTCCTGAACGAGGTGAAGTCACAGTGGAGAGAAACAAATGGATGCCGAGGCATTGCACAGCGACGCCATCGTAATTGACGCCACGTGTCCCCTGGCACAAGACCCAAGCTACCTCGATTGGTGGCGTCAGGGCGGGGCAACCGCCATTGCACCGACTATTTCAGGGATGAGCGGCAACGCGCGTACAGGCTTTGCCGCCATTGGCGGCTGGCATCGCTACATTCGCAGCCGCGACGATACGTTACTGGTGCTTACCGCCGGTGATATCGAGCAGGCGAAGCGGGAAGGTAAACTAGGCCTGATCCTGCATTGTCAGGGCACAACCTTGCTAGAGGATGAATTGGATCTGGTCGATGCCTATCACGCCGCCGGGCTGCGCATTGTGCAGCTTTGTTATAACCGGAAGAACCTTGTCGGCGACGGCGCGGCGGAACGTACGGACGGTGGCTTAAGCTATTTCGGTGTGGCCCTGATCGAAAGGTTGAACGCCCTGGGAATGATCGTCGATTGCGCCCACACGGGCCATCGCACGAGCATGGAAGCGGTCGAGGTGTCGCAGGCCCCCGTCATCATCTCCCACGCCAACGCCCGCGCCGTATATGACAGCCGGCGCAATATCGAAGACGACCTCATCCGGGCCGTAGCGACCAGCGGCGGCGTCGTTGGCACCGTGGGCTTCCCATCATTCCTAACCGCGAAAGGCCAACCCAGCCTGGATCAATTTATCGATGACATGGCCTACAAAGCGGATTTGGTGGGGATCGATCACGTGGGCATCGGCATTGACTATTATCTTGGTCAACACGGCGTGGAAAGTGACGCGGACGCCCGTGTCCGCTATGACCGAATGATCGCGGACGGCCATTGGCGTGAGGCCGAATACCCTGCCCCGCCCTATATGTATCCCAAAGGCATCGAAACACCGCAAACCCTCCGCAATCTGACGGCACGTCTGCTCGAACGCGGTTTTGCCGAGGATGATGTCAGAAAGATCCTCGGCCTGAACTGGATGCGGGTTTATGGTGAAGTTTGGGGCGGCTGATCTGATCCATCTGATGGCACGCAGGCGCTAAAACAGACCACCGCCCAGATCGCTGCGAATTCTCTCCCGCAGGTCACGAATGGCCTTCAAGGCATCCACCAGCATATCATCCTCCCGATCCGTCAGGCTGTCGGGATGAACATAGTAGCTGATTTCTTTGCCTTGGCGCTGGTCCGCCATTTGTTGGCGCAACAGCAGATTGGTGATGTGATGATAGGCACCGCTAAGATAATCAGCCTCGTCATTGTCCAGGACCTTGAGGGCGTGCAAATTGGCGATGCGTACCAGTGTGCCCGTTTCAGACACACCGTGCAGCAGGGCAAGGGCGCGGATCGCATCGACCAATGGCAGGGTACCGGTAATCTTCAGGTTCAGTTCGCCCCGATGGGCTTTATCATTCTTCTCGACGATGAAGCGGTTGAAGAGGCCCAAGGCAACGCCGAAACCTTCGTCTTGGAGATACATTTCCCGCAAAAACCCACGATCGTTGTGCAGGCGGTCCGTAATATAATCGCGCAATTGGGCGGCGAGCCGACGTTCCCCGGCAACCCCACGAAAATCGAAAAATATATCCGCCAACCGCAAGGCCGAACCGTTGCGTTGGGCCAGCCAGTAGTCCATTTGCGCCCGCCATTGCCGCGCCGTCTTGCGCCACAACGGGTTCACCGCCATGACATAGCCATTGCAAAGGGGCATGCCGGCCGCATGCATGGCCTGGGTCAGACGTTCCGACAATTCTGAGAAATAACCGTCTATGGCATCATGCTGGTCGTCAGGATAATCGGCGATGATCAGACCATTGTCCTGATCCGGGTTTAAATAGCTCTCCCCTCGTCCGCCCGATCCCATCACGATCAGACAGAATTCCCGGGGTGGCGAGCCGCGGCCTTCATTCTCCATCGTGGCGACACAATGGCGCATCATGCGGCGATAGATATCGTTGTTGATATGGCTGACCAGACTTTGAATTTCAGGCGTTGGTACATCGTCGGAAAACAATTGCTCCGCCACCTGAATTTGCGCCGCCCGAACCAGGGTCATGCCGGCGGGATCATCCGCCTGGGTCAGGTTTTCGATCTGATCAACCAATTGGCTGTTGATGGCGGCCAAGGCACCGTCCAGGGTCAACATACCCACCAATTGGTCGCGATCATCAACCACGGGCATGTGCCGCAAATGGGCCCGGCGCATGCGGGCGATGGCATGAAACATCAAATCCCCCGACCGAATTACCCTGACCGGTCGGCTCGCAACGCCATCAAGCGCGGCGCTGTCCTCCAGGCGGAAGGCGATCCTGCGCACCACGTCCTGTTCCGTCAGAACACCACGGGGAATTCTGTTTTCATCAACGATGACGACTATGGCGCTGGTGGTCTCGACCAGCATTTCCACCGCCGCGCCGACGGTACTACCAGGCAACAGGGTTGGCGGCGGCGGGCCCATATGCTCACCCGCCAAGCGACGAAACGCCATGGCCCGGGAATAAGGCATCTGCTCACCCCCTTACAATTAGGCCGTAACAATTACGGCCGTAAAAAAAGGCTACTCCGCAGCCGAGCTCTGATCACTGGGCGTGCGGTACAATTCCAACATCTCCGCCTCGGCCTTTTTCGCCTTCGCCAGGGCCTTTTCCTTGACGTGGCCAAAGCCGCGAATGCGGTCGGGAACCTCGGCAATGTTGGCCGCCATGGCGTAATTGTCATGGTTCAGGCCGGCCAGAACTTCTGCCATGGTCGTTTCATAATCGGTGATCAATTGCCGCTCCATCCGGCGTTCCGCGGTGCGACCAAAGATATCGAAGGCACCGCCACGCAGGCCACGCATACGGGCCAGCAGCGGCATGGCCTTTAACATCCAGGGGCCGAACTCCCGCTTCTTAAGATGGCCGCTGGTCTGATCACGCTGGGCAATCAAGGGCGGGGCCATGTGCAGACGCAGGCTGAAATCACCCTCAAACTGCTGGTTAATCTGCTCCATAAAGCGGCCATCGGTATACAAACGCGCCACTTCGTATTCGTCCTTGTAGGCCATCAGACGGAAGAAATTCAGGGCCACGGCCTCCCCCAATCCGTCCATGCCGGCGGCTTTGTCTTTTTCCGCCGCAAGGGCGCGATCAACCATGGCACGGTAACGGGCGGCATAGGCGGCATCCTGATAATCCGTCAGATAGGCCACACGCTTGTCAATTTGCTGTTCCAGGCTTAAGCCCTCTGCCGTCGTCGCCTGCCCCGTGACCAGGGGTGCGGCAATGGTTTCAACCGCCGCCAGATCGTAGGCTGCCAGACGGCCCCAGGAAAAGGTCTGCTTGTTGGCCTCAACCGCGACGCCATTGATTTCAATGGCACCTTCGATGGCTTCCAAAGACAGGGGTAGATAGCCTTTTTGATAAGCCGCGCCCAACAGGAACAGGTTGGCCGCGATGGAGTCCCCCATCAACGCCGTCGCCAACTTGGTTGCGTTGAGGAAATGGCTGAAATCCTTGCCCATCGCGCCCTGCAATTGTTCCATCAGACCGTCGCCGGCCATGGACATATTCTGATCCTCAAGGAACTGAGCCGTGGGCACCACATGGCTGTTGACCACAGCCGCCGTGACCCCTTCGTTGATGGTGGAAAGCACGTTTTCACCTGCAGCGACGACAATGTCGCAACCCAGGATCAGCTTCGACCCACCGGTGGCAATGCGCACTGCATATAAATCATCCGGGTTATCGGCGATGCGAATGTGGGAAGTAACAGCGCCGTTCTTTTGCGCCAGTCCAGCCATATCCAGGGCCGAGACACCTTTACCTTCAAGGTGTGCCGCCATGCCCAACAGGGCGGAAACGGTGACCACACCGGTGCCGCCGATGCCTGTGATCAGAATGCCATAAGGTTCGGCGGACGACGGCAGCTCCGGCGTCGGTAACTTGGCAAACAATTCATCCCACTGGTTGCCGCCAGCACCTGCGGCTTGCTGCTTTTTCGCCTTGCGCACATCGCCGCCATGGACCGTGACAAAGCTGGGGCAAAAGCCGTTGACGCAGGAATAATCCTTGTTGCAGTTGGATTGGTCGATCTGCCGCTTGCGGCCCCATTCCGTCTCCTTCGGCAACACGGAAACACAGTTCGAAGCAACCGAGCAATCGCCGCAGGCTTCGCACACCAGGTCATTGATAAAGGCCCGCTTGGCGGGATCGGGGAACAGCCCCCGCTTGCGCCGCCGGCGTTTCTCCGCGGCACAGGTTTGGTCGTAAATCATAACCGTACAACCCGCCGTCGTCCGCAGGTCCCGCTGTACCATATCCAGGTCATCGCGATGATGAATGGTAACGCCCGGGGCCCAGTTGGTGCCGATGGGATATTTATCCGGCTCGTCCGTCACCAGAGCGATCTTGGTCACCCCTTCGGCATGGACCTGCCGGCTGATCTCGTCCGGGGTCAGTTTACTGTCTTCAGCATTGACGACCGGCTGCCCGCCCGTCATCGCCACCGCATCGTTGAACAGAATTTTGTAGGTAATATTGACGCCCGCATCGACTGCCGCGCGTAAGGCCAACAGCCCGGAATGATAATAGGTGCCGTCACCAAGGTTTTGGAAGACATGATCCGTTTTGGTGAAAGGTGCCTGGCCGATCCAGTTCACCCCTTCAGCACCCATGTGCGTAATGGTCTGGGTATTGCGATCGGGCATCCACAAAGACATGCCGTGACAGCCGATACCGGCCAGAGCGCGGCTGCCACTCGGCACCTTGGTCGAGGTATTGTGCGGGCAGCCGGAGCAGAAATACGGCGTACGTAGAATTGTTGGCGGCGAACCCTTGGCACCGGTCTCAATCTGTTCGATGCGGGCCAGGCGCTGATCAAAATCAGGCATGTCACTGTATTTTTTCAGCCGTCCAACGATGGTTTGGGCCACCTGGCCGGGGGTCAGCTCGCCAGTCTGGGGCAACAGGGGATTATTCGCCTCGTCCTTTTTACCGACGATGCGGCGCGGTGCGCCGGGCTGGCCATACAGCAACGTGCGCAATTGATCTTCCAGGATCGGACGTTTTTCCTCAATCACCAGGATCTCTTCCAGGTCCTTGGCGAATTCCAAAGCGCCTTGCGGTTCCAACGGCCAGGTCATGGCGACTTTGTAGAGGCGGATACCCATATCCGCGATCATTTCCGCCGTCAGACCCAGTTCGTCGAAAGCCTGACGCACATCCAGATAGGATTTGCCCGTGGTGACAATGCCCAAACGCGGACGCGGGCTGTCAAAGATCACTTTGTCCAGGCGATTGGCACGGGCGTAGGCCTGGGCGGCGGGCAGCTTGTATTGCAGAAGGCGGCTTTCCTTCTCCATAATATCGTCAGGATAACGCAGGTTCAGGCCGTCGCCGGGCATATCGAAATCGATCGTCTTGGCTATCTCCACAGCATTTGGATCGACGGTGACGGAGGCGGAACTTTCCACGGTCTCGCCGACCGCCTTGAAGCCGACGGCACAGCCCGAAAAGCGGGACATGGCAAACCCGTGCAAGCCCAGATCAAGATATTCCTGAACGCCTGCAGGATGAAATATCGGCACGGCGGCGGCCATGAACGCAGGCTCGCTCTGATGTGGCAGGGTTGATGATTTGGCACCGTGGTCATCGCCGGCAATCATTAAGACGCCGCCATATTTCGCAGTACCGTCATAGTTCAAATGCTTGATGGCGTCGCCACTGCGGTCTACGCCGGGGCCTTTGCCGTACCAGATGCCAAAGACGCCATCATATTTACCGCCGGCCCACAGGTTGACCTGTTGCGTGCCCCAAACGGCGGTCAGGGCCAGATCCTCGTTCAGACCTGGTTGGAACTTGATATGGCTGCGTTCGAGAAAGCGTGAGGCTGACCAAAGTGCCGCATCATAACCACCAATGGGAGAACCACGATAGCCGGAGATAAAGCCCGCCGTATTTAAACCCGCCGCCACATCGCGTTGACGCTGCAACATCGGCAGGCGCACCAGGGCCTGCATTCCGGTCATAAACACCCGACCTTGTTCCTGTTCGTACTTATCATCAAGTGTTACAGCGGCAATTGTCATGGTGTTCCCCATTTAGTGTTAGATAGAAAAAATCACTATAGCATTCTTCAGGGCCGTCCAATTTCAAACAAATCCTGCGCGTTTGCGGGATCGGCCAATATATTGCGGGCCTTTTCGCCATCAAGGGCGATCTGCGCCTTGATAGCGTCAAGGCCATCGAATTTTATTTCCGGGCGCAAATGTTCGATGAAGGCGACCCGTCCGTGGCGACCATAAATATCAGCATCGAAGTCAAATAAATGAGATTCCAAGGTAATGCCCTTGCCGTCAAACGTCGGCCGGTTGCCCAGGTTGGCGACGCCGGGATACCATTTGGTTGCACCATTTTCTTTCAGACCGAAGCGAATGGCATAAACCCCCAGCGCCGGCCGCAACGCGGTGTCACGAAGATGCAGGTTCGCCGTTGGGAAGCCCAATAAGCGGCCGCGCCGCTCGCCGCCGCGGACCCGTCCCTCAACCTCCCACCAATGGCCCAGTAATTCCGCGGCCCGGCGGCAACGGCCGGTTTCCAGATCCACCCGAATAATGGTTGATGAACAGACGTCATCGTCATGGGTGACAGGTTCAAGCACGGACACAGCAAAATCATGCTGGTCGCCGAACGCCTGCAACATGGCGGCATTGCCGGCCCGGCGGTGACCGAAGACAAAGTCATAGCCGACAATCACATGCCGCGCACCCAGCCCCTCAACCAGCACAGTCCGGATAAAATCCTCGGCCGGCTGTAGACTGATCGCTTTGTTGAAGCGCAGGCTGGTCAGACAATTGACGCCCAGGTCCGACAACAGGCGCGCCTTGGAACGAAACGGCGTCAGACGAAAGGGCGGGGCATCGGCCTGAAACAATGTCCGGGGGTGTGGCTCGAAGGTCAAGGCAACAGCCGGGCCATCGACACGATCAGCCCTGGCCCGGCATTGACGGATCAAGGCCTGGTGGCCCCGGTGCATACCGTCGAAATTGCCCACGGCGACCGCGCCGCCGCGCAGTTCCGCAGGAATATCCTGGATGTGACGAATAATACGCATGATCAGGAGTATTGGACCTCAAACGATCTGAAGCAACTGGCTAATCCCCTGAATTTTCGAAAGTCTTGCGCGTCGGCACCAACAACAAGGCATCGCCCTTGACCACAACCTCATCGCCGCGAACGCAAATG
This sequence comes from Rhodospirillaceae bacterium, assembly GCA_018660265.1. Taxonomy (GTDB): domain Bacteria; phylum Pseudomonadota; class Alphaproteobacteria. The sequence goes on along the minus strand of JABJKS010000059.1, from coordinate 41,108 downwards.
GTCTCCAGCGCGCAACGACGCTTTTCCACATTCACATCCGTGACCGTGGCCACCGCCGTAATTGTGTCACCCGCCCTGACCGGTGCGGTGAAGCGGATGTTCTGGGACATATAGATTGCGCCTGGCCCCGGCAGCTTGGTCCCCACCACGGTGGAAATCAGACTGGCCGTCAACATGCCGTGGGCTATGGGACCACCGAATTGAGTTTGTTCGGCAAATTCGCGGTTCATGTGCACAGGGTTCATATCACCGGTGATGCCGGCGAACATGACGATATCCGCTTCGGTGATGGTACGGGAATAAAAATCGGTCATGCCGACTTCCAGATCTTCGATAAAATGGCCGTGTAATTCTTTGAAAATATTTGTCGCCTGAATGGCTGATTTGGCGTCTGTGCCGGGCTTTGGCTTGGGATTGTTCATGATCTACCGCAATGCAGGAAGGGGGACTGACGGCAAAATATAGCGCCGCATCGGACCTGGGACAAGAGATGGAACACAGTATCAAGAAGACGTTGCTGGCGTTTCAAACAACGTGAATACGATCTGGGCGATGTTAACCAAATATTCAGTGGCCTCGCGCAATATGTCCGCGTTGCACAGAGGGAGGGGGACAGAAATCTGTCCAAATGACCTGTAGGCAACATAACAAATTGGCTGACTGTTTAATTGGATCGAATGGGGCAGAACCTATGGCTGTCGATATGAATATGACTATCCTCATCGTCGATGATTACAAGACGATGCTGCGAATTATCCGCAATCTATTGAAGCAACTTGGCTTCAATAACGTCGATGAAGCAACTGACGGGGCGGCGGCGCTGCAAAAGCTGCGTGGCAAGGAATACAATCTGGTGATTTCCGATTGGAATATGGAACCGATGACCGGTTACCAGTTGTTGAAGGAAATTCGTTCTGACGAAAAGATGCAGGAAATGCCGTTTATTATGATTACGGCGGAATCCAAGACTGAAAACGTCATTGCGGCGAAAAAAGCCGGGGTCAACAACTACATCGTGAAGCCATTTAACGCGGCGACACTGAAGACCAAAATGACATCTGTCATCGGTGATTTCTGATCCGATTGCGTTTTGTCATGGCCTTCATTGTCTGGGCGTCTAACTGTTTCTTGGAGTTGTGTTGATGGATACGGAAGAGGTTAGTGTTGGGATCGAGCAATTGGTCGATCACCTGCGCACCAACCGCGCGACCGCGGTAACGCTCGGCGATATCGCGGGCGTTACAGAAGTCTTGCTGGGGACTATGCAGCGATATTTCAATTCCATTGATACCACGCTGTATTCCGAGTTTCGGGGTCTTTCAAGCTATATTGATCGCGCACGTGGCGAAATCGCAGAGCTGCGACCGAACGACCTTAAGCAGGAAAAGCTGCCTCGTGCCGGTTTGGAGCTGGACGCCATTGTCGCGTCGACGGAAGAGGCAACAGGCACGATCATGGACGCGGCGGAGGAAATCATGGCCGCCGACCAGGCTACGGATGAATACGGTGACGTCGTCAATGATGCCTGTATGCGGATATTCGAAGCCTGTTCTTTCCAGGATATTACCGGCCAGCGCATTAACAAGGTTGTTGCCACGCTGACTTATATTGAAGAACGGCTACACGGCCTGCAGGACGCTTGGGGTCCGGACATCGTCGATGCGGAGGGCGATGCCCAACAGTTTGGTATGCATACCGACGATGACAGGCCGGATCAGGATCTTTTGAACGGTCCCGCCCTTGATGGTCAAGGTATAGAACAGTCGGAGATCGACGAACTTCTGTCAGGCGACGTAACTGCGGAAGCGCCTGTTGAAAGTATTGCGGTCGAGAGCGTTTCAGAGGAAATGCCTGCACCGGACACAGATACCGGCACGAAAAATGGTGTCGAGTTAAACGATACCGACTTAAACGGTAGCGAAGATAAAGCCGAGCCTGGGGCGGACGTCGATCAGGACGATATTGATGCGATGTTTGACAGCGTCGATGATGCCGTAACGGCGGAACCAGAGCCAAAGCCAAAGATTGAAGTTGAAGCAGCCGGCAAACCCGAACCCAAAGCGGCAGCTATTGAAGCTGACGCGCCAGATGTTGCCCCAGATGTTGCTGCGGATGATGATCAGCCAGAGCTGGATGATATCGTGCCGTTGACGGCTGATATGGGCAAAGAAGCGTCACAGGACGATATCGACGCAATGTTCGACTAACATTGTTATCGTTGCCTGATCTCCGAAGACCATTGTAGCCACGGCATAATTGCCAGGGGTTGTTCGTCCGCTTGTTCGGCGACACTGTGCACTTTCTCTGCCTCCAACTCCCCATTCGGGCCAAGCGCCAAATCGGTCGCATGAATTCCGCCGGCAATCCATATGGCATTAATACCGGCCCGACGGGCACCCCGAATATCCGTTGGCAGGCCGTCACCGACCATCACGGCGCGATGCCGTGGGATATGCGGCGTCTCGGCAAATAACAGATCGAATATGGCAGGAAATGGCTTACCGTAGCGCTGTACAGTGCCGCCTAACTGTTCATAAAGCGCGGCCAGGGCACCAGCACATGGGATCATCTGTTCGCCGCGCATAACCACAACATCCGGATTGGCGCAAATCAGGGGTAGGCCACGCGCCGCAGCCGCTGTCAAAAAGTCCCGATAGTCTTCCGCTGTTTCGGTTTCATCATCGAAAAATCCGGTACAAATGATCATCTCGGCAGCATCAATTGCCACTTCACGGCCACCGCAGGCTTCCAGGGTGGGACGGTTGCGTTCGGGGCCCAGATGATAATAAGCCGGGCGCGCCGTACCGCCCGAGCCCGAGGCCGTGGCAGCGATTGCATTTGCCGTCGCCTCACCAGAGGTCAACAGCCAATCGTACAAGTCTTTGGAAACACCAAGTTCCGCCAGATGCTGCGCCACTGATGCACTGGGCCGCGGCGCATTGGAAAGCAAGACAACCCGTCCGCCCCCTTGACGCAGGCGTTGCAGACAATCAGCGGCATTGGGGTAGGCTGCGACCCCATCATGGACCACGCCCCATAGATCAAAGATGAAAAGATCATATTGGTCGGCCAGCTCCGCCAAACCGTTGATAATTGTGATGCTCATGAAGAACCCAAATACGTGAAAATTTGTGGACACCGCCCCGGGCAGCAATGGGGCAGTAATGTGGCGACACTGTGACGGCAATGCTGTCTGCATGCATATCCCCCTGCGCATATTTTGACAATACGGCAGAACGAACAGCATTTGTGGCGAATAACCTCTTCAAAGCTGTGCCTTAGACCTCTATATAGAGCTTGCACGCGACCCGGTGGGCGCATTCCCTAATTTCCGAGGCGTCCAATGTTTCGCGTGACCGGCTTGCGATATTTGCTCCAATCGGACCCCATGAATACCATGATCACTATGATCACTATGAACTTGGCAACCGGCGGTGTAGTCGCAGCATGACCTATCTAATGGTTGCCGGCGGCCTTGTGCTGCTACTAATCGGTGGCGATGTTCTTGTCCGGGGTGCCGTGACATTGGCGCAACGGCTGGAAGTTCCGCCCCTGGTCATTGGCCTGACTGTGGTGGCCTTTGGCACCTCCTCACCGGAATTGGTAGTCAGCCTGGATGCGGTCTTAAACGGATCGCCGCAAATTGCCATTGGCAATGTGGTCGGCTCCAACATCGCGAATATTCTGCTTGTCCTTGGCCTGCCTGCCATAATTTTTCCCATTGCCTGCAATGTTGAGGCGATCCGCCGGGACGGGGCCATTATGTTCGCGGTGACCATTGGGTTTGCCGCCCTGTGTCTAAGCGGGCAGATACTGAACTGGCAAGGTGCCATCATGACGTCTTTGCTGTGCGGCTATCTGACCTGGTCATACTTTTCCGGGCGGGAGGAAAACGAAGCCACGGCAGAAGCTATTGTCGATGAAATTGAGGGTATCGCGACCCGTCCCCATTCTATTTGGCTGTCCTTCGGCTTTATCATAGTGGGCATCGCCGGCTTGGTGACCGGTGGCGATTTGTTGATCCATGGCGCCATGGACATGGCCCTGGCCGCCGGCGTATCGGAAGCGACCATCGGTCTTTCGCTGGTTGCCCTGGGAACCTCGTTGCCGGAGCTGGCGACTTCCCTGGTTGCCGCCATTCGCCGTCATGGTGACGTCGCCATCGGCAATGTCATTGGCTCCAACCTGTTTAATATTCTCGGCATCATGGGGATCACCTCAATGGTCGCGGAAATTCCCATATCAGCCCAAATTACCAGCTATGATTTATGGATTATGGTATCGGCGGCAATTCTGATAACCCCATTTGTCTTACGCGGCCGTCCGATCTCGCGCCGCTATGGTGCCTTTTTAACTGCCGCCTACTTAGTTTATATATTTTCGCTTTATCATGGCATATCCGGAATGCCTAAATCCCACGCGCTGAAAGAGAGCCCCCCAACAGCCGCGAAGCAGAGCGCGGATATTCTACGTCCACCGGCTTTTTTACTTGCATCAATTGCATGACAATTGGTCCGGCGCTCCATCGGATATTGTGCAAATATGGCGGCGATACATCCCTTGACTTGCCTGCCAATGGTTAAAATCCGCGCCAAACATGGTTCTTTGTGCACAGGCCATTGACATCGTTGAGGTTTTGGTAGGGTTTGCCTTACTTTAAAGATATACACCGGGGCTAATCCACGGGTCTTTATTTTTTGTGTTTAATTTCAATGCGTTACGAATTTGCCTATTTTTTAGGCAAAGCGGGCGAATAGGCGGGATTCCGCCATATTGATACCGCCTGGAGCGGCTTCCCCACATGCTTATCCACAGAAAAGGTGGATAGGAGGTGGAGATTGGCTGTAAACCTGTATTGTTATGCCAATCCGCCATTGACGAATGGAAAAAGGCACGGAAAATAGCACCATGGCAAAGGCCGACAAACCCACTGTACAACCACCGGAACTCCCCCCCGATGACCGTCCGGTCGACGGCGTCGACAACGTCGACAACGGCGGTCTGGACATCGGGCATGGCCGGGATGCCATCCGCAAGGCGTTGGAGACAATGCCCGGCGCGCCGGGGGTTTATCGTATGCTGGCCCGGGATGGCGAAGTCCTTTACGTGGGTAAGGCCAAGAACCTGAAAAACCGGGTACGCAACTATGCCCAACCGGCTGGTTTAAACACACGCACCCTGCGTATGATTGCCGAAACCCGCGCCATGGAAGTGGTCACAACGCACACGGAAGTTGAGGCGCTGCTGCTTGAATCCAATCTGATCAAGCGCCTTCGGCCCCGCTACAATATTTTGTTGCGGGACGATAAATCTTTCCCCTTTATCATCATCACCGGGGACCACGAATGGCCGCAACTGGCCAAACACCGTGGCGCACGAAACCGCAAGGGGGAATATTTCGGGCCCTTCGCCTCGGCCTCCTCTGTCAATCGTACGCTGAATACCCTGCAAAAGGCTTTTCCCCTCCGCTCCTGCTCCGACAGTATATTTGCTGCCCGTACCCGGCCTTGTCTGCAGTATCAAATTCGCCGTTGCGCCGGCCCTTGTGTGGGCCGCATCGACGCCGACGCCTATAGCGAACTGGTCAAAGAGGCGCGGGATTTCCTGTCCGGGCGCAGCCGCGAGGTACAACACGGCCTGTCCCAGCGTATGGAGGCCGCCAGCGCCGATTTGGCTTTCGAGACGGCTGCCGTATATCGGGACCGGCTTCGCGCCCTGGCCCACGTCCAGGCCCATCAAGGCATCAATGTGGCCAGCGTTGGGGAAGCCGATATTGTCGCCATACATATGGAAGGGGGGCAAAGCTGTATTCAGGTGTTCTTCTTCCGGGCAGGGCAGAATTGGGGCAACCGGGCCTATTTCCCAAGCCATGGCCGGGAAACAACGCCGGAAGAAGTTTTGAGCGCATTTCTGGGTCAGTTCTACGACGACAAGCCGCCGCCAAAAGAAATCCTTCTCAACACATGGCCGGAGAACCATGCGTTGATCGCCGAAGCGTTAAGCGTCAAGGCGGATCGCAAAGTGCGCCTGCATTGCCCCAAACAGGGCCAGCGGCGGGAACTGGTCAACCATGCCCAGACCAATGCACGCGAAGCCCTGGCCCGACGGCTGGCTGAAAACGCCTCGCAACGGCGTCTGTTGGAGGATATCGCCGATTTGTTCGCCCTGGACAGCCCACCAAATCGGATCGAAGTCTATGACAACAGCCATATCATGGGGACAGACGCCATTGGTGCCATGATTGTCGCCGGTCCCGAAGGGATGCAGAAGAACGCCTATCGTAAATTCAATATCAAGGATGAGAGCATAACCCCCGGTGATGATTATGGCATGATGCGGGAAGTCCTGCACCGCCGCTTTGCCCGGTTATTAAAGGCCCAGGCTGCTGCAGAGGCGGCTGAAGGGAGCGAAGAAGGCGAAGCGGCTACAAGCAGCAGCGAAAATGCCAGGGTCGCCGGTGAATGGCCCGATCTGGTCCTGATTGACGGCGGCATCGGGCAATTGACGGCGGTACGAGAGGTGTTTGCAGATCTTGGCGTCACCGGCGTCGCCCTTGCCGCCATCTCTAAAGGGCCGGATCGCAATGCGGGGTTGGAGCAGCTGCATCTGCCCGACAAACCGGTGATTTCATTGCCGCCGCGCAGTGCCGTGCTGTATTTCCTCCAACGCCTGCGGGATGAGGCGCATCGCTTTGCCATTGGCACCCACCGGGCGCGCCGGGCCAAGCGCATGGACAAATCCGCCCTGGACAGTATTGCCGGCATCGGCCCTGGCCGAAAACGCGCGCTGTTGAACCATTTCGGCTCTGCCCGGGCCGTGGAGACGGCCGGTCTGACGGACCTGGAAACCGTCAGTGGTATTTCCAAAACCGTCGCACAAAAAATTTATGACTTCTTTCATCCGGAAGGCTGAAGGCACGCTTTAACCTTGGCGCTAAATCCTTATACTCTGCCTTGTCTACAGGGATTGCGATTCAGAAACATGCTTACAACTTTACCAAATCTACTGACTTTGTCTCGGATCCTGGCAATTCCCGCCCTGATCGGCGCTTTCTATTTGTCATCGCCCTTGTCCAATTGGCTGGCCTTTACAATTTTCACCGCTGCCGGGATTACAGATATCCTGGACGGCTACCTGGCCCGCAGCCGGGGGGAGGAAAGCGGCCTGGGCCGGTTTCTTGACCCGGTCGCGGATAAACTGTTGGTGGCTGCCACTCTTTTGATGCTGGTGTACGTGGGGCGCATTGGAGATTGGACCATTTTACCCACTGTCGTCATCCTGTGCCGGGAGATTCTGGTCTCCGGCCTGCGGGAATTCCTGGCCGAGCTGCGTGTCAGCGTCCCAGTCAGCCGGGTGGCGAAATGGAAAACCGCTGTACAGATGCTGGCAATAGGTTTCCTGATCGTCGGGGACGCCGGTTGGGATCCCATCCCCGCCATGGCCATAGGCCAGGCAGGCATGTGGATTGCGGCACTTTTCACCATCTATACCGGCTATGACTACCTCAAGGCTGGGCTGCACCATGTCACCAACATGACACCCGAGACGGCCGCCAGCGGTGTAAAGGCGGGCGGCGAAGAGGTGGATGGGCAGTGAATGTCGCCAAGAATGCGCAAATGAGTGTCCAAATGAATGTACTGGGCGTCACGGGGTGGAGCGGTGCGGGCAAAACCACGCTGCTGACCAAGTTAATTCCAAATCTGACGGGGCGGGGCCTGAAAGTATCCACTGTCAAACATGCCCATCACACTTTTGATGTGGACAAGCCGGGCAAGGATTCCCATCGTCATCGCGAGGCCGGCGCGACCGAGGTTCTGATAGGGTCCGGTGCCCGGTGGGCCCTGATGCATGAAAACAGAGACGAACCGGAACCCGGGCTGGCGGCCCTGCTGGCCCATATGAGCCCGGTGGACCTGATTTTGGTGGAGGGTTTCAAGGCCGAAGGCCATAAGAAGCTTGAAGTACATCGCCAGGGCCTGGATAAACCCTTGTTATGTCGCAATGATCGGAGTTTTATAGGGCTCGCCGCCAATTATTGCCCCGACGGCCCGGAACTGCCCGTGCCATTGTTGGATTTGGATGACGTCCACGCCGTGGCGGATTTTGTGATTGAATTCTGTCGCTCCGAAGGGCCGGCATAATGAACAAGCTTGCCGATGACTGTTTCAACCAGGTTGAGGATTTAATGTCCACAGCCGAGGCCCTGGCAGTTCTGCGGGAACGCACGGTCATCGTGACGCAAGATCGGCTGGAAAGCCTGCCCCTGTCCCAGGGTTTGGGCCGCATATTGGCCAAGGACGTGATTTCCGGCCTGGATGTCCCACCGCACGCCAATTCCGCCGTTGATGGCTATGCCCTGCGTCACCAGGACCTCTCCCCCGACAAGCCCACGGATTTTGCGATCCAGGGCCGCTCCGCCGCGGGCCATCCATTCGAACAGCCCCTGGAACCGGGCAAAGCCGTGCGTATATTCACCGGTGCCGTAATGCCGGCGGATGCGGATACGGTGGTGATGCAGGAGGATGTCGATATCGTGGACGGCAAACTCACGGTACCACCGGGATTAAAGCTGGGTGCCAATCGCCGCCATCAGGGTGAAGATACAAAACAAGGCGCGACAGTGCTGGCAAAGGGCCAAAGGCTCCGGGCCCAGGATCTTGGACTGGCCGCCTCCGTCGGGCATGGGAAACTGGCATTGTACCGCCGCCTGCGGGTCGGGGTGTTTTCCACCGGTGATGAATTGGCCGAGCCCGGCACAACACTGCCCATGGGTGCGGTCTATGACGCCAACCGGCAAATCTTGCTGGCCCTGATTACCGGCCTGGGCGCGGAGGTTTCCGATTTAGGTATTTTACCGGATCGGGCCGATAGGGTGCAGGCGGGCCTGGATGCAGCGGCAAAGAACCATGATCTGCTGCTGACTTCGGGCGGGGTATCTGTGGGCGATGAGGATCATGTTCGCGGCGCGGTGGAAGCGTTGGGGCATCTGAATTTCTGGCGTGTGGCGATCAAGCCGGGACGCCCCCTGGCCCTGGGTCAGATCGGTGACGCTGCCTTTGTCGGACTGCCGGGCAATCCTGTCGCCGCCATGGTCTGCTTTCTGCGCTTTGCCCGGCCCCTGATCCTGGGTATGGCGGGCGCCGTTGATCTGGATCCCGTATTATATCGGGTCGCCGCAGATTTCGACTTTGAGAAAAAGGCCGGACGCCGGGAGTGGTTGCGCGCCCGCCTGGACCGCCAGCCCGATGGCACCGCACCACGCGCGGTTTTGTTCCGGCCCCAAGGCTCCGGCATCATCAATTCCCTGGTGCAGACCCATGGCCTTGTTGAAATAGGCGAGGATGTGACAGAAATTAGGGCGGGCCAGGCGGTGGACTTTATGCCCTTTGACGAGGTGGCCTCATGAAGGTGTTGTATTTTTCCTGGCTGCGGGACCGGGTTGGCGTGGCTGAGGAAGCTGTGCAGCCGCCCGGCGATGTCACAACGGTGGCTGAATTGATGACGTGGCTGACGCAACAATCAGACGGCCATGCAGAAGCCTTCAAGGACCCTGCCATCGTACGCTGCGCCATCAATCAGGATTACGCCAAGGCGGATGCCCCCATCAGCGCGGGCGACGAGGTGGCGTTTTTTCCCCCTGTCACGGGCGGCTAGGCCAATGATCAAGGTCCAGACTGACGATTTCGATGTCGGTGCCGAACTGGCCGCCTTAAGCCGGGGCCGCACAGAGGTAGGTGCCGTCGCTTCTTTCATTGGGCTGGTGCGGGATGTGGCGGGTCCGGGGGAGTTATCCGCCATGACCCTGGAACATTATCCCGGCATGACGGAACGGCAGTTGGCGCAGTTGGAGGCGGAGGCCTTGGCGCGCTGGCCCCTGGACAAGGTCCTGATTATCCACCGCCATGGCCGTCTGTTGCCCGGCGATCAGATCGTGTTGTGCGCGGCGACGTCATCGCACCGGGAAGCGGCGTTCGAGGCCTGCGCCTTTTTGATGGATTGGCTAAAAACCAGGGCACCATTTTGGAAGCTGGAAGAAGTGGGTGGTGAGAGCAATTGGGTTGCCGCCCGCCAGGGCGATGATGATGCCGCCGCCCGCTGGAAAACAGACAAATAATCATCCGAAGAATTTTCGTAGACTTAAAGGAACCAACAGCAATGGCATATCAACCCTTCGATCTTAGCGGCAAGGTCGCCTTGGTAACAGGCGGCAACAGCGGCATCGGCCTTGGCTTTGCCGAGGCCATGGCCCAGGCCGGCGCGGACGTTTGCATTTGGGGCACCAACGCTGAGAAGAACGCAGCCGCGCTGGAACAATTGCAAAGTCACGGGGGCAAGGCCGCGGCGATGGTCTGCGATGTCTCGGACCAGACAGCGGTAAAGAAAGCTTTTGGGCAAACCTTGACGCAATTCGGACGGGTCGATAGTTGCTTCGCTAATGCCGGTGTTTCGGGCCGCTCAGCCTCAGCCAGCTTCGTCGATATGCCGCCCGAAGAATGGCGCAGGGTCATGGATGTAAACCTGGATGGTGCCTTCTATACCCTGCAGGCGGCGGCCAAACATATGACGGAACGGGAGGGCGGCGGCCGTTTAGTTGGCACCGCATCCTTGGCGGCAATCGAATCGTCCCCCGCCTCGGTCCATTATGCGGCCAGTAAAGGGGCGCTGATTTCTATGATGATATCCCTTGCCTCGGGCATGGCGCGTTATGGCGTTACCGCCAACTCCGTGCTGCCCGGCTGGATCGAAACCCCCATGACTGACAACGCCTTTGCCTGGGACAAGTTCGTGGCGGCGGTAAAGCCACGCATTCCGCAACGGCGTTGGGGCGTGAAAGAGGATTTTGGCGGCGTCGCGGTCTATATCGCCTCCGACGCATCAGCCTATCATTCCGGCGACACCTTCATCATTGATGGTGCCTATAACAAGTTCTAGGGCGACAAGTTTTAGGGAGTTTTCAGCACTTTCCTAAGCTTTACGCCAATCGGCGAACGCGATAGCGATAATCGGTGCGACCAGCAGGCTAATCACCAGCACCACGTGCAAGCTGTCCAATATGGGTACGCCCATAGCCGCTTGTGCTTTAAGAACCAACACCGCCACGGTCATGACAACAGCCACCGACAACATCGCCGTCAGACCCGTTGTAATGCTCGATAGCCACATAATCAGGGCAGCCGTCGTCATAATGACCAGGGCGGCACCAAGAACGAATTCTACGATCACGTTATGCCTCCCGTTCAGTTTGACATAATCAATATTGTTAAGATTAGCACAGCCTGGTGGCCAAAGGCACGAAAAAAATTGTAACGCCGTATCTCACCGCTTGGCGTAGGCCGCGACCTCCTCGGTTATTTCGCTGACGGCGAGGTCGAATATCTGCTTCCCGGCCTCCGGCGTGGCCAGGTAGGGGTGGGAGCCGATACGGCCGTCGGGGAATTTGGCACGGTAGTCGTTGCCGTCGCTCCATCGCTCACGCAAGGGTTCGGGTGGGCCCATATCGTCTATACCCGGACCGGATTTAATATCCTCCGGAAACAGATATTGCGTCACTGCGACTTCCGAGATGGTGGCATGCATGCCGTCCTTATCGCCATATAGGTCCTTGGCCAGGGGGCCCATTTTAGGGCCCTGCCACCAATTGCGCAGATAGCAGCGGACGGATGGTTCGTTGCTGCCACCGGGCATGATATGGGCGGTATAGATTTCCTGAAATGCCGCCTCGACCGTGGCGCTGTTGCCGCCATGGCCGTTGATGAAGAAGAATTTATCGAAACCGTGATGGGCCAGACTGTTCACATAGTCACCGATCATGGCGATCATGGTAGCAGGCCGCAGTGTCATGGAGCCGGAAAAGGCCATGTGATGTTGCGCCATGCCAACGGCGATCGTGGGCGCAACCATTGTATCCGTCGCTGCGCCCACGGCGCGGGCAATGGCTTCGGAGGTCACCGCATCGGTGCCGATCAGGCCGTTGGGGCCATGCTGCTCGGTCGAGCCAATGGGCATAATGATGACGCTGGAGGTTTCAAGGTAACGTTCCACTTCGGCCCAGGTTTGCATCTGTAACTGCACGCTAAAACTCCTGCTCAAAACTTCATATTTGGCGACGACCATGATCAAAGGCACTGGGCACATTGAATTGGCCACATTGAATTGGCCACATTGAATTGATTGTACGGAATTTAGAGTAAATTGTAGTCTTATTAAGGACCCTGGGTTTTGCGATGGCCCGCAAAACGCCCCAGATCAGGCAGATGGTGCGGTGCCAGGCCTGGTGGCGGCAGCGCCAATTAGGGGCTATCATTTTGGGCATGAACAATCCCACATACGGTTACCGCGCCAAGATCGGCCTCATTGTTCCGACGACAAATACGGTCAATGAAGCCGAATGGAATAGCGCCGTGCCCGACGGCGTCAGTGTCCATACCGCACGCATGATATTGCACACCGACACGCAAACGCCGGCCGGCAGACAAGCCCTGTATGATGATCTGAGCATTGCCGTGGGCAGCCTAGCCCCCGCGGGCGTGGCGGCAATTGCGTACGGCTGCACGGCGGGCTCATTGATTTCGCCCCGGCATAGCCTGCCCGATTACATGCGCAGCCTTTGTGATCTGCCCTGCGTGACCACGGCAGCCGCCATCGTTGATGCGCTTGAAATCTTGGGCGCGAAAAAAATTGCCGTCGCCACGCCTTATGATCAACGCCTCAATGACCACGAAGCGGAATTCCTAGCATCCCAGGGCGTGGATGTTCTTGCGATCGAAGGCCTTGGTCTGGGTGCCAATGGACCCTCTGACTACCCGTTGATACACCGTACGACGAGATCGCGGGTTGAGGCGTTGGTGCGTTCTGTTGATCGTGATCAGGCCGACGCCATTGTCATCAGCTGCACAGATCTTCCGACCTTCGGCTTGATCGGGGCGATGGAGATTGCGCACGGCAAGCCCGTGGTCACCAGCAGCCAGGCCACATTGTGGGCGACGTTAAGGGCGGCGGGCGTGGATGACGCCCTTGATGGTCTGGGACGGTTATTCCGCGTCGCCTGATGAGCGGACGTTCCACTGAAAAATTTGGCATAACCCTGCAATAGTGAGACGATGCTTCCAGTACGAGCGACCACCATAAGATCGCCGTCATAGCGCATTTATTTAAATGCGCTATGACTTTTTAGTATCGAGCAATTGAACCAAACACTTTAGTCACGCCAACAAAGCTTATGTGGCGACACTGGTTTATTGAAAATTGCTCTTGTGGTAATTGAGGAAACATCATCATGCTTATCGAGTTCCAGGATGTCTTGATTTTCGCCCATGTACTATTGTTCGGTTATTGGCTCGGCTCCGATCTTGGGGTGTTTTTCTGCGACAGCCAATTGACGCGGGAAGACCTTAGTCTTGAGGAGCGGCTGCGGGTACGCGGTATCCGGCAGAAAGTCGACATGGCACCACGCACCTGCGCGCCGTTGATCCTGCCCATCGGCTTCAATCTCGCGGTTTATCACGGCTCGGAGGTCACGGGCGGATGGCTGGTTTTGATATGGGCCCTCAGCCTTGCCTGGTTGGCGATGTTATGGGCCGGGCGCTTTGCCATCGGCACATCGCGGGAAGGCTCCCTCGACAAAACCAACCAGATCTTATTCTTCCTGGTTGCCTTGGCCATGGCCGCGCTTGGGGTTTATGCCCTGATCACCGGCGAACCGGTGGCTGAACGCTGGATCGCCGTAAAATTGGTGCTCTACGGCCTGATGGCGCTTTCCGCCAATTGGATCCTCAGCGCCGCCAACCGGTGGGAGCCGATCTTCGAGATGGTACGCGCCGGTGGTGAGGAGCGGATCGAGGGCGAGAAGCGAATGAAAAAGAACCGCATCAATGCCGGCAGCGCAGCCGGCACATTGTGGCTGGTGGTTCTGTTGATCGCCTTTGTCGGGGCGACCAAACCGTTCTAGTCAGCAATAATCAGCACCTATCAGCTCTAATCCGGGCTCTATCGGGCCCGGTGATCGCGATCCAGGCCTGGCCGTTTTGGGTGCGGATAGGGGTGGTGGAATTCCGGCTGCACATAGTCGATGGCAGCCAGACGTTCACAGCTGTCCCGGTAGACGGGGACAATGGCATCTTCCAGGCCATAATTCTTGGCCATTTCGGCGACGAACTCCGGCGTTTCTTCGGGTGGGTTGTCACGATACCAGCGCACGGTTCGTGCCATGGCATCAAGGGGGCTGACGACATCCCGGTATCCCAATTCTGATTTCACCTTGTAAAGATCGAACAGCTGGTGGTTCGAGGGGCCATGGAACATCATCAAGCCCCGCGCCGGATGGGCATAGGCATCGGGCACGCCGATGATTTCGATCTCGCTGTCCATCGCCCGGGCCACGACCTCAATCCATTGCGCCATGGTCAATTGATGCTCGTCGCCGCAATCATAAATCTGTCCGGCAGCGACATCGGGCTTCTGCGCGGCAAGCAGAACCGCATGGGCGACATTCTCGGAATAGCCCCGCGTCGTCAGGGTAAGGCCACCGTCAGGCAGCACCATATAAGAACGGCCATCCATAAAGCGGCGCATGATGGACCAAACGGTTGGGGTTAGTTGCCGGGGGCCATAGACGACGGGATAACGAAAATGCGTGGCACTGTAATGGCCGTCAGAATGGCCTTGCATGACGGCTTCTTCCGCCATGCGGACCAGATGGCCAAAACGAAATTCCTCTTCGCTTTCCACCTTCTGGGCGTCCTCGGGCAGAGGCACTTGCAAACCGGCGGGAAATAATGCCTCCGGCTGCAAAACCCCGCGAAAACACGGTGCGCCTCCGACCGTGATCAGCCGGTCCGTATAGGCCCCGACAATTTCGGCGATATAGCGGATACGGCCATAGGTGGCGATGATCAGATCAAAGGACCGGCCATGGAGCGCTTCATGCAAGGTCTCGCGGAAATGCGGATCACCGATGATCCGCTCAACGGAACGGGGTATCTCATCGCTGTCATGGGTGCCGCGATGCATGATCGAGACATCGTAGCCTTGCGCGATAAGGCCGTTTACAAGATATGGTCCGGTCGGCCCGGTGCCGCCAATGACAAGTGCTTTCACAGAATTGAATCCCTTAAAACATGTCTAAGAGCGATTGCACCAATCACCTGGATCACAAGCGTGTATCCAAGTGATTGAAAATTGCTCTAAGCCGGCTTTTGCGCCGTGATGAGGCCAAGTTGATGCGGCGTGAACCAGCGTGACGTGGCGTTGACATAGCCGGCCTGGCCAAGAAAGTCGCACCATTCGGCACCCGTGTTGACCCGTCCCAGATAGCGCCCCCGGCGCACACCGGCAAGGTTGACGAAGGCGGGGTCCAGGGGCCCGGTCTTATCATCTTCCAACATGTAGTCGATGATCAGCATTTCACCGCCCGGTTTGAGCGCGTCGAGGGTGCGGTGCAAAACAGCGATGATCTCGTCGGGCATATAACCCTGTAATGGCGTGATGTAGGATGCCAGATCGTGACCTTCAGGAAACGGTGTCTCCAGGAAGTTGCCGGCCATGGTATCGATGCGGCCCTCCAGCCCATGCTTGGCAATGAATTCCTGAGCGATGACGATGACGTTGGGCTGATCCATGATCGTCACCTGCAGGTCGGCATTGCGTTCGCAGGCGGGAATGGCGTAGCAGCCCGATCCGCCTGCCACGTCGAGCCAACGGCCAAAGCGGGAAAAATCGTATTCCTTGGCCAGCTTGTGACCCAGCCCGATGGACGCTTCGTAGCCGGCGACGGTGAAGCGGCGCGCAGCCTCCGGGTCCGCCAGGGCGTTGAGATAGCTGCGTTCGTCGCGCCCGTCGCCGTCGGCCACCGTTGTCAGGTTTTCGGCGACATTGTCCCAATCAGGGTAGTCGCGCCGGGCGATGTAGAGCAAATAGTCGCCAAAATATGTTCGGCTGTCTTTCACCAAATAACGCTCCACATCGCTCATATTGACGTGGCGGCCATCAACCTCCCGGACTAAATCCATTGCCTTGCAGGCGGTGAGCAGCCGGTCGGCCTTTTCAGCCTCAATCCCCATGGCCGCACCCAGTTCCGCAGCGGTGCCTGCGCCAGCGGCGACATGACTGAAAAAATCCAAGTCGATGGCCCCAAGCATGGTGCAGGTTTTCTTGAATGCAAGCGCGATATCCGTCATCCGCTCGGTCTTCATATCGAGCGTGAAATCTTCTCTAGTCATGTTTCCTCCTACGATCCAATACGAACCTAAATACGGGGCGTTTAAATAAGGGGCATTCCTCAAGTCTTCTACCGAACCTGCCAATGGAAAGGCCACGCGCCCACAAAGACCAACCCGGCAAGTATAGCTGCAACATGGGGAAGCGCAAAATTCCCGTCCGTTCGCAGATGCCTTTGTGGGCATATGGAATTCTGCGGCCATAGTGAAACAAGGCGTGTATGATGGCGTGGTGATAATCAGGATTCGCCAGAATATGGATAAGATCTATGTATGATGAACCGCCGATGGAGCAGCCCCAAGGACAGCCCCAGGACCCGCCGCCAATGGAACCACCTTATTGGTTCGAACAGGCCCTGAAAAACACCCCGACCTCGCACAAACTGCAGGTCATGGACTGTGATATTCATTATTTGCGTTGGGGGCCCGAGACATCGTCCCGCCCCGGCATATTATTCATTCACGGGGCCAGCGCGCATGCCCATTGGTGGGATTTCATCGCGCCGTTCTTCTCTGCTGATCGGCCAATCGCGGCCATTGATCTATCCGGCATGGGCGACAGCGGTTGGCGCGAGGGCTATGGCAGCAATGTCCACGTGCCTGAAATCGCCGCGGTGCTGGCCGATGCCAATCTGGGTGAAAAGCCAATCATCGTGGGGCACAGTTTCGGTGGCTATATGACCATGTGCTATGCCCACGCCCATAGCGCGGAAATTTCAGGTGCCGTTATCGTAGATTCCCCCCTGCGCCCGGAAAATCGACCTACGGGGGAAAAATCCCGGTTTTTTGACCCACCCAAGCGTCCCCCCAACCGGGTCTATACGGACAGGGACGAGATGATCTACCGCTTTCGGCCCATTCCGCCGCAATTCTGCGACAATGAATATGTCGTCGAACATATCGCCCGCCATTCCCTGAAGGAATGCGAAGGCGGATATACCTGGAAATTCGACCCATCAGCCCGCGTCGCCGGATTGCATGACGAGCCGATGGAGGATTATCTGCGCCAGCTACCCTGCCCCAAGGCGATGATCTATGGTGAGGACAGCGCAATTTTCGGCGGGGAGGTCGTGGATTATATGGCACCCATATTTGATCCCGCCAACCCCATGATCTGCATTCCCGATGCCCAGCATCATCTGACCATGGATCAGCCGCTGGCCTTTGTCACCGCCCTGCGCGCCATTTTCGCAAGCTGGGATGTGTAGAGTCGTTTCGACAGATTGCTAGGCTGTTTCCGCAGTCGAATTACTCGATTAAGGCCGCGACGGCGGCCCGGCGCTTTTGCGCCGCCCCCGCGGAGCGGTGCGCTTGGGCACAAGCGTGAGCGATAAAAACTAGACCTTACGCGATGAATATCGAAAAGGTCTAAAAGAAGACATAGGACCGGACCACGACGTTTTTGCGGCACGGCGCATC
Organism: Rhodospirillaceae bacterium; assembly: GCA_018660265.1. Lineage (GTDB taxonomy): Bacteria > Pseudomonadota > Alphaproteobacteria. The sequence continues at coordinate 23,475 of JABJKS010000059.1, read as the reverse complement.
CTCGGGCGCAGTTGGGTCGATGCAAGCCGTATGGAATGACCAGCGCGAGACGGAGCCGTCGGTGACCGAGTCGTAGCACTTTAGCATTGACACCTCCGTTGGCGTCTGCGCGGGAAGCCAGTACCATTCGTGACCGGGGTCATGGGTAAAGCGGGTGGTTTCACCAACGCGGTCGTCGTAGACCCGGTAGTTATTGATATACGGCTGTTTGGCAAACGAGGGCCAGGCGCAAAGAACGAAGGGGTATTGGCGCACAGTCTCCATCGGTTTGGCGAGGTTGATCGACATGAACCGCCGCGACATCTTCGCGTCGGCCTCGGCCTCGGTATAATGTTGCTCCCGGCCAAAGTTCCGCAGGTTCTTCGTCAGCAGCTCACGGCAGCGCACACGGCCGCTATTGTCGTTCAGGTCGTTGTGCACAAGGTTGGCGTAGTTGGCATTCACCCCTGGGTTCTTGTTGTCCTGATCTTCCGTACGGTCACCCTGATAGTCCTTGTCAAATACGTCGTGATTGTAGACAAGCGCGTCCGTCGCCCCAGGGAAAAATTCCAACAACAGCTTTTCAATCTCCGGGTAGAAAACACGCTCCACCTCGGCGGCGTCATAAAAATTCTCGCACTTGGACTCGCAATGGGCCAGCGAGACGCCAAGCTTGTCCATGCTTTCGGGGCTATTTGGCGAAAGGCCCGGGTAGTATTCTTCAATGCGCCGCGCATCGCGCATCACCTGGGGATAAAACAGCCGTTGCCGCACGTTGTCTTCTTCGTCCTTGCGCAACGCTTTTGCATCGGCCTCACGGCTTGGATCCTGCCAAAGCGCGTTCGATGATACAATGGAATAGGACGGTTGCTCAACGATGGTATAGGGCAAAGGAAGCGCGAGGCCGCCTTCAGGCGCTTCAATATTGTTGGCATGAATATAGTCCATGCATTCCCCATAGCCGCGAAACCCGATGCCCCACTTTGTCTCGATTGGGCCAGGGGGCGCATTGTCGAGCATGTCGATAACCGCCTGCCCTGCGCCCTCGGCAATCTGGGTCAGCGCCGCCTCGGTCGCGGCAGCCGTACCTCCATCCCCGTCCCGGTCGAACGACAGGTAGGATAAGCCACCGTTCGCGGCGATGGGTGCTGGTTGCCCTTCGGTGAGTTGGAGGGTCGGCACATAAGCCGATGAAGCTGTCTCGGAAGACTGCGTTATGTGCTTTTTGTCAACGTTTTGCCGGTTCATGAGCATATCCCCAATTTTTGATGCCCCATCGTGGCACAGAGGAATTATGTTTGCTAGTGTCCTGGTTCAGAGATACGCCGTATTTAGGACGGTCTAAGAGGCCCCTCGGCTAGGCGTGTGGCCCGTCGTGATGTGTTGCATCATGAAGGCCGCACAACGACGTCCGAGGGGCCTCTTAGACCGCCAATTTGGTCGGTTCTCCGGACCTCCGGATGGCGTCGGTATCCCTTGACGATGTGCCGCATCGCCGGCGGTATGCCTCCTACCCGGAGGTCCGGAGAACCGATCCTAAACATGACGTATTTCTGAACCAGGACACTAGCCCCAGGTGGTCGGAGCGTGTCCCATATTACTTTCTCCGCCGTGTCGGGCCTGTCGTGTCTGGCCTATCGTGTCTGGCCTGTCGTGTCGGGTCTGTCGTGTCTGGCCTTGTCCGAGGTCCCCTTTATCGGGATAATAAATGCAAATAATCTAGGGAGGCAAAAATGAGCGACAACGAACTATTCCCCGTACCTGGTGCCTGGGCCGAAAAGGCCTTTGCGGACAACGACAAATACCTGGCCATGTATCAGCAATCCCTGGATGATCCGGACGGCTTTTGGGGCGAACAGGGCAAACGCATTGATTGGTTCAAACCCTACACAAAGGTGAAGAACACCACCTATGGCCCAGGTGATGTCTCCATCAAATGGTATGAAGACGGCAGCCTGAACGCCTCTTACAATTGTCTGGACCGCCACTTGGAAACCCGGCGCGATCAGACCGCGATCATCTGGGAAGGCGACGACCCGGCGGATTCAATGTCATTTACCTATGGCGAACTTCATGCCGCTGTCTGCAAATTCGCCAACGGCCTGAAATCTCTGGGCGTCAAACGGGGCGACCGGGTCACGATCTATCTACCCATGATACCCGAGATCGCGGTGGCCGTGCTGGCTTGTGCCCGCATTGGTGCCCCGCATTCCGTGGTCTTCGGCGGTTTCTCTCCCGATGCTTTGGCGGGCCGTATTCATGATTGCGAATCCAATATCGTCATCACTTCCGATGAAGGCATGCGCGGCGGCAAGCCGATCCCATTGAAGGCGAACACAGACGCGGCGTTGGAAAAATGTCCGACCGTCGATCATTGCGTGGTGGTCAACCGTACCGGTGCCGAGGCTAATATGAAGGCCGGACGGGACGTTTGGTATCACGAACTGGTTGCCGATCAATCGGAGGAATGCCCGGCGGAGGAAATGGGCGCGGAAGATCCGCTGTTCATCCTCTATACCTCCGGCTCCACCGGCAAGCCCAAGGGCGTCTTGCACACCACGGGGGGCTATATGGTTTATGCCTCCATGACCCATCAGTACGTCTTCGATTATCACGACGGCGATATCTATTGGTGCACCGCCGATGTGGGTTGGGTTACCGGGCACAGCTATATTCTCTATGGCCCGCTATCCAACGGCGCCACCACCGTGATGTTCGAAGGGGTGCCGAATTACCCTGATGCCTCCCGCCATTGGGAAGTTTGCGACAAACATCGGATCAACATTTACTACACCGCACCAACGGCCATCCGCGCCCTGATGCGGGAAGGCGACGGGCCGGTCAAGAAAACCTCCCGCAGTTCCATCCGCCTGTTGGGTTCGGTGGGCGAGCCGATCAATCCCGAAGCCTGGCTGTGGTACCACAATGTGGTCGGTGACGGGCGCTGCCCCATCGTCGATACCTGGTGGCAGACGGAAACAGGCGGCATTCTGATCACGCCCCTGCCAGGTGCGACCGACCTGAAACCGGGTTCCGCCACGCGGCCCTTCTTTGGCATCAAACCGGCGTTGGTGGATGGCGAAGGTGAATTGATGGAAGGTGCAGCTTCGGGCAACCTGTGCATTCTGGACAGTTGGCCAGGGCAGATGCGGACGCTTTATGGCGATCATGATCGCTTTATCGAGGCCTATTTTTCCACCTATCCCGGCAAATATTTCACCGGCGACGGCTGCCGCAGGGACGAAGACGGCTATTACTGGATCACGGGGCGGGTTGACGATGTCATCAACGTCTCGGGCCATCGTATGGGCACGGCGGAAGTTGAAAGCTCGTTGGTGGGCCACCATGACGTGGCCGAGGCGGCGGTGGTCGGCTATCCCCACGACATCAAGGGCCAGGGCATCTATGCCTATGTTACCTTGAATGCGGGCCTGGACGGGGATGAGGACCTGCGCAAGGAGCTGGTGCAATGGGTGCGCAAAGATATCGGGCCCATCGCATCGCCGGATCTGATCCAGTTCGCACCGGGCCTGCCGAAAACCCGCTCCGGCAAGATCATGCGCCGTATCCTGCGCAAGATCGCCGAAGATGATTTCTCTAACCTGGGCGACACATCCACTTTGGCGGAGCCGGCGGTGGTCGAAGATCTGATCGAGAACAGGCAGAACAAATAGAAACACTAAGACATCAATATATGGGGACACGACATGGCGTATGATCTGGTGATCAAGAACGGTACTATCGTTGATGGTACGGGTGCTGCGGGCTATCGCGGCGATGTGGCGGTGACCGACGACAAAATTGTCGCCATTGGAGCTGTGGGGGAAGTTGAGGGCACGGCCAAACAGACGGTCGACGCGGACGGCCAGTTGGTTACGCCGGGCTTTGTCGATATCCACACCCATCTTGATGCTCAGATCAGCTGGGATCCCATCGCCTCGTCCTCCTGCTGGCATGGGGTAACCTCTGCCGTTATGGGCAATTGCGGTGTGACCTTTGCCCCCTGCAAGCCGGAGGATCGCGAATATTTGACCCGGTTAATGGAATCGGTTGAGGACATCCCCGCCAAATGCATCAACGAAGGCATGCAGTGGAACTGGGAAAGCTATGGCGAATATCTCGGTGCCCTGGATGATTTGCCCAAAGGCATCAATGTCGGTGGCCTGGTGGGCCATTGCGCTCTGCGGCTATACGCCATGGGGGAGGAGGCATTGGAAAACACCCCCGCCAGCGTAGAACAGATCGATGCCATGCATGATGCTGTATCCGAAGCCATGGCAGGCGGCGCCCTGGGTTTCTCCACCTCGCGCACACCGTTGCATTTCACACCTGACGGCGATGCCGTGCCCGGCACCTATGCCACGGCGCAGGAGCTAAAGGGCATCTGCGCCGCCCTGGGCGAACATGGCCGGGGCGTGGTGGAAGCCGCCACCGCCATCACCGCCGATACCGCGGAAGAGACCAAGGCCAATATCGAAAGTGAAATTGCCTGGATGACGGATATCAGCCGCGATACGGGCCGGCCGATAACGTTCGGGCTGGCGCAAAACCGCCAGGTGCCCGAAGGCTATGGCTGGACCCTGGAAAAGGTGGCTGAGGCGGTCAAAGGTGGCGCCAAGATTAATCCCCAGTCCACCGCACGGGGCATTGGTGTCCTGTTCGGCTTTCAAAACCGCACGCCGTTTGACCGGGCGCCTGCCTGGCGCGCCCTGCGCGGTATGAGTTTGCCGGAAAAGCTGGCGAAGCTGCGGAACAGTGAATATCGCGCCTCTATGGTGGAACAGGCCCTGGCGGATATGCCGCCCATGGAATTCGAAGACCTTTTCCTGATGTCCCATGACGCCCCGCGTTATGATCTCGACCCAAGTCAAAGTCTGACCGTTCAGGCAACACAACTGAACATGTCCGTGCCGGATGCCTTTATTGAATTGTCGATCCGGGACAACGGTCTGGCATTGTTCAATTTTCCCTTCCTTAATCCGGAAATGACTGCGGTGGAGAGGATGCTGCATGATCCCAATGTGGTGTTGGGTCTGGGGGATTCAGGGGCCCATTGCGGCCAGATCATGGATGCCTCCCTGCCCACGTACTTCCTGACTTATTGGGTCAAGGAAAGACGTGCTTTCAGTATTGAGAACGCCATCCATAAGCTGACCGGCGAACCTGCGGCTTTGTACGACATGAAAGGCCGGGGCATCCTTGCGCCTGGCGCATTCGCCGATATCAACGTCATCGATTTCGACAAGCTGCATTTGCGGGGCCCGGAATTCGTGCATGATTTCCCCACCGGCGCGGGCCGCTATATTCAGAAGTCGGAAGGTTACCGACAGATGTTCGTCAACGGCCAGTTGTTCATGGAGAATGGCGAACACGCGGGCGCTTTGGCCGGCAAGGTTCTGCGCAGCAACTAAACCTTTATCGCTCCCGCTTTTTGCGCCAGGGCGCGACGCTCCGCAGAGAACGACATGGTGGCGGCGCACAAGCGCCGGGCTGCCGTTGCAGCCTTTATTGCATAAGGCGGTTCCGAGGTTTTGATTTAAATTCGACGCAATTCCGGACACGACAAAACCGTCCACTCCCTGAGGAATGGACGGTTTTGCCAGTAGAAACCGAATTAAAACGACGGTCGGCAGGCCTCGCTAATCGCCGCGATGTGGCGATGGTCCGTACCACAACAACCACCCAGAACGTTGATCTGGCTGTGGCGCTGCAGGATATCGACATATTCCCCGGCCAATTCCACCGGATCACCAGAATCCAGCGCCTCTGCCGCATCCAGCTCCGCATGGCTACAGCGCGAGGCATTGGCCCGCAGGCCACCCAGGCGTTTCATCCAGGCCTGATCGCCGTCCAGCTTGTCGGCAAAATGGCTGGGATGGGCGCAGTTGATCATGTAATAGGCTGGACCTGACCCGGTTGCCGCGTCAACCTCAGCAATTGCTTCGGCCAGGGGCTGCCCCGTGGGCAAGTTACCGTCGGTTTCCACGGTGAAGGCGATGACCACGGGGATGCCCGCTGCCTGGGCCGCCTTCGTGATGCCGATGACCTCCGGCGTATTGGTCATCGTCATGACGTTGATCATGTCGGCCTCCGTGCCGGCAAAGGTGTTGATCTGCTCCTGATGATAGGCCTGGGCTTCATCCGGCGTCATGATCTCACCTGCGACATAGCCGTCGCCGCGCGGGCCCATGCTGCCGCAGATGACGATGGGGTTGTCCGGGCCTTCGAATTCGTCGCGCACCTCCGCCAACAGCTCAACAGCTTCCTCGTTCGCGGCGGCCAGGGCTTCACGGGAATAACCCAATTTCGCACCCCAGTCAGAGCTGGCCCGCCAGGTCGCGGATTCCAATACAAAGCCGACGCTATCCTTTTGCGCAATCGCAACATGAGTTTGATAATATTGACGCAAGGTCTCCTTACCGCCTGCCGTCCGCAATAGATCAAAGGCGGCAAAGCAAGGCAGATCAATGCCATTGTGAAAAATCAAAGTGGTTTCCATTCCACTGTCCATCAGAAACATCCCACCATTTTGCTGGGGCAGGTCCGTGCGATACTTGGCCATAACAAAAATCCCTTCTCAAAGACCGCCTGGCGAAGTGCCGGCGCCTGGTAAGATATTTTGTTCATCTACCGCTTAGAAACTAGTGAACTCGTGGTTTGGTACATGAGAGTTATTTTGATACGTCTTTTAAATCAACAAGTTAGTTAGATTTTCATCATATACACCAGTCGTTCGCAGGGACGGTCGACAGGGAAACTGGCGATTAACTATACCTATGGTACACTACTGCGAAGTAGCCACCTTATAGGCTTTGTTGATGAACGAAATTTCACCCAAGCGCGGCCCCGAAACGCGGCAGCATCTGCTGGAATTCGCGGCCCAGTCGGTGTTGGCCAAAGGCTTCGCGGCAACCTCAATTGATGAATTGATTGCAGCGGTGGGCATCACCAAAAGCGGCTTTTTCTACCATTTCAAAAACAAGAATGAGTTGGCCCGCGCCTTGCTGCAACGCTACATCGACGATGAAGAGGCTTTGCTGGACGATTTGTTCCGCCGCGGGGATGAGCTGCATGAAGATCCCTTGCACGGTTTCCTGGTCGGACTAAAAATGTTCGCGGAGATGATGCAGGATCTACCCAATGGGCATCCCGGCTGTCTGGTCGCCTCCTATTGTTATCAGGAGAATTTATTCGACAGGGATGTGCGTGAACTCAACACCGAGGCGGTTCTACAATGGCGGCAACGCTTTCGGGAACGCTTCGACCTGATCGCGGAACGCTACCCACCCAAAATTCCGGTCGATTTCGACGCCCTGGCGGATATGGTATCCGTCCTGGTGGACGGCGGTATCATCATCTCCAAGGTGCTTCGCGACAAGGAGGTTCTGCCAAAACAGATCATGCTGTTGCGGGACTACGTTCGGGTCATTTTCCTCGGCACATAAGATGCACTTATACAGCCCGCCTCTGTAAAGTAGAGGCGAGATTAAGGGCCAGGGCGCAAACGATCAGGCCCAGTGCGCTCCATTCCCGCCAACCCATCTTCTCATCCAACAACCAGGCGCTGGCCAGCACGCCGACAATCGGCACGGCCATGGCGCCAATACCTGTTACGGCGGCAGGGAAATGCGCCACCACCCGGAACCAGGCAAAATAGGCCAGGGCATTGGCGATAAATATCAAATAGACAAAGGCCAACCAGCTATCCGTACTGACGCTGCCGGGAGATAGCCGGGCGTCCGAAAAACCCCAGATCAAGGCCACCGGCAGAGTGGCAATAAGCAACTGCCAGCCGGCCAGGACAGTGGGATTGTTCTGCCAGATCCGCCGCTTCATCCAGACCGTCCCAAGGCCGAAAAACACCGCCGCCATCAGGGTCAGGCCGGCCCCCAGGGGCGCATTCCGCAGATGGGTCAGATCCTGTCCGATCAATATAGCCAAACCAATCAGACCCAGAGCCAGGGCCACCATGCGCGGCCAGCTCAACCGCTCCCGCAATATGAACACGGCGAAAATACTGGCCCACAACGGCATGGTATAAACGATGACAGAGGTACGCCCGGCACTGAGTAATTGCACCCCATAAGTCATGCCGATCTGGAAGATCGCCATATTGCAGATCGCGGCAATGATCAGGTCGGGCCAATGGCTGCGCGGCACTTTTAACGATGCCCCCTGTAGACGGCCCAATGCCAACAATACAATCGCAGCAGCGCCCATAACCAGCAACCGGCTGCTCCACACATCTATGGTCCGCAGCACAAACGACGTCGCCGGATAGCTAAACCCCCAGCACAGCCACGTGGTAACCATCAGCGTATAGCCAACCTGCGGCGATACACCGTCTGACTCACTGTTCATTGAAGGATGACGTCCTGTTGATCATGTTCGAATTGAGTGGCGTTCTGGCATCATTGGCGGCGCGTTACGGCTCCAGCCGCGCCTCCAGTTCGTGGCGTTGGATTTTGCCGGTGGTGGAGCGGGGGAAGTCGTCGAAGTCTATGAAGTGGACTTCCTTGGGCAGTTTGTAGCGGGCCAATTTGCCGGCGCAGGTGGCGATCAGGTCCTCTGCCGTCAAACCAGCCTCCCGCCGGGCGGCGAAGACAACCGGGACTTCGCCCCATTTTGCGTCCGATTTGCGGACTACGGCGGCATCCGCCACGCGCGGGTCAGCCAGGATATATTGTTCAATCTCGGCCGGGTAGATGTTCTCTCCGCCTGATTTGATCATGTATTTGACCCGGTCCACGAAATCCAGACTGCCGTCTGTGTTACGGCGAAAGACATCGCCCATGTGGAACCAACCGCCGCGAAATGCCTCCGCGTTGGCTTCATCGTTGTTCCAATAGCCGCTGAACAGGGATGGCCCGCGAATGGCCAATTCCCCCGGTTCGCCATCCGCGACTTCGTTATCGTCGGCATCCACCAAACGAATTTCGCAAAAATCGTTCTGGGTCTTCGACAACGATGTCGGCGCCGAACCAATGGCGACAAAGCTGGCCGTCGCAGGCGGCGTACCGGTTTCCGTGGAGCCGAATGTGTTCAGATAGGGCGCATCCAACAACGTGGTAATCTCCGCCAACTGCTGGCGCGGCACCAGATCCGCCATGGCCCCGATCATACCGATGCCTTTGGGTTGGACATTGCCGTCCCGCAGCACATCGATAAATTCCATGATCATGCCGGGGATCAGGGGCAGGTAATGCATGGCCTCGCCTTCTATGGCGGCAACCATGGCCTGTGGTTGATAGCCGTCGATGGTAATGACCTTGCCCCCGCGCATCAGGGTGGCCAGAGCGAAATCATTCGCCCCCATATGGAACAACGGCGTCCAGGCTGCAAAAGTATCCTTGGCGGGTGCGTTCATTTCGGCGCCATAGATGCCCGTGCGCGCGATCATGGCCCGGTGACTGATCAAAGCGCCTTTTGGCAAACCAGTGGTGCCGGAGGTGAAGATGATCAACATGCCATCTTCGCCGCCCGCATCAACGGCGGGTTCCCCATCAGGGGCAGCGGCCAAGGCTGCCTCGTATTCCGGGCCGAAAACCAAACGGGTTGGTTTCGTTCCTTCCAACGCAGGCAGATAGACATCCTGGGTGAACATCAGGCTCGGCGTGGTCAGCGCGATACAATGGTGCAATTCCGTCGGCGCGAGACGCCAGTTGAGGGAGGTGGTTATGGCACCGATTTTGGCGGCCGCTAAATCCACCTCAATGAACGGCCCGCAATTGCGCGACAACAGCCCAACCCGATCACCAACGCCGACGCCGCGTTCCAGCATGACATGGGCCAGTTGATTGACCCGTTTATTCAATTGCGCGTAGGTCAGGCTTTCATCCCCGTTGGCACCATCGACGAGGGCAATGTCATTGGGAAAGCGCCGGGCCTGGGTGGCAAAGATACGCCCCACATTGCCGCCGCCGGCACGGCGAATATTTTCGGTAGGTTGAAAGTCGGCGGCCATCAAGACGTCTCCACCAAGGCCAAAACCCGAGCCGGGCTGCCGGAGCCTTGGCGGATTTTCAATGGCGGCGTGATCAACACCGCGCCTTGGGGCGGCAAGGCATCCAGGTTGGTCAACGCCGGCAGGCCAAAGCGGTTGTTGCCATGCATATGGTAATGACAGGGAAAGGGGACATTGGAATGTTGCGCCTGGCCCGCATCCGTGCCCACCGCCTCTGAGCCAAAGCCGATGACATCCCGTTCTTCGATCAGCCAGGGGATCAGATCCTCGTGCGGGCCAGGGGTATGCGCACCCTCTTCATCCATATTCATATAGGCTGCCGGATCACTTTTTTTGGACCAATCCGTCCGCATCAACAGCCAGGACCTAGCTGGGATTATGCCGTGTTCCGCCTCCCAATCCTCCACCACGCCCTGGGTCAAAAGGTAGTCGGGATCAGCAGCGGCGGCCTGGGAGCAATCGATCACGCAGGCATGGGCTAAAAACTTCTCCACCGGAATGGTATCCGTCGTGTTCGCGGGCAGATCCTTGCCCGAGACCCAATGAATGGGCGCATCGAAGTGCGTGCCCGTATGTTCGCCGCAGGACAGATTATTCCAATAGCAAAACGGCCCCCGATGATCATAGCGGGATATCTCCTCCATCCGGAAGGGCCAGGACTGGCCCAGTTCAGGGGGCATGACGATGGTGGGCACATCCGGCTGCAGGGTCATGGTCAAATCCACCACCTGGATACCTCCACCCAAGATCCCGCCCATTAATCCGGTCAGTAATCCACCTTGTGATTTGGCCTCAGCCATAAGCACGCCCACCTTTACAATTTGATTTCACGTTCGATTTCCTTGGGGTTTTCCGCCAATCGTTCGGCAATTTCCTCTGCCACGGCACCTATGGCCAGATCTTCCAGGCCCTTTTGCAAGGCAGCGACGATACGGCCCGCCACCATGTCGGGCTCAAGCTTCGGCGGCGGCACCATTTGATGCCATTCATCTTCCAGCGGACCCGCGAAAGCATTGACCACGCGCACGCCACCCCCCGACATTTCCGCCCGCATACATTGCGCCACCGACCAGGCCGCTGCCTGGGAGGCCGAATAGGTGCCAAAAGCAGGGTTGTTGACCTGGGCATAGGCGGACAGAATATTGACCCAGGCGCAAGCCCCGTGATCACCATCTGCGCCCCGGCTGCGTAGTACGGGGCCAAAGTTACCGGCCAGGCGCAACAGACCGAAATAGTGAACGTCCATTTCCTCCCGGCTGATATTCATGTCCAGGCCATCGACCGCGCCGCCCGGGCGCAGGTGATAGCTGTTGTTGACCATAATCTCCACCTTGCCACCGAGGACAGACGCGAGTTTTTCGACACTATCCGTATCGGTAACGTCCAGGGGAAACAGGGTTATGCCCCCCGCATCCGCAGCTATGGCCTTGATCTCTTCGAGGAAGGGGGAGGTTTTCCACGGCTCGGCATGGCCCACGTAAATCGCCCGCGCACCCGCCGCCTTGAAAGCTTTTACCAGGGCCAGCCCCAGACCAGTCTTGCCGTCGACGATCAAGACCCGGCGGTCCTTTGGATCCGTGCTGAGTTCACGCAATTGCAGGTCATCCTCTTGATTGGGCCCAGGGGTTTCGGGCCTTGCGTTCATCACCGCATGGCCGCTGCGATCCAGGTTCAGGGACAGGCGGACGCGATCGCCCTGTTGGCAGTCTTCTGCGATGTGCGCCACCACCGCAGGCCCCGCGTCCATTTTAACCATGCCCAGACGCCAGGGCATCCGATCACGGAAATACAGATCGTTGGCATGATGCAGCTTCGTCTCGGCCAACAACACGCCGGCCGGGTCCACATCACGCCAGGGCAGGTCATCGCCCAGGCAATTGCCGCAAATCTGCTGGGGTGGATATTGCACCCGGTCACAGGCGGCGCAGGTCTGCAAGGCAAAGCGGCCCACGGCGGCCATAGCTGTTAAGCCTTGCGCTTCCCGGCTACGGTTTCCGGGCGGCTGGGTCGGTTGCAAGGTGCGGGCGATCGGGTCTTTCTTTTTAGGCGGTGGCAATCTTGTGGTCATGCCCCTGCCCTCCCTAAAATCGCGGCAGAGCTGCACAAGCCGCGATCATAATTGATCATGCCAAAGCAGGATGCCAGGCCATGGCGGGCACCTTGCACAACCGCGCCCAGGTTGGCATCGGTCAACTGCCGAATTGTCTCTACCAAGCCAAGGGAGCCGCCCGCCGCCCCCGCCTGACCCACGGATAATTGCCCACCGGAGGTATTAATGGGGAAATCGCCGCCCGCCACGGTGAGGTCATGTGTGCGGACAAATTCCGCCGCCTCGCCCTTTTTACAAAATCCCAGATCTTCGATCTGCATAAAACAGATCACCGGGTAGTCGTCATAAACTTGCAGAAAATCAATATCCTCGGGCCCGATACCGGCCAGGTCATAGAAGCCGTCAACATCCATGGCCCAGCCGCCCCGGATCTGGATTGGATCGTCGGGATAGGCGTTGTGACGTTCAATGGTAGAGAGGATCCTGGCGTAATCCAAATTCAGAGACTTCGCCCGATCCTCCGCCATCACCAAATAGGCCTCAGCGCCCGCACATGGCATGACACAATCGAACAGGCACAACGGATCAGCAATGGGCCGGGCATCCATATAGGCATCCAGGGTCAAGGGCCGTTTCATCAGGGCATGGGGAAAAGCCAGGGCATTGTCCCGTTGCGCGATACATAGCTTGGCGAAGTCTTCCCGCCTGGCACCGAATTCCCGCATGTAATGATCCGTCAAAAAAGCAAAGGACCCATTCGGCCCGCCGGAGCCATAGGGATAGACCGCATCGTTGGCGAATTGCGAGAAGGAGGCGATGGTATTGCGGAAGCTGCCCACATGATTGGTATCGCCCGCAATACAGGCGACGATCTCCGCATCACCGCATTGCACCGCGCGGGCCGCACGGCGCAGGCCGACGCCACCCGATGCGCCGCCCATGGGAATATGATCCAACCAACGGGGCGAGACGCCAAGATGTTGCATCAGGCCAACGGCGGAATCCGGTGCAAGGGTGAAGGAGGAGACGCAAAAGCCATCCACCTCATCCTTAGCGATACCGGCGACCTTGATCAATTCCGCCAAGGCCCGGCCGCAAAACCAATGCGCACTGCGCAGGGAATAGCGGCTATAGGGAATGGTCACGGGTACGCACACAGCCACGCCATCATAGTTCATACGGGAATTTTTCGACACGTTGGCCACAGCCCTTCTTAAATCCGTTACAGCCCTTTGGGATGGGTTAAAAATTCTTCGATCACTTCGAGCGGCGGCTGCACATAGTCGGACGTCCGGCTCACATGCAGGCCCGTCAGACGGCGCAGCTTCACCGCCATCTCCGTCATCTTTACCACAATGGGGATACCGTTGATGATGGGCGCGCCGTCAACATTATGATTATGTTCGCGCGCGAACAACAACATGGGGATACCGCCCCCCGGGATCAAAACGTCGCAGCCCTGGGCTACCAACGGCTTAGCCTGCTCGGCATACAGGCGCTTTACCTCTTCGAAGTTTTCATGCGAGTCAAAGCCTTCCATGATCTGCCCCGGTTCAAACGTCATGGCATGGACGCCCGTCACCCGCTCCCGCAGACCATATTTGCCGATTTGGTGATGGAACCAGGGAATAAAGCGGGGGTTGATGGTGACAATGCCGCTTTGCTGACCCAACTGACAGCTATACAGCATAGTCGCCTCACCTAGGGCCAGGACGGGAATATCCACCGCTGAACGCGCCTCATACAGGCCCGCGTCCTGAAAATGGCCGACAATGAAGGCATCATAACCATCCCGCTCCGCCTGTATGGCGTGGGCGATCATTTCACGGGCACAGCGAAATTCAACCAGGGGGTGGGCATAGCTGTCGAACGGCGTGATGCCAATAACATCAACTTCCGTACCCTCATCTACAATGTCGCCAATGTGCCGGCGCAAATGGTCCCAATAGGTCGCGCCATTTTCATAGTCGACATAGCTTTGATAACAAATTCGGATCCCGGCTTCCTTGGCTGCCATTTTGCTTTCCCCCGCTCAATTTCATGTCCCACGTTAGCACACTTTGATGCGCTAGGAATTGGCTGGTATAAGGCGACGGTAACCCTTCGTCAGTCGCCAGCGTATTTAAAGGATCAATTGTGAGAGCACCGACCTTACTGCCGATGATGGCGGCGCTCTACGGCCTTGGTCTGGCGAATATATTCATCCGCTCCTCCATGGGGGTGCTGGCCCCGGAACTCGCCACGGATCTGTCCCTGACGCCCGAAATGCTCGGCCTTATCGCATCAGGCTTCTTTTTCAGCTACGCCGTGCTGCAAATCCCCACGGGCTTGATGCTGGACCGTTTCGGCCCCCGGCTGACGGTTTGCGGATTGTTCCTGTTGACGGTAGGGGGGACCTTTATCTTTGCCCTGTCATCCTCTGGCCCCATGATGATGCTGGCCCGGCTGATGATGGGGGCTGGTTGTGCCGGAATATTTTCCGGTGCCTTTCTGGTGATCGCGCGGTTTTACCCGGCGAACCGCTTTACCACCATCGGCGCGACCCTGAACAGTTTTGCCATGCTGGGAACCTTCATGGCGACAATTCCCTTGGCCTATTTGGTCACCTCTATTGGCTGGCGGGATAGTTTTCTCGGCATCGGTGTCGTGATGACGGCGATTGCTATTCTGGCCATGGCGACCATGCGGGACCAACCCCCGGGCGTCGACGCCAAGGCCAGGCCGGAACGACAGGAAAAGCTGCGCGATGTGCTGGCCGGTTCCTGGGCCGTGATGCGTACGCCGGGGATCCTGGGTATTACCGCCGGCGGCATGGCCCTTTCGGCGGGGAATACGATCCTGGGCATCTGGGGCGGGCCGTATCTGAACGATATCCATGGCTTGAACGAGACAGAGCGGGGCAGCGTGCTGATCTTCATGGCTATTTCTGGGGTTGCGGGACATTTCCTGTTTGGCCAGGCATCCCGCGTCTTGAATACCCTGAAAGGCCTGGTCCTTGGCGGTGCCCTGGCCATTGCCGCCATTATGGGCACCCTGGCCCTGTTGCCGTCGCCAGGCCTGATTACGGTGACCGTCCTGCTCGCTCTGTTAGGTCTGGCCTGTGGCTTTCCCACCATATTGCTGGCCCATGGCCGGGCCATGGTGCCGGATCATTTGATCGGGCGGGGCCTGAGCACGGTCAATACGGGCATCATGATCTCGATCGCTTTGATGCAAATGGCGGTCGGCGGCCTGATCGGCAACGTCGCTGTGACAGCAACCGGTGGTGCCAGTGAGATGGGTTACCGGGCCGCCTTTGGTTTTATCGCCGTCATGGCCCTGGTGACATTTGCAATCTATCTGCGCGTACGGGATTGCCCGCCCCGCCCGTAAATCTTATTCCAAGGTGCGATGGCGCAATATCATGGCCAGCGTTAGGATGGCATTGGAATGTAGTTAGGATGGGAGGTTTGGGAATATGAAACCGACGACGAAGCTGCGAGATTTACTTGCCACTGACGGCCCTTTGTTAATCCCAGGTGCCTATGATGGTGCCTCGGCCCGGGTGGTCCATGCTCTCGGCCATGGGGCGGTATATTTAACCGGCTTTGGCATGGAAGCATCTTTGCTGGGCATGCCGGATATCGGCCTCGCCTCTCAGGCGGAGATTGTCACCCATGCTGGCCATATTGCCGCCGCCGTTCCCATTCCTGTTATTTCGGATGCGGATACGGGCTATGGTGGCCTGACCAATGTCCACCGCACAGTGCGGGATTTTGAACGTGCAGGGATCGCCGGCATCCATATAGAGGATCAATCCCTGCCGAAACGCTGTGGCGGCATGGCCGGGCGGGCCGTGGTGCCGGTGGGGGAAATGGTGGCCCGCCTGCGGGCTGCCCTGGCAGCGCGCCAGGACCCGGATTTTGTCATCATTGCCCGCTCTGACGCCAAGGTGGATGAAGGCATGGACGCGGTCATCGCCCGCCTGAACGCCTATTTCGCCGCCGGTGCGGATCTGGCCATGATCGCCGAACCGTTCGAGGTGACGGACCTGGCCCGCCTGTGCAAAGAACTGCATGGCCCCCTGGCCATGGTGGGAGGCGTCGGCGAATGGCCCGAAAGCATGCTGTCCCACGATGAATTCGCGGCACTTGGCGTGAAAATGGTGTTCTATGCCGTCACTGGCCTGGGCGTAGCTTTATCGGCCCAAATGGCCGTCTATGGTGATTTGTTGAACAACGGTCGCCTGGGCAGCGCAAGCACCAACGCCCTGATGTCCCTGGAAGGGTTAAGCGAGTTGATGGGTTTGTCCGAGTGGAACGCCATCGAGGCAAGCGCATTGAAGGACGGCCAATAACCAGAGCATCAGGTTCCGTTTCCCGAGCCTCTCTGGATACCCCAGTGGCCCTCTATCTCGGCAAAGGGTTTTTGTGGTCATTGCACGAATTGCAAACGCCGCACGGGCAGAGACTTCGGCACTTTGCAGGGGAAAATGCCGGGTCATAAGCCACAGTACGCAATATATCATATTAGAAATATTATTATGACCAAATTTTACATCCGATGACGTATTACTTCAAATTCAAGTAAAAACCAATCCAGATCAATACTACTCAACCCAACTTTCGAGTACCCATCGCCTATTCATAGTTTTTAAACGATTTTAGGCAAAATTATGCTTCAGAATATGGCATGGATGCGAATTTAAAATTTGCATTCTCGTTTTTGGGGCATTTATGCGCGCTGCATGGAAATTATTCCGAATTTAAATCGTGCATATAAGGTAGAATAGAAGGGTTAGAAAATGGGCGATGTAAACGATGTTAATGTCGTAAAAGAAAAATTGAGCGGGAACGTATTCTCCAACCTGAAGACCAAACCGAAAATATTGATCGGCATTTGCTCGCCGCTGGTCCTATTGGCCGGCCTGGGCGGCGTCGCCGTTTATGGCATCGATTCAATTGTTACCACCAACAAATGGGTCGGTCACACCCACGAGGTGCTGGGCGATGCAGCAGCCATCGTTGGTTCCGCCGTGGATATGGAAACCGGAATGCGCGGCTATTTGCTGGCCGGCAAGAATGAATTCCTTGAC
This sequence comes from Rhodospirillaceae bacterium, assembly GCA_018660265.1. Classification (GTDB taxonomy): domain Bacteria; phylum Pseudomonadota; class Alphaproteobacteria. The sequence goes on along the minus strand of JABJKS010000059.1, from coordinate 6,408 downwards.
CCCTATAAGGGCGGCGAGGCGTCGACCTACCAAGGCATCACGGAACTACAACAAACTGTCAACGACAACCCGAAACAAGTCGCCCGCCTGGGTGAGGTGGAAAAAGTTCTGCGCGAATGGCAGAGCGAGGTCACGGAGCCGACCATCCAGTTGCGGCGGGAGATCGGCGATGCGCAAACCATGAACGACATGGCTGCGCTGGTCGGCGAAGCCCGGGGCAAGGTCTATTTCGACAAGTTCCGCGGCCAGATCAAAACCTTCATCGAACGGGAACAGTCGCTGCTCGATAAACGTCACGCCGATTTTGTATCCACCTTCGAGACCGTTAGGAGAACTGCCAAATCGGGCAGCACTGTTGACGTCAAACAGCTGGAGATCATGGCGGAGAACGAAAAATGGGTCGCCCATACCTACAAGGTGATCCAGCACGCCAATGCCATTGTTGCCGCTGCCGTGGATATGGAGACCGGCATGCGCGGCTATCTATTGGCAGGCCAGGACGCTTTCCTTGCCCCCTACACGTCTGGCTCCAAACGCTTCATTGAACTGACAGATAGCTTGAGCCAGACGGTCAACGACAATCCGGCCCAGGTCAAGTTATTGAAAGAAACCCAAAAGACGATCAGCGAATGGAGAGAAAAGGTTACCGAACCGGCCATCGCCCTGCGGCGCCAGATCGGCAACGCCAAAACCATGGACGATATGGCTGATCTGATCGGTGAGGCACGCGGTAAGAAGTATTTCGACGAGTTCCGCCGCTTGATGGGTGAGTTCTCGGCTGAGGAAACCGCTCTGATGGAACAGCGCCGGGCCGGCAACGTGGAAACGGTGTCCACCACCTATCTGCTAATCGCCATTTGCGTTGGCCTCGCCATCCTGATTGGTGGTGTCCTTGCCTGGATCATTGGCAATGGCATTGCCAAACCAATTGCCTCCATGACATCGGCCATGGTCAAACTGGCGGAAGGTGACCTTGAGATCGAAGTTCCCGGCACGGAACGCAAGGACGAAATTGGCGATATGGCGGGCACAGTCCAGGTCTTTAAGGACAATGCCATCAACGTCAAGCGCATGGAAGCGGACGCAGAGCACCAGCGCCTTGATGCCGAAAAGCGGATGCGAGAGGAGCGCATCCAACTTGCCGATAACTTCGAAAGCGCGGTCATGGGCATTGTACAATCGGTTGGCGACTCGGCGACAAGCATGAGCTCATCAGCCGAGGAAATGCGCGGCATCGCCGATCAGACCTCTGAACGATCCGCCACCGTTACCACCGCCTCCATTCAGGCCAGTGCCAATGTGCAATCGGTGGCAACCGCGACCGAGGAAATGTCGGCGACGGTTCAGGAAATATCCCGTCAGGTCAGTCAATCCTCTGACATTTCCAACACCGCTGTGGCGGAATCCCAGAGCGCGACGGAACAAGTCCAAGGCTTGGTGGAAGCTTCACAGAAGATCGGCGAAGTGGTTGGCCTCATCAACGACATCGCCAATCAGACCAACTTGCTGGCCCTGAACGCCACGATCGAGGCGGCACGGGCGGGTGATGCGGGCAAGGGCTTTGCCGTGGTCGCCTCTGAAGTGAAAAACCTGGCCGCGCAGACAGCGAAAGCGACGGAGGAAATCTCTGGTCAGATCGCAGAAATCCAGACCGCGACTGGTTCTGCCGTGACCGCTATCGAAGGTATCTCGCAGACCATCAGTCAAATCAGCGAGATCGGCAATTCAATCTCTGCCGCTGTCGAGGAACAGGGTGCCTCAACGCAGGAGATTAGCCGAAATGTGCAGGAGGCCGCGCAGGGCACCGAAGAGGTCAACTCCAACATGGGCGAAGTAAATCGCGGTGCCCAGGAAACCGGTTCGGCGGCCAGCCAGGTACTGGAAGCAACCAATGGTCTCAGCAAGCAGGCGACCAGCTTGAAAGATGAAGTGGATAAGTTCCTGAATTCCGTCAGGGCCGCATAATCCCCTGGGCCGGGGTTTTCCCGGCCCATCATAACGGTGCCTTTCTGAAAGGTGCCAAGTTGGAAAGGTCTGGTTCCCCTCCGGATCGATCCATCAAAAACCACGCGCTTCGGTCAAGAAATTGGCCGGGGCGTTTGGCATTCTAGTTGCGAGTTCGACTTTGACCGAAGGCGGTCCAGCAGGCCATAATTCCATTCTCAGATTGACAGCGGCCATCGGCAATATTGCGTCTGTCACAAAAAGTCATTTTGCGAGGAACGACATGAGCCTGCCAACCCGAGTCTTGATCGCCAACCGTGGCGAAATCGCCATCCGCATTGCGAAAGCCGCCAAGGCGTTGGGCATCGAATCCGTTTCGATCCATGCGCCGGTGGACGCATTGTCCCTGCACACGCGGCTGACAACCCATACCCATGTCATCGGCGAGACCAACCAACAAGATGCCGTTGCCGCCTATCTAGATGGTGCCGCGATCATCAAGATCGCCAAGGAAATGCAGTGCGATTGCATTCACCCCGGCTATGGCTTCCTGTCCGAAAATGCCAATTTCGCGACCATGTGCGCGGTTGAGAGCATCGCCTTTATCGGGCCGTCCCCATCGGCACTGCAATTATTCGGCGATAAGGTCACGGCGCGCGCATTGGCGCAGTCCTGTGGCATTCCCATTGTCGCTGGCAGCACCACGGCGGTCGCCTCCGGCGATGAAGCACGCGAGATTGCCCACGGCATTGGTTATCCGGTGATGCTAAAGGCCGCTGCAGGCGGTGGCGGGCGGGGCATGCGCGCGGTACAAAACGAGGATGAGTTGGGCGAAGCCTATCAGCGCTGCGAAAGCGAAGCCGCCGCCGCCTTTGGTGATGGCTCCATATTCATCGAAAAGCTGATCGAACGGCCCCGCCATATCGAAGTGCAGATCCTGGCTGATGGCAAGGGTCAGACTGTTCATCTGCATGAACGGGATTGCTCGGTGCAGATCCGCAATCAAAAAGTCGTTGAGATCGCCCCGGCGGCGGGTCTTGACCCAACGCTGCGGCAAAACATGCTTGATGATGCGATCAAGCTGGCCAAGGCGGCGGATTACGTCAACGCCGGCACGGTCGAGTTCCTGGTGACACCCGAATGCGGGGATTACTATTTCATTGAATGCAATCCCCGCATCCAGGTGGAACACACAGTGACGGAGCAGGTCACAGGTATCGACCTGGTGGAAGCGCAATTCCACATCGCGGGCGGCGCGTCGTTGGACCAGTTGGGCCTGGGGGATCAAGCGGCGGTTGGCCTGCCCAGGGGTTATGCCGTACAAGTCCGGGTCGTCGCCCAGGGTGCGGGCACCATTTCGGGCTATAAGGAGCCGTCGGGCCCCGGCATTCGCGTCGACGCCTGCGGCTATCTGGGCTACACACCGCCCAGTCAATTTGATCCGTTGCTGGCAAAGCTCATATGTACATCCAGTTCCCGTGGCAGCCTGCCCGCCTCTGTCGAACGCACCCTCGCCGCCCTGGATGAATTCCATATCGGTGGACTGCCCACCAACCTCGCCCAGTTAAGGGCCATATTGGAAAAACCAGAAGTGCGCGACGGCGATGCCAGAACCTCTTTGATGGCGGAAAATCCGGAACTATCCAATATCATCCAGCAACAAGGGGCGGCAGAGGCGGTTGATTTTCTGGAACAACAGGCAGCCACCCTTATCACTCCAGGTGGGGGGCGGATCAACGCTCAGTTTGAATCTAGTTTGCCGCCATTGGACATCGCCGGCAACGCGACAGCGCTGGAATGCCCCATGGCCGGCAGCATTTTGGAGATATCTCTGGTCGAAGGCAGCCGCGTCAAGGCTGGCGATACCCTGCTCGTGATCAGTGCCATGAAGATGGAAGCCGCTGTTGCCGCCCCATGCTCGGGCACGGTCACGGCGGTCCAATCCGTCCATGTCGGCGACAATGTCATGGCGGGCCAGGTCGTCGCCGGGATCACGCCGGATGCGGGCGATGCGGAACGGGACCTGGCCGAACGAGACGTCAACGAGACCTGGACCCCGGTGCTGGAAGAAGTCGAAGCCCTGCAAAATCTGGCGCACGCGCGCCTGGCACCCGGGTCCGATGATCCAGGCGTGGTCCGACAGCGGTCCCGGGACAAATTGAACTGTCGGGAGCGGATCAGCCTGCTGTTGGATGACGATACGTTTCGGGAGGTGGGCAGTCTGGCAGGCTTCGCCACTTATGACGAGTATGGCGATGTTGCCGCTTTTACGCCGGCCAATCATGTCGGCGGATGGGGTAAGATTGCCGGGCGTACGGCTATTGTCTGCGCCGATGACTTTACCTCACGCGGGGGACATGCCGATGGCGCCATCGGTTCCAAAAGCCGTCATCTGGACGGTCTTGCCTTGGAGATGCTGGCACCGTCGATCAGGCTGCTTGACGGCTCATCAGGCGGCGGCAGTGTCGCCACAATGGTGCCGCAACAACAACAATCCGGTGACAGCGATGCCAAAGAAAGCGCCGGTGCGATCAAGGCCGGGCGGCCAAGGGTCACAGGCGGCGGCGGGTCATTCCTGCCGGGGGAGTTGGGCAGCAGTCTTTATACAGAGCAGCTATCCACGATCCCCGTGATCAATATGCTGCTGGGCAGTGTCGTGGGTATCGGCGCGGCGAAAGCGGTCCTAGGCCATTTTTCGGTCATGGTACGGGATATCTCGCAACTGTTCGTCGCCGGCCCACCCGTTGTCAGCCATGCCATGGGTTACGACATCAGCAAGGAAGAACTTGGTGATTGGCGCATCCACTGCACCAACGGTTCCGTCGACAATCTGGCGGAGAGCGAGGAAGACGCCGTTGCCCAGACCCGTCGCTTTCTCTCTTACCTGCCGTCCAGCGCTTATGAAGCGCCGTCGGTGTTGCCGCCGAACCCGGACGATCCAACAGACCGCCGGGAAGAGGAGCTGTTCACGCTGATCCCACGCAGCCGCACCTCCACCTTCGACATGCGCAAGGCTATTCGATTGATGGCCGATAAAGAGTCGTTTTTCGAAATCGGCTCCCTCTGGGGCACGGATCAAATCACCGGCTTTGTCCGCTTCAACGGCCATCCCCTGGGCGTCATCGCCTCGGACAGCCGGCACGTCAACGGCGGTGCCCTGACAGCGGATGGCTGCGATAAGCTGCGACGTCATATTGACCTGTGCGATACTTTCCATATCCCGCTTTTGAATCTGGTCGACAACCCGGGCTTCGCGGTTGGCCTGGAGCACGAAATCGCCGGCACCATTCGCAAGGGCGGTGAATGGATGGTCGCCTTCGCACAAATCAAGGTGCCGATTTTTACCGTCATCGCCAGGCGCAGCTTTGGCGTCGCGGGCAATAACTATGCCACGCCCAAGGCGACGCCGTCGGTCCGGGTCGCATGGCCCGCAGCGGACACCGGCGGCATCCCGCCCGAAGGTGGTATCGAAGCGGCCTACAAACGGCAATTGGCGGAAGCTGAAGACCCCATTGCCCTGCGTGCAGAAATCAACGCCCGCATCGAAAGCGCGCGCGGGCCGATTGGCCCCCTCAATCATTTCCAGATCGAGGAAATGATCGACCCCAGGGATACCCGCAAACTGGTCTGCGAATGGGTCGAAACCGCCTACGAGATCGTCTCCAAACCGGGACGCCTGGAGCCGCGCGCATTACAATTCAGGCCTTGAACATTTTGGCCCTGAACGGAGCACCGAAAATGCGCGGCAACGCTATTTGTCGCGTCCGGGTTTTAAAAACTGCATGAACTCGACCACCGTTCCATCGGGGTCGTCGACGCAGAAGACCAGTTGTCGGGTTCCGCCCATGACGATCTCCAGCGGCGCGCTGTAAGGCGCGTGGCCAGCTGCCGCCAGTTTATCATGCAATTCCTGGCAATCCCTGACTTTCAAACACAGGCGGCCAAAGCCGATACGGGCCAGATCGCCCTTTGCAACACGTTCGCTTTCCGGTCGCTTCCATTCGATCAGGTCGAGCCGCGTTGCCCTCGGGTCGTCCGACAAGGCCATCAATACGGCACGGGCATCGCAATCTTCGGGCATCCGCAGGATCGGCGGCAAGCCGATTTCGGCAAAGCCTTGCTGGTCCGAACCGAAATCATTGACGACACTGAAGCCGATCAACTCGTAGAACATAACCGATCGGTCGAGGTCGCTGCAGTTCAAGTTAACATGAAAGATTTGTAGGCTGTTGCGGTCCATTCCAGTCCCTCATCATCGCTCCGTAGCCATTCTTCATTGGCCGAATAGAATTTTAACATTGGAATTATGATGACAGTTAACTAATTAGCCCACATTATTCATGATCGCGATCAGCTTTGATCTGAGCACACGGCTTCAGCCGGATCAACGGCGGTTTTCAGCGGCTAATTTTTAGAGGTGTTAGGGATTGACGTTCGGGGTTCATTCGGCGGCTCTTGCCGCCT
>JABJKS010000048.1 GCA_018660265.1 Rhodospirillaceae bacterium | reverse complement strand
TGCCACCACCACCCGTGAGCTATTCCAGACCCGCCACACGAGGCAATCTAAATGACACGGCTTAAAACATTGACCGCGCCGGACCCGAGCGACACGGATCAGCTAACACCTGAAGCCAGACGAATTTGGAATGAATTAGACGCGTTAGATCGGCGTATCTGTGCCCAGGCTGGCGATTCCATCCTTGACGCTATCATCAATGGCGATATCACATTCGAGGAATACCTGCTTGGCTCATCGGTCGCGGACAATATTCATTGACCCTTCCCCGCGGTGGTGGGGTGCCGAGATTGTAGTCAGTCGCCTTCATCCTTGACCTTCTTTGCAGACCGGCGCACCATAACGACGGTGCTAGAAACACTTAAGTATGGCGGAACCCCGCCTCCGGAATTTGGCGGGTTTAGTATGTCTGGAATCTGGCTAGAGAATGCCGATATCAGATATGCCCCTATGCCGGGGGTGCGGTGAGATAAGGCCTTTCGGGGCACGAATAAGCCCGCCTGACCATACTCAGGTTTCTAACCCCCGGCACCCATGCCGACCGTGGGAATGGCCTAGAAAGCCAAGTATGGAGCAACCATCATGACCATCGACATAATTAAAGAACAGCAAGAATCCTTCGCCCACCTCAAGTTTGACGCCGTTGATACCGGCGGTTTGCAAGGCAGGGGCACATTGGATGAATGGCTGGACAAATCGAAAGGCGAGTTTGTCACAGCTGGTTTCATGCTGATCACTCTCAACAAAGACCACGAACAGCTAAAAGAGGCGGTTGAAAAAACTGGTGATGGTGACCCTGGCGGCGATGATTGGATGGAGCTTATTGAAGCATTCATCGATCAGAAAGAACGCCATGCAGGCTTGGCAGAAATGTATGAGGCGGCATTTGCGCGCCTCATGATCGTCATGGAGCAGCTGATCGAGGAAGGGCGCTTAAATTGAAAAGAGATAGAAACTATCTCTTTTGCCCCGCTGGCTTCGGCTGGCGGGGTGCTTAGATAATCGCGTTAGCATCTACTTCGATGCCTGCGGCCCTAATTTCTTTGAATAAGTCCAACTGCCAAGCGCCGCCGCCATCCATCTCTAGATAAACCACGCCTGCAATATCGCTCGGCTTTTCGATGTTTGAGTCGCTAAGGAGTGCACAAACACGGGAGCGCCCAAGTTTTCCGGCAAAATACCCGAGTTCGAAAACCACATTCTGGCGTGCCCTGGCCTGGAAAGCATCTTCTTGCGATTTGGTACCGCCAATGTCGTCGGGCGTCATCAATACGACTGCAAATCCCACATCCGAATAATCTTCAAACTTTTCGATGATAGTTCGACCCTTGTTCGGTTGCTCATGCAAGATGACGGGCTCCAAGGTTAACTTTTCAAGAAAACGGGCGACCTGCACCTTGGCTTCGCCATCGTGACCGTGAACAACGAAAACACGCCGGCTCAGTCTTATTGCGGCCGCAGGTACGGGCCCGGGCGTATTGTCTGTTCCCTCTGTGTGATTGTTCTCGGCAATCCGTTCATCGACCATATCCAAGGCCGTCTGGGTTTTCGTGATAGCCTCTCGAATGCCACCCTTATAGTTCTCGATAATTTGCTGTGGTGGCGTCGGGCCTCCGCCGAATGTCATGGGTCCCATGTTCGCCAAGCTGTGCACCTGGTAGCGATCATAGTCGAGGCTGTCCGCGCCAAAGATTGATACTAGCGTGTCGTCCAACTTCATCCGCGCAGCGCTTGTGCGTGGATCGTCGTAAGAGCTGATCTCTTCTTGCTCGAGTTTCTGTAATTCGTCAATCCGGCGTTGTAATTTCGGCGCAGCGGCCATCAGCTGCCTTTGATCCAGTTGTGCCGCTACTTTTTCCGGTTCGGGTTTTCTCGTTCGCCTCGCCACTATGTGACCCCGCCTGTGACCCTATGAATATTTTGAGAAATTGCTGGAATTAAATAGTCTGTGTTTTTGGCTGTTTGGTTGGTCGGGGAGAGAAGATTCGAACTTCCGACCCTCTGCTCCCAAAGCAGATGCGCTACCTGGCTGCGCTACTCCCCGACGGCGGATTTCTCCACTATTTGGAGGCCTGGGTCAACCGCTAAAAAGGAATGGTTCAGCAGTGAATAGTGGGATTCCGAAGTTTAGCCGGCAGCCACTTTACCAAAGGATTTTGCCGCTGCTGATGTCACGCCCATTTCGTAGACGCCACGATGGCCGGAAACTGGCTTGAAGACGTCGGAGATGCCCAAAACCGTTTCCGCCGCACCCATGAACAGGCAACCGTCTTTGGCAAGAATGCCTGACATGGCATCAAGGACCTGGGTCTTGGTTGGTTGATCAAAATAGATCAAAACGTTGCGGCAGAAAATGATGTCGAAGGTGCCCAAAGATTTCAGATCTTTCAAAAGATTGAATTCCTTGTATGTCACCATGGCGCGAATGGCGGCGTCAATTTGCCAGAGTTCACTGACCTGAGTGAAATATTTCATCAGGTAGTTAATCGGCAGACCGCGTTGCACTTCGAACTGCGAATAAATTCCGGCCTTTGATTTTTCCAGAACTTCCTTTGATATATCTGTGCCGACAATTTCGATCCGCCAGCCGGCAAGCTTGGGTGCCATTTCCCGCAGGATCATTGCCAGGCTGTAGGCCTCCTGGCCGGTGGAACAGGCCGCACTCCATATCCGCAACGATTTCTTGCTGGCCCGTTGCTCCAGCATCTTTGGCATTATGGTTTTTTCAAATATTTCAAACGGGGTTGCGTCACGAAAGAAGAAGGATTCGTTCGTGGTCATCGCCTCAGTTATGTCGTGCAGCAATGCCTCGGTCTTTTTCAGTCGGACCTCTTTGATCAGTTGATCCAGGTCTTCGAGATTGTTCTTTCGCGCAACGGGTGTCAGCCGGCTTTCCAGCAAATAGACTTTATCCTGACTGATCGACAGACCGGATCGATCCTTGAGTATGCCAGCCAATAAATCAAAATCTTCCGGTTTCATAGGCCCGCCCCCCTTGCGAATTTTTCGACAGCGGATCCGATATCGTTCATGGGCAGTACGGCACTACAAACACCGCCCGTGGCCACCGCGCCCGGCATTCCCCAAACGACGCTGCTGCCCTCATCCTGGGCAATGACGGTGCCGCCCTTTTCAACCACGTCCTGGCAGCCTTTTAGTCCATCATGTCCCATTCCCGTCAGGATGATAGTGAGAATTCTATCGCCATAAAATTTCGCGACACTGCGCAACATGGGATCAACCGATGGCCGGCAGAAATTTTCCTGCGGTCCCTGGTTCAGCCGTAGGATTTTGCCGTTCGCCCCAGCCTCGACCACCATGTGATATTCACCTGGGGCAAGATAGACGTGACCATCGAGTATTTCGCAGCCGTCCGTCGCTTCGGTACAAGACACACCTTCAATGCGATCCAAATGCTGTGCCAGGATCTTGGTGAAAGTCGCAGGCATATGCTGGGTAATAAGAATGGGCTGCTTAATTTTTCCTGCGATATCTTTGAACAGGTGCAATAAAGCTTGCGGACCACCTGTTGAGCTGCCGATGCAAATAACATGGGGGCTTAATCGACCAGGCTTGCGCAGTACTATGGGGGCGCTGCCATAATGGCCGCCCGTTGGTCGTGTGTTAACAACGTCGCCACTTTGTGATTTCGCGACCACACGGGTTGCAATCTTGCCGCGCATGCGCGCGGAATTTCCAAGAGCGCGGATTTTATCGACCAGTTCCCGTCGAAATCCGTCTGCTGCATGGAGATCATTCGAAGTCGTAGGCTTTGCAATATAGTCCGCGGCACCCAAGGCCAATGCCTGTAGGGCAACGTCGGCGTTACGGGTTGTCAGCGTCGAAGACATGATAATCTTGGTACGCGGTGAGCGTTTCAACAAAAGCGGTAGGGCAGTAATGCCATCCATCTTCGGCATTTCAATGTCGAGGATGACGATGTCGGGTTTATGTTTTTCGATTTCGCCTTGTGCCTCCTCGCCATTCGTGGCCGAGGTAATCACTTCAATGTCAGGATCTTCCTGCAACCAACGCTTAAGCAAGCCTCGAATTACAGCCGAGTCATCAACCAACATTACTCTAATCATACTACTACGATTTTGGTTCGTGGCGGTTGGCGCGGAATTTCCCGCAACAATCATTACAACAACCCTACCTGTGTGAACTTGGCCTGTATGATTTCTTTATCAAATGGTTTCATGATGTATTCGTTCGCACCCGCTTTCATGGCCTCAACAATGTGGGACATGTCGTTCTCCGTTGTGCAAAACACAACGACAGGCGCATCGCCGCCTTCCGTGACGCGCAGTAGGCGCAGGAAATCTATGCCGTCCATGATCGGCATATTCCAATCGAGCAATATGGCGTCGGGCATTTCCTGAATGCAGGCATCTATGGCTTCCTGACCATCCGTCGCTTCAAAAATTTCAAAATCCAATGTCTCTAGAATACGTCGGGCGACCATCCTGATAACTTTGGAGTCATCGACGACCAAACAAGATTTCATTTTCAACTCCATCGAACAGATCGGTGTAGGCAACCGGATTGGCTGGCCTTTAATTTAGTCGGCTTTCGTTGCCCGATTTTGCGTCCGAGAACATGCATTGTCTGATCTCGGACGCATAACGGGATGGCGAACGCTCCTCGAAACGTTCATTGGGACATATAATCAGGCAGCGGCTGCCACTTTGATAATGTCCAGCAGGCGTTGGACCTGCAAAATAACCAGCAATTGACCGTCGAGGCGGAATATACCCTGAGACACATCACGCCAACGAGGGTCCAGCGTTGTCGGATTACGCTCGTAATTTTCCATGGGAACACGCAGCACTTCACCAACTTCGTCGATCAAAAGGCTATAAAGCTCGCCATGATGATCAACGACGATACTCATGGATTTTTCCCGATCAGCAGGTTCCATCCCAAGCCGTTTGCGTAAATCAATGGCGGTTACGATGCGTCCGCGAAGATTTAGGGAGCCGGCGACTTCCGGCGGAGCAAGAGGGATATTCGCCAAAGTCTGTGGGCCAAGAACATCCTGGACAGACAGAACCGGAATTCCGAACAATTGGCCGTCTATATTAGCCGTGACGAATTCTTCCGATTCCGTCTTGTTGAGACCGTCATTGGCAACATTATCAAAATCATTCATGTCTACGTCACTCATACCACGTCTACCTTTTCGGCTAGAGTCTGCGACAGGGTGGAAAGCAGGGCGTCTCTATCGAACTTGCCGACATAGTCGCTGAAGCCAACGTTCCGGCCGCGCTCAAGATCTTTTGGATTTACATGTGAAGACAGGGCGACGATCGGGGTTTCCTGCCACCGGGCGTCACTTTTTACCTGTTCCGCCAACTCAAACCCATTCATGCCCGGCATTTCAATATCGCTGACGATGCAATCAAATTCCACGCCGCTTTCGCGCAATGCCAGGGCCTCATCACCATTGCCGGCCACGGTTACCTTGTAGCCTGCGACTTCCAACAGTGGTGTCAGCATGTTCCGGAAGAAGGGTGAATCGTCGACCAACAGCAAACGTCGTACATCATCATCGCCAAAGGCGGCCTCATCCGGTGATGTGAACCAATCGGAAAAGGCATCGTTGAGATAGTGACCGACATCGATAACGTTCGTTGCCTTACCATCCAAAACGGCGCTACCGAGGTAGCCAGGGTCATTCGCTGTCAGTTCGACATCCAGGCGGGCCTCAATGATATCGACGATCTCATCGACCACCAAACCCATGGAATGGTCGCCATCGGAGAAGACCAGAATTGGCTGGCGACCACTTTCCTGGAGGACACAGCTGCTGTCCAAATTAACCAACGGCATCAATTTGCCACGATATTGGACCAAGTTCTGGCCGTTGGCGTTCTCCATCGTATCCACATCGATCTCTTCCAGCCTGGCAACAAGTGACAGGGGAACTGCTTTCGGCTCCTCGGAACCGGCCCTAAAGACCAACATGCTTGTCGTATCCACGGCCGTGACCGAATGGGCAGCATCCGTGTCGTCGTCCGACCGTTCGCCCACTTTGGTATCAGATGTGGAGGCGGCGATACCGTTGGGATCCAGGATCATGATGACGCTACCATCACCAAGGATCGTGTTGCCCGAGAACATTGGAATTTCCCGCAGCAACGGCGTAACCGGCTTTACGACGATTTCTTCCGTGTCAAAGACCCGGTCTACGACGATACCAAAGGTGTAGGAACCAACCTGGGAAACAACGACGAAGACTTCGGCACCTTCGGTCAATGTGTGATCAGAAGCATTTTTCAAATTCAGGCAGTCGCCTAGATATACCAATGGTAACAAGCGATTGCGTAGGCGCAATACCGGTGTTTCCTTGATCATCTCAATGCGATGCTCGGATTCTTTGGAAGCCCGCACCAATTCGACGACACTCAATTGTGGAATGGCAAAGCGGTCATCGCAGCTCTCAACGATAAGAGCCGACACAATGGCCAGGGTTAGCGGGATCTTGATCGTGAAGGTGCTGCCCTTACCCCATTCTGAATTCAATTCGATGGTGCCGCCGATTTTCTCGATATTCGTACGCACCACATCCATGCCAACGCCACGGCCTGAAACGGCAGTGACTTGCTCGGCCGTGGAGAAGCCAGCTGCAAAAATTTGCATCTGGATCTGTTGCTCGGTCATTTCGGCGACTTCGGCTTCCGATCCCATGCCGGAGGTAATCATTTTTGCCCGCAGCTTTTCGACGTTGATGCCGCGGCCATCATCCTTGATCTGGATGATGATATGGCCACCTTCGTGATAGGCATTCAGGACAACCTTACCGGTTTCCATTTTGCCGGCGGCTTCGCGTTCGTCCGGTGTCTCCAACCCATGGTCGGCAGAATTGCGCACCATGTGTGTCAGGGGATCTTTGATCAACTCCAAGACCTGACGGTCAAGCTCGGTATCGGCACCCAGCATTTGCAGATCAATCTTTTTGCCCAATTCATGGCTCAGATCGCGAACAATACGAGGTAGTTTGGCCCAGGCATTGCCAATCGGCTGCATACGCGTTTTCATAACGCCTTCTTGCAGCTCGGTTGTCACGTGGCTCAAACGTTGTAGAGGAACCTTAAATTCGCTATCGGCATGACCGCGCACCATCTGCATAAGCTGATTGCGGGTCAAAACCAGTTCCGAGACCATGGTCATCAGATCTTCTAAAACATCAACACTGACGCGAATGCTTTGTGATGCAACCGACGGCTCGCCGGATTTCTCGGCCCGTGCCTCTGGCTTAGCGGTTGGTTTCGCGGCTACGGGCGCAGGTGTCGGCTTGGCAACAACTTCCGTTGGCTCTGTTTCGGTTTCCCGAAACGCCCGTTCCAATTCATCTTCTGTTGCTTCACCCTCTTTGAGGGCGCGCTCTACCGTTGCGGGGGCCTCAGCCTCAACGGGGACACTGCCTGGCGCGGTGACATCTTCACCAAGCGCCATGGCATCCAGTGATTTGATGAGTTCGGCATCGTCGCCTTCCGGCTCTGCTTCCGTCGCCTCGAGGGTCGCGAGCAATTCTTTAATCTGATCAAGAGATTGCAGGATCAACGATACCGTCGACGCCGTTACAATCAAATTCTTGTCCCGGACTTTACCAAGAACATTCTCGGCCGAATGGGCAACAGCCTCCAATCGCGGCAGGCCTAAAAATCCACACGTCCCCTTAATCGTGTGAACCAGGCGGAAAATGTTATCGATGAGGTCGGGAGCATTCGGATCTTGCTCCAATTTCACCAGTTCTACGTCGAGTGTTGCTAGACTCTCGGACGTCTCAGTAAGAAATTCGCTGAGCAGTTCATCCATTACGGTCACCTTGTCGATTGTTGCATTGCGACCGACAAAGGCTTCTCCCCCCCAACGGTCATGACCGACAATTTGGCGGAAATAAGTTAAAAAGCTGTGAAGTAAGATTGGTAGATTAGAAGAAAGTTATCCGTTGGGGGTGAGGCCGACAGTAAATTCCACGCTATCTACATGGGGCATGACGAAAATCGTCTGACCAAACGTTTGTGCCAAATTTGCGGCCAGGCGGGCCGGTGCTGATTTTGGATTAAGGGCGTTGCTGTCGCTGGCGGTATCAAGCGCATCTTCGACACCTTCACCCAAGCGCGCATTGGCACCTTCTGAACGAACCACGGTATGGATCACCGCTTGACCATTTTCTTCGTCGCGCCGCAAGGAAACACCAACGGTGCCGCCACGAGGGATCGTATCATTGGCGATCATGATCAGGTTCAACAGGATCTTGACGCCTGTCTTGTCCACGCCCAAAGCATCCTCGTCCTCGACAACCGGCCAATTGAGTTTTCCGCGTCCATCAATCAGGAAGTCGTTGGCTGTTTGCCGCGCTTCCGTCAGGCTGATCGCCACGCCTTCCCCGCCCGCCGCACCGAATGCCAAACGCATGAATTTTAACCGATTTGCAGCCAAATTGGCACTATGGGCCAATAGCTCTACCGCTTGTTTCTGCATTGCCGGATCGTCTTCTTCTTCAAGAATTTCGACACCATTGCCGATCGCACTGACCGGACCCACGAGGTCATGGCACAATTTTGAGCAGAGAAGAGATAAAAGGGCTAAATCTGGCATTATCAATACTGGTCCGCTTTGTGGTAATCCAATGTAATCGGCAACATGTGCGCTGGACAGGTCACGGCGATCAGATCAGAGACGTCGGGTTGCGCTTACTATATGATCAACCTAGATGAACCTAAAGAAAACAATCTTCGGGGTCTATGGCGACGTAGTATGACCCAAGCTGTACAGTAACATTCGCAACGACATAGCGTCAAAAATTTGGGGACATGATGTCAGCTGGGTCAGAAAATGAAGAAGAGCCAAACAATCAGGCCTCGAATCGTCTGGGGCGGCCACCGGGTGCGGGCCGGGGCAAGGGCCGAACCACACTCCGCGGTCGGCAAAGCGATGCCGCATCGTTAGCCGAAATTAGCGATGTTTTAGGGGTTTCGGCATCTGACCCTGGTTTGTTGGTGGAATATCTTCATTTGCTTCAGGACGGATTCGGGGCGCTACGCACTGGTCATCTGACCGCTTTGGCCGATAATCTGCGTTTGTCGTTGGCGGAAGTCTATGAAGTTGCCACATTTTACCATCGCTTTGAAGTTGTTGCCGACGATATGGTTTTGACGGCGCGAACCATACATATTTGTGATGGGTTGCCCTGCCAGATGGCGGGCGCGGATGATTTGGCACAGGCATTTGCGGACACAATTCCGGACGACGTGCGTGTGGTACGCAGCGCCTGCATGGGACGCTGCGATTGCGCCCCGGTGGCCTCCTGCGGGACAAGATATATAGGCAATGCTGATGGCGCTGCGATGCAGGCTTTGGCCACAGGGGCTGAAATGGGGGCTGAAACAGGGGCTGAAACAGATGCGCCTTGGCAGCCAAGCGTGGATTTCGAACAATATCAGGCCAATGGCGGCTACGATTTGCTGCGACAATGCTATGACGGGACGCATCAGCCAGGGGACATTATGGCCCGGGTTGAGGCAAGTGGTTTGCGGGGATTGGGCGGCGCGGGCTTTCCAACGGGGCGAAAATGGAACCTGGTGGCGGCGGAACCGGGCCCTCGCATTCTGGCTGTTAATGGCGATGAGAGTGAGCCGGGAACCTTTAAGGACCGCCATTACCTCGAATCCGATCCACATCGTTTTCTTGAAGGTATGCTGCTCGCCGCCTGGGCCGTGGATGCAAGCGAGATTTATATCTACCTGCGTGACGAATATCCGCATCTACGCCATCTTTTACGGACGGAGCTGGATAGGATTGTCAAAGCCGGCCTTAGCAAATGCGAAATCCATCTGCGACGGGGTGCGGGTGCCTACATCTGTGGCGAGGAATCGGCCATGCTGGAAAGTTTGGAAGGTAAACGCGGTCTGCCCCGGCAACGTCCGCCCTTCCCTTCCCAGTCGGGATTGTTCGGGCGTCCAACCCTGATCAATAATGTCGAGACCTTGTATTGGATACGTGAGGCTTTCGACAAAGGTGATGAATTCGCCGATATGCGCAGCTTTTCAGTCTCGGGCCGGGTGCGCCAACCTGGTGTCAAATTTGTCCCAAGGGCGATTTCGGCCCGCACTTTGATCGAAGAATACTGCGGCGGCATGGCCGATGGCCATGAACTGACGGCATTTCTGCCAGGTGGTGCCTCTGGCGGCATCCTGCCCGCTTCCCTGGCGGACGAACCAATGGATTTTGGCACGCTGGAACAACACGGCGGGTTAATCGGCTCAGCCGCCTTGATCGTATTGTCCCAAGCTGACCAAATTGCCGGTGTCGTCGATAATCTGATGCGCTTTTTCGCCCATGAAAGC
Organism: Rhodospirillaceae bacterium; assembly: GCA_018660265.1. Taxonomy (GTDB): domain Bacteria; phylum Pseudomonadota; class Alphaproteobacteria. The sequence goes on along the minus strand of JABJKS010000048.1, from coordinate 7,906 downwards.
TGCGGGCAATGCACACCATGCCGGGTTGGCACGGAAAAGGCAGTTGCCATGTTGGCATCCGGGAAATCTGCCGATACGGATGCAGCCTATGAGGATTTGGCCCAGGTCATGGCCGATGCATCCATTTGTGGCCTTGGCCAGGCAGCCGCCAATCCCATTCGTTGTGCGTTGCGGCATTTTCCCGGCGCCATTACCGTAGGAGCCCGTAAATGAGCGTGGCAATCACATTCGAGCTTGATGGTGTTTCGGTTGAGGCTCAACCGGGAGAGAGTATCTGGGATGTGTCCAAACGGATGGGCACCACCCTTCCCCATCTCTGCCACACGACAGAGATCGGCTATCGCGCTGATGGCAATTGCCGTGCCTGTGTGGTGGAGATTGAGGGGGAGCGTACCCTGGCACCGTCCTGCCGTCGCCTTCCCACGACAGGCATGACGGTCAACTCCCAATCGGAACGGGCAACAAAATCCCGTGCCATGGTGATGGAGCTGTTGCTGGGTGATCAGCCCGGCAAGGCCGAAGCCCATGACCCGAATTCTAAATTTTGGCACTGGGCCGCGGCGATGGGTGTGGAGAGTAGTCGCTATCCTGCCCGCGGTCATGCCGCCCCTATGCCTGATCTTAGTCATCCCGCCATACAGGTTAATCTGGATGCCTGCATTCAATGCAATCTGTGTGTTCAGGCCTGCCGCGAGGTTCAAGTTAACGACGTCATTGCCATGGCAGGACGGGGTGTGGATACCCATGTCGCCTTTGATTTCGATGACCCAATGGCACAAAGCCGTTGCGTCGGGTGCGGCGAATGCGTCCAGGTTTGCCCAACGGGAGCGCTGCTGCCGAAAGGTGGTCCGATTACGGGCGACAAGCAAGTCGCCTCCGTGTGTCCTTATTGTGGTGTTGGTTGCCAATTGACCTTCAACGTCCGGGGCAACCGGATTGTCGGTGTTGAGGGACGTGATGGTCCGGGCAATCACGGACGCTTGTGTGTCAAAGGCCGGTTTGGCTTTGACTATATCCATAGTCCCGAACGTTTGCAGACCCCGTTGATCCGACGGGAGGGTATCGCCAAGGACGATGTGAATATCGATCCCGCCAATCCTTTGAGCCATTTTCGTGAAGCGACGTGGGAAGAAGCATTGCAACGCGCTGCCGCCGGGCTGGGTTCCATCCGCGAAGATCACGGCGGGACGGCGCTGGCAGGCTTAGGGTCGGCCAAGGGCTCTAATGAAGAGGCCTATTTGTTTCAAAAGCTTGTGCGCACGGGTTTTGGCAGCAACAACGTCGATCATTGCACGCGGTTGTGTCACGCCTCGTCCGTTGCGGCGTTGATGCAAACCATTGGTTCAGGGGCCGTGACCGCGCCCTTTACCGATGCCCTGGAGGCGGATGTCATTTTGACCATCGGCTGCAATCCACCGGTCAATCATCCCGTTGCCGCAACGTTTTTCAAACAGGCGGTGAAACAAGGCAGCAAATTGATCATCGTTGATCCCGATGGCTCTGCCCTGTCCCGGCATGCTGATTGGATCTTGAAATTGAAGCCGGCCACGGATGTGGCTCTGTTGAATTCCATGCTGCATGTGATCGTCGACGAAGATTTGGTGGATCACGACTATATCGCCCGATATACGGAAGGTTTCGAAGAACTGGCTGAACATGTAAAGGCCTTTTCGCCCGAGGCGATGGAGGCCGTTACCGGTGTCAGGGCAGAGGAGGTGCGAACCGCCTCCCGTGCTTTTGCCCGGGCCAAGACAGCTATGATTTTCTGGGGCATGGGGATTTCCCAGCATATTCACGGCACCGACAATGCCCGCTGCCTGATCTCTTTATGTTTGGCCACGGGGCAGATCGGCCGCCCCGGCTCAGGCCTGCATCCCCTGCGTGGGCAGAACAACGTTCAGGGTGCGTCCGACGCCGGTCTGATTCCCATGGTTTACCCCGACTATCAACCGGTCAACAACCCGGAGGCACAGGCCCGGTTCGAGGCGTTATGGCAGACCAAATTGGATCCCAACCCCGGTTTGACGGTTGTTGAGATTACCGCCGCCGTGCACGCGGGCGATATCAGGGGCATGTACATCATGGGCGAAAATCCGGCCATGTCCGACCCCAATGTAAGCCATGCCCGCGCCGCCCTGGCGAAGCTGGAACATCTGGTGGTCCAGGACGTCTTTCTGACGGAAACCGCCTGCTATGCGGATGTGGTTTTGCCGGCTTCCGCCTGGCCCGAAAAGGATGGCACGGTTACCAACTCCAACCGACAGGTGCAAATGGGTCGCCAGGCCCTGCAGCCACCCGGTGATGCCCGGCAGGATTTATGGATCATCGAGCAGATGGCAAATGGTCTGGGCCTGGATTGGCATTACGAGGGACCAGCGGATGTCTTCGCGGAAATGCGCCTGGGCATGAATTCCATCCATGGCATGAGCTGGCAGCGCCTGGAGGCAGAGGATGCCATCACCTATCCCTGCGCGACGGAGGATGATCCGGGCCAGGCGGTGATGTTTGGTGATGGTTTCCCAACCGCCAACGGCAAGGGCAAGTTCGTGCCTTGTGATGTACGCCAGCCGGACGAGTTGCCGGATGAAGACTTCCCCGTTGTTTTATTGACCGGGCGCTTGCTGGAGCATTGGCATACGGGTGCCATTACCCGACGCGCCTCTATCCTTGACGAGTTGGAGCCCGAAGCGGTGGCCCGGGTACCACCCGGTACGCTGGAGGCTTTGGGCATTTCGCCCGGCGGTCGCATTCAGGTGGAAAGCCGCCGTGGCAGCGTGGAGTTGATGGCGCGGTCCGACGTTGGTGTTCAACCCGGCACGATCTTCCTGCCGTTCTGTTTTGCCGAGGCGGCAGCAAATTTATTGACCAGTGCGGCCCTGGACCCGGATGGCAAAATTGCCGAGGTTAAATATTGCGCGGTACGCATTTCGGCACCTTAGTTCGGACAGTTACTGGGACAGTTCATGCAGCTTTCACTATCCCGCCATCGCATTGAGATTTTTTTGCTGGTTGCCTGGATTGTTCTGACGGTCCTCGGCACGGCCTCTGAAATCTCCTACTACCTACTCGATCATAAACGGCTATTGGGTGTCGTACGGCAATTGTCATTGGCGGAAGAAGCCAACATCCCCACCTGGTATTCAGCCCTGGTGCTATCAAGTTGTGCCCTGTGTTTGGCCATCATCGGCTTGTCCCAGACGCCGAACGGCGAAGGCAGCCGCCGCCATTGGTTGATCCTGTCTCTGATTTTTCTCTATATCTCCATGGATGAAACGTCCGTCATACATGAGATGACGGTTCGCCCGGTACGAGAAACCTTCGATCTTGGCGGCGCATTCTATTACGCCTGGACATTGCCAGCCGCCGTATTGATGACGATCTTTTTGTTCTCCTATCTCGGCTTTCTGCGGCAGCTGCAACCGGGCAGCCGTTATCGATTTATTCTGGCCGGCTTGATCTATGTGGGTGGTGCCTTTGGCACCGAGTTCATAATTTCATATTGGTGGGAAACCTATGGTGACGGTTTTACAACCGGCATTCTGAATGTGCTCCAGGAAAGTATGGAGATTGCCGGTGCGTCCCTGTTCCTGGCCGCACTTATCCGTCATATGGCACGCACCAGCGACGAGATCCGGATCAATTTAAAGACTTAAACACCTTACCCGGTAAAATAGCGCCTTCCCAAAGAGCACGCGCATCGTTCGCCAATTTCGCCATTGCTGCACTTGTCAGGCCGACAATACAATCAGTCATATCGACGGCCCTGCCATCGCGGCGATTTACTTGCGGCATCGTATGAACAGGGTTCGAAGTCCCGGCTACATATTATCCCTGCGTTCATGGACTAAGAGGTAAAGACTTTATGGCGACGCAAAGATTGGTTCGAAACCTAGGCGATGTGGAGGGGATTGAGCGGCAATCCCTGTCCGCCTTGAACTTACCCCAAAGCACCTATCACGGCATTCGGGCAGCAGCTGAAAAGTATCCAGATCGCGCGGCCTTCCTACAACTTCGCACAGGGGCGGTTGATGAAGCGCCGACGACGATGCTGTACAGTGAAATGCTGACACGCCTGCATCAAACTGCAAACCTACTCCATGACCTGGGCCTCGGCGCGGAGGACGCGGTAACATTATTGCTGCCCATTCTTCCCGATACCGCCATTTGCCTTTGGGCCGCAGCCACCACCGCCATCGCAAACCCGGTCAATTCCTTTTTGGAAACAGATCATCTTGTTTCAATCATGAAATCCGGCAAGGCAAAGGTGGTGATCGGCTGTCATCCCTCTATTGAGCCTACATCCTGGCCCCGTATTCAGGAAATTCGTGCCAAATTGCCCGATATCATCGCCATTCAAGTCGGTGGCGACGGCACCGATTTGGAACCCGGCGTCATCCATTACGAAAGCGCTATTGCCAGCCAACCTGGCGATCGTCTGATCAGCGACCGAGAGATCCGACCTGAAGACACCTCTGCTTACCTGCATACGGGCGGCACCACAGGTGCGCCGAAACTGGCCCGCCATAATCACCTGGGTCAGTTACTGCTATGCGCCAACATGGACTTTTTTGTCGGACCGCCGGAGCCTACGGTCATTTTGTTGGGCGTGCCTTTGTTCCACGTGGGAGGCGTGGTCGCTGCCAGCCTGCATGGTCTGTGTTCAGGCAATACCATTGTAACTTTGCACCCCAATGGCTTGCGTGATCCGGTAACCGTACGTGATTTTCTGGCCAATGCGGAACGCTTCGGTGCCTCTACTTTAGGCGGCGTGCCGGCGAGCTGGTCGGCGCTGTTGGGTCTGCCCACGGCGCATTTGGATTTGAGCAAAATTCGCTATGGCATTGTCGCCGCCGCAACATTGCCGTTGGAGGTTGCCAACAATGTGGCGGCGAAGTTCGGCTTTCCCCTGATCGAAGGCTGGGGCATGACCGAGACCTACAGCTTTGCGACCCTGAACCCTCTGCATGGTGAAAACCGCATCGGCTCCGTCGGCTTCCGCTTTCCCTTTATGCAGATCCGTATTGTGGAATTGGATGAAGATGGGCGATGGCTGCGGGATTGCGATGAAAACGAAATTGGCGTGCTTGTCGTTAAGGGACCCCAGGTGATCGATGGCTATGTCGATGCGGCCCATAACGAGGAAACCTGGGTACAGGGAGATTGGCTCAACACCGGTGACCTGGCGCGCATGGATGGAGACGGATATGTCTGGCACACGGGCCGGGCCAAGGATCTGATCATTCGCGGCGGCCACAACATTGACCCTGCCTTGATCGAAGAAATCCTCTATCAAATCCCCGGCATCGAATTGGCGGCTGCCGTCGGCCAGCCCGACCGCCGGGTCGGCGAGATGCCGGTTGCTTTCGTGCAGATGCGGACCGGTGAAGATTTCGACGAAGAGGCCATCAAAATTTTTGTCAGGGAACGGATACAGGAGCGAGCCGCGAACCCGGTCAATGTATATGCCCTGGCGGAAATGCCCATGACCCAGGTTGGAAAGATATTCAAACCCGCCCTGCGCATGGAGGCTGCCCGTCTGGTCCTGCAACGGGAACTGACGGCCATGCTGAAACACACTGTCGCAGAGGCTGTGGTCGTCGTCGCGGCAGATCCCACCCACGGCACCCTGGCCAGCATAACCCTGACGGGAAGCCATGATGAACTAACCGCGAAGTTGAAGGAGGCGGTCAGGGTCTATCCCGTTCGCACAGAGTTCACGGAAAATAAATAGCGGTTATTCCAGCGGCAGAGCGATAGCGTCGATCTCCGCCGTTTCCATACCGACGCGCTTGGCGGCACCCTTGATGTCTTCCCAGGCTTCGTCGGACAAAGGTACGCCGTTGGCCAGGCGGTCGGCCTTGACCTCACGCTCCTTGTCGCCGGGAACCAGGACCGGCTCGTTAGCGTAAATTGGCTTGGCGCTTTTTACATAGTCGATATAGCGGGTGACATCATCGGCAAAGCCGCCGCCCTGATTGAAGGTCTCCAGCGAGAGGTAGATGGACAACATACCATTGGCAAAATGTTCGTTCGGTAATCCTGTCGCTCGGTTCCCGGTTAGGGAGCCGCCCAGCAATTCGCAGATGAACGCCAGGCCGGAGCCCTTGTGATCCCCCATGGCCCGGATCGCACCATAGCCGTTGCGTTCGGCGGGTGGCGCATCGGGGCCGGCGCTGCCATAAAGAATTTCGGGTTCGGACGAAAAATTACCGTTCTCGTCAATCAAGGCACCTTCAGGCAATGGCTTGCCGCCTTTGTAGGCGACCAATACTTTACCCTCGGCCACGATGGATGTCGCGAAATCCAACACCACCGGGGGCTCCTCCCCCCGGGGTACGCCAACACAAAATGGCGCTGTCGAAATTCGTGCTTCCGCACCGCCAAAGGGTGCCACCAGAACAGAGCCACGGGCATTGACGAAATGGATCGAGACAAGGCCTTCAGCCGCCGCCATTTCGGCCCAGTCACCGATCCGGCCCAAATGGCCGCTGTTGTTCAGGGCGACAACGGCGGCCCCATTTTTTGCCGCCTTGTCCATGCCCAAACGCACGGCCTGTTCCCCAATGGTTTGGCCAAAGCCATATTGACCATCCAAAATACACAAGGCGTCCGTGTCCAGATTGATATGCACTTTGCGCCCGGCGTGGAAAATGCCCCGCTTTAGCCAATCAATATAGCGGGAGGTGCGCAGCACACCGTGGCTGTCATGCCCGGTTAAATTAGCGCCCAGCAAACGCATGGCGATCCGGTCCGCCTCATCCCGCATACAGCCGCCGCGCTCAAAGGTTTCCGCGATCAGGGCTTCCAACTGCGCGGCATCTACTCGTAATGACATTCAGGTTTCCTCAGAAAAAATATAACTCGAAACTGCTGCGACTAGTTCATTGCCGCAACGCCAGGCTGGATCTCGTCGATCATCAGCTTGGTTTGGTGAATTGTGTCCGCATCGTCGGATGCCATGGGGCGAAGGATAATTTTCGGCAGTCCGGCATCGGCAAAGGCCTGAATTTTTTCCAGTACCTCCTCCGGCCCACCGACGCAGAAGCTGTCCTTGGCAGAGCGTCCGCCGACCCGCTCGTAACGTTCGGCAGCCCGAACCACGATATCATCGTCCCATTTGCCGAAGCGGAAATTGATCCCGGTGCCAAAATGGTCGTCCTCAAAATCCCGGCCCGCTTCGATCATGCCCTGCTTAATGGCTTCTACGGTTTCACCTGCCTGCGTCGGGTTCTCAAACGATGCTTGCCAGCCGGTGCCGTACTTAATGGTCCGGCGCACAGCCGCTGCCGACGAGCCGCCAATCCATAGCGGGAGATGTTTCTGCACCGGTAGGGGGGAGATGCGAACGCCGTCATATTGAAAAAATTCGCCATCCAGGGTCACGGTCTCGCCCCGCCACAGGCCAGAGATGATTTCCAGGCTTTCATCCGTGCGCTTGCCACGACGCTTTGTCGGTCGTCCCGTGGTCCGCCAATCAGCGGAAAATGTGCTGCCGATACCAAAGGCGGGCAGGATCCGCCCATCGCTCAAGACATCGATTGTGGCGCATTGTTTGGCCAACACCAGCGGATCCCGTAATGCGACGGACGCCACGTTCATGCCGAATTTCAATTTCTTCGTGGCCCCGGCTATTGCCGCCATGGTGGTCATGCATTCCAGCATGGGTTCTTTCGAGACCAGGGTATCGGTCTGCCAAATGGAATCGATATCGCCCTCCTCGCACATCTGCACCCAATCCCAGAACCCCTTGGTGCTGGAAAACGGATAGGTGGATAGGCCAATACCGGCGCGAATGCTCATAGCGAAGCTCCTCTGATCTGTCTTTCACCTAGGGTCCGTGGACATTTAAGGGATTCCCACAGACTCTGAAATGTGATTCAAACTTCCTTTTGAGGGGAGTTTTCAT
>JABJKS010000016.1 GCA_018660265.1 Rhodospirillaceae bacterium | reverse complement strand
GGTTGAGGCATTAATTCGTTGGGTCATTCGTACGAAATCCTCGGGTCCAACCAGGCATAGGCCAAATCCGCCAACAAGTTACCGATCAACGTCACGCCTGTTGCCAGCAAAAGCGCCACCAATGCCAAGTTAAAATCGTTGCCCATAATGCTGTCGAAGATCAGCTTGCCCATGCCGGGATAGGCGAACACTGTTTCCGTCACCAGGGCACCTGAAAATAGGAACCCGAAATCCAGCGCGATTATGGTAACGACCGGAATCATCGCATTCCGGAGGGCATGGACGAGGACAATTCGGCCCGACCCGGCCCCCTTGGCCTTGGCGGTGCGAATATAGTCTTGGCGGAGCGTCTCAAGCATCGCCGCCCGCATATAGCGGGTATGTCCCCCGACGCTGGCGATGGTCAGGGTCATCACCGGTAGAACCAGAAACTGAAGCTTCGTCCATGCGCCGCCCGCGGCCAGTTCCCCAGTTCCGCCCGCAGGCAAAATTCCCAATGTCACTGCGAATAAGATTATCAGCAGCAGGGCCAGCCAAAATGCCGGCATGGAAATACCACCGAATGCGATCAAATTAATCGAATAGTCCAACTTGGAATAGGGTTTTAGGGCGGCAATCAAACCAGCCGGCAGGCCAATTAACAGTGAAAATCCAATCGCAAATCCGATGAGCACCACGGTATTGGCGAGCGCTGGGAACAAAACATCCAGCACGGGTTTTGCAAACAGTCTAGAATACCCAAAGTCCCCGGAAACTGCGGCTTCTAGCCAGTTTCCATAGCGCTCCAAAATCGATTTATCCAATCCATATAGCTCGCGCAACCGAACTGCATCTTCGCTGGTCAGCTTTGGATCTGCGCTGATCATCAAGTCAATAGGATCACCCGGCATCAGGCCCATCAGGCCATAAATCACAAACGACATGACAGAAAGCACAATCAATGAATGCAGGGCGCGGTGGCTTAGGTAACTAATCATGACCCGCCCTCGTCCAAGAGGTGGCAGGCAACATTTGCTTTTAACAAAGGAGCCTCCGTCCGGCAGCGATCAACTGCCACCGGGCAGCGGGGATGGAATGCGCAGCCTGAAGGCGGGTTTAAGAGGCTTGGCACGTCGCCTTTAAGCGCGCTGCCGGGCGTGCGCTTGCCCTGGCCAATCTTGGGTGCCGCAGCGATTAAGGCCTGAGTGTAAGGGTGTTTGGGGTGCTCGAAGACATCGGAAACGGCGCCTTCCTCGACGATTTTGCCGAGATACATAACAGCGACCCGATCCGCAAAATGCCGGACGACGGTTAAATCATGGCTAATAAATAAAAAAGTAAGGCCGTGGGCATCCTTTAGGTCCGATAACAGATTCAGGACTTGGCTTTGTACCGATACATCCAAGGCCGAAACTGGCTCATCAGCGACAATGATTTTGGGCTCCAGTGCAATGGCGCGGGCGATGGCGATGCGCTGGCGTTGACCGCCTGAGAACTGGTGGGGGTAGCGGCTAACGTCGTCTGGGCGCAGTCCCACGGACTCCATAAGGGCTGCTACCTTATCAGTCCTCTCCTGCGCTGTACCGATGCGATGAATGGTTAGTGGCTCAGCAATGGCCGATCCCACGGGCTGGCGTGGGTTTAATGATCCATAAGGGTCCTGGAACACCATTTGAATTTCTCGCCGGGCTTGGCGGAGCTCTTTCTTTGTAAGTTGCCCCAACTCTACGCCCTCAAGGTGAACACTGCCGCCTGTCGGTGGGACAAGCCACGAGACCGCGCGAGCCAATGTCGTTTTCCCACAGCCAGATTCTCCGACAATGGCGAGGGTCTCCCCCGCAAATAGGTCAAGATCAGCATCGTTCACCGCCACGAGGTTCCGGCCTTTGGAGACAGGAAAGCGATGAGTGATGGCCCTGGCTTGGAGAAGGGGGGCTTGAAGGAGGGGCGCTTGGCTCATAAACCCACCTTCCAACACGCGGTACCACCGACCAATGGCGGTGTTTCAACTCTGCATCGGTCTTCCGCAATAGGGCAACGGGGTGCAAAGGCACAGCCTTGCGGCATATCACGCAGGTCCGGAACTTGTCCGGGGATAGCCGGAAGGCGCTTATTCTTATTCTGGGACTGAGGTAAGGTGGCTATGAGCCCTTGGGTGTAGGGATGATTTGGCGTGGCAAATAACTCAGCGGCAGATGCCTGCTCAACCACTCGACCTGCGTACATCACCATGACTTCGTCGGCAATTTCAGAGACCACACCAAGATCGTGGGAAATAAACAAGACAGCCAGCCCAAGTTCGGCCTGCATCTCCAAAATCAGATCGAGAATTTGCGCCTGAACTGTGACGTCGAGCGCTGTGGTGGGCTCGTCTGCAATCAGGATATCAGGCTTGCAGATCAACGCCATCGCGATCATGACCCGCTGGCGCATGCCGCCGGAAAGTTGGTGCGGGTAGCTGTCGGCACGCGCCGCCGCATCGGCAATGCCGACTCGTTCCAGCATCTGCACGGCTTGAATGCGCGCATCCGCCTTGCTCATGGGTTCGTGCAGCCACAAGGCCTCAGCGACCTGTGCGCCAACTGAGAACACCGGGTTGAGCGCGGTCATTGGTTCTTGGAAAATCATACCAATGCGTTTTCCGCGAATGGCGGTAAGTTCTGGTTCGGCGAGT